>JBNGDC010000011.1:0-35557 GCA_049975485.1 Phycisphaerae bacterium | reverse complement strand
CCAGCGCCGGACCGCCGGGATTATCAGCCGTTGCGGCGTCCAGCCCACGTCAACTGTAGCCAGGTCCACCATTTCCGCCGGTTCGGCGTGCAGGGCGTTGGTCCGCTCGTGAACCACCACGCGTGGGTCGGTGCGTAGCTTCCAGTCGAGCTGGCCGTAGCAGGTGTCCACGGCGTGAACACGTCGGGCGCCCCGCCGCAGCAGGCAATCGCAGAAACCCCCGGTAGCCGAGCCGAAGTCGGCGCAGACCAACCCCTCCACGGAAATCTCGAATGCATCCAGGGCCGAGGCGAGCTTCTCTCCGCCCCGCCCGGCGTAGGAGGTAGCTTCAGGCGACATGTTGACTGTGCGCCTTGCAGCGCCGGCGCACCTTAACGCGCCGCAACATCGTCGGCGTTCAGGCGTTACGGGCCTGACTGAGACGCCGGGCCAGGCGTGCTTTCTGCCGACCGGCGGCGTTCTTGTGTATTACGCCTTTACCTGCGACTCTGTCCAGCGTCCGGTAGCACTCCCTGAGGCGCTTCTCGGCGCCGTCAAAGTCCCGGCTTTCCAGCGCCTGCTCGAATTCACGCATCGCGCCTTTGAGCCGGCGCTTACGCCAGCGGTTGCGTGCGTTGAGCTTTATGTTCTGACGAATTCTCTTTTTCGCCGACAGCGAATGCGCCACGTGTCGATCTCCGTGAATCTATCAAGGGGTAAAACCACTATCCGCAAGCGGTCTCAAGTCGGGCTATTATACAGCCGCCGGCATGGCGGGCAAGGGCAATTCCCGACCTCTTCGGGGGGCTATTTTTCCTCACCGCCCTGCTGGCGCAGCTTGTTGCGGAGCTGTTCCAGCCGGTCGCGGACGTCCTTGTACTGGAAGTCGATCTGGGCGACCTCGGAATACTCATCGGCCGCCGCCTCCAGCTCGCCCATCTGCTCAAGCGTGCGCCCGTAGTAGTAGCGGGCCTCCTTGGTGCGCTCCTCGCCCATCTCCACGTTCTCCAGCAGCCGCTTGAAGGTGTCGGCCGCCTCGCGGTACCACTGCTTCTTGGAGAACGCCAGTCCCAGGAAGATCATCGACAGTGCCTGGCGACGTGGGTCCCGTTGGGACTGCTGAAGCATGGCGATAGCGTCGTCGTAGTTGCCGGCCATGTAATGCCGTCGCCCCAACTCGTATTTGATGCCGAGGTCGGTGGGATAGTTCTTCGCCCGCTCGGCGTACTCCTTCAGCTCGAACTCCAACTGCTCGCGGGCGGCCTGGGCGGCCTCGTCCTTCTTGCCCTCGTTGAGCAACTCCCGGTGGCGGCGGGTCATCTGGCGGATCTTTATGTCCCCCATGCGAAGTTTGAACTGGTACTGCTTGGTCTGCTCCCACGCCTTCTGTAATACTTCCAGGGCCTTGTTCTCGTATTGCTCGTCCTCGGTTTTGACCAGCGCATCCACGTAGGCGCTGATCTTGCCGGGGGTGGTGGGGTCTGCCTCGTATTCCTTGCGGGTCCGCTCAATCTGCTTCTCGAAATAGGACTGGTCCTTCACGACCGCGTCCTCTTCGATGAGTTCCTTCTGCTTGTCCAGGTCGCGCACCGCACGCTGGAAGTCGCCTTCCTGGTCGTACCGGCCCTTATGGATGGTGTATTGCGCTGAGAGGTCCTTGAGCTTGTCGGCCACCGCCTCGTCCGACGGGTCGATCCGGCTGGCCATGTCGGCGGCCTGGATGGCCTTGGAATAGTTCTGCTGTTGCTCATAGGCCTCCGTGAGTCGCATCAGTACACGCTTGGAGGGCTTCGACGCCTGCCGCATCGCCTCCAGCAGTATGTCGCAGAGCCACTGGGCAACCTCGGGCAGTCCCAGGGACTGGGCGGCCTTGAGCGCCTGCTCGAGATACTCCACCGAGCCGGGCTCCTTGCTGAGCAGATACTCGGCGTTGATCAGGTTCTCCAGGGGGTCCTTGCCCGGACGGTACTTGAACTTGTCTATCATGCCCGGACCCTTGCCGCCCTGGGCCTTGCGGTTAAGCGCAACGTTCCGCAGCGGTTTGTGCCCGCGCTGGAGATTGTCCGGCTCCCGCCGCAGCCCCTCAAGGTAAAGCTCGACCGCGAAGTCCCAGTTTCCGGTCTCGGCCACTTCGTCGGCCCGGTCGAAGAACGCCTTGCCTTTCCCGTCGCTGGTTCCGCCTTGGGCTTCTGTCTGGGTCATGATAGTGCCTTCAGTGTATGCTCAATCTTTGCCCGCCATACATGCTATCGACAGGCCGACGATGTGACAACATGCAAACCCAGTACCCGGAAATCACAAGACACCACCGGCTAAAGCATTGCCAATCGCCCGGTACTGCTCGGGCGTTATCTCCGCGGCCCGCAAGGTTGTGTCAAGTCCCGCCTGCTCTACCGCGCGGCGGAGCTGTTGCGGGTCGGGCCGGGCCAACCGCTGCCGCAATAGCGAGGAAAGCTGCTTGCGACGGTGGCTGAAGCAGGCGTGGAGCACGTCGCCCAGCACGTCGATGTCGGTCACTTCGCGCGCCTTGTCGCTTCGGAAGTCTATGCGGACGATCTGTCCGTCCACTTCCGGACGGGGCCAGAATGCCGTCGCCGGCACTAACCGCCCGGGGCGCACCTCCCCCAGCAGCCGCACCAGAACGCTGACCGGTCCGTAATCGCCCCCGCCGGGCCCGGCCGAGAGACGGTCGGCCACTTCCTTCTGCACCGTGAAGGTCATCCGCTCCAGCAGGCAGTCCTCCCGCGACCCGCCGACCGACCGCCACGAGCAGCGAAGCAGCTCCGCTATCAGTGGCGTGGCTATGCCGTAGGGCAGGTTACTCACCAGCGAAGCCCGCCCGCCAAGGGCGTCGAGCACCTCCGGCGAGATAGCATGCTTGCCTTCCAGAACGTCGCGGTGGATTACCAACAGGTTCTCGGCACCCGAAAAGCGCCGCCGCAGCAGATCAGCCAGCCCACGGTCCAACTCCACGGCCACGACCCGCCCGGCGCGCTGGAGCAGTTCCTCCGTCAGCGATCCGGTGCCCGGACCTACTTCAAGCACGGTTTCTTCGCCGTCCGGCTCGGCCGTCTCCAAGAGCTTGCCCATCAGGTTCTTATCGACCAGGAAACACTGTCCCCGATGTCGGCTGGGCCTGACGCCGGCCGACTTCAGCAATCTTCGGATTTCGCTGAGTGTCTGCATGATTCGCCTGTCCCGAGGTTGTTGCGGGCGGGCATTATACAGGTTGATTTGTCTCTGCGTGCGTTTGACGGCAATATGAAATGCTTCGACAAGCGGGTTTTTTTGTTGCCCCGCCGCGGGCGGCGGGTGAAACTGTCTCCCGATTCAAGTCTTAGCGTTCGCCCAAGACAAAAAGAGGACAACGCCATGCCGAACGCACATCGTTGCCGGCTGTGGGTGCCATCCCTGATTCTCCCGCTCGTATTGGCTGCCTATGCGGTGCCCGCATATGGGCAGGAGAGCGGCCGGCGGTTCTACGAAGAGGAGCTTCGAGTCCTGCTGGACGAGCAGGAGCCGGAGTTCGAGGAGTTGGGCTATGACGCGGGGGGGTGGTTCAGCTTTGCCTATTTCCGTTACGACGATGAGGCGGCCCGGGAGCAGCGAAACCTTCGTCGTTACGAATTGCGCGGATGGGCGAGTCTGAACATCCAGGGCGTACATCGGTTCTATGTCCGGGGTCTGCTGGGGTGGGATCATTGGACCCGCAACCCCGACCCGGACGACGGAGAGGTAGAGTTTACCGACTTCCGTGTGGAGCGCGCCTGGTACGAGTTCGACCTAAGGCGGTGGCTGACCGCGGAGACCGGCGAGGTCCCGCCGGTTGGCTTCCGCCTCAAGGTCGGACGTCAATATGCCCACATCGGGACCGGCTTGGCGCTGGCCATGCCGATGGACATGCTCCGCTTCGAGCTGACCAGCCCGCAGTGGGACCTGACGGCTTTGCTGGGACAGACCATTGAGGACACCGAGAACATAGACGACTCTCCCAACGTCTATGACCACCAGGACAGGTGCTTCTGGGGATTCGAGCTGGCGTACAAGGGCATAATCGACCACCGTCCGTTCGTCTATTACCTGCACCAGGACGACGATACCGGCGCCTGGCCGCGACTGGCGGGCCAGAGCTTCGACTACTCCAGCCGCTATCTCGGCATCGGCAGTACCGGTACTCTGACGGCGCTGTCGCCTTACCTGCACTACAGCGCCGAGCTGGTGGGCGAGTGGGGCAAGACTTACTCAATGCTGCAGACCGCCGGGCGGGATGAAATCTGTGCGATGGCCGGTGACTTTCAGCTTGAGTACGCCCCGCCGGTGCGCCACAAGCCCCGTTTCACGGTGGGCTACCTGTTCGCCACCGGCGACGACGACCGCGCGGTCAGCGCCACCGCGACCATAGGCGGCAATACCCCCGGCACCAAGGACCGGGCGTTCAACGCGTTCGGCTATCGCGACACGGGCGTCGCCTTCGCCCCGCGCGTCAGCAACCTGCACATGTACAGAGTGGGGGCGAGTTGCTTCCCGCTGGAAGACCACAGGTGGTTCCGCAAGATGCAGGTCGGAACGCGCGCGTTCTTCTACCACAAGGACGCCGAAAGCGGACCCATCAGCGACGTGACCGCCACGCAGGACCAGCGCTGGCTGGGCTGGGAATGGGACATCTACTGCGACTGGCGGATTACGTCCGATCTGAGCTTTACGACCCGCTATGGAGCGTTCTGGCCGGGCGAGGCATTCACCGACCGCACGTGCAGGCAGTTCATCTATACCGGTATGGTATTCACCTTCTAGGATGTGTGTGAACCCGCAGGATTCACGACAGCCGCTGGAGACAAACCGAGCATGTTCGACATTCGACTCATAACGACGGCTTTGGTGGCGGTAGCGGCGGCCGGGTGTTGCTGTCAGGGCCCGGGAGAAGTGCTGGGCTCGCAGGCGACGCTGCCGGCCGACGGCAATTCCGCGGCGTATCTCGACCGCGTAAGCTCCGAACGAGCGGTCAGCGAGAATGACGCCGCCCGCGGCATGCTGCTGCTTATGGATATAGATGATACCGGCTGGACGTTCGAGCGTCGCGTCGAGGAGTTGCGCAAACACAACGTCGTGCCCGCTCACTGGGATATGGACGCCCACCGGCCGATTACGCGCGGTCGCCTGGCGCAGATGGCGTACAGCACCTGCGGGCTGAGCGGCGGGGTCATCAACGATCTCGCCGGTCCGACGCCGCGCTATTGCCTCCGCGAGATGGTTTTCGTGGATATGATGTCTCCGGGATTTGTGCACGGACGGGTCGGTGGAATGGAGATGGTGGCTCTGCTCAGCCGGGCCGACGTCTATATCCGCGAGGGCGAGCTTCCCGATTATGTCTCCGCGGCAGGGAGTGATTGAAGATGAGGCATATCATCACGTTACTTACCGTTTTCCTGCTGGCCGGTCCGGTCCTTGCGCAGGAATCGGCCGAACAGGCGGCCGGCGATGCATCTACGCAGCCGGCCGATGACGCCGACGGCATAGTCGCGACCGTCGTGTCGGTCAGCGGGCGGGCACAGAAGCTGGCGACCGATACCGACACAGAGTGGCAGGACCTGGTCGTGGGCGAGACACTTGGAGGCATGACCGTCATACGAACCGGGCTTGGCTCCAAGGTGGTGCTCAAGCTCGCCGACCGCGGCGAGGTGACCATCGAGCGCGCGACGAAGATGGGAATAGCCGAGCTTGCCAGGGAGGGCAACACCGCCCGCGCCCGACTGGGGCTTAAATACGGGCGAGTAAGCGCGCAGGTTGAGACCACGGCCGGTCCCACGGACATGCAGATACAGACGGCGGCCGCTACGTTGTCCGTTCGCGGCAGCGGAGCCAACGTCGCCCATATGGGTACGCAGACCCGCGCCTCCAGCTTCAAAGGTTCGTGGGGGCTGTCGTCGCCGTCGGGGTTCACGGTGCTTTCGTCGGGCCAGGGCGGCAACAACGCCATGACGCCCTGGCGGAATACCAACACGCAGGGCACGCAGCCCGGACTGCTTGGACAACTGCACGGACTTTCCGGCGGTGAGAAGAATTTCCTGTTGTTCAACGGCTCGGGACGGTCTTTGCCGGGCTTCCTCGGACCATTCGGGCATCCTTCGGGTCTGATGAACATCGATGGCCGCAATCAAGAACTGTGGAATTACTACCACGATCATTACTTTATCGAGAACGGCTTCATTGGGCCGGGCTACGAAGTGGCACAATGAAAAGGCCGCGGATTGCCGGTGCAATCCGCTTGTGGTAAAAGCGCCTTATGCCTGTCAGGCCCCGTAAGACCTCCCGCCATCGTGAGTCCGTCGCCTTGGGGTTGGGCGTCACGCTGCTGGTGGCAGTGGCCTATCTGCTGGGGGCGGGGCGGCAGGTGGAACTGCTGGCGTTGGACCATCGGTTCCGGCACTTCGGGGGCGCTCCGGCGACCGACGAGATAGTCCACGTCGATATCGACGACCGTTCCCTGGAGCACATGGGTCGTTGGCCCTGGCCGAGACAGCGGCTGGCCGGCATCATCGAAGTTCTTCAGCAGTGCGGCGCTCGTGCGGTAGCTATCGATATCATCCTGCCCGACCCGCAGGAAATACGCTTCGCCTCCGAAGCGGACCGCCTCTATGCCGGTCCCGCCGGGGAGATGCTGGGCGAATCCTCGCCGCAGCCGGTCTTCGACGACCTGCTGTTGGCCGAGGCACTCGAGAAATACCGCAACGTCTCGGTGCCCATGCACGTGGTCCCGGCCGGACATGCCGGCTCCGACGCGCCCGGCGGCGAAGACGAGCTGCTCGGGCGGATCCGCGAGCTGGTAGGCAAACGCCCCGACATCACGCTGAATGCCTTGCTGGGGGAGGTCTTTGGCGGACGGGACGGGTCCGTCTCCGGGGATGATCGCGAGGAGGCAATACGGGCCTACCTCCGCGCCCGGTCGCTGGAGGCGCTTAAGAAGTGGTCCGTGCCCGCGGACAGCATTACCGGCTTCCCGGCCATGTCGGGCCGGCCGGTGCCGCCGCTGGTCACCTTCGCCACGCGGACCGCCCGGACGGGGTTCGTGACGTACCGATCCGACGAGGACGGGCAACTGCGCCGCGTGCCCATGCTGGCGCGGTGCGAAAAGGCCGTCTATCCGCAGTTCGCGCTGGCCCTGGCGGCCGAGCGCCTGAGCTGGGAGCACGGAGGCGACTTCACGCTTACCGCGGACGAATCCGGCGTCAAGCTTCAGTTCGCCGACGGCTTCACGCGCCGCGTCCCCGTGGATGACGAAGGCGCGCTGCGCGTGAACTGGATCCACCGCGAAAGCCCGGACGACCCGCCCGCGCACATATCGGCGGCGGCCGTCGGGAATATCGTGCTTCAGCGCGAACGCATCGAACGCAACTCCCGCCTGATCCGGCTGTGCCAGCTAAGAATTGCGAGCATCCTCGGACACTCCGATATGCTGGAGGCCTTCGCCGAGGCCGACGAGCTGCACCAGCGTCGGATGGAGGCGCGGCGCCGCCGTTACCTGGACGAGCTATACCGGCCCGGCTCTGAAACCGATGCCGAACGGCGGCTTCTTGACGCAGAGGAGGAAGTGGAGAGCAAGCTGGACGAGCTTGGAAATCAGATGCGCCGCGAGCTGGATGAGTTCTATCTCGCCGAGCGTCCCGCCGACCCGCAAGGCGCGGCTGTCTATGACGAGCTAGTCGCACTTGCCGACACATGGGACACCGCGGGGCGGGAGAACGAGCGCATCGCCGCCGACATCGCCGACCAGCAGCGCCGTCTGCGAAGCCGAATCGAAGGCCGAATCGCACTGGTCGGCTCGATAGCGACGGCGGCCGCCGACTTCGTCCCCACGCCTGTCGGCAAGCTCACCCCCGGAGTGGTGGTGAACTCGAATGTTTACAACACCATCGTCTCGGGCGCTTTCGTTCACGACGCGCCGACGTGGCTGAACGTGGCGGCCATCGCCGTCATCGGCGTGCTGGTAACGCTGGCGGCGGCCGCCCTGCACGGCGCATACGCCGGCGTGCTGTCGCTGATACTCCTGGTGGTTTACTGGCAGTTCAACTGCCGGACCGTCTTCGCCCGCTGGGACACCTGGCTGGCATTGGTGGCGCCGCTGGCGGCGGGAGTGGCCGGCTTTTCGATAGTGATGGCGTTCCGCCAGCTTACCGAGCAGCGCGCCAAAAAGCATATTCGCGGCCTGTTCAGCCACGCGCTCAGTCCGGCCTTGGTGGACCGGCTCATAGCCGACCCGGAAATGGCCAAGCTCGGCGGCGAGCGCCGCATGGTGACGGTCCTGTTCAGCGACCTGGCGGGTTTCACCACCGTCTCTGAGCGGCTGGGCGAGCAGCAGACGGTACGCGTGCTGAACACCTACTTCGAGACGATGACGGAAATCCTACAGGACCGACACGGGGGCTACCTGAACAAGTTCCTCGGCGACGGGTTACTGGCTCTCTTCGGAGCGCCGGTGGCACAGCAGGACCACGCCGGCCGGGCCATAGCAGCCGCCCTGGACTGCCGGGCGGCTCTGCCGGAGCTGAACCGCCGACTCTCGGAGATGGTCGCAGAGGTGTCTTTGAGTGTCCGCGTGGGTATCTCCACCGGCGATGCGATGGTCGGCAACTGCGGCTCCTACCAGAGGATGGATTACACCGCCATCGGGGACTGCGTGAACGTCGCCAGCCGACTGGAGGGCGCCAACAAGAGCTTCGGCACCGGCTTGCTGGTGGACGGTCCCACCTGGCATGCCGGCGGCGACGGGCTTGTGGCCCGGCCGCTGGGTCGCGTCCGCGTGGTCGGAAAAGCAGAGCCAGTGGAAGTCTGGCATGTGCTCGGCGCGGATGCGACTGAGCAGACGCGCAAGGGCATAGAGGATTTCGCAGAGGGCGTGCGGTTGTTTCAACAGCGGGATTTCAAGGCGGCCGAGGTCGCATTCAGGGCGGCCGCGCAAAAGGTCGGAGACGACAAGGCCTGCAAACTCTACCTGGATCTGTGCTCACGCTACCAGTCGGAACCGCCCGGCGACGACTGGGACGGAGCGGTGGAGCTTACCGCAAAGTAACGCTCCGCGGCTCAGGCGAAGGTAACCTTCACGCTCATCACGCCAAACGCCGGCATGGCCGCTGTGAACCCGCCCGGCGCGGGCTTGGCCGCCGATGGCTGGACCGGCCGCTCGAGCAGGTCGGTTTCGACGGCCTTTACCGGTCGGCCCCATAGCTCGTCAAAGGCCACCTTCGCGGAGACGGACCGGCCGTCGGTCTCCTGCAGCCGAAGCACCAGCGCCGATTCGTGCTCGCACTTCTTGACGGCCGATATGACGACGTTGCCCGGTTCGACCGTGAGCATATCCGGCGCCTGTGCCGGCAGAGGCCCGTCGCCCGGCTCGGCCGGCAGGGCGTGAAGCGGGTGATTCAGCGCCATCCCCATCCGGACCGCTGCCGCCGGCGATGTGTCGGCTCCGCGCGGCGCGACGGCCAGTCGGAACCGGTGCCTGCCCATCTCGGGCAGGGGGTCGGGCTCGTAACTGGCCCGAAGCAACGTGACGGACAGCTCGCCGCCGTCGAGCGCGTGGGAATAGACGCCCTCGTTGAGCACCACACAGCCGGCATCGCTGCCGTCGTCGAGTTGTCCGACGACCTCCGCCCAGCGGACGGCCGGCACCGGCTCGCCGGCTCGCAGGTCGCGCTTGACCCAGCCGCCGGGGGTCTCGTAGCGCCCGAAAGCATCCGAGAGGGCGGTCGGAAAACGCATCCGCAGCGACGGTATGCCCACCTCGGCACAGCCGCGCTCGAGCCAGTCGGCGTCCACCGTCATCTCCAGCCAGGGCTCGCCCGCCCGCAGCGTGCTCGTAACCGTGACGGCCGATTCGCCAAAACGCAGCTTTGTTTCGAACGCGGCCACGTGCGGACCACCGTGAAGCTGACGCACCGACACCACCTGCGGCGGCTTCCGCAGCCGCGGGGGATATTGGTTCCACGCGGACATTCCTCCCGGCCGTTCGAGCACGTATTCCAGCACTCCGAGCGGGTCCTCGGGTTGGGCAAGCTCGGCGCCGGAGTGTCTATCGATCAGGTGCACCACGCCGCCGAACTCGTCCAGCTCAACAGCGATGTGCCCGTTTTCCATGCGTCGGCCGTTGACGGTGACGCCCGGCTGGAAGCCCTCGGTCTGCGGCGTATGCCCCTCGGCGGGGTAGCCGGTAGTGAAGTGTCCGACCCGTCCTACCGGCTCGATCGCCATTGCCGACCATCCGCCGGCCGGCAGCTCCACCGGAACGGCCAGCTCCACGTAGCTGTGTGCGAGCCATTTGCCGGAGGACATCCGCTGGGCGGGGACGAGCGTGCCGTCGCCCATTCGGGCGGCGAACTGGAGGTCCTGGAAGTTCAGCCGCCTCGGGTGGAACCCCGACTCCCAGAGACGGATGTTGACCGCGCCCTTTCGCGGCCAGGCGCACGGGTTGAAGGCGACCATCGCCCTGGGCCAGCCGGTCGCGCCGGTCGACGAACTGACTTCGCCTATGCCGGCGCCCATCCCCGGGCCGGTGGCATTGGCGTCCCAGATATCGTCGTCCAGTTCGGTTGGTGCGGCGAAGCCGGTGTCCACGCGCCCGGCCAGTGCCTTCAGTGCGGCCGACAGGCACGTGCGTGTGTTCGCCTGGATGAGCTGGAACTGCCCCAGATGGTAGTCACGGCCTTCGGGTGTGCACGAGCCGGGCAGGATGTCGTGGAAGTGCCCGAAGAGTGTGCGCGTCCAGGCGTCACGCAGGGCGTTCGCGGGGTATTCAGCGCCGGCGGTCCGCCACGCCAGGGCCGACGCCGACTCGGCCTGGAGGCAGGCGTTCTCGGCCTGGCGGTTGGATCGCTTGATACGGCTCTGCGAGGCGTAGCAGCCGGGAAACTCGAAATTCAGCTCCCCGCTCAGCACCGGCCAATTGTCGCCGCGGGCCTCGAGTATGTCATAGAACTCGCCGGCCGTCGCGAAACGCACGTGCGGGAACACCGGCCAGGAGTCCATCTCTTTGGCGCGCAGCAGGTCGCGGCGTGTCGGTCCGCCGCCGTGGTCACCCACGCCATAGACGCACATCCAGTCCTTTGCGCCGGTCTTTTCGCAGAACTTCAGCAGACCGCGGGTGATGTGCGGCCCAAGCTGGTCGAGGTACCACGTCTGCTCGCAGACAGTCAGCACTCGCGAACCATCGGGTCCTGTCCACCAGAACACCGGGGGTTTTTCGAAGTCGCCGCCTCGGCACAGGTAGCACCGCCGCACGCCGCCGCGGGCCAGCAGCGTCGGTATGCTCGCGGCGTGCCCGAAGGTGTCCGGCTCCCAGCACAGAGTCAGCCGCTCGCCGGGCAGGCCGAACAACTCCGCCATGTATTGGCGGGCGTACAGCAGGTGCCGTGCGATGGCTTCCCCGACGGGCAGGTTCATGTCGCCCTCGACCCACGTTGCGACGGCCGGCTCCCATCTGCCTTCGTCAATACGGGCGCGGATTCGCTCCAGCAGGTCGGCGTCGTAGCGCGCGACTATCTCGTAAACCGACGCCTGTGACTGGGTGAAGCGGAAGTCGGGGAACTGCTCCATCAGGCGCAGCACCGAGCGGAAGGTGTCCAGCGTGGTGGCGACGGTCTCGGCGTAGCCCCACTGCCAGTTCATGTCGATGTGCGCGTGCCCGACGCAGTGGATGGTGTACTGACGGGCCACGTCGGCGACAGGGGCCAGTTGCTGCTCGGCCTGTCGGACGGCGTCGGCGGGCAGGGCGGCGGTGTCGGAGTTCTCCAACGCGTCGGTGACGATTCGGCCGGCGTCTGCAATCAACTCAGTCCAGTCCGGCTCCTGGCGCAGCCGTTGCAAGCGTTGGGCGAAGTCCAGTTCCGCGGCGATGCGGACGGCCCGGCGGTCGTGTCCGGCGCGCATACGCTGAAGCTTGGCGCGCAGTTCATTCTCGAAATTCATGAGGCAATTCCTTCAACAAGCCGACTACAGCCAGCGCTTCCGGCGGAACATCCAGGCCATCGCCACGCCTACGCCGGCCATCACCGCCAGCACCACGAAGTAAGCCGGTTTCCATCCCAGCTCCGGCATGTACTCGAAGTTCATGCCGTAGATGCCGGCGATGAACGTCAGCGGGATGAAGATGGTGGCAATGATGGTCAGGACCTTCATCACCTCGTTCATCCGGTTAGAGACGCTGGACATGTACATTTCGACCATGGCCGAAAGCATTTCGCGGACGGTCTCGACGCTGTCCATCGTCTGGATAACGTGGTCGTACACGTCGCGGATGTATATCTCGGTGCCTTCGACTATGAGGTCGCTGTCGCGCCGCTGGAGCGTCGCAAGGACTTCCCGCAGAGGCCAGATGGCCTTTCTGAGGTAGATAACCCCGCGTCGCATGTGATGCAGCGTGTTAAGCGACTCGGGGGCGGGGTCGGAGACTATCCGGTCCTGCAGCGCTTCGACCTTCTCGCCGACCTTCTCCAGTACGACGTAATAGTTGTCCACCACGGCGTCCAGCAGGCAGTAGGCCAGGTAGTCGGCGCCCATCTGCCTGACGCGGCCGCGCTTGGTGCGGATACGCTCGCGGACCGCGTCGAACACATCGCCCGGGGCCTCCTGGAAGGAAAGCAGAAAGTTCCTGCCCAGTATCAGCGACACCTGCTCGACGCCCACTTCCTCGGTCTTCTCGTCGTAGGAGAGCATTTTCATGACGATGAAGAGGTATCCTTCGTGGACTTCCGTCTTCGGCCGCTGGTCGGTGTTGGCGATGTCCTCCAGCACCAGGGGGTGGATGCCGAAATCCCCGCCGAGCCGTTCCAGGATGTCGGTGTCGTGCAGCCCGTCGATGTTGATCCACGAGACCGTGGGCGTCTCTCTCAGAGGCGTGCACTGATCGACTGAGACCTTGCGCTCGTCGTAGCGGTCGTCGTCGTAGTCGATGAGTGTGATGCCGACGGTCTCGGCCTTGCGCTCGCCGACGAATACCAGCGAGCCGGGTGGCTGACCCACTTTCCGCGAGTGACGCTTGATAAGTCCGGGCATGGTCCCGCTCCTTCGGGGGTGATGATATGCCCGACGGAAACGAGCGGCAAGGCAAAGCACTTACTGACGCACACGTCCGCCGCGCCGGTTCGGAGAACACGGATGGCACGAACGCCATGCGGAGGTGTCCGAGGCCGCACCTCTCAGCCCAAGGCGATTACAGACTGGGTCTCCGTCTGCATTTTCAGCAGCTTGGCGTAAAGTCCGTCTTCCTTGCCTGCGAGCTGCTCGTGTGAGCCCTGTTCGACGATGCGTCCCTCTTCGAGTATCACCAGCCGGTCGGCCTTGCGGAGCGTGCTGAGCCGGTGGGCGATGGCGATGGTGGTGCGGTTGGCGACCAGACGGTCCAGCGCCTGCTGGATGAGTTTCTCGGTTTCGGTATCGACGCTGCTGGTGGCCTCGTCGAGTATCAGTATCCGCGGGTTGTTGAGGATCGCGCGGGCGATGCTGATGCGCTGCCTCTCGCCGCCGGAAAGGGTCTGTCCGCGTTCGCCGACGAGCGTGTCGTAGCCGTCGGGGAAGCCGACGATGAAGTCGTGGGCGTTGGCGGCCCGGGCGGCCGAGAGTATGTCGTCTATGACGGCGCCTGGGTTGCCGTATGCGATATTCTCCGCGACCGTGCCGTGGAACAGGAACGGCTCCTGCAGCACGACGCCTATCTGCCGCCGCAGGTTTTCGAGGTCGTAGTCGCGAACGTCCACGCCGTCGATGAGAATCTGTCCGCTTAGCACGTCGTAGAAGCGGCATATCAGGTTTACCAGCGTGGTCTTGCCCCCGCCGCTGGGACCGGCGAGGCCCACCATCTGGCCCGGCTCGATGGTCAGGTTGACGTCCTTGAGCACGCGGCGGATGCCGTCGTAGCTGAAGCTGACGTTGCGCAGCTCGATCCGCCCCTCGAGTTCGCCGGCTTCTTTCGCGGAGCTGGGCGAATAAATGCCCGGCTCGGTGTCCAGTATCTCGAATATCCGCTGGGCGCTGGCCGCGGCGCGGTTCAGCATGCGGTCCATGTGGGCGACCATGTGAATAGGCCGGTAGAACATACCCATAAACCCCACGAACGCCACCAGCGTTCCGACTGTCATCCTGCCGGGGTCGGTGCTGTGGTAGTCGCGGATCACCCATTAACCGCCCAGCAGCCAGACCAGGATGATGCCCACCTGAGTGCAGAACATCATCAGCGGACCAAAGATCGTCCAGGTGCTTATCAGCGACATTTCCTCGTCGTACACCTGCCGGTTCTTGACGCTGAAGCGGTCTATCTCGCGCTGTTCCTGGCTGAAGGCCTTTATGACGCGCACGCCGGGAAGGGCGTCGGCTATGACGGAGGTCATCTGCCCCCAGCGGTGCATTATCCGCCGGAAGAAGTGGTGCAGCCGCTTGTGGAAGAACACCATCAGGGCGATCATCACCGGCACGGGCAGCAACACGACGGCCGCCAGCTTCCAGTGAATCATGAACAGCGCCACACCCACGCCGAGGATGGTCAGAATCGCCACCACCAGCTCCACGACAGTGAAGGCGACGAAGTCCCACAGCCGGTCGCTGTCGGTCGTGACGCGCGTAACCGGCTGACCTGTCTGCTTGCGGGCGAAGAAGCTCAGCGAGAGCTTGTGCAGATGTCTATAGACGGTGTCGCGCACGCCCCGGGCCACTCGCGAGCCAAGCCCCGCCATCAGGCGCGACTGAAAGCCCCTCTCGATGGCCGAGCCGAATATCAACACGCCCAGCAGCAGAACGTACGTTACGAACAGCGACCAGTTCGGTCCCGAACCGGGCGTTCCACCCAGGCCCTTGTCCACCATGGGCTTGGCCAGATACGGCTGGAACAGCGACAGTCCCACGCCCGCTATCGCCAGCATTGCCCCGGCTATCGCGCGCCACTTATAGGGCTTCACGAAGTCCATCACGCGAAAGAGGATCTTCCGCCGGCTCATGCAGGTCGGGCAGAACTCGCTCCAGGCGGGTATCACACGCCCGCATTTTTCACAACGGACCTTCTTCTCGTCGGGTCGCGGGGCCTCGGCCGGCTCGGTTTCGCCGTTGCCGCCGGTGAGCAACTGCTCCAGACGGCGATGCAGGCGGGCCACCTGCCGCGCGTGGCGAAGGGTGAAGCGATGCTCGGCCACCAGCCGACCTTCGGACAACAGCCGAAGAATGTTTACGCCCAGGCCTTCGACGATCTTCGCATCGTCGATGTCCGAAAGCTCCAGCCAGTCGCCTTTCCACTGGCCGTCGCGGCGGATGTAGCGGCCAATCGCGTCGGCGGTGAGAGCCAGATACCCGTCGGTGTATCGGCCATTCGCATCGAGGTCGATGGGCGCGCAAAGCTCCACCTGCTGGAGTGAGGTGTCCTGTTCAAGGCGCTGCCGGAGGTCGTCCGGGAGCACGTCCAGCCCGTTGAGGGCGTCGGTTTGATCGTCGGTATGCTCGCCCATCCGCTGATTTCCCATAGCCGTAAAACCGCGATTATAGCCGCCCGGACCGCTGCTGCCTCTGCAAATTGCCCCCGGGTGGGTGAGAACTGAAAGGAATGGGCGATTCGTTGGAGCTTAACCGCGGCGATACGATGCGAACGGCTTTGCCCGCCAGAAAACACACGAGCAGCAGTCGGAGCAATCCGCAATCATCAATCCTCATTCCGCAATTTCATGATCTCCCGCAGCGCGCAGGTGGCGTAGCAGCCGGTATCGGCCGTAAAGCAAAGCTCCAGATAGTCCCCGTGCTCGTCGCTGCCGGCGGAAAGTTCCGGCTCGGCGAGCATGAACCGCAGGGCCCGCCGCGTTCCGCTCAGCCGCAGCGAGCCGACCTTCTTCGGCAGATCGTCCGCGAATCCGCGTTCGGCGAGCACCGCCCGCTCTATCTCGCCGCCGGGACCGTCGGCAAGCTCGCATCGCGAGCCGGGGACCGGTCCGGTCGGGCTGATCTCGAACCTGTCGGCCCGGGGTTGCTCGACGGCCGCGTCCTCGACGCGGAAGACCGCGCCGTTGTCGTGCTTCATGGCCAGGTCGCCGTCGAAGAGCCGGTCTATTGAGTCCAGCCGACGGGCGAGCACCGCATTGAAAATCTCGCTCTGGAACGCGCTGACGAACAGTCGCTTGCGCCGCTTGTCCAGTGCGCCGACGGCGGCGGTGGGGCGGCCTCTCCTGACATACGCCTTAAGCGCCCGGCGCTCCTCGGTGAACGAGCCGGGCCAGCTTTGCAGGGCGGCTTCGTAATCGCCGGCTTCGAAGTGCTCCCGCGCCTCTCGCACGGCCGGGCTGTCCTGCCCGCCCGGGGAGCCGAGCAGCAGCGAGAGGAACGTGTCCAGGTCGTTGCGCACAAGCGCCTCGCCGAGCTTGCCCGTCTCGCCTCGCTGGCCGAACCGTTGCGGTCCGAAGTAATTCGGCACGCCGCGGGCGACGAGAACGTCCAGAACGCGCCTTGCCGCCGGCTCTGCCGACGCGTCCACATCGCGGATGCGGATGGTAAACCGATTGCCGGCCAGGTGTCCGGGCCGGAGCTTGTTGGTGTGCAGACCGAGCGGCTCGACGGCAATGCGGTCGTCCTCGAAGCCGGCGAGCTTCTCCGGCGAGACGTGTTCGACGCTCATCAACTGCGTGGTGACGGCCTGCGCATCCTTGTTGCCGGCGTAGCCGATGCCCGTCGGGCGGACGCCCAGGCGACGGGCTATCAGGCGGACCGCCTCCGGCGTCGGCAGACCGCGCTTGGTCACTCGGAAATACAGGTGTGTTCCCTCGCCGCTCGGCTCGTACAGGGGCAGCTCGTCCACACGGAAATCTTCGGGACGGTCCTTTATCTTCCCGCCGATGCCCGGAAGTTCTTCTGTAAGGTATGGTCCGATCATGGCGTCCATGTAACGTCTCCGCGCCCGGTTTCGTGGTTCGCCAGCCGGGCCAGTGCGAACAGCAGGTCGCCCAGGCGGTTGAGATACCGCAGGACCTCGGGCGGAACGTGCGCACCGGCGTTGCGCGCCTTGACGACGGTACGCTCGCAGCGTCTGCAGACGGTCCGCGCCACGTGCAGCCGCCCGGCCGACTCGCAGCCGCCGGGCAGTATGAAGTGTTTCAGCTCCCCCGCACGACGCCAGCACTCGTCGATGAACATCTCCATCCGCTCTACGGACCCGGGGGGGGGCAGAATGGTCGCGGGCGTGGCCACACCGGCGACAATCGTCCCGACCGACATAAGCTCCGCCTGCACCTGCTCCAGTTCGTCGTGGATCGTGCGCAGACCTTCCCGCTCGGCCGATGTCGCGCACAGCCCGAGCCGGGCGTTCAGCTCATCCAGCGAGCCGAGCGCCTCGAAGCGGAGATCGTCCTTGGAGAGTCGCTCGCCTCGCGCGTCGGTGGCGTATCCGTCGTCGCCTTCCCGGGTATAGATTGCCATCATGAGCTCCCGCTGTCCTCAGGGGTTCAGCATAGGCGCGTGCGGGACGGCCGACAAGGACATTAGCGCCGCCGCGGGCGACGAGGGGGTGTCGAAAGTGTTATGATGCACATGAGCGTAGACGCTGTCCGACAAGTGAGGTGTTTCGGCATGCATACTTTCAAGTGTCCTCATTGCGGTACGGAGTTCGAGTTCCCCGACGAACAGGCGGGCGGCGTGGTGACCTGTCTGGGTTGCGGGCGGGGTGTGGTGTTACCCGCAAGACCGTCGGCTGTTCAGCATGGCGCCGGGGACGTCCGGAAGCGACCGGGTTTCTGGGTGCGGTTTACCGGCTGGGTGGGCTGGATGGCGGTTGGGCTGGTGCTTGTGGCGACGGGACTTGTCTGGGTGGCGATTTTCGGGCGAGGCGAAGCTCCTACGGTGCCGCTGGCGCTGATGATGGCCGGCTTTTTGCTGATCCTGCTGTGGTTCCTGGGGCACTACGTGGTGGCGGCTTTCGCGGGGGAAGGCGACTGATAAACGCCTGGGTAACGCCGGGCGGGGAGACGAAGAACGCAAAATAACCCGGGCGACATTCGCACGGTTTCTCTCGGAATGTTAGTAGTTGTTCATACAGCGTTTACGTCTTCCGGCCGCCCGGGGTGCGGCGATGTTTTTTCTGGCAATCCGCCAAACGATTCACGATAATGATTGATTGGGTCCCGCGCCGCTCACATGCGGGCGTATTCGCAGCTTGTTGAAGCAGCTTTCCATCCTTCGAACCGAAGGGAGCGAACGCAATCGTGGCCAAAGAAGCGGCCGAAGTACAACCGACGGCGCCCGGCGAGGGCGTTTACGACGAAACGAAAATCAAGGTGCTCCGCGGACTTGAGGCCGTCCGCAAGCGCCCCGGGATGTATATCGGCGACACCACGCCCCGCGGGCTGCACCATCTGATATGGGAGATTGTCGATAACGCCATTGACGAGGCGATGGCCGGTCGATGCACCACCATCAACGTGGTGATCCATCCGGACGAGTCCGCCAGCATCACCGACGACGGCGTGGGCATCCCTGTCGGCGAGCACCCTACAGAGAAGGTCTCCACGCTGGAGGTGGTCTTCTGCCACCTGCACGCCGGCGGAAAGTTCGACCACGACGTTTACAAGGTCTCCGGCGGGTTGCACGGCGTGGGTGCGTCGGTGGTCAACGCGCTGAGCGAGTGGATGGAGGTGGAGGTCTGCCGCGACGGGACGGTCTGGTCCATGGAGTTTGAGCGCGGGCGCATCAAGAACCCGCTGCGAAAAATAGGCCAGCGCAAACGCACCGGGACCAAGGTGACCTTTCGTCCCGATCCGGAGATATTCCCCGATGTAAGTTTCCGCTACGAGGTGCTGGCCGGGCGGCTCAGGGAGCTTGCCTACCTCAACGAAGGTCTGACCATAAAGCTCAAGGACGAGCGGGCGGACAAGGAGGAGGTCTTCAAGTTCGACAAGGGTCTGCGGGCGTTCGTAGAGCATCTCAACGAAGGCAAGCAGACGCTGCACAAGCCGATCCAGATCACCAGGGAAGACCCCGAGAGCAAGCTGGTGGTAAGCGCGGTTTGCCAGTACACGGACGGCTACAACGAGACCATCCTGTCGTTCGCAAACAACATCAACACCATCGAAGGCGGCACGCACCTGTCCGGCTTCAAGAGCGCGCTGACGCGGACGATCAACTACTATGCCCGTCAGCAGAAGCTGTTAAAGGGAGACAGTTCTCCCACGGGCGACGACCTGCGCGAGGGCCTGACGGCCATCATCTCCGTGAAGGTTCCCGACCCGCAGTTCGAAGGCCAGACCAAGACCAAGCTGGGCAACTCGGAGGTGGAGAGCTTCGTCACCACGGTCATCAACGAGCAGCTCGGCGCCTGGCTGGAGGAGCACCCCACCGAGGCCAAGCGCGTCGTCAACAAGGCGCTGCAGGCGATGTACGCCCGCGACGCCGCGCGCAAGGCCCGCGACCTGACCCGTCGCAAGGGAGCGCTGAGCAGTGGCACGCTGCCGGGCAAGTTGGCCGACTGCCGCAGCCGCAACGTGGACGACACGGAACTGTTCATCGTCGAGGGCGACTCGGCCGGCGGCTCGGCCAAGCAGGGGCGCGACTCGCTTATCCAGGCGATACTGCCGATACGCGGGAAAATCCTGAACGTCGAGAAGGCCCGGCTGGATCGCGTACTGAACTCCAACGAGATTCAGACGCTCATATCCGCCCTGGGTTGCGGCATCGGCGAGGACGAGATAGACCTGTCGCGCCTGCGGTACGGCAAGGTGATAATAATGGCCGACGCCGACGTGGACGGCAGCCACATCCGCACGCTGTTGCTGACTTTCTTCTACCGTCACATGAAGCTGCTGGTGGACAGCGGGCACGTGTACGTCGCCCAGCCGCCGCTGTACCTGGTGAAGCGCAAGAAGCGCTACCAGTACGTCTTGGAAGAGCGGAAGATGCGCGACACGCTGGTGGAGCTGGGTCTGGACGGCACGGTGCTGCAGGTCCGCGACGTGCAGGACAAGCAGGCCGAGGTCGTCGAGGAGTTCGGCGGCGAGGACCTGCGGGCGCTGGTGGATATCCTGGAGCAGCTTGCCGAGAGGATCCGCATCATCGAGCGGCGCGGTCTGGACTTCGAGGACCTGATGAATCACCGCCGCGAGGGCAAGCTGCCCACGCACTGGCTGGTGGTTGACGGCAAGGACTACTTCCTGCACAGCGAGCAGGAGTACAACCGCCTGATTGACGAGTTCAAGGACGCCGTCGTCGAGGAGGACGAGGAAGACGCCGGACACGAAGGCGCCGAGACCGGTCACCGCATACAGCAACGCGCCGAGCTGCACGAGGTCCGTGACGTCGAGAAGCTCATCGAGGAACTGAAGTCCCGCAGCATTTCCATCGAGGACTACTTCGTCATGCGCGAGGAGGATATTACCGGCGAGAAGCCGCCCGCGAAGTACGTACTGGTCAACGAGGGCGAGCTGCTGGAGCTGGACAACCTCAGCCAGATCGCACCCGGCGTGCGTGAGATCGGCTCCAGGGGAATCGAGATCAAGCGCTACAAGGGTCTCGGCGAGATGAACGCACAGGAGTTGTGGGAGACCACCATGGACCCGCAGCGACGCAAGCTCCGCCGCGTCACCGCCGAAGAGGCCGAGGAGGCCGAGCGGCTGTTCTCTCTGCTGATGGGCGAGAACGTCGAGCAGCGACGCAACTTCATCGAGGAACACGCTCTGGAAGTCAAGAACCTCGACGTGTGACCGATTGCGGATTTTCGGTTGCCGATTGCCGATTGGTTGACCACTCTTGCCTCCCGCCTCGCCCTGCGTAGCTTCAGCGGAGCAGGGCTGACTATTGCCTCCTATTTAAGACCTGCGGACTACGACCTGAGACCTGCGACCTCTAAGGCGGCGATATGGTCTGGCGGCGGCGCCGGCTGGGCGATAGACTCTCGGCCGCAGGAGACAAATCACATGTGGCTGGGTGTGGTTCTCATTGCGGCGGGGGGATTGAGCATGGCCGCCGGCGTCGTGCTGCTTATGGGCTGGGTAGGCGGCAGGAGCACGTGGTTCGACTCGGCCGTCTTCGACCGTCCCGGCGCCAGCAAGAACGACCGTCAGTACCTCGACCTGTACTTCTCCGCGCTGGTCCTGACGCCGCTGCTTGCCGGCGGGCTTCTGATCGCCTTCGGACTGGTGCTGTTGGGATGACTGCCGGCGGTGTGTTTGCCGGCATTCCGCCGACACGCTTTTCAAGCATAGAAAAAGCCCCGCTCGGGTGTGCGGGGCTTTTGAGTGCTCTTGCGACTATCTTGTGTCCCGGCGCCTTCGCCTCACAGCTTCGCCACGGCAAGCTACGTCCTTGTGATGTTGCGCCTCCCGTAGCTACGCCGAGGCCGCCGCGGCGGTGCGTTTTCCGACGGCCGCCGATTCCAGGGCGGCCACTATCGCTGCGTGCAGCTCGGACGCCTTCATGAGGGGCTTCATCAGCAGCTCGTCGCCGCCCCTCTGCCAGGCGCGCCATACGAGATCGGTCCGGTCCATCCACCCGGTCAAAAGTATGCCCGGGCGCTGCGGAAGGGCGGACAGCTCTTCCAGAACGCCGCTGGGGGCAAGCTCGGCCGCTACGATGACCACGTCGGGTCGCCAGGCGCGGGCCTGGTTAAGGGCGTGGTCGGGGTCCGGCTGGGAGAGTACCACGCTTCCCTTGCGCTCCAGCGTGGTCATTGCCTGCTCTGTGAATTGCCAGTCCGGGTCGATGATTAACACGTTCATACGCCGATCTCCCATCACGAAGGCCTTGAAGTGCGTACTGCTTACCCTCTCTATCGGCACAAACAGCAAGGGAGATAAACTCCAGGTCCACCCGGAACCTGGAAAGCCCCCTGAATCGAGCGCAAGAGCCGAATATATAACCAGTTAACCAGTCACACAATCAACCGGCTAGATGCTGATCATCCGCTCCAGTGCGGTGCGGGCATCGGCCGCGACTTCCGGCTCCACGGTGATGCGGTTGACCACGTCGCCCTCGGCGAGGTTGTCCAGCGCCCACGCCAGATGAGGCAGGTCTATCCGCCCCATCTGGAAGCAAGACGCCGGCGCATCCGACAGCACACGAACGAACTTGTCCTTGTGTATCTTCGCCAGGCGGTTGACCAGGTTGCTCTCGGTGCCGATGGCCCATTTGCTTCCCGGCTCGGCCGCTTCGAGCTTGCGGATAATCTGCTCGGTGCTGCCGACGTCGTCGGCAAGCTGCACGACCTCATAGGGGCATTCGGGGTGGACCATCACGCGGATGTCCTCGTGTCGCCGGCGGACGTTGTGGATGTGTTCCGGCGTGAAGAGCTGGTGCACGTAGCAGTAGCCGCGCCAGAGGATGAACTTCGCCTTTTGGACGTCCTCGGCGGTCAGGCCGCCGTTTATCTTGTTCGGCTCGTAGAGCACGCAGTCGTCGGGGCTGTAGCCCATGGCGACGGCCACGTTCAGACCCAGGTGCCTGTCGGGGATCGCGAAGATCTTCCCTCCGCCGGCGCCGCCGTCGGCTTCGCTCTTAAGCGCCCACTCGAAGACGCGCTGTGCGTTGGAGCTGGTGCAGCAGGCCCCGCCGGCACGGCCGGTGGCGGCCTTTATGGCGGCCGCGGAGTTGACATACGTAACCGGCACAATCTTCTCGTCGGTCATCTCCGATAGCTCGTCGATCGCCTCTTCGACGGCCGGCACGTCGGCCATGTCCGCCATCGCACAGCCGGCTTCCAGGTTCGGCAGGACCACCTTTTGATGCTCCGCCGACAGTATGTCCGCGGACTCGGCCATGAAGTGCACGCCGCAGAAGACGATGAAATCGGCGTCGGTCTGCTCGGCCGCCTGGCGGGAGAGTTTCAGACTGTCGCCGGTGAAGTCCGCGTGGCGGATGACCTTGTCTCGCTGGTAGTGGTGGCCGAGTATGCACAAACGCTCGCCGAGCTGCTCCCGCCGCTTGCGGATAAGGGCGTCGAGCTTGTCTTCGTCAAGCCGGCTGTACTCGTCCGGTATGGTCTGCTGAGTGAGCATGTATCTCTCCCGGTTCGCACACCATTATAAGTGCTCACCGTTTCGCTTGGAGGCAGTGGAGGAAACCTTTCGTCTGACCGCGCCGAGCAGCTCCGGCAGCTCCTCGCTCCGGAGAATCGCCGCGACGGCTGCGTACACGCCGCCGCCGGCGACGACCGCCGCCAGCAGGGCGACTACTTCGCCGGTCCATTCGTCGGTCCAGCCGTCCGTGACAGTCCCGAACAGATACTGCACCGCCACAACCGCACCGGCCATGCAGCCGGCCGCGACGGCCGTACGCGCCAGCGACCGTAATATACGCCGGAAGCCAATGCGACCCCAGCGCCGCCTGAGCACCCAGGTCAGCAGCAGCACGTTCACGGCCGCCGCCGCCGCCGTGGCCAGTCCCATCGCGCCTGCCCGCAGCGGGGTGAAGATCAGCGTCACCACCAACAGAATGTTAACGCTTGTGAGCACCAGGGAGACCTTCAGCGGCGTGGAGGTGTCCTGCTGGGCGAAGAACGCCCGCAGCAGGATGTGATTGCAGAAGTACGCCCACATCCCCAGGCAGTACATCTGGAGTATGAAGGCCGTGGCCGTCACGTCTTCCGGGCGGAAGCGTCCGTGCCGGTATATCACCTGTATGGTCGGCCGGGCGAGAATCGCCAGCCCCAGCCCCGCCGGTATCCCCAGAAACAGCGCCAGCCGCATCGCACGGTTGGTGGTGTCGCGAAGTGCGGCGTGGTCCTTGCGGGCGGCGTATCGGCTGAACAGCGGGAACACCACTGTCGCCAGCGAGATGCCGAGTATTCCCATGGGGAACTGGTACAGCCGGTTGGCCGCGTAAAGCCGCGTCACCACGCCGGTGGTGAGCGGCTTCTGGATTTCCGCGCCGAACAGCCAGAAGGTTTCACGGCCCGGCATGGCCGTCATTATCCAGGCGTAGAAACGGTCGAAGAACGCGCTGAACTGCATCACGCCCAGCGGGATCATCATCGGCAGCACCAGGCGGGCGATGCGCTTCGCCTCCGGCAGCACCGGGCGCACCTTCGGCGCGATTCTCAGGTCCACCGATTTCAGCAGCCAGACAACCCCGCCTAACTGCACCACACCGGCGACTACTACCGCAATGCCCAACACGTACAAGGCCCCGACGTCACCCGCGGGGAAGAACCTGTGCGCCAGCAGTGCGGCAACGATGAGAATGACGTTCAGCAGCACCGGCGCGAAGGCCGGGTAGGCGAAGTGCCCTTTGCAGTTCAGAGCGGCCGATCCCAGCGCCAGCAGGCAGATGAAGAACATGAACGGGAAAAGGACCATCAGCAGTTGCAGTAGCAACTGGCGGTCCCAGTCGCCCGGGGCCAGCAGCAAGGCGGCGAAAAGGCCGATTTCCGCCAGGACCAGTATCCCCGCCAGCACCACTGCCAGCAGGCCGGCCACATTGGCGAACACCAGCCGCGCCTTGTCCCAGCCCTTCGCCTCGGATACCTCCGTGAAGACGGGCACGAAGGCGGCCGACATCGCCCCCTCGCCGAACAGACGGCGGAACAGGTTCGGCACGGTGAACGCCGTCCAGAACGCGTCGGTCGCGCGGGTCGCCCCCAGGGCGACGATGGCTATGTCGCGCAACATCCCCAGGACGCGTGAAAGCAGCGTAAGCAGCGCCACCACCTTGGCCGCTCCGAAAAAGCCCTCGCGCTCGCTGTGGGAGTCGTTGACCTCGTCCGCACTCATGGCCGGGGATTATCCCCGCCACAGCCGGCGGGCGAAAGGCCCGACCTGTCAGGCGTTTGCATTGTCGGGGCGGCTCAGTCCAGCGGGCGGATCTTTATGTTGCGGAACCACACGGGGTCGTTGTGGTCCTGCAGCGCGATATGCCCTCGCTCGACCCGGCCGTAGTTGGGGAACTTCGAGAACTTGCTCTCGGCGACGCGGCGGTTCCAGTCGTCGCTGAGAAGCTCGTACTCCACGACCTTCCGGTCGTTGAGCCAAAGCTCCACGTGCGTGCCCTTGACGACGATGTGCACGTGGTTCCACTCGCCGACGGGCTTGCAGGCGTCCACGGCGGGGGCGTGCAGGGCGTAGTTGCTGCCGGCCCGGGTGAGCGGATTCTTGCCGTCGGGGTGCACGTCGTTGTTGAGCACCTGCATCTCGGGCCCGGTCTTCCAGACGGCGTCCTCGTCCTCGCTGACGCGGAAGAATATGCCGCTGTTGCCCGGTCCGGAGACCTTCCAGTCCAGCTTCAGCTCGAAGTCGGAGAACTGCTCGAGCGTGACGATGTCGCCGGCCTTGTCGGCTCGGTGAATGGCGTCGTCGTCCACCACCCAGCCGTCGGGCAAGTGGTCTTTGCGAAAGCCGCGCCAGTGCTTCGCGGGGTCCTTGCCGTCGAACAACAGTTTCCAGCCGTCGGCGGCCTCGGCGTCGGTGAGGGTGTTGAGCTGAGCATCCGCATCTGAGGTCATGGTCTTCGGTCCTCTCTGTTATGTGACTGCGTGCCATGCAATCCGGCAGGTAAGGATACCAAGTCTTGCCGGGCGTGCCAGAATCCGTTGAAATGCTTCCACGGACGGGCTGCTCAGCCGTTGGGGCCATACTGAAAGGAAAGTCTCATGCATCGTGTGTTGATTGCCGCCATTGCGTTTGCCTCGGTTGCCCACATGGCCGCGGGGCAGGACAACCTGCTGCGATGGTTCGACCCAGAGGGCTTCGGCCGAGATGCGACGGCCGTGAGCTACAACGTGGAGCACGACTGCTCCCGAGGCGTCAGCGAACAGGACGCCGAGATGGGCTGGACGACCCACTCTATGCGGGTGCTCAGCCCGCTGTGGTCCGACGAGGTCAACGAGCTGTCGATGACCGCCGGCCTGGACGCCTGGGATATGGACACCGGCGCGATATTGCCCGATACCGGTGAGGGTTTTCCGACCCACCTGTGGGACGTGAGCGTGGGCGCGAATTACCGCCGTCTGCTTGATGAGGGGCGGTTGCTGGGCTTGCGCGTGGAAGTCGGCTCGCCGTCCGACAAGCCCTTCGCCAGTGACGAGGAAGTGTCGGTGGACGCGACGGGCTTCTACCGCCTGCCCGCCGGCGACAATTCCGCGTGGGTCTTCCTGCTGAATTACTCCAACACGCGGGAGTTCTGCCGTCACGTTCCGCTGCCCGGCTTCGGCTGGCACTGGCAGGGCGGCGAGAACTTCGAACTGCTGGCCGGGGCGCCGCTGGCGTCTGTGCGATGGCGGCCGGCGGGGATGGAGGCCGTAGAGCTGACGGCAAGCTACCTGATGCCGCGGACGGTTCACGGGCGTGTGGGTTACCGGCTGCTGGAGCAACTGGAGCTGTACGCCGCATTCGACTGGTCAAGCGAGCGGTTCCTGCGCCACGACCGCGGCGACAACGACGACCGGCTCTATTTCTACTCCAAGCAGGTGCGGGGCGGCGCCGTCTGGCGGATAGGCAGGAACCTGTCGCTGGAGGGCTTCGCGGGCTACGCCTTCGACCGGTTCTGGTTCGAGGGCGAGGAGTACGACGACCGCGACCGGAACCGCATCGATGTATCCGACGGTGCGTTTGCGGGGATGAAGCTGAGTCTTCGGCTGTAGCCGCCGCAGGGTGCGAGCCAGATGAAGATCTGCCACGTGATAACCCGGCTCATCCTCGGAGGCGCCCAGGAGAACACCGTCCTGACCTGCGAGGGTCTCCGCGACCGCGGCCACGAGGTTACGCTCATCACCGGACCGCCGCTTGGACCGGAAGGCGAGCTGATGAGCCGAGCCAGGGCAGGGGGATACCGCGTGGAGGTAATCGACTCCCTGAGGCGGGAGATACATCCCTTCCGCGACGCCCGGGCCGGGCGACGGCTGCGGGAGATGCTGACGGAACTGTCGCCGGATATCCTGCATACGCATTCGTCCAAGGCGGGCATACTGGCCCGCAAGGCGGCGGAGAAGCTCGGCGGGATGAAGGTGGTGCACACCATCCACGGCCTGGCGTTCCACAGCTACGAGCGATGGTGGCGCAATCGACTGTATATCGCCCTGGAACGCCGGGCGGCGAAGCGGTCCGACGCGATAATCTCCGTCGCCGATGCCATGACGCACGAAGCGCTCGCAGCCGGCGTGGGGACGCCGGAGCAGTACACCACCATCTACAGCGGCATGGAGGTGGAGCCCTACCTGAACCGCCCGGGCGAGGCCGACGAGTTCCGCAGCGCCCTGAAGCTGCCGGACGACGCGGTGCTGGTGACTCAGGTCTCCCGGCTGGCGGAGTTGAAGGGGCACGACCTGCTGCTGTCGGCGGCCGAGCGGGTCGAGGACGACCGCGTGCACTTCTGCCTGGTCGGCGACGGGCGGCTGCGCAGGCGCATAGAGGCCGACATCGCCGACAAAGGCCTCACCGACCGTTTCCACCTTACCGGGCTTCTGCCGCCGGAACAGATTCCTGCGGTCATGCACGCCACGGATATTCTGGTGCACTGCTCGCTGCGGGAGGGACTGGCGCGGACCCTGCCGCAGGCGATGCTTGCCGCCAGACCGGTTGTGAGCTTCGACATCGCCGGGGCGAGGGAGGTCGTATCCGCGGATACCGGGATACTGCTGCCGCCGAAGGACGTGGAGGGCCTGCGACTGGCGATAGAAACGCTGGCCGATTCGCCTCAGCTTCGCGAGCGGCTTGGGTCGGCCGGTCGGGAAATTTGCCGCGAGATGTTCGATCACCGCCGCATGGTCGAGCAGGTAGAGCGGCTGTACAGGCGGATAGTGGGTGCGTGAAGTCTGTCACGGACGACGGACCGCTCTATCGCGGTTGCGGCCAGTCGCGACTGGAAATACCCGCAGGGGTGAGCTGATCCATTTGCCGGGCAGGTATGCGCGGCCTTCTACGCGCTAGAAGTGGTTTCATAACTGGGCCGTTGGCCCGAGAGCGAGGGGTCGCGTCGGCCGGCAAGGACGCCGAAGCAGGCGAATCAAGGGATTCGTCGATGCAGGCGGACGCGGCCGGACGGCGAGAAACCCGCTCGAAGCCAGGCACTTCAGTTCTGAAAACGCTTCTAAGATTTTTGCCAGGCCACGGCTTCAGCCGTGGTGTCAAGAGAGGGTGTACGTCTGCTGGTTCAGCCCGTTTTAACGCCCTTCCACCAGCCGGGGGAAGGGTGTAAACGCCCTGTAAAACCGGATCCGCCTGCTGCGTGATACCATGGCTGAAGCCATGGTCTATTCATACATCCACGATTTGCCATTCGCGGCTCGTCGGGCAGGTATGTCCGATCTACGACTTTTCGCTCTGCGCCCTCGGCGTCTCAGCGAGCCACGATTTGGCGTGGGGATGTGGCGTTGTCGCAATTAATCGCGGCTTTCTGCGAGTTGGTCGAGGTCGGCGAGGGAGACTTCTTCCAGCGAATCGACGACCATGTCGGCACCCTGTAGCGACTCGTGCGTGTAGGAGTTGGTCACCGCCAGCACGTGCAGACCCGCGGCGACGGCCGCCTGTATGCCCGCCGGAGAGTCCTCGACCACGACGCAGTCGGTGGGGGCGAAACCCCGCCCGAGCTTTTCCTCCAGCCGTTGCAGGGCCAGGACGTATCCCTCCGGGTCGGGCTTGCCCTTCGAGACGTCCTCGGCCGATACGACCGCGCTGAAGCGATCCCACACGCCGATGGTCCGCGACGCCAGCTCGATTTCCTTCCGCAGCGCGCCTGAGCAGACGGCCAGCGCTACTGCCGCCTCGGCCGCCGCCCGGATAAGCTCCACCGCGCCGCCCAGCGGCCGGATGGATTCCCTGTACGCCTTCTGGACCAGCCGGGTCTTCTGCTCGGTCAGCTCCTGCAGCAGCGTTTCGCTGTATCGCATGCCGGCTGCGGTAAGGGCGGCCGCAAGGCAATCGTGATCGTCGAAGCCGAGGTACTTTTCGTAGTAGTCTCGTTGGGAAAGCTCCACGCCCAGGCCCGCAAGCACCTGCTGAAAGCCCCACAGGTGAACCGGTTCGCTATCCACCACCACGCCGTCGAAGTCGAATATCAGTGCGTCCAATTGCCGCCTTTCGGGGTTTATTCCGAGGGGTTCTCGCCGAGCGGTACGGTGGCTACCACCTCTGTATGGCCGGGCCGGCTGTTGATATCCAGCGTGCCGCCCACCGCCTCCATCCGCTCGGTCATGCTGCTGAGGCCCAGACCGTGACCGGCGACGTTTTCGGGATCGAAGCCCTTACCGTCGTCGGTGACACGCAGAGTAACGCGCTGCTCGTCGCTGTCCAGGTCAAAACATATGTGTTCGGCGTTTGCGTGCCGCAGGGCGTTGCTCAGCGCCTCCTGGGCGACGCGATACAGGGCGATCTCGATTTCCGTCGGGAACCGGACGTCCTCGCCGCCGGATTCCAGTCCACAGCAGCAGGTTATATGACACATGTCGCACTGGGAACACAGATCCCTGATCGCCGCCGCCAACCCCAGCGACTCCAGAGCGGCCGGATACAGCCCCTGACAGATCTCCCGTACCTCCGAGACCATCGTGTTGCACATTTGGGAGCTGCGGACCAACTGCTCGTGTGCCTTCCGTATGTTCTCGGCATCACATTCGTTCAGTGCGTTTCGCAGCAGCAGCCGCATGGCGGCCAGTTGCTGTCCCAGTGAGTCGTGAAGCTCACGGGCCAGATGGCGGCGTTCGTCCTCGCGTGCGGTTATCAGCTTGCGGTGCGCGTCGCGCAGGGCCTGCTCGGTGCGGCGACGCCTCGTGATGTTGCGGGCGACTCCCTGGATGGCCACCAGCACGCCGTCCTCATATACTCCGGTGGTGGAAAGCTCCAGAAAGATGCGCTCGCCGTCGGCTCGGATGGCGGCGAAACTGAACGGCTGGGACAGTGGTTTGCCTTCGAGCCGCGCCTGAATGCGCTGCCGAACGGTATCCACATCTTCAGGCGCGACTATCTGGGTGTAGTTCATGCGGAGCAGTTGGTCCAGTCGGTATCCCAGGATGCGCTCGGCGGCCTTGTTGCCGAACGTGTAATTGCCCGCCAAGTCCATCTGGAAGATGATGTCCCAGGTGTTGTCCACAATGCGCTGGAGGCGGCCGGTTTCTATGGCGGCCCGGAAATGCTTGCGCCGCAAAGCCGTAAGCTCATCCGGAAAGAACTCGCGAAGCTTTCTTCCTTTCAGTTCCTCCGGTCTCGAGCCCAGGTTGCGAGCCGCCTCGACGTTCAGTTCCACAATGGTCCCGTCGGTCTCCAGCAGCAGGGCGCGGTCCTGCGAAGCATTCAGAAGCGCCCGCAAGGTCGCTTCGGCCTGCCGCGACTGGGAGATGTCTTCCACCATCACGATCGCACGACCTTCTTGTGTGGTGGCCGAGGCGCTGACGCGGACCGGGAATACCCTTCCGTCGCGACGGCGATTGGTGCTTTCGGTGGTTATGGTCCGTCCGGAACGGACCGCTTCCATTATGCGCTGGAAATCGTCCCTGCTTTCGGGCGGGACCATCTCCAGCGGGTCCAGTTGGGTAAGCTCCCGCCGGGACCATCCATAGGTGTCCACCGCGCGGCGGTTGGCCTGGATTATCCGAAGTTGCCCCCTGGAAAAATCCTCCTCGAAGACGCAAAGCGGGGCATGCTCGAAAAGGTCGCGGAACCATCCCCCGTTGGTGGCGAGCTGGAAGCTGTCTCGAGGTGTCCGGTCGTCCTGGCCCATTCTGTATGCTCGCCTGCCACCAAAAGCGTAATCTGCCGCCCCTGCCGCCTGAACGTGCCCAAAGTATATGTGTGCGTTTCATTGTAACGCCGCACGTGCCGATGTGGGAACTGTCGGATGGATTTTGCGGGTCTTTCCGAATTGCGTCATATAATAAGGAACGAATTCCGGCGGGAGCCGGACATGCCGGACACACAAGACAAGAAAACTGCTGGGTTTAAGGTGATTACCCTACACGTTTTTCCTTGCCGTCCGCTTTCGCTGATGCGTAAAATTCCACAGGTGTCGGCGGAGATAGGGTTTCCGCCAGTATATAGCGCATTTGGGCTCGGGGCAGAAACTGAGACGCATCGTTAGAATTTTCCCCGCGCAAAACGGATAAACTGCCCTGCCGTTGATATGGCGGCCGACGGTTTTAGATAACACGAGGGCAAATGACCGACCATCCGATCAGTGTCTTTCTGGCTGACGACCACGCGATGGTGCGCGAGGCGCTGGCCGAAGCTCTGGACCGGGAACCGGGGATCGAGGTTGTCGGGCAGTGCGGCGACGGGCTGGCGGTTGTCTCCGAGGTGCGCAGGCAGAAGCCCGACGTGGTCGTGCTGGACATCACCATGCCCGGGCTTAACGGGCTGGACGTTTGTCGCGATATCACCCACAGGTTCAAGGGCATCTCGGTGCTGATGCTCACGATGCACGACAACAAGGAGTTTGTGGCCACCGGTCTGAAGTACGGCGCATCGGGCTATCTGCTGAAGGAAGCCGCGGCCGAGGAGCTGGTCGAAGCTGTCCGGCGTGTGGGCCGGGGTGAGCTTTACCTTGGCTCCGGTATTCATATCGGCCATGCCCCGGAGGGTGACGGCGACGGCAGGCCCGACCCCTATGACCGCCTGACGACCCGAGAGCGGCAGGTGCTTCAGCTTGTGGCCGAGGGCAAGACGAACCGTGTCATAGCCGAGCAACTGGGCCTGGCCGTCAAGACGGTTGACACCCACCGCACCCGCCTGATGCGGAAGCTCGACATTCACGACCAGACCTCCCTGGTCAAGTACGCCCTGCGCCGGGGAATCGTGCCGCTGAAGTAGGTTCTCCGGCTGAGGGAGCGCCTCATAAAGCGGTTGCAAACGCCCCCTTCCGGTCGTAGTATGCCTGCCTTGCCGCGGCGGAGAACCGCGGCTTCCGGTGAAGCTTCACCGCAGGCCTGAACTAGCCGAGGTGCGCCAGTGAACTCCGCCCAGGGCAAGTGCGAGGACGCTGTGCGGCGGTTCGTGGAAACCATGAGCCGCGAAGAACGCATGCTGGTCGTGCTTAAGGCCGAGCTTTACGAGGGTGACTGGGACGAGATGGTCGCCGACCTCAAAGCCCGCCTGGAGGGCAGACCCTATATCTTCAAGCTCGCCCACCGCATTACGGACGACCTGGAGCGGATACAACGCCTGCGTCGCTTTGAGCAGGACCACAGCGTCGACCTGTGCGAATACGTGCCAACGGACATATGACGGCGCCGCGGGTCATCCGCGACGTTTGAACCGCAGACCGGGCCGGCGGAGAACCGTCGGCCGGAAGGAGTCGCTCATGCGAACCATGCTGGCTGGCATAGCCCTGGCGGTCGGCGTTGTTTCTATCGCCGGCTGCACGGGTAATGGAGACGGTATGTGGGACGGTTTCACGCCCCCGGAGGTGCTTGCCGAGTCCGACCTCCAGTATTACTGGGACATCCGGCTGCCCCTGGAAGGCGACGAGACCATCCAGCGCCTATTCCTGCTGGACGAGCGGCTCTACGCCCTCAGCAGCGACAACCGTCTGTTCGCCGTGGACGCCGCCAGGGGGCTGTGGGACTGGACCGTTCGTGTCGCGCCTCCGGAAGATACGGTCTTCGAGCCGGTACATGCCGACGACATGGTCCTGCCCGCCGAGCCCATCGGGGTCATGGAGATAATGCGGCGGGTCGAGACCGAGATGCCCGAGCCGATGGACGCGGTGCTCATCAACTCGTTGCAGCGACTGCTCGTAATCGACCGTGACGACGGCAGCATTGTGCGCGATATAGAGCTGGGCTTTGCCGCAAACACCGGCGGCGACACCGACGGACAACGGTACTATGTCGGCGATACCCGTGGGTGGTTCCATTGCATACGATTGGCGCCGGCGGTGCGGGCCTGGACGCTGACCACCGAGGATATGCTCAGCGCGCCGCTGGTCTGCCACGGCGACGCAGTTTACGTCGGCGGCGAGGACGGCAAGTTCTATTCAGCCGCCGCCTCCAACGAGCGGAACCTGCTGTGGTCGCGGACAACCACCGGTCCGATAACCACCGCTTTCCACGTGGACGACCGCGGCTGCTTCGTCCCCAGCGAGGATAACCGCATCTATGCCTTCGACCCCGCCGGCGGCCAGTCCCTGTGGGACGTTCCCTTTGTCTGCGAAGGTCCGCTCCGGGACCCCATCCAGGTCGGCGAGAACACCATCTTCCAATACGCCGAGCGCGACAGGTTCTACGCCATCAGACTTACCGACGGCTCGCCCCGCTGGTCGCTGCCGGAGGGGCGGCGGGTCCTGGCGGTGATGGACGGTCAGGCGTACGTCATCGATGCGGGCGGGCGGTTGCAGGTCCGCGACGAGGTTACCGGCGAGCTTGACCGGTCCGTCGAACTGCGGGGCTTCTCGCTGTTCGCGGACAACGTTTCGGCCCCCGCCATCTATGTGGCCACGCCCGACGGCAGGATTACCTGCATCCGGCACGTCGAGGCCGGGTATCTGACAGTGGAAGACCTCCGTCGGGACCAGGGTGAGTAAATTAAACTCCGTCGCCGGCCGCCAAAAGCAATCACCATGACAGCAGCGACACCAGAGCATAAAGACTCCGACGTGCGTCCCATCCGGCGCGCCCTCATCAGCGTGTTCGACAAGACCGGCATCGCCGAGTTTGCCCGTGCCCTCGCCGAAGAAGGCGCCGAGATACTGTCCTCCGGCGGGACGGCCGACGCCATCGAGGCAGCGGGCGTTGCCGTGCGGCGCATATCCGACTGGACGGGCTTTCCGCAGATGCTCGGCCACCGGGTGGTTACGTTGCATCCCAAGGTCCACGGCGCCATCCTCGCCGACCGCGAGGACCCCGAACACCGCAAGGATATGGAGACCTACGGCATCGAGCCGATAGACCTGGTCTGCGTGGGGCTGTACCCGTTCAGCGAAGTCGCCGACCGCGACGACGCCACGCTCGCAGAGGCCGTCGAGATGATCGATATCGGCGGACCGACCATGATCCGCGCCGCGGCCAAGAACCATCGTTACGTCACGGTCGTAACGTCCGGGCGGCAGTACGGCGAAGTCCTGGCGGACATCCGCGGCAGCGGGGGCGTATCGGCGGAGCTTCGGGCAATGCTGGCGCGCGAGGCGTTCGCTCTGACATGTGCGTACGACTCGGCCATTGTTGACTACCTCAGCCGACAGGCGGGCATGGACATGCCCGACCACCTGGCCCTGAGCTACAGCAAGGTGCGCGACCTGCGGTATGGCGAGAATCCGCATCAGAAAGGCGCTTTCTACGTCGGACGCGACGACTCCGAGCCGTGCATCGCCCGCGCCGAGCTTATCGCCGGCGACAAGGAAATCTCCTTCAACAACTACTACGACGCCAACGGCGCGCTGGAGCTGGTCAAGGAGTTCGAAGAGCCGGCTGTGGCGGTTATCAAGCACGCCAACCCGGCCGGTGTGGCCGTGGACGAGGATTTGGTCGAGGCGTATCGCAAGGCGTATTTTGGCGACGTGAACGCCTGCATGGGCGGCATCATCGCGGTCAACAGGCCGGTAACGGACGAGCTTGCCACGGCCATCGTGGAAACCTACCAGCGTTGGGGCAAGCAGCGCGGGGCCGGCGGCTTCTACGCCGAGATAGTCATCGCCCCGGAGTTCTCCGCCCAGGCCGTCGAGATCATCCGCGCACGCAAGGGCTGGGGCCCCAACGTCCGCCTGCTCGCCTGCGGGGAGCTTACCGGCGGGCGAAACCGCGAGCGGCAGCTCAAATACGTGGTCGGCGGACTGCTGGTGCAGGACCGCGACGTGCTGGGCAGCGACGAGGAATCATGGAACGTCGTCACCCGCCGCAAACCCGATGACCGGCAGCGGAAGGACCTGGCCTTCGCGGAGCGGGTCTGCAAACACGTCAAATCCAATGCCATCGTCTTTGCGAAGGACCTGGCACTGCTCGGCGCCGGCGCCGGACAGATGAGCCGGGTCAACTCCGCCCGTCTCGCGGGCGATATCGCCCGTAGCTACGGGGGCGGCAACGAGGTCGATCCGGCAGGTTGCGTGATGGCGTCCGACGCGTTCCTGCCCTTCCCGGACTCCCTGGAATGGGCCAGCGAAATCGGCGCGACGGCCGTTATTCAGCCCGGCGGCTCCAAGAAGGACGAGGACGTAATCGCCCGGGCCGACGAGCTTGACTTGGCGATGGTGTTCACCGGCCGGCGACACTTCAACCACTGACCAGGCCGGAATTCCAACCGCGAACCCAAATGCATCGGGGAACGTATGTTTTCTCATCCCGTCTGCAGGCGCCGGCGGAGATGTCCGACAACAGAAGTACGGGTCCCTGGCGTTCGGCGCGTGCCCCGTCGGGCGGTCCGACAGGGCTTTTCGGACGCGCAGTTTTGCTTGACGGTTGGCGGGTCGGGCCGGACAATGCCGAATTCTGTGACGGTTGGCTGCGCGCACATGACTGGCGCCGAATCCGACGGACGCGGCGGCGTCCGCAATCTCATGCAGGGAAAACATGAACGGAAAAAATCTATCTCTGAAATTCTTGCTGCTGGCCGCTGTGGTCGTGATGCTCGGCTGGTCGCTGTATGCACGCGGGTTGGACTTGGGCATCGACCTTCGCGGCGGGCACAGTCTCATCTTCCAGCTCCGCACGCCACAGACCGAAATAAGGCGCATC
>JBNGDC010000010.1:51991-89736 GCA_049975485.1 Phycisphaerae bacterium | reverse complement strand
CTTAACCCAACATCTCACGACACGAGCTGACGACAGCCATGCAGCACCTGTGTAAGTTTCACCCCGAAGGGCAGCCGAGCCCGGTTTCCCGGGGGGCATCCAAACATGTCAAGCCCAGGATAAGGTTCTTCGCGTTGCATCGAATTGAGCAACATGCTCCACCGCTTGTGTGAGGCCCCGTCAATTCCTTTGAGTTTTAGCCTTGCGACCGTAGTCCCCAGGCGGTCCACTTAACGCTTTTGTTTCGGCCGGAAACCTATCAAAAGATCTCCGGCCTAGTGGACATCGTTTACAGCCAGGACTACCGGGGTATCTAATCCCGTTTGCTCCCCTGGCTTTCGCACCTCAGCGTCAGGACAGGCCCAGCGAGTCGCCTTCGCCTCCGGCGTTCCTCTCGATATCTACGCATTCCACCGCTCCACCGAGAGTTCCACTCGCCCCTACCTGCCTCAAGACCGTCAGTTCGCCCTGCAATTCCTCGGTTGGGCCGAGGGCTTTCACAGGACGCTTGACGATCCGCCTACGTGCCCTTTAAGCCCAGTGATTCCGAACAACACTTGCCACCTTCGTCTTACCGCGGCTGCTGGCACGAAGTTAGCCGTGGCTTCCGTTGGGACTCCTCAGCGCCGGGAGATATTGGCTCCCTTTGCTTGGTAATCCTCGACGGCGGTTTACACCCCGAAGGGCTTCTTCCCGCACGCGGCGTCGCTCCGTCAGGCTTTCGCCCATTGCGGAAGATTCTCGACTGCAGCCTCCCGTAGGAGTCTGGGCAGTGTCTCAGTCCCAGTGTGGCGGGCCAACCTCTCAGTCCCGCTACCCGTCGTCGCCTTGGTGAGCCGTTACCTCACCAACAAGCTGATAGGACATGGGCCGCTCTCCCGCCGACAGGTCCCCGAAGGGATCCCCGCCTTTGACCGCTGCTCCTTGGGGAGCCGTGGTCTCATCGAGTATTACCTGCAGTTTCCCGCAGCTATCCTCGTGCAGGAGGTACGTTGCCCATGCATTACTCACCCTTTCGCCGCTGTACTCGTTCCCCGAAGGGAACTTTCTCGCGCGACTTGCATGCCTAATCCACGCCGCCAGTGTTCGTTCTGAGCCAGGATCAAACCCTTCAGTTAATTTATCGCCGCTCTCCCGCAATGCGGAAGAAACGAGCAACTGAGGTTGAACCTGTTGCCGGGTCAATTTTGGGGTGACCCGACAGGGTCCGCGAAGGACCCACCCGGCAAACGTTAATATCTGCCGGGCCGGACCGACCCGTCGCAAAACAGCCGATCCGACTTCTTGTAAAGGATTGTCCGCCGCCGACCGTTGCCGGCCGACCGCGAACGGGGCACATCCTCGCAGCAACAACACTGTTCACTTGTCAAATAGCGATGAGCCAAAAAACGGGCCAACCGAATCGCCGACCCGTGGTGCATCCGAGGCATTCTAATCATCCGCCCGGTGCAGTCAAGGGGCGAATTACCCCTCGGAAGCTTTTTTCAGAGAAAATTTGCCGACAACCTTACCGTGCGGCCCGCCACCCGTGTTCTTGCCCGGGTTTCGCAGGCCTCCCCGGCGGCCTCGGCCAGGCCGCATCGCCCAACCGGCCGCGGCCCTGCTGCTACGCCTGTTGTCACCAAGCGCACCTATTATCCTAGCTATCCGCCGACGCCGCGTCAAGCTTCCTCACAGACAATTCAAATAAAATGGGGACAGTCACGTATTTCCTGTCCCTACCGACGCATCGGCCTCGCGGGCAGATCGTACGCAACAGGCCGTGTAGCCAACCACGCCAACGCCTTGAAAATAGGTGACTGTCCCCATTTTGCGTGGTAGTCTTCCGACAGGGAACGTCCTCGTGCCGACGGAGGGTAAGACTTGCGAATCGCATACGGCGTACACGGATATGGCCGCGGACACGCCAGCCGGGCGCTGGCGGTGCTGCCGGAGCTTACGGTGCGTCACGAGGTGCTCATACTCGCCGGCGGCGACGCATACGCCGCCCTGCGGAACGACTATGCACCCGTCCGCATACCTACGCTCCGCTACTCGCACTATCCAGGCGGGCGGTTGTCGAAACACCGCACCATCAAGCGGAATCTGCCGGCCGTGCTGGGCTTCGCACTGGGCGGTCCGGACGTGGAGATGATCGGCGAGGCCATCGAGGAGTTCGCTCCGGATATCGTCGTATCCGACAGCGAGCCGTGGACGCACCAGGCGGCCGAGCGGCTGCAGATACCGCGCATCAGCTTTGACCGGTACGGCGCACTGGCGTACTGCCGCTGGCCCATGCGGCGGCGCGACCGACTGGCCGCTGCGGCCGAGGCGCTGGCGTATCAGTGGCTTATGGGTCGCCCGCAACGCGTTATCGTCGCGAGCTTCTACGACGCACCGCCGCGCCGACCGAACGTCCGCGTTGTCGGACCGGTTCTCCGCCCGGCCGTGCGACGGCAGACGCCGGAACAGGGAGATTACCTGCTCGTGTACTTCGCCAACGGCGAGATGCACTTTACACCGCGCGTGGCCGAGGCACTGCAGGCGACCGGCGTGCCGGTGCGGGCTTACGGCATCGGCCGCAGCGGGCGCGAGGGGAACATCGAGTTCCGCCCGCCGGGGAACGAGGCGTTCGTGCAGGACCTCGCAGGCAGCCGGGCAGTATTTTCCACGGCAGGCAATCAGCTCATCTCGGAGTGCCTGTACTTCCGCAAGCCGGTGCTGGTGATGCCGGAGGACTCGCTGGAGCAGCGGCTGAACGCGGCCGCCGTCGAGCGGATGAATATCGGCCAATCCACCACACGCGACAAAATCAGCCGCGAGCAACTGGACAGCTTCCTGGCGGCCGAGCAGCAATACCGCAACGCCATGCCGGAGGAGGTCCGTGATGGTCGGGCCGAAGCGGTGGGCGCCATAGAGCAGTTCGCCAAAGAGCTTATAAAATAGGGACAGTCACCTATTTTCGTGTCTTTACCAATGCACCGCCCTTGCGGGTAGATCGTGCGCAACACGCCGGCCTGTCCGGGATGCCGACGCTCTGAAAATAGGTGACTGTCCCTATTTTAATACCACACGGCGTTTCTCACGGCTGGACCGCATCGCGCCAAAGACCATCGCCAGCGACTTGATGTTGTCGTGGCACTCGGTCTGTGGCGTGGTGCCGTTGCGGAGGAACGCGAGCATCTCCCGCAATGCACCGTGCATTGTGGTGTGCTCCATCTCGACAGGCGGAACGGCCAGTTCCTCGCGCGGGCGGATGAAGCCCTCGTCGCCGCTGACGCGGCAGGCGGTCGGTTGCTGGTCCTGCTCGTAGCGGATGCCGCCGTTGTCGAACGTCAACTGCCAGTCGCCGTTCCAGCTTGTCTGAAAGCCCTCGGCGCACCAGCATCCGCGGTAGGTGAACACGACACCGTCGGTCATCTCGAATATGCAGCTTGCGGCCGCGTCGCCGGCGTACCAGGACCCCGACGGGTTGAACTCGTGGGCATAGACAGCCACCGGGTCGGCGCCGCTGAACATCCGGGCCAGGTCGAAGTGGTGGATCGCCATGTCCAGCACCAGCGGGCTTTCCATCTCGGCGCGGAAGCCGCCGAAGTGCGCCCCGATGTAAAAATCGCAGTTGACGATGCCCAGCCGGCCGCACAGCCCGTCGGCCACGGCGCGGCGGATGGATTCGTGGTGCGGCTCCCAGCGGCGGGACTGGCTGACCATGTACATGCGCCCGGTTTTCTCGGCCGTCTGCACCATGCGAAGGGCCTGGTCCATGTCGCCGGCCATGGGCTTCTCGCCGACGACATGGCAGCCGGCTTCCAGGGCGGTGCAGGTAACCTCCGCGTGGGCGTCTGGAACGGTCAGGTCCACGACGAAGTCCGGATTTTGCTTTCGCAGCGCCGCTTCCAGGTCGTCGGCCGGCTCGGCGTCCAGTTCGTGTTTGGCGATGGCATTTCTTGCCGCTTCGAGGTTCAGGTCCACGACGGCCGCGATTTTCACGCCCTCGGCCTTGAGCGGCGGAAACCACGCGCGGGAGATGCCTCCGGCTCCGACTACGACACAGCTCTCATCGGCCATCAAGCTCGCCTCCGTTGTCTGCTGTAGCGATTGGCAGTGAGCGTAACGACTGGAGGTTGGAATGCAAGCAGGCGTTCGACCGAGGCACTCTGGACTGCCCCGGGCCCCGGCGCTACAATGCGCACCGACACGCATGGCCCGTGAGATATCTTTGGGAGAGGCGACAATGGACGTCATATTCGTTCGGCACGCGTCGGCTCAGGACGGTTCGGAGGTTTCCGACGATTCCCAGCGACGACTGACCGACAAAGGCCGCACCGAAGCCCGCACCACCGCGCGGGCGATCCGCGAGCTGGGTGAAAAGGTTTCGGTGGTGCTGACAAGCCCGGCCGTGCGTGCGGTCGAAACGGCGGAGACTCTTGCCGACGAGCACGGCGCCGCGCGCGTCGAACAGGCGCAAATGCTGGCTCATCCCGCCGACGCCAAGGCCGTCCGTGGGCGGCTTCAGCAACTACTGGCCGAGGAGGTCGCGTGCGTAGCGCTGGTGGGGCATTCGCCGTCGCTGGACCATTGCATCGGCGAGTTGGTGGCGGCGCAGCCGAAGATCGGCATCTCGCTCTCCAAGGCCGGCGCCGCATGCGTCGAGCTGCCGGCGGACTACCCCGACGCCGCGCCGGAACTGCGCTGGGTGATGCGTCGCGAGATACTTGCCAAGCTCGCCGGGCAGTAAGGGAACCGAGGGTACGCTCTTACAGTTACAGTGCTTTACGGAGGCAGAGATGGACTGCAAGCAGGACAGGAACATGGAGAAGTGCAACTGCACCTATGCAGGATGCAGCCGGAAGGGCGTCTGCTGCGATTGCCTGCACTATCACCTTCGCATGCAGCAGCTCCCGGCCTGCTGCTTTCCCGACGAGGTGGAGAAGACCTACGACCGCAGCTTCGAGGCCTTCGCGAAGGCGTGGAACCTGTAGCGACATCTTTCGGTGCTACGTCCGCTCGCTCTCACTCGGGGGCAGCCGAGAGGGGCAGCGAGCGGTAGCGACAGTGCTCAGCCGTTGTTGAACAGCCCTTCTTCGCCTCTGGGCGGTGGTTCCTCGCCCAGGTGCTCGTAGGCCTTCATGGTAGCCACCCGCCCGCGGCGCGTGCGGGCCAGCAGACCGACCTGCAGAAGGAACGGCTCGACGACGTCCACCAGCGTGTCGGTTTCCTCGCCCAGCGTGGCGGCGACGGCTTCTATGCCGACCGGACCGCCCTTATAGACGTCGATGATGGTCCTCAGGAAGCGGCGGTCCAGCTCGTCCAGCCCCAGGGCGTCGATGCCCTCCAGCTCAAGCGCGGCGTCAACCGTCTCGGTGGTCAGCCGTCCGGCGGCCTTGACCTGCGCGTAGTCGCGGCAGCGGCGTAGCAGACGGTTGGCTATGCGCGGCGTGCCGCGTGCCCGGGTGGCGAGGGTCTGCAGCGCCTCTTCGTCGTAGGGCACCTCCAGCATCTTCGCTGTCATCTTCGCCCGCGCGAGCAGGTCCTCCACCGGCCAGAACTCCAGGTGGTGGGCGATGCCGAAGCGGGTTCGCAGCGGCGGGCTGAGCAACCCCGCGCGCGTGGTGGCGCCGATGAGCGTAAAGGGATTCAGCGGCAGGTTGATGGTCCGGCTGTGCATGCCGGAATCGACCACGAAGTCCACCTTGAACTCCTCCATCGCCGGGTAGATGTACTCCTCCACCGAAGCGGGGAGGCGGTGGATTTCGTCTATGAACAGCACGTCGCCGCGCTCGAGGTTGGTGAGTATGCCGATAAGGTCGCTGGGCCGCGTAAGGGCCGGTCCCGAGCTGACCTTTATCGTGCTGCCCATCTCGTGGGCGATGACGTAGGCCAGCGTCGTCTTGCCCAGACCCGGCGGGCCGTGGAGCATCACGTGCTCCATCGGTTCGTCGCGGTTCCTCGCGGCCGTGACCGAGATCCGCAGCTTCTCGATAAGCTCGGTCATGCCGATGCACTCGGCGAGCGACCTCGGCCGCAGGGCGGCGTTGTACTGCTCATCCTCCGCGCCGGTGCTGGATTGTGAGATTATCTTTTCGCGGGACATCCTGGTCGGAACCTGGAACTTGGAACCCGGAACCTGGAGATCGTGTCCAGGATCGTGAGTCGGCAAACCTCTCTGGATCTGGTCTAGTGGCCCTGGGGCTTTTCCGCGGCACCTTTCTTGCTTTGTAAGTACCTTATGTATCCGTTGATCAGTTGCAGCAATTGTACGGCCTCGGTCCGGAGCGTGTCGAGTCTTGCAGTCTCGGCCATGCCTTGATCGTCGCAAATGCCAAGGTCGTCGAACAGTTCGGCCAGCGACCCGCGGGCTTGTCGGAAAAAGTGTGTGGTATCCTGCCAGGTATAGCGACCATACCCCTCAGCCATGTTATTGGTGATCGAGACCGCCGCTCTGCGCATCTGCCTAAGCAGCCCGTACTTCTCGTCTGCCGGAAGCTGTCTGGTCAAATCGTAGATATTGTTGCGAAAGGTTCTTGCTGCCTGATAAACGTTCAAATCTTCGAATCCGAAAGCGTTCCTCCCGTATCGTTTGCCCACAGAACTTCTCCCCAAATTCTCTTCTGTATGTTCGAGGTTGGCGCCTCCTCGTACCGAGGCGCACCGGGATTCCATGTTCCCAGTTCCATGTTCCAGGTTCCGTTTCATCGGCTCCCCGCCTTCAGGCGGTAGGCGTGTTGGAGAATCCGCTCCGGGCTGTCGAGTTCCGGCGCGACGGCCGTTACACGCTCCACCAGGGCGGTGGCGTCGGCGCGGCGCTCGCCGAGCTGTATAAGGACGGCGACGGCCTCCTGGGCCGGTTCGGACAGCTCCGCTTCGACACTGGCGGCCGGAGCGCCGGCCGCGAAGTCGTCCACGCGACCGTTCAACTCGGCGATAATCTGCTCGGCCGTGCGCTTGCCGATCTCCGGCAGGGCAACCAGAAACGCAGCGTCCTTGTCGCGGATGGCCGCGGCTACCTCAGGAACCGGGCGGACCAGAGCCCGCAACGCCTTGCGTACGCCGACGCCCTTGACGGTCGTGAATACACGGAAGAAGTCGCGATCGCTCTCGGCGATGAAGCCGATCAGCCGGGGGGTCTGCATGCCGCGTGAGGGGTCGCCCTCGAAATAATGGATGGTGTGCAGCACCACGTCGCCGCCGACGCGCCGCGCGAGCCGTTCCAGGTCGCAGGCCGGTACCAGCACCTCGTAGCACAGCCCGCCGCCGACGTCCACCAGGGCGGCCCCGTCCGTGGCGTCCTCCAACCTGCCTGCTATCCGTGCGATCATGGCCTGCAGGATACAAACATTTACCGTCCGGCAACAGTCCCCGACCGACGAAAGGCGCAGCCGCTCAGACAGGTCCGCTTACGCGCCGACCGGCACAGAGGGCAATCGCCAGGGCGTCGGCGACGTCCGGCGGCTCGGGCAGTTCCTTCAGCGAACACACCGACTGTATCGCCCGCTGCATCTGCTGCTTGGAGGCGTGGCCGTTGCCGGTGAGAGACTTCTTGATGCGCGTCGCGGCGAAGTGCCGCACCCCCACGCCCGCCTGCCGGGCCGCCAGCAGCACGATGCCCCTGGCATGGGCCATCAGAATCGCGGTCTGCGGGTGCTTATAATGGGCGTAAAGCTCCTCCACGGCGAGCAGGTCCGGGCGAAGCTCCCCCAGCAGCTCCGTCAGGTCGGCGTGCAGTTGGGCGATGCGGTGCGCCAGCGACGCCTTGGGGTCGGTGCGGATTGTACCGGCCTCGACGATTGCCGGCTCGGCGCCGCCGAAATCGACGGCCGCATAGCCGGTGATGTTCAAGCCCGGATCAATGCCCAAAATGCGGTATGTGTCGGGGCCGTCCATAGCGACAATCATAAAGCTCACGAAGAGCACGAAGGTTTTTTGACGAAAGAAGCTTGCGGCATGAATCGGTACTGTTCGTCGGCGGTGCTCCAAACTGACCAAACTTATTACTGTTCATATTCTCTTCGGGGGCTGACGGCCCCGACTATCTCCTGGCGGACCGCCAACGGCGTGCCTTCGGTGGTTCGGGCCTGTGCCTCGCCTTCCGGGCGGCGAAGGTTCCCAGCCAAGCCCCGGAGGGGCGACAGCCAATAGCCGGGGGCGTCCTCGTGCTTCGCAGAGTAGCAAGCCCCCGGTGGGCTGTCATGGATTTGGTGCTGTGCCTGGCGTTCCGGGCGGGCAAGGGGCGCGGCCAAGCCCCGGAGGGGCGAAAGCCAATAGCCGGGGGCGTAAGCCCCCGGAAGGGAATCTGTCGAGTAGTCAGTTCAGCCCCGAAGGGGCGACAGGAAATAGCCGGGGGCGTAAGCCCCCGGTGGCGGGGCGCTTCATTCGTTACAGCCCCGAAGGGGCGGCAGAGACTATGCCAATACATATCGCTCATCATATTCAATGCCGTGCTTGTCCAGAAGGGCTTTGAGCTCTTCCTCGAACGTCATGCGACGATGATGCTCCTGTTGGTTCGCGATGTAATCCAGCACACGATCAAGGGCCGACAGCGAAACTGAGAACGCCGCATACCCGTCCTGCCACGCGAAATCATGCTGCTCCGGGAGCTTCAGATGCACCCAGCGGGACGTGTTGGCCTTTATCTTGCGGACCAGCTCCGCGACGGCGAGCGTCGCCGGGCCGGACAGGGCCAGGTGTACGTGGTCGTCCGCGCCGCCGGCTCGCAGGAGCTTTGCGTCAAGCTTGCGGATGATTCCGCCGAGGTACTCGAAAACTCGCTCGCGGACGTCGGCCGTCAGGATGGGGCGGCGCTGCTTGGTAGAAAAGACCACGTGGTATATCAGGTTCGTATAGGACACGTTCTGTCGCCCCTTCGGGGCTTATCTTTATCGGCTCGGCGACCGGGGGCTTACGCCCCCGGCTATTTCCTGCCGCCCCTTCGGGGCTGAGCTTTGCCGTCAAGGACGGACATCGCGGGCAACTCGGTTTGCCGGGCCCGTTGCATTCCTGTCGCCCCTTCGGGGCTGAACGGATTACTGGGCGTTCCTTTCCGGGGGCTTACGCCCCCGGCTATTTCCTGTCGCCCCTTCGGGGCTGAGCTTTGCCGTCAAGGACGGACATCGCGGGCAACTCGGTTTGCCGGGCCCGTTGCATTCCTGTCGCCCCTTCGGGGCTAACTAATCACTGGGCATTCCCTTCCGGGGGCTTACGCCCCCGGCTATTTCCTGCCGCCCCTTCGGGGCTCGCAGACCGCTTGTCGCAACAGCATTAGGAGATCAGACCTAGAACAACACTTCTCAGGTCTTCAGTTCGCTTGCTAGGTGCGCTAGCCATTTGCACCCTATCGATGGCTTGGCCCCGAACCTGTGGCGCGCCAGATCGTCCGCTCCTTTTCGTCCTCTAAGGCAATGCCTATCTTCTGCAGGGTGCGGCGAATGGCATCGGCTTTCTCGAATTCCTTCTGCCTTCTAGCTTCTTGTCGAATGCGGATCCACTCCTCCATGTCGCTCAGGAAATTGCCGTCTAGGCGCAGCTGTGGCAAACCGTACTGCCTTGCGGTCGTCGTAAGTAAATCCGCCCATTTTGAAGATGAAGCGACTTCTTCCCGCACTTCCTCTACTGCGTTTTCGGAACTCTCCTTCTCCATCCGTTCCACGCCGAAGCCGAGCACCTTGTCCATCTCCAGCAGTGTGGCGTAACGACTGCCGGGGTCGGCGGAGTCGTCGCGCAGCATGCGCCACATGGCCGACGTCGCACGCGGTGTGTTCAGGTCGTCCTCGATCGCCTCGCGGAATTCGCCCATATAGCCGTCAATCGGCTCATCGCCTTCGCTGTGGTGTTCGCGGAGGTCCAGGACGGTTCGCCGCAGCCGTCGCAGCGCGGACTGCGCGCCGTCCAGCGCCTCGAAGGTGAAGGTGAGCTGCTGGCGGTAGTGAGCACCCAGGCAGAGCATCCGGTAGGCCAAGGGGTCATAGCCGGACTCGACGAGTTTCTCCAGCGTCAGGAACTCGCCGGAGGACTTGCTCATCTTTCCGGAGCCGTCCTCGGTAGCCATCACCAGAAACTCCGCGTGCATCCACCAGTTGCACCACTCGTGTCCGAGGGCGCACTCGGCCTGGGCAATCTCGTTGGTGTGATGAACGTTGATGTGGTCCACACCGCCGCAGTGTATGTCCATCCGTTCGCCAAGGTATTTGATCGCCATGGCGGCGCATTCGATGTGCCAGCCGGGGAAGCCCACACCCCACGGGCTGTCCCATTCCATCAGCCGTTGCTTGTCGGCCGGGGAGAACTTCCACAGGGCGAAGTCGGTGGGGTTGCGCTTGCCCTCGACCATAGCCACGCGCGCCCCGGCCTGTAGCTGGGACATGTCCATATGCGCCAGCTTGCCGTAGTCCGGCAGCTTGGACGTGTCGAAATACACGCCGTCGTCGATGGTGTAGGTGTAGCCGTTCTCCTCGAGCTTGCGGACCAGCTCAATCTGCTCGGCGATGTGCTCGGTCGCGCGGCACCATACGTCCGGCTCGATGAGGTTAAGCTGCTCCATGTCCTTCCGAAAAGCGTCCCAGTAGAACTGGGCTATCTCCCAGACGGTCTTGCCCTCGCGACGGGCGCCCAGGGCCATCTTGTCCTCGCCTTCGTCGGCGTCGCTGACGAGGTGTCCCACGTCGGTGACGTTCATCACGTGGCGTACCTCAAGCCCGGAGAACCACAACGCCCGCTTCAGGATATCCTCGAATACATAGGTTCGTAAGTTGCCTATATGGGCGTAGTTATAGACCGTAGGCCCGCAGGTGTACAGACGGACCCGTGGCGGGTCAATCGGCTCGAAAGGTTCGATGCTCCGAGTCATCGTGTTGTAGAGGCGAAGCATATGCAAAGCTCTCCGCTACCAGTCAGGCCGTCGGTTCCAGCAGCACCGTCGCCATCGCGACTATACCCTCGCCGCGGCCGACGAAGCCCATCTGTTCGTTTGTCTTGGCCTTTATGCCGACGCGGTCCAGTGCGACGCCGAGCAACGCCGCGACGCGCTGCTGGATCGCCTCTCGATGGTCCGAGAGCTTCGGCGCCTCGGCCAGAACAACCACGTCGCAGTTGCCTACGACATAACCTTTGTCCCTGGCTGCGGCTACGGCCTCCGAGACAAATGTTGCGCTGTCGGCTCCCTTCCAGCGAGGGTCGCTGTCCGGGAACCACTGTCCGATATCACCGGCCGCCATTGCGCCCAGTATAGCATCGGTGACGGCATGCAGCAGTACGTCGCCGTCGCTGTGCCCGCTGAGGCCTGCGTGGTGGTCGATTTCAACGCCGCCGATAATCAGCGGCCGGGCCTCGACCAGGCGGTGCGAATCGTAGCCGAATCCGATGCGTGCCATGTCGTCACAGTAGTGCAAAGCCGCCGGCCGGGCAAGGGCCCGGGAGTGTGTAAGGGACGGTCTGCCGGGGATTTCTACTAAGGTAAGGTCCGCATCGACTCGATAAAGGCCTGGAAGGCGTGGCGTTTGCGTCACACTTTTCATGATGGGCTTCGAGTTAGCAGTGAGGGACCGATGACCGACAGATGCTCCGGAGACGTTCCTTTGAAGGGCGATATTCGCAGAAAACACCTGCGCCGGCAGTGCGGACCTGCCGGACGACGTCTGGCGATGCTGGCCGCGATTCTGTGCATTCTGTCAGCTTCGCACCGCTGTCCGGGTGTTGTGGATAGATGGGTAGCGACGAATGTCGCCTTCAAAGTCGCCGACACCCGGACCGGGCCTGCCTCCAGGCCCCGGGCCGAGGTCATCCTGAGATGGCTGGATCGACAGAACTACACGGCCGATGAGCTTCTTCTGTTCAAGAAACTGCCGATCGTCGTCTCCGGCGGTTGGCAACGTCCGATATGGTGGCGGACATACCCGGGTTTCACGCCGAGGCGGGGTAAAGGGCTGGCCTTGCCGAAGCTGTCTGTCCGATGCAACAGCATCGGGGTAACAGTCACAGTTGGACTGAAGGAGTGCCCCGCGCGTCGCGGGGCGGCGCACATGCCGGCACGGAGTCGGCCCAGGGCGCCGTGTGCGTGAATGGAGCAGTCCTGATGAATTTTCGTGAACAGCGAACCGTGCGGGGACGCCGGCGGCCCAGTGCAGGGATCACCCCTGCGGCCGTGTTGGTGACATGCCTGCTGGCCGTCACATCGGCCGCCTGGGGCGGCAACGTTCTTGTCGTGCTCAGCACCGACGCCCAGCCCTATCGCGAGGCATTTACGTCCCTTCACGAGCACCTTACCAGCCAGGAGCAGCATGTGTCGTTCGTGTTGCTCACAGACCTGCTTGAGGATGAAGACAAATATCTCAACGACCAGACAGACGCCTGCGTTGGAGTGGGCACGCAGGCGGCGGTCTGGCTGCATCGCAATGCCGCCCCGGATGTGACGGTGGCATACTGCATGGTCGCCAGTCCCGAAGACGTCGGACTTACCAAGGGTCGGCCGGCGCATGGCGTCACCACGCAGATCCCGCTTACGGAGCAGATTCAGTTCATATCCCGCGTGCTGCCCAGGGCGCGGACCATAGGGATGATCTACAACGCCGACTCGGAAAAGAGCAGGTTGCTGTATGAGCGCGTAGCCAAAGCGGTTCCGGAAACCTGGCGGCTGCGGGCGGTTTCGAAGGACGAGGAGAAAACCGTCGCCGAGACGATAGAAGAGCTTTTCAGTTCGGACGTGGACGTGGTCTGGACGGCGCCGGATTCGTCCATCTATGACATTCCTACCGTCAGGACGCTGCTTCTGGCGGCAATGCGGCACAAGACACCGGTGTTCGGTTTCTCCCCGCAGTTCGTCCGTGCGGGGGCGCTTTTCGGGGTGGGTGTAAGCCCTGCCGATCAGGGATCGCAGGCGGCCGCCATATTGATGAGGGAGCTGAAGCGCGGAGGCGCAGATTCAACGAGCACGCAGGCAAGCATCTCGCCGGAACCGCCGAAGTTTGTGACGGCGGTCAATCTGATCGTAGCCGAGAAGCTCGGGATGGAGCTGCCACGGAGGATAGTCCGTGAGGCGCAGTACGTCTGGCCCGAGCCGAAGGACGGGGAGACAGACTGATGACGGGCTGGTGGTCGGGGCGAAGTCTCAAGACCAAGGCGATCGCCGTTGTGCTGCTGATCGTCACGTTTGCGCTGACGATTGCCGCGACGGCCGCCATCGTGCAGACACGCTACGTCATAGCCGCCGAACAGCGCCGGACCGTGCGCTCGATGGCACGCAGTCTGTCAAGAGCGGCAGAGCTGGCCGTAGCCGTCCAGGACAAGAAAGAACTCAATCGCCTGGCGCAAAGCTTCCTGCGCGAAAAGAATGTGCTTTTCGTGGGCGTTTACGGTGAGGACGGAAATCTGCTCGTCGGTGAAGCCCACGACGAAGAGGTGTGGTCCCGCTATCTTGAGGACGCACAGGATCCGGGTTTTCTGCTGGGTGAGTCGGTCATTCACCTCTCGACTCCGGCCGAGGAGCTTGGTTTGTGGACCGACATGATCGAGGGGTCGGGCGAACAGCTACCGCTCGATCGAACCGGGCAAGGCGAATCCGGGGTAATAGGACGGGCCGTGGTGGGGCTTTCGACCGAGCCGATGCGGGCCGCCCAGAAAAGCCAGACCGTGCTGATACTGTCGATAGTGCTGAGGGCCGCCGGCGCCAGCGCTGCGCTGGTGTTTCTCGCTGTCTCCAGCTGTACACGTCGGCTGAACTCGCTGGTGGGCGCCAGTGAACGTATAGCGAGGGGAGATTTTACAGCGGAGATACACGACGACTCCGCCGACGAGATAGGGCGACTTTCCCGGGCCTACGAGCAGATGCGCGAGGCGGTGCAGCAGCGGGACGCGGAGCTGCGGGAATTCAACGATACACTCCAGCAGCAGGTGGAGGAGCGCACCCGCGACCTGGCCGAAGCCAAGGAGGCCGCCGAGGCCGCAAACCGCGCCAAAAGCGAATTTCTCGCCAAGATGAGCCACGAAATCCGCACGCCCATGAACGGCGTGATAGGTATGACCGAACTGGCCCTGGATACGAAACTTACGCCCGAGCAGCGGGACTATCTCCAGATGGTCAAGGAGTCCGCCGACGCGTTGCTGGACGTCATCAACGACGTGCTGGACTACTCCAAGATAGAGGCCGGCAAGCTGGAACTCAGTCCCGTGGACTTCAGTCTGCGCGACTGCGTCGGAGACACGCTCAGCGCCCTGGCCATACGTGCATCGGGCAAGGGCGTGGAGCTGGCCTGCGACATCCGCCCGGAAGTCCCCGACGCCCTGGTCGGAGACGCCGGTCGCTTGCGTCAGATCATCATCAACCTGGTGGGCAACGCGATCAAGTTCACCGAACAGGGCGAGATCGTAGTTCGCGTCGAGACCCGCCAGGAAACCGAGGAGCAGGCCACGCTGTTGTTCAGCGTCTCCGATACCGGCATAGGTATTGAGCCGCAGAAGCAGAAACTCATCTTCGACGCGTTCGAACAGGCCGACGGCTCGACGACCCGCAAGTACGGCGGAACCGGTCTGGGACTGGCGATTTCCTCGCAGCTTGTGTCGCTTATGGGCGGACGTATCTGGGTCGAAAGTGAGGTCGGGGAGGGCAGCACGTTCAGCTTCACGGCCGACTTCGACCTGCAGAAAGCGCCGGCACAGGAGGACCAGCGTCGGTCCAGGGTTACGGACCTTCGCGACCTGCGCGTGCTGGTAGTGGACGACAACGCCACCAACCGGCGCATCATGACCGAGATGTTCCGCAACTGGTCGATGGACCCGCTGGCGGCGGAGTCCGGAGAGGCGGCTCTGCGTTTGATGCACCAGGCGAAGGCGGAGGGAAAACCCGTTCAGCTTGTGGTTCTGGACGCCTGCATGCCCGACCGCGACGGCTTCGAGGTCGCCGAGATGATCCGCAGGGACCCGGAACTGTGCCAGGTGCGGATGCTGATGCTCTCCTCGGCGGGGCGTCGCGGCGACAGCGCCCGTTGCAGGAGCGTGGGCGTCAGCGCGTACCTGACCAAGCCGGTCAAGCAGTCGATGATGCTGGATACTGTCGTAACGGTTATGGGCAGCGGCGACGGCGAAAGCGACCACGACCTGGTAACGCGCCATTCACTGCGCGAAGACAGCAGAAAGCTCAACGTTCTGCTGGCCGAGGACAACCCCGTCAACCAGAAGCTCGCCAAACGCCTTCTGGAGAAGCGTGGGCACCGCGTCACACTGGCCGAGAACGGCAGACAGGTGCTGGAGCGACTGGAGCAGTGCGAGCAGCCGTTCGACGTCATCCTCATGGACGTTCAGATGCCGGAGATGAGCGGTTTCGAGGCGACGGCCGCAATCCGCAGCCAGGAGAAGGACACCGGCGGGCACATGCCGATTATCGCCATGACCGCCCATGCCATGAAGGGCGACCGGGAGAAGTGCCTTGAAGGGGGCATGGACAATTACGTCTCCAAGCCCATCTCGCCTGATGCGTTGTTCAAGGCCATCGACGAGGTGATAGAGCAGTTCGGGCGCAAGCAGGACGACGAAGTCGTCATCGACGACAACATAAGCGAAGAAGCCGCCTCGAGTGCAAACGACGTCGGAGACGGCGGCCCTGAAAAATCCGAGGGAGCAACCATGGATAAGCAAATTCTGGATATCGACGAGCTCAAGGACCGTATCGGCGGCGACGATGAGATAGTGGGTGAGATCCTGGGGGTCTTTCGGGACACCTGCGAAGAGTCCATGCAGGCCATCAGCGACGCGATCGACTCCGGCGATCCAACGAGGATCGAGAGGTCGGCACACGCACTGAAAGGCGCGCTGGGCAACATAGCGGCGCACAAGGCCCATGAGGTGGCCCTGAAGATCGAGAAAATGGGCGAAAGCGGCGACGTTGAGGGCGCAAGAAACGCATTCGCTGAACTAAGAGAGCGCATCCAGGAACTCGAGCAGATACTGGCGAAGCTCGCGAAGGAGGACGCAACGTGCGGGTACTGATTGCCGAGGACGATCCCGTCTCCCGGCGCGTGCTTGAGGCGGCCCTGAAGAAGTGGGGCTACGACGTTCTGGTGGCGTGTGACGGCGACGAGGCCTGGCAGGTCTTCGAGGCCGGCGACGGTCCGCGGCTGGCCGTGCTGGACTGGATGATGCCCGGCAAGGACGGCGTGGAGGTCTCCCGGCTCATCCGCGAGCGCGGGGACGAAGACTACGTCTACATCATCATGCTGACCGCCAAGGGTCAGAAACAGGACCTGATAGAGGGCATGGCCGCCGGCGCCGACGACTACGTAACCAAGCCCTTCGACGCCGGAGAGCTGCGTGTAAGGATTCGGGCGGCACAGCGCATATTGGACCTGCAGGATGAGATTATCGCCGCCCGGGAGTCGTTGCGCGAGCAGGCGACGCACGACATGCTCACCGGGCTGCTGAACCGGCCGGCGATTATAGACACGCTTCAGCGGGCTCTGGACTACGCCGAGCGGGAGGGGTCCACTGTTGGCGTGGTGATGGCCGATTTGGACCACTTCAAGCAGATAAACGACACGCACGGGCACAAGGCCGGCGATACCGTACTGCGAGAAGCGTCCAGGCGGATGCGGTCCGTTCTGAGGACATACGACTCCATCGGCCGTTACGGCGGCGAGGAGTTCCTGCTTGTGCTGCCGGGCTGCGACGAGGACGGTTCAATGGCTCTTGCCGAACGCGTGCGCTGCTGCCTGGCGGGTGAGCCGATTCGACTGTGCGACGACTCTCTGGACGTAACAGTGAGTCTGGGGGTCTCGGTCGTGCAGGGCGGCGAGCATACATCGGCGGATTCCGCCATTCACGCGGCCGACGATGCCTTGTATCGCGCAAAAGACGCCGGCAGAAATCGTTGCGAGTGCGACAGACGGACGACCGCCGGGGCCTGCTGATGCGACGACCGTTCCTGCGGGGCTCTGGCTGCCGGGATCGAGGCGTCCGGGGGCTGTGCTCATGGGTCTGCGACTCCATCCGGATGCACCTCAACCTGCACTGACGCACCGCATGCGCGCCTAAGACGCTGTAAAGACACATCTTAAGGCCTATGCGCCTCTCGACTGGCGGCTTGTACTCCGTATTCAGAAGCGGAGGTGTGGGGCGACTCAAATTCGCTACTCGCCACTATCTTACCTAGATTGCCAAAAGCCCTCAAGTTTTCAGGCCCGCCTATCCGATTTTACCAGCACGATGCAGATACCCCAGATTAACATATCCCGCCGCTCCTCAACGCCCACCGCGGAGGCGTTGGGAGGTTGCTTTGAGCCAAGGCGGGAATTGCGGGCATCGCACGCGGAGGGTGTGGAGCTTGTCTCGGCCGGTGGGTGGATGAACCACGGCGCAACCTCGGTGGCCGGCGGCGTACAGGGATGTGTAACGTCGGCGGCAGGATAAGGACCTGAAAGACCATGACCATTGCCGAATTGTTCAAGCAGTATCTCGAGCACCTCTTCGCGGGCAAGAGATGTGAAGCACGGGAGCTTATCTTCGCGGCACAGGACCGCGGCGTACCGGCCAGGAAGCTTCTTCAGAAGATAGTCTGGCCGGCGATGGAGCAGGTGGAGCGGCTGTACCGCGAGGATGAGCTGCCGCGGATATCGGAACACATGGCGACACGGATAAACCGCATGATCGCCGACCAGCTCCATGGGGTGCTGGCACGTGAGCCGAAGCACGGCCGCCGGATGGTTGTGCTCTGCGGCGACGGCGAAAGCGAGGAGCTTGGCGCGCAGATAGTGGCCGACCTGTTTGAGGCCGACGGCTGGACCGTGTGGTTCCTCGGCGCGGCCGTACCCAACGACGAGGTGCTGGAGTTTCTCGGCAAGTACACCCCGGACATCCTCTGCATCCACGGTACCAGGCCGCCCGAGGTGCCCGGCGTGCGGCACCTTATCTCGCTGATACGCGAGGTCGGTATCTGCCCGGACATGCAGGTGATGGTCGTGGGCGGCGTGTTCAATCGGGCCGAGGGACTGGCCGAGGAAATCCGGGCGGACCTCTACGCGACGGATTGCTGCGAGGCACTGAAGTCTGTGGAGGAGCACCCGGTCCGCATTCCGCGGCCGGATGTGCCGGAACCGGGCCGCAGGCGAAAGCGTCGGCGAAGCGGCGGCAGAACCAACCGGACCAGGGCGAAGGCGAACGCTACGGCCAAATAGGTTCTACAGTTTGGATCGCTCAGGCCCCGCGGATAAAGACGCGGGGCCTTTTTCACGCGCTCCCGTAGCGGTAATAAATATCTGCTGAACCACCAGGTTCACGAAGCTCTCGAAGCTCACAAAGACAAAACTGATTTGGCGACGAGGTACTATTGCTTCCGTCTTATCCAAACTTTGTGAACTTCGTGATCTTAGTGGCCTTGGTGATACCCGTCTCTCAGATGTCCACGATCTTGCCGGGGTTGAGTATGTTCTGCGGGTCCAGGGCACGCTTGACCCGGCGCATCATCTCAAGGGCGTCGTCGGAGAGGAACAGCGGCAGGTAGGCCTTGCGCTTGTGCCCGATCCCGTGCTCGCCGGATATCCTTCCACCCAAAGCGGCCGTGGCGCGGTACAGTTCCTCGAGCACCTGCGGCAGTGTCTGCTTCCACTGCTGCAGCGACCAGTCGGGGTTCTTGACTATCCGCGTGTGCAGGTTGCCGTCGCCGGCATGGCCGTAGGAAGGAATCGTCACACCGTACTTGTCCGCCAGGGTCCGCATCGCCTCCAGCAGCTTGGGTATGGCGGCCGTCGGCACCACCAGGTCCTCGTTGGCCTGGTGGGGCGAAACAATCGCGAAGGCCTCCGGTATGTTGCGGCGGACCGACCATATCCGCTCGGATGTGGTGAAATTGTCGGCGACGTACACTTCGATGGCGCCGCGCTGCAGACACAGCTCCCCGATCGCCTCATAGTCCTGAAGCACCTGGTGTTCGTCCGGCCCGTCAACGCTGACGATGAGCATGGCCCCGGCCTGCTGGTAGGGGATCGACTCGTTGAGATACTCGCACGCCGCCTGTACGGAGGTGCGGTCCATGAACTCCAGCGACGTTGGTATGACACCGGCCGTGGTCATGATCGCCGGTACGGTTTCGATGGCCTCTTCGGCCGTCCCAAACAGCACCAGCAGGTCCACGGACGCCTTCGGAAGGGGCATGAGCTTCAGCGTTATCTCCGTGAATATGCCCAGTGTGCCTTCCGAGCCGACCATGAGCTGCACGAGGTCATAGCCGGTGACGTTTTTGACAAGCTTGCCGCCGAGGCGGACCATTTCACCCGAGGGGGTCACAAGCTCCAGACCCAGAACGTACCTGCCGGTTACGCCGTACTTGACGGCCTTGCCGCCGCCGGCGTTCTCGGCTACGTTGCCGCCGATGTAGCAGGTCTCCACGCTCATGGGGTACCCGGCGTAGAACAGCCCATGCTCGCGGACGGCCTCGTTGATGTCGTTGGTGACCACGCCGGGCTGGACCACCACGATCATGTTGTCGGGGTCCACTTCCAGAATGCGGTTCATGCGGTCGCAAAGCAGCACTATCCCGCCGTGGATGGGCACGGCGCCGCCGGAGAGTCCGCTGCCGGCGCCGCGTGGGGTTACCGGTATGCGGTGCCGGGTGGCGAGCTTCATGATCTCGGCTATCTGCCCGGCCGATTCCGGGCGGACCAGGCAGTCGGGCATGTGGGCGTATTCGGGGTCGGGTATCTCGTCGTGGCTGAAGGGCTGGAGCTTCTCGGCGTCCCCGTAAACGACATAGCGGTCGCCCACGATCCCGCTTAGTTGCCGGACTATGTCGGGCGTCAGAGGGTTGTAGCGACCGGCCGGGGCCTCGGGGTGTCCTGGGGACTTCTCAGACATCGACGATCTTGCCGGGGTTGAGGATGTTGTTGGGGTCCATCGCCCGCTTGAGGGCACGCATCATTTCCAGCGACGCCTCAGGCACCACCAGCGGCATGTACTTCTTGCGCTTGTGCCCGATGCCGTGCTCGCCGGATATCATTCCGCCGAGGTCGTGGGTCAGTTTATAGATGTCCTCGAGGATTTGCGGCAGCTTCTCGTGCCACTGCTGGAGCGACCATTCGGGGTTCATCACGGGCGTGGCGTGCAGGTTGCCGTCGCCGGCGTGGCCGTAGCAGGGAATCTGCACGTCGTAACGGGAGGCGATCTCGGCCAGTCCGTCCACCATCTCCGGGATGGCCGCTATGGGAACCACCACGTCCTCCAGCGACTGATGCGGGGATACCACCTTGAAGGCCTCGGCGATGTTCCGCCTCACCTTCCATATCCGCTCGCTGGTGGTGTAGTTGTCGGCCACATAGACCTCGATGGCGCCGTTTTCCAGGCACAGCTCCCCGATGGACTCGTACTCGCGCTCGACCTGTTCGGCGTGGGCGCCGTCCACGGTTATCAGCAGCATGGCGCCGGCTTCCTGGTAGGGGATGGACTCGTTGAGGTACTCGCAGGAGGCCCGCACCGAGTTCTGGTCCATGAACTCTATCGCGGTGGGGATTATTCCACCGGCGGTCATGATGGTGGGAACCGCCGAGATGGCCTCCCTGGCCGTTCTAAACAGCACCAGCAGGTCCACGCTGGATTTCGGCAGGGGCATGAGCTTCAGCGTAATCTTCGTGAAGATGCCGAGCGTGCCCTCGGAGCCGACCATGAGCTGCACGAGGTTGTAGCCGGTAACGTCCTTTACGAGCTTTCCGCCGAGCTGCACTATCTGGCCGGTGGGTGTAACTATCTCCAGCCCCAGTACGTATCTGCCGGTGACGCCGTACTTGACGGCCTTTCCGCCGCCGGCGTTCTCGGCCACGTTGCCGCCGATGTAGCACGTCTCCACGCTCATCGGATAGCCGGCGTAGAACAGCCCGTACTCGCTGACGGCGTCGTTTATCTCGTTGGTCACGACGCCCGGCTCGACCGTGACGGTCAGGTTGTCGCGGTCAACCTCCAGTATGCGGTTCATCCGGTCGCACAGCAGGACTATCCCGCCGTGGATGGGCACGGCGCCGCCGGAAAGCCCGCTGCCGGCTCCCCGCGGAGTCACCGGTATGTTCTCGCGGTTCGCCAGCGCCATTATCGCGGCGATCTCGTCGGCGGATTCCGGCCTCACAACGCAGTCGGGCATGTGGGCGTATTCGCTCTCGGCCACCTCGTCGTGACTGTACGGTTCGAGCTTCTCGGCGTCGCCAAAGATGACGTACTTCTCGCCGACTATCCCACGAAGCTGTTCGACTATCTGGTCAGTTAAGGCGTTGTATTCCACAACTTCCTCAATTTTCTAAATCCGAAACACGAAACCCGAAACAAACTCGAAATCCGAAGCACCAAAAACTCTTTCCGCTTCATTGCCGATTGGCTGAACGTGCCTGGCTGTTGCGGAGGATAGCTCCAAAGATGCTCGTCAGCTCCTGCGATTCGCGTACCAGCGAGCAACGCGTGCGTTCGGCCGTGTCGTCATCTGCTAGGTCCAGCAGTCGTAGCCAGTAACCGCACTCCTTGGCCTCTTTGCGGCTTATCCTGATCCGCATCAGAAAGTCTTTTCTGCCCAGGGCTTCGTTGGTCTCAATGTAGTTTGCGCCCACCGACCCGGACGCCCGTATCAACTGCCGGCAGTCCTCCTGGTTTGCAGGAGTCGGCATAAGCGTCTTCACGAATGCTCGGACCTCTCTTGCGAAAGCCAGCGTGCGGTCTTCGAGGTCGTACCGGTCTCTTTTGGATTCCGACATCTCAGTGGCTTGGTCCGCTGTGTAATCTTCGCCTTTTTGCCTGGGTCAGGTCGCAGGGGCTCTGTAATCCGGCCGGCGGGGGTCTGTTTCGGATTTTCTGGTTCGTATTTCGTATTTGTTTCGGATTTCGAGTTTCGGTATTCGTGCTTGCCGACTTAGCTCTTCTGGTTTTCGCGCAGTTTCTCCGCCAGCACCGGCACTACCTCGAACAGGTCTCCCACGATTCCGAAGTCCGCCACGCGGAAGATCTGCGCGTCGGGGTCGTTGTTTATCGCGACGATGGTTTCGGAGGTCTGCATGCCGGCGAGGTGCTGTATGGAGCCGGAAATACCCAGCGCCACATAGAGCTTGGGGCTGACGGTCTGTCCGGAAAGACCCACCTGGTGGGGGTAGCTGAGCCACCCGCGGTCCACCGCGTCGCGGCTGGCGCCCAGCGCGGCGTCCAGAGACTCGACGAGCGGATACACGGTCTCGACATTCTCGCCTTTCTTGATGCCCCGTCCTACGCTGACGACCACATCGGCGTCCTGCAGGCCGTGCTCGGACTCGTCCGGCACAAAGTCCACGCGTCGCACCCTTCCGCCAAGCAGTTCCGCCGGCGCCTTCTGACGGTTGATCTGGCCTTTACGGCCGCTTTGCGGCTCGGCCGGTCGCGTACTTCTCGGTCGGACCGTCGCCATTTGCGGGCGGTGTTCAGGAGTCTTGATGGTCGCGAGGATGTTTCCGCCGATGGCGGGGCGGGTCTGGAGGAGGTTGCCTGTCTCTGGTTCGATGTCCAGTACGGTGCAGTCGGCCGTCAGCCCGGCGTCGGCGCGAACGGCGACATAGGGCATCAGTGTCCGCCCGGTGGTGGTGGCGCCTGCGATGATGATTTCGGGCTTGTGCTGCTCGATCAGCCGCAGCATGCACGCGGAGTACGGCTCGATGAGAAAGTGCTCCAGCTCGGGTGCCTCCATCGTCAGTACTCTGTCGGCGCCGCGGTCGATAAGCCCCTGCAGGTCGTCGGCGTCAATGTCGTTGCCGAGCAGGACGGCGGTAAGGTCCGTGCCTCGTTTGTCCGCCAGCTCCCTGCCCCTTGTGAGCAGCTCGTGCGAGATACGTTGCACGCGGCCGCCCGACTGCTCGCCGAATATCCATACACCTTGATGTTCCATTGCTTACCTCGTTGCCGCTCCCGCCGCGGGCGGGGGAAACTAAATCAGCTCTCGTTCACGCAGGAAGGCGACCAGCTCATCGACCGCGGCCGGGATGGCTTCCTCGTCGGCGGCCGTGACTTTCCGGCACTGACGCGTCACCTTCGGGCGGAATATCTTGACCACGCGTGTGGGCGATCCCTTCAAACCGAGCTTTTCCGCGTCCAGGTCCATCTCGTCCGGCCCCCATCGCGGAACCTCCACCTTGCGCGCCTTCTGCTTGCCGCGCAGAGTCGGCAGTCGCGGGTCGGCCACCTCCTTGACTACCGTAAGAACCGCCGGAATATCGACTTCCAGCAGCTCGTAGCCGCTCTCTATCAGCCGGCGGACACGGCAGGTCTTCCCGTCGATGCTCTCGAGCTTTCCCACGTACGTCGCCAGCGGCAGGTCCAGGAAGCTTGCGATCCCCGGGCCTACCTGCCCGGTGTCGCCGTCGGTAGCGCGCTCCCCGCAGATGACCAGGTCCGCGTCGCCGATTCTGCGAATCGCACCGGCCAGCGCATAGCTGGTCGCCCAGGTGTCGCTGCCGGCGAAGGCCTTGTCGCTTATCAGTATGCCGCTGTCGCAGCCCATGGCAACGGCTTCGCGGATGGCCTTTTCGGCGTTGGGCGGACCCATCGAGAGGCAGATGACCTCGCCCCCGTGCTGCTCACGGAGTCGGATGGCAAGCTCGATGGCATAGAGGTCCAGGGGGTTGATAATCGCCTCTACGCCTTCGCGGATCATGGTTCCGGTTTCCTCATCCATCTTGACGGCGTTGGTTTCCGGAACCTGCTTTATGGGAACGATAAACCGCATCGCCTCCTCCTCGGTTACACTTTTGTCCATGGTCGGCCCGGGCAAAAGCCCTTTACCGTCCGCCGCAAAGGCGTCGCGGGCTTCAAGTACCGGGCCGGGAAACTGCTACTGCTGCACGTTTTCGAGTGCCCGCTCGACGGCCAGTCGAACGTACTCCTCCTCGTCCTGCCGGCAGGATTTCAGGGCATCCATCGCCTCCTGGCCGCCCAGGTCCGCCAGTGCATGGGCGGCGCTTATGCGGGCAGAGGCGTGTTGCTCGCTGTCTTTCAGAAGTTCGGCCAAGTGCTCCACGGCCTGGGGGGCGCCCAGTTTTCCAAGGGCGGTGGCGGCGGTGGCCTTCATCTCCCAGTTGCCGGTCTGCAGGACCTGAAGCAGCGGCTCGTAGGCACGCTGGTCGCCCAGCACTCCCAGAGACTCCACGGCCTGGAGACGTATCGCGCGGCCGGCGTTGATCCGCTCGGCCAGTGGCTCAAAGGCCGCCGGGTCGCCGATGTTTGCCAGCGATTTCATCGCCTCGGTCACGATGCTGGAGTCGTCGGAATCCAGCGCCGCAATCAGCGCTTCGACTACCTTGTCCGTTTTGAAATTGCCGAGCGCCCTGACCGCCTCACGTCGAACCACGGCGTCGGGGTCGTTGTTCATGCTGTCGATGAGAACATCCGTCGCGACGGGGTCACCGATTTTGCCCAAGGCACGCGGCAGGACGCTGCGGACACGCTCGTCTTCTTCTTCCCGCAGCCGTTGCGTAAGCGGCTCGGCGGCTTCCTCGGCTTCGAGCCGGCCGAGCGCCTCTGCCGCTATCTGGCGAACCCGCCAGGTTTCGTCAGCGGTGGCTTCGATCAGCACGGGAACAGCCGGCTCGCCGATGCTCACAAGGTCTTCGACCATCTTTATGGACTGGGCGTATGTGGGGTTACCCTCCCGCGCCTCCTGGAGGATCGCCTTGGCCTGTTCCTCGTCGGATAGGTTCGTGCTTCCGCCCTCATCGCCTCCGCAGCCGCACAGGCCTCCCGCAAGCATCCCCACCAGCACCACGGTCAGCAGCCGTCTGATTTCACACATGCCTGGTCTCCTGTACATGGCAGGGAGCGCGGCTCCCCGATACGTGGGTGTCGAACGTTACGTGAAGCCGGGAGTATATACGCCCGTGGCGGCGAATTCCAGAGAGCTTGGCGGGTGCGTTTTCGCTGTGCCGACGTCTATTGCGGGGATATACTGGCACGAAAGCATCGCCCCACGGCCGGTCGAGTTTACCGGCCGTTGTCTTTCACCAAGGAGCAGTCATGAAGGCCGTTTTCCTTACCGATATTCGTCGGCTTGAGCTGCGCGACGAGCCGGAACCGCCCGCTCCCGGCGCCGGCGAGGTACTGCTGCAAGTGGAGTCCGTAGGCGTCTGCGGCAGCGACATGCACTACTACCGCTCCGGGCGCATCGGCTCGCAGATAATCGAATACCCTTGGCGCGTGGGGCACGAGTTCTCCGCACGGGTTCTCAAGCGCGGCGAAGGCGTGGAGGGACTTCCCGAAGGCACGCGGGTGGCGGTGGACCCGCTTATCGTCTGCGGCGAGTGTGACCAGTGTCTGTCCGGCCGGGAGCACACATGCCGCAACCAGCGGTTCCTGGGCTGTCCGGGGCAGGCGCCCGGCTGCCTGGCCGAGCGCGTGGTCATGCCCGCGAAGTGCTGCTTTCCCGTGCCGGAGACGATGACCGCCGACCAGGCCGCGCTGGTCGAACCGATGTCCATCGGGCTTTACGCCCAGCGGCTCAGCGGTGTGAGCGAAGGCGCCAGCGTGGGCATCCTGGGCAGCGGACCGATCGGGCTGTGCGTACTGGCCGCGCTGCGGTCGGCCGGCGAGCATGCCATCTACACCACCGACCTGCTTGATAACCGCCTGGAGCTTGCGAAGCAGTTGGGCGCCGGCTGGACGGGCAATGCCGGGGCTTTGGACGTGGTTGCGGAGATACTGCGGGCCGAGCCGAAGGGGCTGGACGTGGTCTTCGAGTGCGCCGGCGAGCAGGAGACGCTGGACCAGGCCGTCGAGCTGCTGGCGCCGGGCGGAAAGATGATGATCGTCGGCATACCGCCGGATGACCGAGTCAGCTTCGACATGAATCACATGCGGCGCAAGGAACTGACGCTGCAGAACGTCCGCCGCCAGAACGAGTGCATGACGCCTACCGTCGAGCTGATGGGCGACGGTACGATCAACATCGACTCGCTGGTGACACACCGCTTCGGCATCGGGCAGACGGCCGACGCGTTCGACATGGTGGCCGACTATCGCGACGGCGTCGTGAAGGCGATGATACAGGTTTCGTAGCGGCTATAGCGCGGTTCAGCTCTTCTTCGGCAGGGACTTGCGGAAGCACCGGTCCACGTGCTCCTCGGCGGGCGGCTTGGTGAGGAAAGTTACGACAACCGCCGTCAGCGCCGAGAGGGGCAGGGCGATTACTATGGAGTCCACCACCGGCCAGTTGTGATGCTCCGCCAGTATGCTGGCCTGACCGCCGGTGAGTCTCTGGACGACACCGATAGGCCCGGCCTCGCTGGACTTCACCAGCGCCAGCCAGAGGATGGAGCTTGCAAAGCCGACCGCCATCGACGCCAGTGCCGCGGGCTTTGTCATCCGCCGCCAGTACAGCCCGCCGATGTAAGTCGGCAGAAATGACGCCGCGCAGATGGCGAAGAACAGCGCCGTCGCCCGGGCTATGAAGTTCCCGCCGGCCAGATAACCGATAAGCACGGCCGCGACAAAACCCACGAGCACACCAAGACGGATTATCAGCACGCTGCTTTCGACATTGGCGGCTCGACGGGGAAGCAACTGCTCGAAGACATCCCGGCTGATGGCGGTTCCGAGCGCGTGAAACTGGCTGGAAAGCGTGCTCATGGCGGCCGCCAGCAGCGTCAGCAGAAACAGCATGCCGAACCAGTCGGGCATCCGTTTGGTGATGTAAGTGGGGATGAGTGTGTCGGCCTGGTTGTTCACGTAGTACATGGCTGTGGCCCGGCCTTTGACCATATCGCCGACGGCCGGCTCGCCCGCCGACCGGTCGCTGAGAACCACGGCTACGTTTCTGGTCGCCGGGTTGTCGGAGGCCTGCCCGGAGGCCTCGCCGTCCGTTTCGAGTGCTATGACAACATGGCCTTTACCGGCGTCGAGCGTCTGGACGACACGTCCGGAAAGCTCCTCGCCCTCCTGCGCGTAATACACGTTGGACAAACTACCGACGACGTAGGCGGTTCCCGGAATCATCAGGATGAACAGTCCGCCGACGAGCACGGCCCGGTTGAGTTCCTTCTGGCTGTGTACGGTCATGAAGCGCACGGCGAGCTGCGGCTGGGCGAGAACGCCGATGCCCACTCCCAGCGTGATTGTCGAGACCACCACCCACCAGAGATTGTACTGCGGCTCGCCCCAGCCGAACTTAGGCATGGAGGTCCAACCGGTGTGTCCGCCGGCGCCGGCCTGGTATTCGGCCAGGTCCGACAGGTCCGTCAGGGACTGGTGACCTTCCACAATTCCACCGACGGCCGCATACGTGCTTATCAGCAGAACCAGCATGCCGAAGAACATGATCGTGCCCTGAAGCGCGTCGGTGTACATGACGCCTTTAAGCCCGCCGACTATCACGTAGGCCGCTACTATCACACTGAAGACCAGCAGGGCGATATTGGCTTCGACGCCGAGTTGTTCGGCGATGAACTGCACACCGCCGAGCAGTACGGCCGCCGCGTACAGCGGCACGAAGATGAAGATGATCAGGCCGCCCATCATCTGTATGGCCCGGCTGCCGAAGCGCCTGCCCAGTAGCTCCGGAAACGTGTGGGCGTCCAGGTGGTGACTCATCCGGCGGGTCCGACCGCCGAGGAACACGAACGCGATGAAGATGCCGACGAAGATGTTCAGGAACACCAGCCACAGCAGTGACATTCCGAACCGCCCGGCGACTCCGCCGAAGCCGACAATCGCGCTGGTGGAGATGAAAGTCGCGCCGTAGCTCATGGCCATCACGAACGGGTGGCTGCGCCGACCGGCGAGGAGGTAGTCGGTCGCGCCGCGTGTGCGGTGGTAGCCCAGCCAGCCGAGGTAGCCCAGCACGGCCAGGTAGCAGATGATGAAAATTGATTCCCAAAGTCCGACGTGTGTTTCGGCGAGTATCACGAGTTGGCTCTCCTTGCCCGATTTGCCCGCCTGCCGAGAGTGAATGTCCTGGTGTTTCCGCCGCCTATGGTGAGACCGGCGGCGGGTCTTTCACACGATGGTCGATGACGCGCTTGGCCTTGCCGACAAACCGCTCCAGTGTCTGCGGCTCGATCAGCTCCACGTTCATGCGGATGCCGGTTATGGACTGGATCTCCCGGTCGATGCGGTCCCGCAGGGCCTGCATCTGGCTCATCTTGTCCGAGAAGTCCTGCTCGCGGACCTCTACGCGGACGGTGGCCACGTCCAGCGTGCCGGGGCGGTCCACCTCGATCATGTAGTGCGGGGCGGTGCCCTCGACCCTCAACAGGGCCTCCTCAATCTGCGACGGGAACACGTTTACGCCGCGGATGATGAGCATGTCGTCGGTTCGCCCGACTACCCGGCTCATCCTCACGCCTGTCCGTCCGCAATCGCAAGGCGAACGGTCCAGCCGGGCGATGTCCCGTGTGCGGTAACGCAGCACCGGGAACGCCTCCTTGGTCAGCGTGGTGATTACCAGCTCTCCCTGCTCGCCCTCGGCGACCGGTTCCAGCGTGTCTGGGTCCAGGCACTCAATTATGAAGTGGTCCTCCTGGACGTGCATACCGTCGCGCAGGCCGCACTCCCCGCTGACGCCCGGGCCGATGACCTCGCTCAGTCCGTAATTATTGAACGCCAACAGACCAAGCCGGCTCTCTATCTCGCGGCGCATATCCTCCGTCCACGGCTCGGCTCCGAAGTGTCCGAATCGCGGCGGAAGATCTTTGGGGTCCAGCCCGGCGGCCTGGGCGGCCTCGGCTATGGTCAGTGCGTAAGACGGCGTGCAGACAAGAACGTCGGTCTGCAGGTCCCGCATGAGCATGATCTGCCGCTGCGTATTGCCGGCGGCCGCCGGTACGATGGCCGAGCCGACCTTCTCGACGCCGTAATGGAGACCGAACCCACCGGTGAAAAGCCCGTATCCGAACGCAATCTGCACGGTGTGCTCGCTGCGCAGACCGCCGGAGACCAGAAACCGCGCGCAGAGGTTCGCCCAAAGCTCCAGGTCTCCGGGCGTGTAGGCGACGAATGTCGGCTTTCCGGTTGTTCCGCTCGAGCCGTGGATCCGCGCCAGCTTGTCGCGACCAACCGCCAGGAAACCCAGGGGGTAGTTTTCACGCAGGTCGGCCTTGGTGGTCATCGGAAGGCGCCGCAGGTCGTCCAGCGAGCGGATGTCGTCGGGCGATATGCCCGCCTCAGTGAAGGCGCGCTTGTAGAAGGGCACATTCTGAAGCCGGACGACAAGGTCCTTCAGCCGCGATAGCTGTAGCTGTTCCAGCTCGTCGCGCGGCATGGTCTCCGCGGAGTCCCAGATGCGGTTCTCGAACGGGAAGTCGGTCATGGCCTACTTTTCCACAAGCTCGTAAAGCTCCACGGGACTGAGGACGTTGATGTTTTTGTCCTTCAGCTTGTCGATCGCCACGTCGGGGTCGTCGAAGCGGAAGACCAGGACGGCTTTGTCCTGGCTGCGGAAAGTGAACGCGTACATGTACTCTATGTTCACTTCCTCTTTCTCCAGCGCCTTGAGCACCTGAGCCAGTCCACCCGGCTGGTCGGCAACCTCGATGGCGACCACTTCGCTGACCTTGACCACGCAGCCGGCCTTTTCCAGTACGCTCTTGCCCTTCTCCCAGTCGCGCACAATCAGCCGCAGGATGCCGAACTGCTGCGTGTCCGCCAGCGACAACGTCAGGATGTTGATGCCGGCGTCCGCCAGCGCCACGCACGGCTCGCTGAGTCGCCCCGGCTTGTTCTCAAGAAACACCGACAATTGATGCAGTTTCATGGCGGGTCCTCTCTGATGGTTTCAATCTTGTCGGCGGCTCGCCTGACGTCAAATCCTCATGCCGCCTATCTTTTCTTCGGTGTCTTTGTGACCTTTGTGGTCTTCGTGATCATTGTGATGCTGTTTCCTACTCCAGCTTGCGATTGTCTATCACGCGCTTGGCCTTGCCCATGCTCCGCTCGATGGTGTTCGGCTCGACCAGCGAGACCTTGCAGCGGATGCTCAGCGTGTTCTCTAGGGCGTGCGAAAGCTGTGCCCGGAACTGCTCCAGTCCACGGACCTCGTCGGTAAAGACCTCCGGCGTGACCTCCACCTGCACCTCCATCTGGTCGAGGTCGTGCTCCCGCGTGAGGATAATCTGGTAGTGCGGCAGTGTGCCTTCGACCGCCAGCAGGGCGGTCTCCACCTGCGAGGGGAACACGTTGACGCCGCGGATAATGAACATGTCATCGCTGCGGCGGGTGATGCGCTTGATGCGACGTATGCTCCGCCCGCATGGACACGCACTTGGAATGATATTGGTGATATCGCGCGTGCGGTAGCGTATAAGCGGCATGGCCTTTTTCGACAGCGTCGTCAGGACCAGCTCGCCTTCCTGCCCGTCCGGCACGGGGTCGCCCGTCTCGGGGTCGATAATCTCCAGCAGGAAGTGGTCCTCGAAGATATGCAGCCCGGCCTGATACTCACACTCGATGCCCACGCCCGGACCGATGATCTCCGAAAGCCCGTAGATGTCGTAGGCCTTGATGTTGGCGGCCTCCTCTATGCGCACCCGCATTGGTTCGGACCACGGCTCTGCGCCGAAGACGCCGGCCTTGAGGGGCAGCTCCTTGATGTCGATGCCCATTTCGCCGGCCCGCTCGATAATGTGCAGGAAATAGCTCGGTGTGCAGCAGATGGCTGTTACGCCGAAGTCTTTCATCACCATTATCTGCCGGTCGGTGTTGCCGCCGGAGATGGGGATAACGGTTGCGCCCAGGGCCTCGGCCCCGTAGTGCGCGCCGAGACCACCGGTGAACAGTCCGTAGCCGTAGGCGTTCTGTATGATATCGTCACGATGGCAGCCGCAGGCGGCGAACGAGCGGACCATGACCTCCGACCAGACGTTCAGGTCCTCCTGCGTGTAGGCGACCACGGTGGGCTTGCCCGTTGTGCCGCTGGAGGCGTGCAGACGAACTATGTCGCCGATTTTGCTGGCGCAAAGCCCGAAGGGGTACGCATCCCGCAGGTCGTCCTTCACGGTGAAGGGCAGCCGTGTCAGGTCGTCCAGCGATTTGACGTCGTCGGGGGCTACGCCTGCCTCGCTGAGCTTCTTACGGTACGGCTCGACGTGGTCGTATGCGCGGCGCACCACGCCCTGGAGCCGCCGAAGCTGGAGGTCCCTGAGTTGCTCGGCCGGCAGATAGTCCGGCGTACTGGCGGGGTGGAACCCGCCCGGCGAGTCGTTCCATTGCTCAATCATCTGAAATGTCCTCTTTTTCGCGCCCAAAGGCCCTGTAACTAGGTATGCGACTGGCTCTGCTGCGCTTCGCGACCTGTGTTGAAGGCCTCGATATTGACCTGATGGAGCTTCTCCGGCAGATTCGACCGTATCGCCTGGTGCCAGTTGTCTTCCGGTATTTCCAGAAAGCTGCTTAGCGCTCCCAGCATTGCCACGTTCAGACTGCGTCGGTTGGCGAGCTGCGATTCGTCTATCAACTCGGCCGAAAGCAGCACCCCGCCGTCCTGACGCAGCAGGGGGCGGGAGAAGTCTATCTCGCTGACCGACAGCACCACCAGGTAGTCCGCTTCTCCCACCGGCACCATCGGTGAGGCGACCGAATCGCCGAATCGCACGTCGGAAGTTACTGAGCCGCCTCGCTGGCTCATGCCGTGAAGCTCGCTCTTCTTGACGTCCAGACCGCAATTGAAAGCCGCCTCGGAGAGGATGTCCGACGCCTTCAGCACGCCCTGGCCGCCGAGGCCGGCGATTACCACGTTGGTGACTGGCTTCTTGCTCATTGTCTTTGCTCTTTCGCTTCCCCCGTTCGAGAGGCGCCGCAGCTGGACGCTTCGGCGTACTGTCGTATCTTCTTCGCCGCCAGAATGCAGGGGCGCCTGGCAATAATCACGCTGGGCTGATTGCTTGCCAGTGCCTCGACGAGACTGCTTTTAAGTTCATCGGCCTGTTTGGCCGGATCCACCACCCGGACATTCGGAATGCCCAGCCCGCGAGCAAGGTCTTCGAACAGCACCTGAGAGGTCGGCTGATGGTCGAGCTTCCGTCCCGTTCCGGGGTGTTCCTGCATGCCCGTCATGGCCGTGGTGCCGTTGTCGAGAATCAGCACGACGTGCCCGGTGGGCGGGGGGTTGTACACCATCTCCACCAGTCCGGTAATGCCGCTGTGGACGAAGGTGCTGTCGCCGATAACGCTGACGACCTTGCGGGCCTGTTCTTCCGGCAGCACGTGCCGCAGACCCAGCCCCACGCCGATGCTCGCGCCCATGCACACGCAGGTATCCATCGCCTCGAACGGCGGCAGCACGCCGAGAGTGTAGCAGCCGATGTCGCCCGTGACGATGCAGCCCAGGTCCCGCAGAATCTCGAAGGAAGTCCGGTGCGGGCAGCCCGGACACAGTTGCGGCGGCTTGCCTTTCGGGGGCGCCGGCTCGGGGGAGTCGTCCCCCGCGAGTATCCTGCGCACCCTGGAGACGTTCAGCTCGCCGAAGCGGTACATCTCCGCTTTGCCCTCGACGGCGACGCCTTCGGCGCGGATCCGCTCCAGAAGGTAAGGGTCGCCTTCCTCGATAACTACACACCTCTTGACCGACTCGGCAAACCGCCGGATCGTCTCGATGGGCAGGGGGTGGACCATCGATATCTTCAGGAAGCTCGCCTCCGGGGCGGCCTCGAGGGCGTGCGCATAGGCCACGCCGTCGGCTATGATGCCCAGCGACTTTTCGCCTTCGATAATCCTGTTCAGGCCGGACTGCTCGTTCCACTCGGCTATCTTTGCGAGTTTCTCCCGAAGTCGCACGTGCGCGCCGCGGGCGTAGGCGGGGATCATCACACGGTTCTTGATGTCGCGATGGTAGCTGGGCGATTGGCCATCGGCTTGCCCCGCGGCGTGGCGGATCACCACGGTGCGCGAATGGCAGATGCGAGTGGTCATCCGCAGCAATACGGGCACCTTCCACTGTTCCGATATCTCCACCGCGCGGAGCAGGAAGTCGTACGCCTCCTGGGAGTCGCTCGGCTCGAGCATCGGCACGCCGGCCGCACGGGCGTAATGCCGGTTATCCTGCTCATTCTGGCTGCTGGCCATGCCGGGGTCGTCGGCCGTGACTATCACCAGCGCTGCGTCCACGCCGGTATATGCGACGGTGAACAGCGGGTCGGCGGCGACGTTCAGCCCGACGTGTTTCATCGTAGCCAGCGCCCTCGCCCGACCGTAGCTTGCCCCGATACAGACCTCCAGGGCCACCTTCTCGTTGGGTGCCCATTGTGCCGGCCCGCCGATCTCGCTGAATGTCTCGAGAATCTCCGTGGACGGCGTGCCGGGATATCCCGCGCCCAGGGCTATGCCGGCGTCCAGGGCCGCGTGTGCGACCGCCTCGTTACCACTGAGCAACAGACGTTGGGAACTGCTCATGTGTTTCTCCGGCCGCTCGCCAGCGCCTCGGTGAGCCACGTCGGCGGGCGAGTCGGCTTACCCTCCGGGCCGGTCACGGCGTGAACGGTGTACCCGCGAACAACGTCTCCGCCGCCGGCATGGGTGATGGATACGTCGAACCTCACACGGGCCTTACCGCTCATCCGGCCCGTTGTTACGACTTCGAGCAAATCATCATACCGCGCCCGTCCCAGATACGCTACGTGTGCTTCCACAAGAGGCAGCAGGACGCCGTCGCGCTCCATCTGGGCATAGGGCATGTTCATGGCGCGCAACAACTCGGTCCGCCCGCATTCGAACCAGTCGAGGGCACGCGAGTTGTAGAAAGTGCCCATCTGATCGGTCTCGCTGTAGCGGACGCGAAGCTGGAAGCTGTGCTCCGGACTTGACATGCGCTTTGCCGACGACTGCGACGGTCCGCGATATCCCCGCCGCAACGCCGCGGCAGGGGCAAGTGGCCGCACTTAATACCACAGCGGACCCGCAACATCAAGCGTAGTCAACGATGGGTTGTGGCAGCCGGTCCCGGCACATGCTCCCCCGGCGTGCCGGGATCCAGCCGACTGCGACCTATGCTCCCAGCCGCGACACTGCCCGGGAGAATCGCTCCTGGAGATTGGCCAGCGCCTCTTGCCGGGCCTCTGACGTCATCTCGGCGCGACGGTTGTGCCTGTAGGCGTTGGCATAGTGCTTTTTGATGTGATGGCTGCCGGTAGCGGCCGCCAGAACCATCCCCGTGCGGGTGTCCAGGACCACCGCCTGCATCACTGTTTCGTGCTCTCCGACGTTGCCCGGCACCAGCCAGAGCCCCAGAATGGACCAGTAAAGGACCGCCGCGTCGGTGAAATTATCAACGTGGCTGTCGGCACGGGCATAGACCAGCAGCATCTCGCACCCCATGCGGGCGGCCGCGTGGCGAAGCTCCTCGAGCCGGACGCATGACCCCGACGCAAGCATGCGCGGCATCGGACGGACCTCCTGGATGCCTTCGATACCGGCGACGGCTTCTCGCCAGCCGTCAAGCTCATGGTCGTCCAGTGCCTCGAGTGTGAACTGGTCGGGATACTGCTGGTCCCACCCGGCCGGTACGAGCTTCGCCACCGCCAGGGGGGTGGGTAGGCGCGGCTGGATGTCGGCGTCGAGCCAGTCGGCTATGTCACCGTCGGTAAGGCGCCGGCGGATGTGCTCGGCCTGCTGTTCGTCGGCCAGTCCCGCTCTGCGCAAGCTTACCGCCGGGGACTGAAGCTTCTCGTTGGTGGCACACCCGCTAACGGCGGCCGTCAGCAAAACTGCGAACAAGACACGGTGCATTTGGTTCTCCTTTCGTGTCGGCTTTGGGTGTGCATATCCGCGCCGTGGGCGCCTGCGCAAAGAAACGCGAAAAAAGGTACGGTTGACGCTGTGCCCGGATACGGGCATAAGTATTCGAGGTGGTGGGTCTCATGAGCGAACGGGAAACTCAACTCATCGAGCGTGCACGGACGGGCGAGGGTGATGCCTTCGAGGAGCTGTACCATTCCCACGTCGGTCGCATACGCGCGTACTTTGCCCGGTGCGGCTTTCACCCGCCCGACGACCCCGTGTAGGAGGTGTTCTTGCGGGCGATGAGGTCGTTGGGCACCTATGACGCCTCCCGCGGAAGCTTCGGCGGCTGGCTGGCGGCCATCGCAAGGAACGTCGCCCGCAAGCAGTGGCGTCGGCGGGAACCGCCGGCGAACTTCGACCCGTCCATGGCCGAGCAGGTGCTGTACGCCCCCGCCGACGGCGCGGGCGAGCCGGAATCGCGCGAGGAGACAGCCGCCGTCGCCGACTGCGTAGCCGCTCTGCCGGAGGAACTCGCCCGGCTGGTACGCCTGCGATACGTCGAGGGTCGCACCACCCGTGGCGTGGCGGCCGCGTTGGGACTCGCGGAGTCCACCGTCCGGCAGCGTCTCGCCGAGGCGCACGGACTGCTGCGGCGGTGTCTGAAGGGAAAGGGTTTCTTCGCATAGCGTCGCGCAGAGACGCCGCAAACGGATACAGGATATCGGAACCATGAGCGAGCCGACGGAGAGAGACGAAGATCGCCTCCAGCGGATGCTGCAGCGCTGGGGTGCCGAGGAGGCGGTCCGCGAAAGCCGAGCCGCTGATGCGGAACGTCCACGGAAGAAACGCCCATTGCTGCGATGGCTTCCCGCGGCGATCGCCGCGGGTCTGCTGCTGGCGAGTCTGGTTACATTCCACCTGGCCTCAAGGCGAGGCGAACGAAACACCGAAACGGCCGGTGCGAACGCCCGTGAACAGAACGGCCGGGACCTCAGGCGCGAGCTTGCTGCGCTCAGAGAGGAGCTGTCCTCGACCCATGCCGAAGCCGACGCCGCCCGCGAGCGTGCCGAACGGCTGGCCGAGCAACAGGCCGCGCACCGCCGGCAATTGGATGAGTTGAGGGCGCAATTGGACGCTGCAGACCCCACCGCCCTGGCCGACGCGCAACGCGAGGTGGAACGGCTCAGCGAGCAACTGCAGCAGGAGCGTCAACGTAGCGAAGAGCTTGCGGCCGAGCTGGCATCCGCGCGGCGACGGCTTGAGGGGACGCTGGACGTCGCCGAACGGGCCGAGCAGCTTCAGGTGCGCGTGGACGAACTGGCGGCCCGTCTTGCCGAGACCGACCGTGAGCTTCGCCGCGCTGCGGAGCGGGAAAAGGAGCTTCTGGCCGGGCAGGGTGACTTGCGGGCCGAGCTTGAGGGACTTGCGAACCGTCATGCGGCCTTGCTGCGGGACTGTCAGAGTGCTTACCTGGGCTGGTCCGACCGCCCGGTTGTGCTGGGCGTCAGGCAGAGCGCGGTCAGTGAAAACCGCCTGTTGCAGCGCGCATCGCGCGTTCGGCAGATGGCCGGTTCGCCCGAGACTGCGGAGCTTATCGACTGCGTGGAGGTGGTTCTGACGCGGCTGATGATGCTGCCGTCGGAATCCCCGGCGGCCGAGGAAACTTTCGGGCGGCTCCTAAAGCAGACCGATTGTCTGGCGAGGATAGATGCGGCACTGGCCTCTCCCGCCGGGCCACGGGCGCTCAGGGCGTGGCTGACCGAGGCAAAGCTGGTGCTGATGGGAGCCGGCAATGTGGGCTAAAACGACAATGGCGATTCTGCTGGCGACGTTTGCGGGTGGCTGTGGCAATACGCCCTACTCCGAACCAACGGACAAGTCGCATAGTTTTGACAAGCGCGTCGAGACCGAGCTGGATCAGGCGATAGCCAAGGCCGCCGACGGAGAGTATGCCGAGGCGGCCGCCCAGTTCGCCGAACTCGCCGAGAGGTACCGTCAGAGCGGGGACCGGGAACACGCGGCCGCGGCGATGTTCTGGCTGGGCTTCTGCCGCGAGAGACAGGGGCGGCTCGAAGAGGCGCGGGAGATATACGAGCAGGTCGAGACACGTTATCCCGCACTTCCCGCGGCCGACCAGGCCCGGCGACGGCTCCAGTTGCTCACGGAACCCGACGAGGGTGAAATATGACGTAGTGGATGTGAAGGCCGTGGAGAACGGTCGCGCAAATTAGATGTGAAGCCCGGAGGGCATTTGACAGTAGCCACGGGTGACGCCGCAGGCGGAGCCCGTGGAGAACGGTCGCACAAATTAGATGTGAAGCCCGGAGGGCATTTGACAGTAGCCACGGGCGACGCCGCAGGCGGAGGCCGTGGAGAACGGTCGCGCAGATTAGATGTGAAGCCCGAAGGGCCTTTGACAGTAGCCACGGGTGACGCCGCAGGCGGAGCCCGTGGGACTGGAGGCGACCGGGCAAGAGAGCCCCCGGAGGGGGCGATTGAAATTCGCCTCGGTAATCAGTTCATCCGCCCTCCACCGGCATGTATTCGAGTCCGTGCCGCTCAAGAATCATCGCCAACTCTTCCTCGAACGTGCGTGTTCGGTGATGCTCGACCTGGTCGGCGATATACTGCTGAACGCGGCCGACCTGCGACTGGCTCACGCTGAAGGCGGCGTATCCGGACTGCCATGCGAAACCACCAAGGGCGGGGAACTCGCGGTGAATCCATCCCGACGAGAGGGATTTCAGCTTCATCATTGCATGTGAACATGGCACATCCGGCCTGAGGGACAGTAAAGCATGCACATGGTCGGATGTGCCGCCGATGGCCAGCGCGCGGCCGACGTCTCGCCGGGCGATGCCGCCCAGATATTCGTGAAGCCGTGCGCGAACGTCTGCCTCCAGCCACGTTCGTCTACGCTTGGTGGAGAATATGACGTGGGCCAGCAGGTTGGAATAGGTGTGCCCCATTTGGTTGTGCTCCCTGTTAGGTTGCTGAATACCCTATGCCCGCAGTCGCCCCCTGGCGGGGGCTCCGAGGCAGCTTCGTATCCGGCTTCCACGGGCTCAGCTTCGCTTCGCCCGTGGCTACTATCAGTCGCCCCC
>JBNGDC010000010.1:0-51891 GCA_049975485.1 Phycisphaerae bacterium | reverse complement strand
CGGCTTCCACGGGCTCAGCTTCGCTTCGCCCGTGGCTACTATCAGTCGCCCCCTGGCGGGGGCTGCGAGGCGGCTGTGTGTCCGGCTTCCACGGGCTCAGTTTCGCTTCGCCCGTGGCTACTGACAGTCGCCCCCTGACTGGGGGCTTTGGGGCGGAGCTTTCCCCTTATCCAGCAGTTGCCATCAGACCGCGCCGGGCCACTGGGCGGTGATGGTCAGCGGGAAGCATTGCATATTGGGATAGGCGCGGACGATCTTCCGCATCGCCTCGTCGCGGTCCTGGGGCGAGGCCGCTACGAACTGTGCCGTGCCGTCGCCCTGGCTGCCGACGCCTTTGCCGCCGTGGATGTGCTCGCGAATGTCCGGCAGGTTGAGCACCTCGTGCAGCAGGGGGCTTGCAAGCTCCTGCGGCGAATGCGGAGCTACCAGCTCGTCGAATACGGTTTGGGCCTCTGTCATCAGCTCGCCGAGGCGCTTCGCGTCGCCGGCGCCGACGGCGCGGTAGGCCGCGCGGACTATTCGCTCGTTCTCGGCCCCCAGCGCCGCCTGCAGGCGTTCGCTTTGGCGGTACGCCGACTGCAGGTCCGACAGTATCCGCACTGTGTCCTTCTTGCCCGCGAGGTCCACGAAGAACATGCTTACCTCGCCGGCCGGGAAGACCGGCTCCACCCGCACGTCGGTCTGCGAGTCGAATGTCAGCAGCACAGGCGTCTTCCCGTAAATGCAGGCCTGGTCCATGCGTCCGCATTGGCTCCCCGTAAGCCGCTCGCCGTGGTAGGCGATCTCCATAAGCTCGTGCGGAAACAGTCGCAGGTCGTACACCGCATCGAATGCCTTGGCCAGCAGGATGCAGACCGCCGCCGAGCTTGAGACACCCTTTCGCAGCGGCAGGTCCATGGAGGTAATCCGCACCTCCAGACCGCCGGTGACCCCGGCGTCGGTGTACATCTGATACGCCACGCCCGCGGCGTAACGGAAGAACTCCTGGGGGTCCTTTGCAGCGGCAAGCAGCTCGTCCGACTTGACGGGGCAGTGCATCGTGCGGATTCGGCCCGTGGGCCGGCCCAGCTCGTCCGGCAGGCGGGTCTGCACGACGAACTCATCGCTCGCCCTGACCTCCGCGGACAGCCCCTGGTCCGTGCCTATGACCAGGCAGTAGCCGTTGTGAACGCCGTATTGCGCCGCCCAGTCGCTGTGTTCGCCGAACAGGCACAGTCGTCCGGGAACGAAAAGCTTCAAAGTGTCGCCTTGTTTCGACATTTTGTGTTTCTGCCCCGCAATATGCCCGGCAGCCGGTCGCGCGTCGGCCTTTTTACTCGTAATTGCCCTCGGCTCGCCAGACGTCCAGCATCAGCTCATAGCGACGCGGGTCCATGCCCGTATATATGCAATTGCTCGTTGAGAATATATAACCTCCGCCCGGCATGCCATGCTTCAGGGCGTACCTGGCGGATTCCACCACCTGCTCGTCGGTGCCGGTGTCCAGCAGTCCGCAGTTGACGTTGCCTATAAGACACACGCGGTCACCGACCAGTCGCTTCACCTCGGCGATATCCACGCCGCCCTGGGGGTCCAGCGAGTGAAGCGCGTGCGGTTTCGTGCCCACCAGCTCATCCAGAATCGGCATGATATTGCCGTCTGTATGCTTGATGACGTAGAAGCCCATCTCCCGGTAGCCGGCCGTCAGGCGGGCCAGGTACGGCGAGACGAACTCCGCGAACATCTCCGGCGAGAGGAACGGTCCGTTGTTGAAGCAGTAATCGCTGCAGAGAGCGAACCCGTCCAGCGCGCCGCTGCTGCGATAGCGCCCGGCCGTTTCAAGGGCGGCGTCCACGGCCCGGTCGGCCTCGTCCTTGAGCTGCTGCGGGTTGTCGGCGATGGCCTCGACGAAGCCCATCATCTTCTCGCCGCTGGGCACAGAATAGGTCGCATCGCCATGAACCATCAGGAAGTACTCGTCGCCGGATATGTCCCGGATCTGCTCGAGAGTTCGGATCATCTCGCCTGCCGGGTCGGATCCCCATTGGCGCGGACCGTGTGCGAAGATCGCCGAGTGCTCATACTTCCGGGCGATGGTTACATGCAGGTCGGCTATGTCGCGTATATGCAGCCGTCGTTCCTCATCGGACATCTGGTCCCACTGGCGAAACGAGCGGTGTTGCGGGTGGATTCGCCCGAATGCCTGCATCGTCAGGAAGAACACCAGCTCGAAGTGCGGTACGCGCCCCGCGGGCTGTCCGCCTTCCAGCGCCGTGATGAATTTCTCGCGCGGTGTCGTCATGGGCGGTAGGATAACCGACCCTTGCAGTCGGTCAAGCGCGGGTCGTCGTTGACGCCATTTGCCCGCGGCCGCTACACTTCTCCGATTCCGCGGAAGGGCGGCGGCAAGCGATGGCGATACCGACAGGCACAACTGCCAGGCAGATATCCGTACCGGCACGATTGTTGCCGGCGGCGGTGGTCGTGCTGGGTGTGCTCACCTGGTGGTGGCCGGGCTATCGCGCCTGGGGGGCGATGTCTGCCGGGATGGTGCTGTCGCTTACGCTGTGGGTGCTCTGGCGGATTGTGGACGGCCGACGAACCGTTCCCGGTCATCCGCTGCATTGGGTGTTGCTGTTGCCGGCGGCTATGGGGCTTTACCACCTCCTGCGGCTGAGTTGGGACACATCGGTCGTTACGGCCGGCCTGGGCGGGGCGATGAGCGTAACGATGCTGTTTCAGCTTGCCCTGCTGGGCGTCGGGCTGATGCTGACACAAAGCGCATTCTCCTGCTCCAAAGCTCCAACGGCGGCCGCGACGCTGTTTTCGCTCGTGGTGTGTCTGGGGGCGGCGGCCGCGGCGGCATGGGCGCCGGCGGGGCTTCCCAGGGCGCCTATGGCTTTGCTGGCGTGTGCGGGGGCCATATCCGTCACCGGAGCATTGTCGCCGCTGGCCGAGAGGGAATCGCCGGCGGCTGCCGAGCGATGGACTGCGACGGCAGTGCTGGCGGGCTGCGGCGTGCTTCTGGTGAGCGTGTGCGTGTTGGCGGCGAAAGTCCATTCCGAGTCACTGCCGATGACCGCCGCGGTATTGGGCGGCTGCATGATTGTGTCTCTTTTGCGAGGGCGACGGCTGCGGGTTTTCGCGTTACTCGCGGCAGCGGCGGCCGTTGCGGTGCTTGCGGTATGGATGGCCGTAGAGGCCGGCGGGTCGGAAGACCCGGGCGCACTGCTTCTGGGCACAGGCGAGGCGGGGCTGCTGGAGGCGGACGTGCGAAGCTCGGGACTGGACTTGCTTATTGCCTGGGTCGGGGCACCGGTTACGTGGTGCGGGATAATCGGTGCCGGACTCGCGGGGCTGTGGCTGCTGTCCTTCCGATTACCGTCCCGCGCGGCGCGAATGCGGGCGGCCTGCTGGACGGCGGCGGCGGGGCTGTCGCTGGCGGCACTGCTCAGTGCCGGCGGGCCTTTCATACCGGCTGTCACGCTGGCGACGGCGGCGTTCTGGGGGCTGCTGCCGGCCATGTGCGGCGCGCCGGTCGCGCCGAGGAGCGGTCTGTGGCTGCTGGGGGTGCTTGTGGGTCTGCTGCTGGTGCTGGGGCTTTCACAGGGCAGTGGCCTGGTCGGCTGGTCGGCTTCGGCGCTTGGCGGTTCGGACCGCGTGCTGCACGCGGTCGGCGGCTTCCTTCTGGCACTGGTGCCGGCCTGGCTGCTGGGTTCACGCAACGTCCGGCTGGGGGTGCTGGCAATCGCACTGGCCGCTCTGGCCGGACCCGCCGGCGAGATGCTCCAGATGCTCGTGCCGGGGCGAGGGGCGTCCCTGGAGAGCTGGTCGGCCGTCATCGGCGGCACGGCCGGGCCGGAAGCGCACAGGTCGGTAATGGCCCAGATAGACGACGTTGTGCTACACGCCGTCGGTTCGGCCTTGGTGCTGGTGTTATACCTGCCGGCGATGGGGGCAAGGTGGTGCGAATCCCCGGATGCCGCTCCCGGCCGGAGAGCGAATCCGTCCGGCTCCAAACCGGCAGACGGAGCATAGCAGGGCGTCGGCAATCGGATGTTTCAGTTGCCCGACGGCGCCGGCTGCGCGGTCCCGGCCGGTCGGCTTCCCGCGCCACCGTCAGGCCGCAGTTGCGGGGGCAGGTCCTCCACCTTCAACTGCGGGTTGTTCTTGAAGGGGTTGTAGAGCGGGTCGGCGATGAGCGTCATCCGCCAGCTCACGGTCGGCGACGTCAGCCAGTAGCACTCGGCAACCGTAAGCTCACCGGTCAGCAGCAGCGGGAAGAACTCGTCGGGTCGGGGGAAGGCCCCCAGGTACGGCTCATCGACGGCGCCTATGGTGGCCACCACGCCGTTCTGGATCATCTTCGCGCACCATTCCGGGGTGTCGGGATTGCGGAGGTTCTTCGCCTCGAAGCTGGCCACATGGTAGCCGACCGCTCCCGGCACCCAGGTGAAGGCGGGTACGTACTGGCGCAGCTTGTACCAGCCGGTGTAGAGGGCGGCATCGGGACATTCGCCCGGCTGGAAGACGGTATGGCGGGTGTCGAGGACCACGTCCATGTCCGTCCCGTTACGGACGATTTGGTGCAACGCCTTGAACAACTCATCAAATTTCGGATTACGCGAGTCCTCCAGGTCGGCGTCGATGTAGAAAACACCACGCAGGCCTTCCTGCTCGACCTGATGCGACACGCGGATGATGCGCCTGACGTCCTCGGGGCTTGGTCCGTCTATTCTCGCGGTCAGCAAGGTCGGCGGCGCCTGCTGCCCCTGCTGTTGCAGGTGCCTCCTGATCCTCAGATGCAGCGGGTTCTCGCCCCATCTTTCGAGCTGATAGTTTCCCCACCACAGCAGGGCCAACTCGCTGTCCACGGCTGCGCTGCTGTTTGGGTCGGGGCTTAGCTGCTCGGCCCTTTGCGAGGCGTACTGCGCCACGGCCGCGGCGCCACCAAGGCGGTCCATCAGCTCCAACTGCTGTTTCACGCTTTGGGCGTCCGATGGCTGAGTGGTCAACCCGGAAAGCTTCTCCCGCAGCTCGGCTATCTGTCCTTCCAGTGCTTCCGCGGGCGGGGCGTCGGCGACGTCGCGCGAGCGTATGTACTCCAGCAGGCCGGAAAGGCCGCCCACCTCCATGTGCAGCGCCAGCAACTGCCGGTTGGCGACCGAGCGGCGGTGGGGGTCTTCCAGTGAGCCCGCGCGGCGGGAGCGGTCTTTAAGAAGGCGATCGAGGTCCTCCAGAAGCGTCGAAAGCTCCATCAGCGGTTCGCGGACTTCCGGCAACGGCTCGGCGAATAGCTTGCCCAGCGGTGCCAGGCCATTCGTCCTCGGCTCGGGAAAGTCCCGCGTCACCGAAGGCGCCAGCTCATACGCCAATTCCAGTCGGTAGTGCGCCCTCTCGGCCGCGACACGGTACTCGTTCAGAGCGTCCGTCTCTTGAGGAGCCGCGACCGTTACCGGGACACCCCATATCAGCGCCAGACAACGAATCTTGCTCTGCAGCTCCCGTTCGACCAGCGCCTGCCGGACCGGCTGGAGTATCTCAGATTCGTACGCCGCACGGGAAATCATCGGGCGGACGGGGACGTCGATTTCGATGATGTGCTCCTCAGGGATCTCCCTGATCGAGCAATACAGCTTCGCAAGCTCAACAGAGTCCTTACTGCGGGCGTTGGCGACAACGGCGACCTGTTCGGGTTCCAGCCCGACCGCCGCACATGTCACCAGTAACAGGGTCGCGACGGATGTAAATACTCCGCGGGTAGTTCTCACAATCACTGCTCCGTGCTTGGGGTTCTCGGTTTCTGTCTTCCTTGACACCTTATCGGCCGGAAAGACAGCATACAGCAACCGCAATTACCGGGCAAAAGCCCATCCCGTCGGCGCGGGCGCCGCGTTATACTCGCTGTCCCTATGGACCAGGCAAAGGCGCCTTGAGTACGGAAGAAAACATGCGACAAACACTGCCTTTATTGCTTCTTTCAGGCCTGTTGCTGGGTTGTCCGGTCACGCAGCCCCAGCAGACGCCCGTTGACGCCAAACGCTTCACCGAGGACGACACCGGCCGGGGCTACTGGTTATACGTGCCCAGCTACTACGACGGTTCGCGCCAATGGCCGCTGGTTATCACGCTGCACGGCACGCACGGCTGGGACAGCAGTTGGGCCCAGATGAAGGAATGGAAGCACCTGGCCGAACAGCAGGGGTTCATCGTGGCGGCCCCGGACTTAAGAAGCGTTCAGGGCATCGTGCCGGTGGTGCGGCAGTGGTGGTACGACGACGTTCGGAGCGACGAGCAGGTCATCCTGCAACTGCTGGACGAGCTGGTCGAGCAATACAGCATCAACGAGGACAGGGTGTTGCTGACGGGCTTTTCCGCCGGCGGTTACCCGCTGTATTACACGGGGCTCCGCAACCCGGGGCGGTTCGACATGGTCATCGCCCGGGCGTGCAACAGCGACGTCGGTCTGCTGGATCAGATCGAGCTTACCGAACAGGCCCGGAAGCTGCCGGTGGTCATTTTCTGGGGCAAGGACGACCTCAAGCCGTTGCGCGACCAGTCCTGGCAGGCGTTCCGCTACCTCCGCGAGCACGGGTGTGTGAACACAGAGCGCGAGGAGATAGAAGGCGGCCATCTGCGCCGCCCCGGGTTCGCCTGGGAAATCTGGCAGGAGCATATCCGCCGGCGGCAGTAGTCCCACGCGTGCCGCCAACAAGCTGACCCACATTATTCGCGAAAGCGCTGCTTTCCTGACGGCCTCGACTCGGCGCTTCACGCCTCGCTCAGGATAAGCACTCAGCGTTGGGTCCAGGTCCCGAAGTCGAAGCGCGACCGGCGGCTTGTTCACGAAGGTGCCGTTTCTTCATGTATAAGCCGGGTTAACGCCCGGGGGGGCGGGCGAGCGAATCATCCGCCGACGGGGCATATTGCTGTATTCTGGTAGTGAATATGCCGGTGGTCCTGCGGAGAGTAACGCCGTTGGGTTTGTGCTCCTGGCGAATGGAGTACACCCAGTCGATGGTCAGCGAATCCTGCTCCTTGAACAGCTTTCTGGCCACGATCAGCTCCGCGAGCTTGCACCTGCCGTCTTCGCCCTCCAGCGTGTGCAGCTCCCATTCGCCTTCGTTGGAGAAATCGCCACGTCTGTTCTGAACGCGGCCTGTGAGGTAGGCGACAGGGTAATAGGTGTACGCTTCTCCGTTCCCGTCCTCCTCTAAAGCAGTCAAAGGCACGTGCGTGCCGGGTATCCGCCACCACCCGTCGGGATCGGCCAGTTCCCTGGAGAAGGTGGTTCTGGCGATGATCAGCTTCTGCGGGCCTCTTTCTGCCAGGTGGTAAGTGGGTACTTCGTCGGCATTGATGCCGGAAGGAAGCGAGGTGTAGAACTCCAGGTCCTCGAAGCTGTTCTCCGGGGCCCTCTTGCCGCCGTTCATGCCGGCCGAGTTGCGGGCGCAGAACTCACGGAAAAGCAGGTCCCCATGGGCGTCGCCGAAGTTGGCGTTGCCGGACATCGAACCCGAAGACAAGTGGCTCATCAGCCCCAGGGTAAACTCATCCGGGCGGAACGGATGCAGCCGTTGGCCGCGCTCGAGGTACTCGTTGTAAGGGCGGTAGGTAAGGATCGACTCGTTGAACGGCAGCATCTGTATGGCGATGGTCAATATTCCGGTGAGGATCATTCCCGTCATCAGACCGAACACCCCGCCGCCGATGCGGTCGGCCCAGGTGCCCAGCACCACGTTGGACCCCAGGAAACGGTCGAACACCAGGCGAAGGGCAAACAGGATCAGCGCGAAGCAGCTCACCAGGATTACAGGACGCGTATAAACCGTCATGTACTCTAAGAGGTAAAGCGATATGGGCAGGTAGAGGTTGAACGCCAACATCGCTGCAACGATCGTCAACAGCAGCATTATCAGGGCGCTGTAAAGCCCCTGGAGCACCTGGTAGAAGGCGATGCCCAGTATCAACAGCGTCACCAGAAGTATCAGAAGCATGCTCTTGTCGCTCCCGGGGTTTCTATTTCTTCTTCTGCGAGACCCGGATGACCTCCTGCACGCTGGTCTCGCCCTTGATAACTTTCCGTAACGCCTGCTCCTGGAGGTACAACATGTTGTTCTTGCGGCAGGCGGCCTTTATCTCCGACAGGGACGCGCCGGAGGCGATGAGCTTCCTGATGTCCTCGGTGACCTCGAGAATCTCGAAGACAGCCGTGCGCCCGAAATAGCCCACGTTCTGGCAGGTCGGGCAGACGGCGGGGCGTCCCTTCTCATCGGTGAACTGCGACGGCGGACGATAGAAGTAGTCCACGTGCTCGGCCGAGAGGTTCGCCTTGGCCAGCAGATTGGGGTCGGGGCGGTAGGCCTCTTTGCAGTTGGGGCAGAGCTTCCGCACCAGCATCTGCGAGGTGACGCACCGGAGGTCCTCAACGGCAGAGGCCGGATCGCCGACGGTCTGTACCCACTTGGCCAGGGCCTTGAGAGAGTCCCCGGCGTTGCAGCCGATGATGAAGGTCTTCTCGGCGGCCGCCTCCACCACCTGCGATGCGCTGTCGGAGTCGGCCACCTCGTCGATCATGATGACGTCCGGATCGCGACGCAGCGCCGACGCCAGCGTACGGGGCATTTCCTTCGGGTCGTTGTACTGGTGCTGCGTGACGTTCTCCAGGTCCACTTCCGGCTCTCTTTCCAGCGTGATGAGCTGGTGGATGAACGCGTCGTGGTCCCGCAGGAGCGAGTAAAGCGTGCTCGTGACTCCACTGCCGGGTCGGCCGGAGACAATCAGGATGCCGTTGCCGGACTTGTTGAGATCGCGAAGGCGCTGGAGCGTCTTTTCGTTCATGCCCAGCTCGTTGAGGCGTGTCTGGATGAACTCCTGAACCACGCGGAATCGCAACCTTTGCCCGCCGGTGGTTCCCGCGCTGGTGAGGTCCATGTCGATGGGCGAGTTGGCCAGGTCAACGGTGATGCGGCCCTTCTGGGGGCGGCGGCGTTCCTCGGTGTCCATGCCGGCGATGCCCTTGAGGTACTGAATGATATTCTCGACCTGCGCCGGCTCGGGGCCTTCCTCACTGTGAGTGACGCCGTCGATGACCAGTTGCAGGGAGGTGGATTCTCCGGAGTGCGACAGTTCCGCTTCGCTGGCGCGTCGCCACAGCAGGTCGTGAAGCATATCCTGTACGGAGTTGTAGGTTTCGCGCTCCATGACGGTGCTGCCGGGCTCGGGCGCCGGTGCGGCCCTGCCGTTGCGGTCGTAGAGTTTGACCTTCTGGGCGACCTGTACGCCGCGTGCCTCCCGCTTGGCCGACAGCGAGCGAAGGTGGTCCATGGTGAGTATTTTGGCTTCCGGCGGGACCTTGGTGTTGCGGTGCACAACGTACCCCGCCAACACGCCCAGAACGAACACTACGTAAACGAGCAGACCGACGATGAAAATCGGTGCCACCAGCCACACCAGGACGCTCACGGCCCCGGCGCCGATCACCAGGCCGCCCCACAATGGCTGCGAAGCCCGTACGCTGCGGGCGTCCTTCTGGACCCACGGGCAGACATACAGCCAGGGAATCAGAAGCACGAAGAACGCGCCCAGCTTGACCGGACTGAAGAACATCGGCCAAGGAATTCCGTTCGCCAGAGATCCCAGCATTGGTTGCTCCGAAGCTCAATAAACCGGTGGTCGGTAACGGCCGACCCGCTAATTCAATACCGTCTCAAGGCGCCGAATGCAAACCCTTGCGGGTGTGTGTTTTTCCCGGCGTTTGGCAGTCTTCGGCGCCGGCGTCGGGTCGCGGTTATCTATCGACCGCCCGTGAAGCCGGCCTGTCCGGTGGAGATGCCGCGCATGCGCATCTTCAACTCGTCCGCATTCGGTGCGACCTCGTAGGCCACCCGCGGGTCCACCAGCTCCTGGTCGATCAGTTTCAGCAGACTGCTGGTGAAGGTTATCATGCCTTCCCGCTCGTGACCGGCTATCAGCTCATTGAGCTCCTGGTCGCGCTGCTCGGAGATAAACTGCCTCACCGATGGGTTGGAGATAAGTATCTCCACGGCCGGAACGCGGTCTATGCCTTCCTGGATGGACGGCAGCAGCTTCTGGCAGACGATGGCCTTGAGGTTGAACGCCAGCGACTGCCGGATGAGACTGCGACTGTCGGCGCTGAACAGGTCCAGTATTCGCCCGATGGTCTGGGCGGCGCTGGAGGCGTGTACGGTTCCGAACACCAGGTGCCCGGTTTCCGAGGCCTGGAGGGCGGCCTGGAAGGTCTCGGCGTCGCGCATTTCGCCGATGAGCACCACGTCGGGGTCCTCACGCATGAGGTACTTCAGCGCCATCTCGAAGCTGGGGACGTCGATGCCTATTTCACGCTGGTTCACCAACGCCTTGTTGTCCACGTGGGTGAACTCGATCGGGTCCTCGATGGTCACGATATGGCACCGGCGCTTGCTGTTTATGTGCTGCAGCATCGAGGCGATGGTCGTGCTTTTACCGGAACCGGTGGGACCGGCCAGCAATATCAGCCCCTGGTTGTCCAGAGCGATCTTGCCGAGGATTTCCGGCAGGTGCAGGTCGTCGAAGTGCGGGATTTTCCGCTCTACACGCCGTACGGAGATCGATACGTCGCCGCGCTGCCGGAAGATATTGATGCGGAACCGGTCCGAACCGGCCAGCTCGTGGGCGACGTCGATGCTGCCGTGCTCGTCGAAGTAGGCCTGTTGCTTCTCGGTCATCAGCTCTCGGGCCATCTGCTCTATATCGTCGCCGCTCAGTGGGTCGCTCTTGGTCGGTCGAAGCTCTCCCTTGATGCGGATATGTGGGGGGCTGCCGGCCTTGAGGTGCAGGTCCGAGGCGTCCTGTTTGATGACGGCCTGGAAGTATTTCTCCAACCTGATGTTATGCCCGTGCCTGTCCCAGTGCTGGTCGTGCTCGTCGATGGGCTGTCGCCCGTTGTCTGCCTTTGCTGCCAAGGTTGTGCCTCCTCAAGCTGTGGCGGACGTCTCCGCTGTGGTCGTTTCGTTCGGCGGGCGAACAGGTACGCCCCGCTCGGAAAGATATCTCTTCGTCTCGGCGATGGTGTGTGTTCGGAAATGAAATATGCTTGCCGCCAGGGCGGCATCGGCCTTGCCCGCGGTGAGCACCTCGTATATGTGCTCGAACCCGCCGGCGCCTCCGGAGGCAATGACGGGTATGTCCACCGCCTCGGCCACGGCGCGGGTGACCTCGATATCGTAGCCGCTCTGCGTTCCGTCGGCGTTCATCACCGTAAGCAGTATCTCGCCGGCGCCGCGACGCTCGACCTCCTGCGCCCAGGAGACGGCCTCCAGATTGGTCGGCGTCCTGCCGCCGTGGGTGTGCACGAGCCACCGCTCGCCCTCGGGTGTCTCAACCCGCTTGGGGTCTATCGCCACCACTACGCACTGGGCTCCGAAACGCCGCGAAGCGGCCGTTACAAAGTCGGCGTCCGCAACGGCCGCCGAGTTGACCGAGACCTTATCCGCCCCGGCCGAGAGTATCGCACGGCAATCGGCCAGTGTTCGTACGCCGCCTCCCACCGTCAGCGGCATGAAGACCTCCTCGGCCGTTCGGCGGACCACATCCAGCAGGATGTCCCTCCGCTCGTGGCTGGCGGTGATGTCCAGAAAGACCAGTTCGTCTGCGCCCTCGGATTCGTAGCGACGGGCGACCTCGACGGGGTCTCCGGCGTCCCGTAAATTCAGAAAATTCACGCCTTTGACGACGCGGCCCTTATCCACGTCCAAACAGGGGATGATACGCTTGGCAAGCATTCAAAGAGCTCCTGCTGCGGAAGGAGTATTCTACCCCGCAAGGCCGGTCGGCGGCAAATGCAAATCCGCAGCCGCTCTTTCGCGAAACGCGGTTTTCTGCTGTAATGAACCAACTTGCAGACAGGCAGTACGCAACAGATACATGGCAGAGTCAATCATCATCTTCGGTGGAACGTTTGACCCGGTTCACAACGGGCACCTGATAGTCGCCAGGGCGGCGGCAGAGGCCCGCGGAATCGGCCGGGTGATGCTAGTGCCGGCCGCCGTGCCGCCGCACAAGCCGCCGGCCGGCGCCGCCGGGGAGCATCGGCTCGAAATGCTCAAACTGGCGGTTGCCGACGAACCGGTTTTCGAGGTCAGCGACACGGAGCTGCGCCGTGGCGGACCAAGCTACACCATCGATACGCTTGAGGAGTTCGCCCGAGAGATGCCGGGGACGCGGCTGCACCTGTTGATAGGCGCCGATATGCTCGAAGACCTGCCTGCCTGGCACCGCGCGCACGAGGTAGTGGCGACGGCGGAGGTCGTGGTGGCGGCGCGCCGGCCCTGGCAGGAGCGACTTGAGGAAGTGTTCTCCGGACTCGCCGATGAATTCGGCGCCCGGACCGTCGAGCGGCTTAGAGAGTCGCTCGTGAAAACCCCCCGCGTGGACATATCGTCCACGGACATCCGAAGGCGCGTTGGAAAGGGGTTAAGCGTTCGCTATCTCGTGCCGGACTCCGTAGAGCAGTATATCCACGAGCACCGTCTTTACGCTCAAGCCGCGGACTAGACCGCCTCTATCGAACGATTCGTTCCGGCAGGGACGAGGGACTGATTCCGGAGGGGGCCTGCTGGGGTAGTGTCGGTATAGCAGGAGGCGTAAGGTTGTCGTAGGGCGGCTCGTCGCTGTGCTCTCGCAGCCAGTTCCGGAACTTCCGGACCGCCTCCTCGCGCTTCTGTTCGTCCGCAAAGCCAAACTCGGGTTCCTGGTAACTGCTGTGATGGGGCCAGGTCAGAAAGCCGTACTCCTCAGGGTCCTGATCCGTAAGCAGCAGGGCGGTCATCAGGTAGAAGTCCGCCTGTGCGATGGTAAGTCTGAACTGCTTGCCGTCCCCGGTAGAAGTGCTCTGTGTGGTGTATGTGTCGGTCTTGTCCAGGTTCTCGGCCAGCAGGGGCAGAAGGTTCACTTCGCCGGTTGCGCCCAGTGCATGGACAATCTCGACCGCGAAAGCGTGCCTGTGGTTGGAAATTTGGCGATTCAGCAAAGCCATCAAAGCGGGAGCGGAACGGCGCGCCCCAATGCGTCTGAGCGCCTGGACGGCCGCTACGGGCGTCGGCATGTCGCTTGGGCTCCACCAGTCGTAGTTATCACCCTCTTCTGTTTCCAGAGCGATGCGTATGAGTTCCTCTACGAGTTCTTCGCTGTCGTAGCGTCCGCTTTCACAGGTCATCATCGCGGCTCGAACGACCTGGTCGGAGGAGTGGTTGAGGTTCTTCACCAACAACGGCTCGGCCAGCCGCTCGGTGTCGGTCAGTCTTGCTATCCGCTCCAGGGCCTGGGCCCGCTCGTACCAGTTCAGGGAGAACAGCTCCAGGAAAAGCTTTTCATGCTGCCGGCGGAACTCCAGGGCCTTTTCGAGTTGTTCGGATCTACCTTTGGCGGCCAGCTCGGCCAGGAAGCTCTGGGCGTCGGCCTCGACGACCATTCGGCTGAGGACCTCCAGGGCGGCCTGGCGGGCATTCTCGTCACGTGCGCGGGTTACGATGGGTTCAAGGATCATCTCGACGGTCGTCAGGAGCTTCTGTCCGGCGAGGTGGCGGTTCTCGAAGCGTTCGTCGCGCCACTGCCGAACCACTTCTGCGGCAAGGTCCTCAAGCTGCTCCCGAACCTGTTCGGCGTCCACGTCCACGGCCGGCAGCGAGGCCGGCACGGTTGTCGCCGCCACGGCAGGGGCGGTGGTTGGCCGTCGGGGTCCGCCTGTGCTTCCGGGTTGCCTGTCAAGCTCTATCGGCACAATGTCGGCGTAAGGGGGCTGGTCCTTGTGCTCATCCCACCAGTTCCGGAACCGCTCGATGGCTTTGGCGCGGTCCTCGGCGTCAGTGAAGCCGAACATTGTCTGCCAGTACTGCTCGACGAGCACGAAGCCGTACCGTGAGGGGTCCTGCCCGGTCAGGTACACCAGCGCCAGCAACGGGCCGTCGCAGCGGGCGCGCGTGATGCGTATTTCGCCGGTATCCATCGATCCGTAAATTTGCGTCGCCTCGAGCAGCTCCATCAGGTGCGGAATGGCCCCAAGCTCACCGGTGGCGGCCAGCGTCTCGGCTATTTCCACCTCCATTGCGTAGTAGTACCCCCGGGAACGTCCGGAGAGCATCTCCACCAGTGCGGGCGCGGCGGCCGGGCTGCCGATTTCCTTCAGCGCCGTCACAGCCAGAGTGCCTGCGGAGGCCTCGGAGTCGTCATAGCGATAGACGTGGCGGGCTTCGAACCCCTGTGTCTTGACCATTTCCACAAGCTTTTCAACCAGGGCGTCGCTGCGATACTGCCCGGTGGTAGCGGCCATTGCGGCCGCCGTTCTCATCTCTTTGCTTGGGTGGCCGAGGCACATCACCAGCAGCGGCTCGGCCAGCGCGTCGGGATCCTCAATGGTCGCGATGCGGGCAACCGCCTGTGACCGGCGGTTCAGGTCGTCGCAGAAGACATCTTCGAACAACTGTGGATGGGCCTGACGGAAACGTCGCAGCTTGATCTCGTTTTCCTGCGGCACGTGTGCCAGCACCCGCAGAATGCGCGTCCGCAGCACGGCGTCGGAAAGGGTCTGCATCGCCCGCAGGCGGACTTCAGGGTCCGCGTCGTCGGCATGCTCCCGCAGCGGCTCGAGCAACGCCTTGTGCAGGTTCACCAGCGAGTCGGCCGCCTCCTCACTGTCGGGCGTATCGCCGGCCAGTGAATCACATAGTGCGCCGACCGTTCCGGAAACCCTGACTTGCAGGTCTATGGACGGTTCGGCCGTCTGCGCCGAGGCGCTTGTCAGCGTCGCCAGCACCACGCCCGCGGCAAGAAGTGTGCGAGTCAGACCGTTCATGGCTGTGTTGTCCCCTCATTCGCCGGCTAGGGCGCCTCGTTCAGCAGCTCGTCTCCCGTGCTCTTGGAGAGTTTTTTCAGATGCGGCAGAACCGCCGCCGGCACCAGCGCCGAGACATCGCCGCCCATGGAAGCCACCTGCCGGATCAGGGTGGACGACGTGAAGGCGTACTCCGTTCCGGTCATCACGAATACGGTTTCCACACCGGCCACCACCCGGTTGGTAAGTGATGCCTGAAGCTCGAACTGCAAATCCGTGCTGTTGCGAATGCCGCGCAGGATGGCAGTCGCCTCCACCTGTCGCGCGAAGTCCACGGTCAGACCCTCGAACGCCTCCACGCGGACGTTGTCCATATCGGCGACTACCTCGCGGATGATCTCGACCCGCTCGTCCTGGCTGAGTATGGCCGGTTTTTCGGGGTTGTTGCCGACCGCCACGACAAGCTCGTCGAAGAGCCGGCTTGCACGGCGGATGACATCCAGGTGCCCGTTGGTAATGGGGTCAAACGTCCCCGGAAACATGCCGATACGGTGTTGGTTCTCGCTCATGGGTTTGCCCTGCGGTTTCCGCTTATCTTTGGGAACCGCTATGTGCGGCCCGCATTATATGCCCGGGCGCCTTTTCGCGAAAGCCCTCGGCAGTCGGTGAGCGGGCGGCAAAAGAAAACCGCCGACTCGTGCGGAGCCGGCGGTTTGTTGTTTGACTGCGGTAAGACTGATCAATGGCGTATCCGGGTCTGCCACTTTGTCAGGCGGCTTTCCCTGTCGTAAAGCCAGAGCGTGTCCCAGTCGTCCCAGAACATGTGCATGTTGGCGTCGGTGATGCGGGCAAAGCGGCGGAACCGCTCATCGGCGGTGCGCTCGTTCAGCGTGCAACCGCCCAGCAGCCCGCCGAGGCACACCAGCGTAACAACCAGTAACAGAAGTCTTTTCATAATCCGGCACCTTACTTCAGGGTCCTGGCGTCATCCCGGCCGAACGGACAGATACGGCCGGTCACTGTCGGTGATGCTAGGTCTATCGCTTGGGCGTGTCAATGGGAAAGTCGGCGTTTTGCCCGGCTGTGCCGGCGGTCGTCAGTTCCATCAAGGCGGCCGTAAGCTCTACGTAGAGGTAGGGCAGACCCCGCCTGTCGTGCAGGCGGCAAATCTGCCTGTGGCAGCTCTCGTACAGTCGTGAACAGTCGTCGGCAGGCGCGCCGCAGAAGAACACCCGGCAGCCCAACGGACGCCGCTGGCGAGCGGTGCATAGCCCGTCCTTCTGGTAGCAGCATACACCGGCTTTCACCGCGGGCGGGTCTGGTGGAACCTGCATGAGCAAGGCCAGCTCCAGCGGCGAGACCAGCAGGCGATGGCCGACCTCGGCGAACCGGCAGCACTTTCCACAGGCCCGGCAGGTCATGTGCCGCTCGGCGCACGCGGCATCCGCGCGGGCGTAAACCAGCTTCAGCGAGTGCAGCGCGTCATCGTCCGCGCGACAGGCGGCGACGGCCGATGCGAGTGAACTCGCGGCGGTATTACTCTCTTGTGGCATGGGCGGCCGCCTGAATTTCCGCGGCGTCGTGGAGTTCCCCGCGATTTATGCCCGGACAACGCAGTCCCGCCTCCGACCAGCTTTCAGGGTCGCTGATATTGCTCGCCCAGAAAGGCCACGTCCTGCACTGCACCGGACGTACGGGGTAAATCAAACAGTGCCGACCGCCATTGGTCTCGTCGGAGAGAAAGATGCAGTCATTACTGCCGTGCTGCTCGATGAGACTGTACCGCCGGCCGACCTTGCGGACGTACCTGCGGTGCATCTGCTTACGGGACAGCCCCAGGAACTCCGCGATGGCGGCGATTTCCTCCTCCGTGACCCAGACGTAACCCTCCTGGGGACCGGCGCAGCATCGCCCGCAGCCGATGCACTCAAACGCCAGACCGGCGACGTACCAGGGATCGTTGCCTACGGATATCTGCATGTCTGACGGGAGATTGCTTTGCGACATAATGACGGTTCCTGCAGGGGATATTCAGCAGTCCGCGGCCGGCGGGGCCGCCTCCTCGCACATATCATAACGGTTTCGGCGGATCGTTCGAAGAGCGAAGCTCGCCTGTGAGCGAGTCGGTGTACACCTCGCGGAGAAACTCCATACGCCGGGACCATTCCGGCGGAGATACCGGCCGACCTTTGTATCTCAGCATCTCGTCGGCGGCCTTGCGGAGCGTCCAGCCCTGCTCGACTATACGATAGCACGCCACCATGACCCCGGCACGGTCCCGGCCGTGCTCGCAGTGGACCAGGACAGGACCTTCCGACCGGCTTACCACACGCAGAAACCTGCGAAGCTGGGCACGCGTGGGCGTGGGGTCGGGCATGGGTATATGCAGCAGTCTGGCGCCGGCCGCAGAGCAGGCCCGCAGCTCGGCCGCGAAGTCCTGGGGGTTTTCGGCGGCGGGGCGCAGGTTGATGACCCTTCGGATATTATAGCGTTCCAGCAGCCACCAGTCTTTGCCCCGTGGCTGTCGGCAGCGGTACAGCTCGCCGGCGGCGACCACACCGAACCTGTCCACGAAAAACCACCGTTGGTACGAGCCCCACGCGGCGCCGACCATCACGCCCGCCACCAGCACCGAAAGCCCGTGTTTTCGCAGAAAGCCGATCATCCGGGACTGTTTGTTGCTGCGGCGGGTGTTTCCTGCGCATCAGAGAACGGAGTCGCTGAAACATCCGGTTCGACCGTTGCGAAGGGGTCCAGGCCCATCTCCTGTATCCCCGGATGGAGTTTCTCGGCCGCGCGCCGGAACAGCCGCATGGTCTGTTCGTCTGTCTTGTTCCGCCAACTGTCGCGGGGGCTGATTTCTATGCTTCCGGCATAACGCAGGCGATTGCCGCAGATGAGATGGTAGTTGTGGGTGTCGATATCGATTTCGTCTCCGGGGTCCGGCAGATGCAGGAACTCGGCAATGCTGCGCCTCACGGCTACGGGGGCGGCGACAAGGTCTTCGTACTGCAGTGTCATCACCGGCACGTCGTTGAGGTTTCTCAGTAGCCGGTAGATCCGATTGTTGTGACGCACCCAGCTCTTGGCGTAGTGGGGGATTCTCTTGCTGCGCTTGGTGGCCGAGTGTGCACAGCCCGGCAAGCTCCGCATGAGCATTATCACCGACACGTCCCGTCGGCGGTGCGTACAGAGCATGTTCAGCCGCCGGATGTCCTTGGACGAGTCCACCACCACATCCGCACCGGCGACCTCCGCGATGGTGTCGAACAACAGCCAGTTGTTCTTCACGCGCCTCCGGTACAGGACATTCCAGGGCTGTTGTATCCACCGCCAGATACGGTGCTGGATGATGTGCCCGTAAAGCCCTCGCGGCTCGAATTTCCGTCGCATCGCCCGTCGTCGGCCGTTGTAGTGCCCGCACATCAGGTTCACGTTGAACTGCGGCGGGTCGGACCAGATATCCAGCCCGGTGCGCCGGACCAGACGGTTGACAACCTCACTCCAGAATGGGCACTTCGCAAGCCCCCTGAGACAACTGCACGCGTTGCCGTTGTCGGTGGTGTCGTCGTGGCAGTTGCTCAGCAGGTGTGGCAGGTGCTTAAGCTCCCCGGTTGAGACGGTCCGCAGCAGTGTGCCGATAAGCAGGTCCGTCAGTGTCGAACCTGAGTGTGCCGATGAGGTAATATAAAGCAACCGTGCCATGGTGGTCTTTCGGTGCGGGTTTGGTGCCGCGGTGGCGATGCGTCCTTCGCTTTTGCGACACCGGCAGATAATTCTACCTGTCTGTGTCGTGCTATCAAACCCGATTCGCCTGTCTCCCGCGGTCCAGGATCCGAACCACGTTTCCGTCGATCCGCAGGCGGTCCTCGGCGAACAGGCGGATCGCCTCCGGGTACGCGGTGCACTCCTGTTCGAAGACGCGTTCAGCCAGCGAGTCCGGCGTATCCCCTTCGTGGACCGGCACACAACGCTGCACGATAATCGGACCGGCGTCGTACTCGTTGGAGGCGAAATGCACGGTGCAGCCGGAAACCTTGCAGCCGGCCGCCAGCACCGCCTCGTGCACGCGCCGGCCGTAAAGGCCCTTCCCGCCGAAGCAGGGCAGCAGGGCGGGGTGGATGTTCATCACCCGCCCCTGGTAACGCGAGGGTATCCACCAGAAGCTCAGAAAGCCGCCCATGAGCACCAGGTCCGGCCGGGACTGGTCCAGAAGCTCGTTGATGGCGGCGGAGTATGTCTCCACGTCGGGCATCTCGCCGTAGGGGACCATATGCACTTCAAGCCCCCGGTCGCGGAGACGCTGGATGCCGCTGCATGGCCGCGATGCGATGACCAGCACAAACTCGGCGTCCAGTTCGCCGCGCTCAATGCGGTCCAGCAGGTTCAGGATGGTCCGGCCGCCACCGCTGATGAGGGCGGCCAGGCGCAGGTGTCGAGCCGTCTGATTCATAGCGGGGCATTTAACCGCCGGGCCGCGGGTAAGTCAAACAATTGGGGCAGGATGGATTACTTGATCTCCGTGAACAGACGGACCGCCGGCAGCGAGCCGGGACCGTAGCAGGTCGAGCGGTCGATGATGGCGAGGTAGTTCCACCTGTTACGCGGGTTCTCAAAATCGTGTTCGTCGCCCTGGCGCGGCCTCGGCTGGAGCTGAACGACGATGTTCACGGCATACGCGTCGCTGTTGACGCTCACAAGATTGCTGATGCTGCGGTAGAACCACTCCCGGGCCTCGTGATAGACGGCGTCCCTTTCGTCAATACCGCGCTGGGCAAGATACCACTCGCCGAACCGCAGAATCGGGATGGCGATTTCGCCGGGCGTCATGAACCCGGGGATGGTGCTATCGTCGTGGCCGCGCAGGTCCGGTATGGTGAGGAAGGCGGTCGCCCCGCCTCCTTCGCGGTTCATGGGTTCGTCGCGGTAACTGATAATCCGCTCGGCCAGCCGCCGCCGGTCCTGCGTTTCAAGTTCGAAGCTCGTGCCGGGAACACGGTCGCCGTTGCTCCAGAGCTGCTCCAGCAGGGCCTGTGGCGCCGTGTTGACGTTGATGCGACCGCCCATTCTCCACCGCCCTGCGTCGTCCTGCTCCGCCGGCAGCACCAGACCTGGACGGCCCAGGTCTATGACCTCCTGCACCATCGCCACCCACGGCACGTCGGGATAGGCCTCGGTGTCGGTGTTGACGGCGCCGAAAAAGTCGGCCCGGCCGCGGGACTTCCACCGGCTGTAGGAGCGTACGGCGTGTGGGAAATCCACGTAGTCGCCCTCGATCTCAGCCGGTCCGGTAATGTAAACGCGGGTAATCTCGCCCAGCCGGTCCAATGCGGCCTGATGGTTCTGGACGTAATCGCCAGACTCACGACGGTAGATGTAGAAGCCCTCAAAGACCTGGTTGTTCCAGTGGGTGTCGGCAAGCTCCATGTTCGTCAATTCGTTCCGCTCGCCGAGACTGTGGTCTTTGCGGTTGGCCTCGCTGTCGCTGTCGTATTCGGCCCGGATGACCGGATCCCACGCAACGGTCATGCGCCGTCGCTGCCAGTCGTCGTCCCGCAGGCCTTCGCGAATCTGGCATACCTCATCCGGCGGCGCCCCCACGGGAGGCGGATTAAAGTTGATGTCCTCCGCCGAGATGCTGTCGAGAGGAATCCTCCTGCCTTCGGCTTCACGCCATATGTCGATCCGGCCGTCGTTGGTCAGCCGTAGTGCGTCTATGTCATCCGAGGCGTTGTACCAGTACACGCCCGAGTGCAGACCCTCGGGTTTGAAGCCGAAGTCGCCCGGCTGGGCCTCTCGGGACGACGGGCTTCCGCCGCTGTCGTCGGGGATGTCGCCGTCCACTGCGTAGATGACCATACGCTCGTTGCGACGGAGATAGACCTTTTCGGGCATTTGGACCCCGTCGCCCTCTATGTCGCCGAAGAAATAGTTCCATCGGCCGACGGGCAGCGTGGCGTCCGTGGGGTTCATCAGCTCGATGGCGTATGCCTCGCCCTTGCCCACGGTATTGCCCGAGCCGTCAATCTCCTCCCAGTAATAGGCGTAGGCCTCGGTGATGACGACCTGCTCGGTAAGCCCGTAAACTATCTTGTCTCCGGTGCCGTCTATCTGGCCGTAGTTAAAGGCATAACTGAGCTGCTGACCAGGGCTTATGTACGACCACAGATTGGCGACGAAGTGTGCGATCTGCCTGCGGACCGACTCGCGGGTTCCGGCGTCGAGCTGATCGACTTCCGCTATCCGGCACAGTTGCGTGTACAGTCGTTCGCGGACCTCCGGGTCGTTCAGGCAGTCGCGGTCCGTAAGCAATATGCGCTGATAGGGCCTTTCGGGTACGCCGGACAGGTCCGGATGGCGCATCAAAGGCCGGTAGCAGTTATAGACGGTCGCCATCTCCCGGTCTTCGCGGTCGTTGACGTTCCAGGCCGAGGAATCGTCCAGTCGCTCGTAAAGCCGTCCTATGTCGGTGGGCGAGTCCTCCTCGTGCCAGTGCAGCCATAGCTGGTCGGCGATGCCGTAGCAGACCTGACTGAGCGTGTTGTTCGCGGGCGCCGCCGCATGGTCGCGCAGGAAAGAACGTGCACCGAGGTCCGTAATCCGCACGGCCACGTAGTATTCATCGCCGTCGGCGTCGGTGATGCCGGTGGCGTGAAGCAGTGCGTCCTTTATGCCGTCGCCATCGGTGTCCACATAGGGGTCCTCGGCCTGGAGGTCGCCGGGGCGGAGGTTGGCGACATCGTCATAGTCGTCCTCAAAGAGGTTGCTCAGGTGCCGCCATCTTCCGCCGGTCTCCAGGTCGGACCGCCAAGGGTCGGCCAGCCAGGGGTCGATGCTGCGGTTGGGGTCGTTGGGGTCTTCCCACGGATAGTCGATGTACTTTTTCCAGTCCTCGCGGGCGGCCGCGCCGGACTGGCTCAGGTCGCCGTAGGGGCCGTCGTCGTTGGGGTAAACGTCGGCCGCAAGCGTCGCTCGCAGCCGCTCCACAATGCCCCGTGCCAGCGGTTCGGCCTGGGCCTTTATGGCTATGGCCTCGGACTGCTGGGCGTCCAGCATCGACGTTATGAGAAACGTCGAACCCAGTATGGCGACGATGGTCACCAGCCCCACGGCCAGCAGCAGTACCGTACCTCTGCGGCGTCGGGGGTTTCGCCTTGTGTGTGGACCTGTCATAACTTCTTTCCTCAGTTCCAGCCGTTCCCGCCGGAGGGGGCTTCATCAAGCCCGGCCGGCGAACGTCGCACCGGAACGACCAGTTCGTAAGTCAGGGGGGCTGCACCGGCCGGCAGCAGTTCCTCCGTCAGTTGCAGGCGTATGCGGAATGCCTGAGGCCAGTTTTCCAGATCCTCGCTGGTCCACAGGTTCGCGCCGCTTATCCACTCAAGCTCGCCGTCGCCGTCCGTCTCGCCGGTGGTGAAGGCGAACTCGACCTCCTCGACGTTGTCCGTCAGGACCATCCACAAGTCGTTGATTTCGTCGAGGTCGCCGGGTGGAACGGCCAGCGAGCGGGGGTAGAGCTCCTCCAGTTCATCATCAATCAGGTCCCGCATTCCAAGGTGGCCCAGTCGTTGCACGTCGGCCAGGTCGGCCCGGATGACGTCCGGATAGTCGTTATGGCGCTCGAAATCCGGCGGATCCGTGTCCTCTCGATGCAGGACCCAGGCCGTTCTGTAAAGCACCTTTCCGTTACCGTTGGGGTTGTCGCACAGACCGTAGCTGACGATACTGCCGGTGCCCATCGGACCGCCCGTGACGCTGCGGCTCGGCCCGGCGCAGACCAGATACAGCCGCTGGTCGTCCCTCGGTCCCGCGATCCGCAGAAAGCCGTTGTGGGTCAGACGGCGGAAGTCCTTCTGGATAGTCTGTGCGATGGCCGCGGCGTTCGCGTTGGCTCGCATGGTCTGTTGCGACATCGATACCACGCGCTGGCTTTGCGACAGTATCGTGGTGAACGTCACGGCAATCACCGAAAGAACCGCCACCGACACCATCAGCTCCGCAAGCGTCAGGCCTCTTCGCCTGTTGCGTAAAACGGTATGTCCCGTCGGTTCACTCATCTGTGCACTCATTCAGCCCTCAAAGCGGTACGGCCGATGACCACCGCCATCACCGGGCTGTTCCTCGTGATGTCGCCGCCTTCCTCCTCGTAAACCACCGACACGCTTACGCCGTTGGCTTCGGCGATGCGACGGTCCAGAACGGCCTCGCCGCCGTCCAGGCCGTTGATGTATGCGTGCCGGCCGTCCGGGAGTATGATTACGCCGTTCTGCTGCACCCCTTCCGGCGGAACGGAGCCGCCGAAGTCCGCCCTGGAGACGTCCTCGTAGTCGCTGATGTCAATAGAGTGGGACGTGACGGAAACGGTGTTGTCGGTTTCACGCATTCGGTAGGACACGGCCACCAGGAGATAATCGTTCTCGTCCGGATCGTTGGATATCTTCCTGCCCAGCAGCACCCAGCCCATAGTGGACTCGTCGCCCGTTTCCTCCGGGCGGGGATAGACGCGGTCGCGCTCGCTTATGAGAGGCGAACCGTTGTACGTCAGGTCGTCCAGGCGCGTCATATCCGTATCCACGCCAAGGTCTTGCATCGCCTGGTGGCTAAGCCGAACCTGCGCCAAGGCCAGGGCGTTCTGCCCGATGAGTGTGCCTATGACGTCATCGGTGGAGCTTTTGTTGAGTTTCAGCGCGGCGGGGAATATCCCGGCGACCATCGTCAGGCCGATGCCGAAGATAACCACAGCGATGAGCACCTCCGCCAGAGTCAGCCCGGCCCGTGAGCGTGCGGAGAGGCATGCGGACCTTGCGGCAGCCGGCTGGCAGCATCGAACCTGATTGTGTCGGGTGATGATCATTGTCTCGGGAACACCTGTCCGGTGTGGATGTTTACGGGAAGAAAGCGGCCGGACTCATTGAGCAGGTCTCGCCGTCCGCCACCGTCGCGGATGATGAAATCGGTATATTCGAACAGGCACACTGCCCGGACGCCTTCGCCGTCCTCGTTGGCGAGGTCCCCGTCCCACAGCCGGTCCGGGCCGCGGAAAAAGCCGTCCTCGCTGGTGTTGAACTCCACGGGCCGGCCTTCGACGTTGAGCACCACCGAGCCGTCGGGCGCGAAGACGATGGTGAATGTGGTGAAGTCGTCTATATCGTTCTGATTGCCGAACATTCCGTTGCGGTATTCGTTGTCGCTGACGAAGTCATTGCTTATCTCACCGAAGGCCATCTTGCCGGGCAGCGGCTCGGGGTCGAACCCGTCGGGGATGTCGAAATACCCCTCCTGGCGGTCGTACAAGACCACCGAGCTGTACACCGTGTCTTCGGGCAGTTCGCCGTCATCGACGCGCTGTTGCGCCGCCGGCTGTATGTGCACTCCCGCGTACGTCGCCTCCAGCATGGCCAGCGCCCGCGCGGAGGCGAGCTGGGCCGACAGCATGTTGTACGCCTGTTCCTGGGCGCCGGACCGTATAAGCTGAACGGCGCTCGGCAGCGCAATACCCGCCACAATCACGATCACGGTGATCACAACCATCAGCTCCACGAGCGTGAAGGCGGTTGGATTGTTACGGAAAAGCTTTGGCACGCCGTTAACCTCCGTCCGAGAGGATGTCGTCCTCGGTGTCGAATTTCCCGTCGGGACCGGCCGATATCAGCACCGGCCGCCGGCCTCCCAGTCCGCCTTCGGGGTCGTAGTGCATCCGTTGCTCGTAGCCGTCCAGCAGGTAGGAGTTGCTCTCGTCCATGGCTCCCTCGGGCAGGTCGGTGAGAGTCTGGCGGGTGGCGACTCTGATTGCCGTCACAAGGTCGTCGTCGCTGCTGAAATCCACGCGGGAATCCTCGGCCTGGAGATACTCCAGCAGCACGGCCGTGGTCTCGTCGTTCTCCGGACCGGACGGCATCGCGCCGCTCAGGTCGGGATCGACATTGCCGTCCTCATCTATGCCCGGGTAGCGTCCGACCTCTTCATGGAACTTCTTGACGGCCTGCATGGCTATGTCCTGGATCGTGGTGGTCTTGCTTCGGGCGGCGTCCTCCCTCACCCAGTTTCCGACGGCCACCACCAGCGAGACCAGCACCGCCATGATCAGCATCACCGCCAGAAGCTCTACGAGCGTGAAACCGTTGCTTCGCTCGGCGGCTGCTCGTCTCGGGACTGCTATGTATTGGGCTGCGGTTTTCATGGCCTGTTACTGCTCCTGGAGGAAGTTGGTCACGTCGTCGGTGGCGGGATTTTCGCCGAAGGCCTCGAACTCGAAGTCCGGACCCTTCGTGCAGAGGATGAAGTCCCGGCGGATAAACTCTCCGTCGTTGCGACGGGCGTAATCGGGCATGTCCGGTTCCTGCGGAGCGTGCGGGCCGTACATGTCCGGACCATTGTGATCCTCGTGGTATGTCTCGTCCTCTTGGTCGAAACGATAGTAGAAAACCTGGTTTCCGAAGGAGTCCACAAAGGCGGGCGGTCCGTCGGTGTCCTCGGCGGGCTGCATCCTTATGTCCTCGGTTCCGTGGTAGGGGCCGTACACCACCCCGCGGGCGACCACGCGGAAGCCGAACTCCGACTTGCCGTCGTCCTGGTCCAGTCTCCTGCCGCCTTCGAAGGGAATGCCGGGGTCCTCCGCGTCGGGACCATAGCCGGTAAGCAACAAAGGCAGCAGATACTTCCCGTCCCAGTCGGGCAGATAGTCGGCGCCGTCGGGGCGCCGGCTGGGGGGATAATCGTCGAAGTCGTTGAAATATGCCTCGCACGCGGAGTCCAGCATGCGAACCATGGTCAGCGAGGCGCTTCGCTGTATTTGCGTCTTTATCTGCATCAGCGAAGGAATCAGGATTGCCAGCAGCAGGGCGATGACCGCTATCACCGTCATAAGCTCCACGAGCGTGAAGCCGCCGCCCCCGGCCGGGGACCGGTTGCCGAGGTCATGTCCCGAAGGTCTTGGCGACTGCGGCCTGAACAGGTTGTCTCTCTGCTCTGTCACGTCTTTTCCTACCAGTTGGTGATGTCGTCGCTGGTGAAATACTCCTGGTCCCTGCCCGGTGCTATAAGCAGGAACTCCTCGCTCTTGCGGGGCTGGTCGGAGCTGTCAACCGTGTCGTCGTCATCGAAGCGGGGGTCCCGGATGAACTCGTCAAACGGACCGCCGGTATTTCCCTGGGTGTACTGGCTGTTGTCGTCTTCGTCGTACTGGTTCAGTCCGGTCCGCCCGGGCCTGGAGGGGTAGTAGCAGATCGCCATCTGGTTTTTCGTGCCGTCCAGCAGCGTGTATTCGTCGTAGCTCTGGGGACCGTAGTTGTCGCTGGTGGCGACCAGCCCTTCCTCGTAGCCGACGTACTTCTCGATGGGAAAGTCGCCGTCTTCGTTCTCGAAGAGGAACTTGCCCAGAAGCGCGCTTCCCCGGCCGTTGTCCAGCAGGGAGTTGTCGTCGCGAGGGTTCTGACCGGGGAAATACCCGAAATCCGCCTTGAACTGATGCGCGCCCTGACCGAGTGCCTGTATGCGTGCGCGGGTGCGGGAGTCCGCCGCGATGTCTATGGCGTTGCTGACGGCCGGTACCAGGATGCCGACCAGCGTGGCAATGACGGCGATGACGACCAGCAGCTCGATAAGCGTGAATGCTCCGGCGCGTGCCGTCGCCGGCAAGCCGCCGCGGCCGCGGGCGGCATTATCCACTCGGCTCACACCGATGCGTGCGACCGATGGGTTTCTGTGCCGATTGGCGTGCATTATTTTCCCTTTCTGTCGGACTACCGTCCGCTGCCCTGCATCTCGGTCAGCAGCGAGACCATCGGCATGAACACGGCCAGGACGATGAAGCCGACTATCAGGCCCAGGAAAACCACCATGATCGGCTCCAGCACGGAGACCATGGAGCTGACCAGCGTCTCGACTTCGGCGTCGTAGGTGTCGGCCACCTTGTTGAGCATCTGGTCCAGCTCGCCGGTCTCCTCGCCGACGTCCACCATGTTGACCACCATTGGCTCGACCACCTTCGCCTGGCGCAGCGGCTCGGCGAAGCTTTCGCCCTCGCGGATGCCGTCGTGCACGCGGGCCATGGCGCGGGCGTACACCTCGTTGCCGGCGGTGTCCCGCGTGATGTTCAGGGCCTCAAGGATGGGCACACCGGCGGACAGCAGGGTCCCCAGGGTTCGGGTGAACCGCGCGATGGCCGATTTCGAGGCAATCTGTCCCATGATCGGCACGCGGAGCTTTACGGAGTCCACGAAGTACCGCCCCGAAGGCGACAGCTTCAGGAGGCGGGCAATAAACCAGATGCCGAAGGGGATGCCTGCGACGACTCCCCAACCGCCGGCCTTCATCCAGGCACTGACTGCGAGCAAGGCCCGGGTGACCGCCGGCAGCTCGGTATTGAAGTCCCGGCTGAAGATCTCCTTGAACTTCGGCACGACGAACACCAGCAGGAAGATCACGATAGCTACCGCGAAAGTGATGACCACCGACGGATAGATAAGCGCGCCAATGACCTTGCGGCGCAGCGCCTGGGCCTTTTCCATGAAGTCCGCCAGACGCTGGAGAATCACATCCAGCACGCCGCCCAGCTCACCGGCCCGAACCATGTTCGTGTACAGGCGGTTGAACGCCTTGGGGTGACGAGCCATTGCTTCCGAAAGGGTCGCACCGCCCTCAACGTCGTCGGCCACCAGGCGTATAGCCAGACGCAGCGTACCGGGCTTCTGCTGCTGCTCCAGAATCCGCAAGCTGCGCAGAATGGGCAGCCCGGCGTCGATAAGCGTCGAAAGCTGACGCGTGAACTGGGTCAGCAGTTTCCGGGAGACGGACCCGACGCTCTTGCGCTTGGCGCCGCCGGTGGCCGCCGCCGCTGCTCCCGCGGCGGCTGCGGTCTGCGCCGTCTGCCGGCCCTGGGTTTGCTTCTTCCCGGCCTTTTCCTTGATCTTCGTCGGGAAGTTGCCCTGGGCGCGGACCTTGGCGATGGCTTCCTCCGATGAGGCGGCCTCCACCTCGCCCTTTACGGGCTGACCGACGCTGTTCATCGCTTCGTATGTGTAGGTCGGCATATTGCTGCCTCCTGCTGTATGACTGCCTGTGCGCCTGCCGTCGGCGTCAGGCATTCAGCTCTTCGTAAATCGTCTGTGACGCGACCTCTTCGATAGTCGTCGTGCCGTCGTAAATCGCCAGCAGACCGGATTCCCGCAGCGTTCGCATGCCGCGCTTCCGGGCCGCCTCACGTAGGACGTTGGTGCTCCGTCTTTCCATAATCAGCGTCCGAAGCTCGTCGTCCAGCAGCATGATCTCGAAGATGGCCGTTCGTCCCGAATACCCGGTGCCGCGGCATTGCTCGCAGCCCCGGCCTCGATAGAAGGTTCGTCCTTCGACCTCCTCGGGGGTGAGGTTCAGCTCAAAGAGCTGCTCCTCCGTGGGGGTGTACTCCTCCTTGCAGTGCGTGCAGATGCGCCTCACCAGCCGCTGGGCGACGATGCCCTCCAGCGTTGCGGTTATCAGGTACGGCTCCAGTCCCAAATCCAGCAGACGCGCAATGGACGAAGGCGCGTCGTTGGTGTGGAGCGTCGTGAACACAAGGTGCCCCGTCAGGGACGCGTGCACCGAAATCTCCGCTGTGGGCAGGTCGCGAATCTCACCAACCAGAATGATGTCCGGGTCCTGACGCAGGAAGTGCCTCAGGCACCGCGCGAAGGACAGTCCGATTTCGTCGTTGATCTGAACCTGCACCAGACCGTCGATGTCGTACTCGACGGGGTTCTCGGCGGTGAGGATCTTCACGCGCGGATCGTTCAGCTCCCGCAGGGCCGAGTAAAGGGTAGTGGTCTTGCCGCTGCCGGTCGGTCCGGTAACGATGCAGATTCCGTTCGGTCGGTGAATGAGCTGGCGCACGGTCCCGGCGTCGTCCTCGCGAAGCCCGATCCGGTCCAGGTCCAGTTCCACGTTGGAACGGTCCAGAACACGCATGACCACGCTCTCGCCGAACATCGTCGGAAGCACGCTGACACGCAGGTCCACCGGATTGCCGTTGACCATCAGCGGAATACGCCCGTCCTGCGGCGTCCGGCGGTTGGCGATGTCCAGGTTCGCCATGACCTTCACACGCGAGGCGATGGCCACCGCGATGGACTTCGGCGGCGGGAGCATCTCGTAGAGCAGACCGTCGATGCGGTAACGCATCTTGAACTCGTCTTCGAACGGCTCGAAGTGGATGTCCGACGCCCTGTTGCGGATGGCCTCCAGCAGCACCATGTTCACCAGCCGCTTGACGGGGTTGGACTCCGACGCCTCGCGGACAGTGTCCAGGTCGATACTTTCGCCGCGGCCTTCCAGCATCGCCAGTTGTTCGTCACCGGCGATTTCGTTGATAAGCTCGCCCAGCGAGTCCTCCTGGGCTCCGTAGTGGGTCGCCAGGACCTCGTCGAGCTGCTGCGGGTCCGTAACCTTGACGGTCACGTTGTAGCCCATGAGGGTCCGCAGGTCGTCGGCCGCCCGGAAATTGTCCGGCGACGAGACCGCAACCGTCAGGTGCTTGCGGCTTTCGTCATACTCGATGGGTATGACCTTGTAGGAATTGGCCATGTTGGCCGGAATCTGCTCCAGGACATTGTCGGTAAGCTCGACATCGTCCATGTCCACGTATTCCATGCCGGCCTGATACGCCAGAGCCAGCGAGCGGGTCTTCTCGTCTATGTGACCCAGGTCCACCAGGATCTGCCCGATGGGACCGCCTCGCTTCTGCTGAATGTCCAGCGCCTCGTGGACCTGCGCCCGAGTGACTTTGGCCATCTTGACCAGCACCCGGCCGAGGGGCCGGCCCTTGAGTTCCTGAATGCTCGGTGTGCCTGTCTTGGTAGCCATGGGTTACTTCCTCAGTTGGGGCGCCTGCTCCGATTCGCTCTGTTCCTGATCCCCGCTCGGCAGACGGCCGTGACGGTACGCCTCGATGCGGTCGTGCATGTCGCCAGGGGTCTGGCTGCGGTCGATCGCGTCCTCGGCCGAGACCTTCTCCTCGCGGAACAACTGGAAGAGGTGGTCGTCCAGAAGCTGCATGCCCAGCTTCTTGCCGGTCTGAATGGAGGAGGGGATCCGGTAGGTCTTGTTTTCCCGGATGAGGTTCGCGACCGCGTTGGTGACGACCAGGAACTCGAAGGCCGCTATCATGCCCCGTACGTCCTGTCGCGGCATAAGCGCCTGACAGAGCACGGCAATCAGCGACTCAGAGAGCATCATCCGGATCTGCTCCTGCTGGTCCACGGGGAACTGGTCCACCAGTCGCGTCACCGTACGGTGGGCGGTGGTGGTGTGCAGTGTGCCGAACACGAGGTGGCCTGTTTCGGCCGCGGTCAGCGCCGCCTCCATCGTTTCGAGGTCGCGAAGCTCGCCGACGAGGATGACGTCCGGGTCCTGACGCAGCACGCGTCGCAGGCCTTCGGAGAAGCTCGGAACGTCCACGCCGACCTCACGCTGGTTGACGATGGACTTCTTGTGGTTGTGGTAGTACTCGATGGGGTCCTCGATCGTCACAATGTGACGGTCCGAGTTTGCGTTGATGTGGTCGATCATCGTCGCCAGCGTGGTGGTCTTTCCTGAACCGGTCGGACCGGTCACCAGAAACAGACCACGAGGCCGGCGGCACAGACTGCGGACGATCGGCGGCAGCCCGATTTCGTCGAAGGTCAGGATCCGCGACGGGATCAGACGCAAGACTATCGTAAGGTTTCCGCGTTGCTGGAAGACCGCGGTACGGAAACGTCCCTCGTCGCCGTATTCAAAGCCGAAGTCGGTACCGCCTTGCTCCTGCAGCTCCTGCTGGCACCGCTCGGGGGTAATCGCCTTCATCAACTGGATGGTGTCCTCCGGCTCGAGGACCTTGGTCTCCAGCGGTCGCAAGCGCCCATGGAGACGAAGCGTGGGCGGTTTGCCGACTACCAGGTGGAGGTCGCTGGCGCCTCGCTTGATGCAGGTTTCCAGCAGTCTGTCAATGTGAATCTCTGCCATGTCGCTTCCTCTCGTATTATTCGTCTCCGGTGCCGCCCAGGACACCCTCTGCAAATAGCAGCCTCCGCGCCGTTGGATTTAAGGTATTCCATCCAAACCGCTTAGGCCCGATGGAAAGGCGTTAATCGGCCTCCACCAGCTCCTGCACCTGGGTTATCCGCACCAGCTCGGCAGGGGTTGTGGTGCCATTGCGGATCTTCAGCTTGCCGTCCTCAAGGAGCGTTCGCATTCCAGTGGACCGGGCCGCGCGACGGATTTCGTTCAGCGGAGCACGGTTGAACGCCAGCTCGCGGAGCGTGTTGTTCATCTCCATCATCTCGAAGATTCCCAGCCGACCCCTGTATCCGGTGTGATTGCAGGCCTCACAACCTTCTCCTTTATAAAAGGTTGTGTTCTCTATCTCGTCGTCGCGGAAGCCCAGCGCCTTCAGCACCCGTACGTCCGGCTCGGGATCGGGCGCCTTGCACTTCTCGCAGATGGTTCGCACCAGCCGCTGTGCCATCACCGCCTGGATACTGCTGGCCACCAGGAAGGGCTTGGCGCCCATGTCGATCAACCGGGGCACAGCCGACGGCGCATCGTTCGTGTGGAGTGTGCTGAAAACCAAGTGTCCGGTTAATGCGGCCTGAATCGCCACTTCGGCGACCTCCAGGTCGCGAATCTCGCCGACCAGAATGATGTTTGGTGCCTGGCGCAACATCGCCCGAAGTATGGCGGCGAATGTAAGTCCGACCGATTCGTTGACCTGGACCTGGTTGATACCCGTAAAGTTGTACTCGACGGGGTCCTCGGCCGTGATAATCTTGCGGTCCGGGCGGTTCAGTGCGTTGACGGCAGAGTAAAGCGTGGTGGTCTTTCCCGAACCGGTAGGGCCGGTAACCAGGAAAATCCCGTTGGGACGCTTGATGATCCGCATGAACCGCTCGTAGTCGTCCTGCTCAAAGCCCAGCGCCGGAATGCCTATCTGAACGCTTTCGGGCCGGAGAATACGCATGACTATGCTTTCCCCGTGGTAGCTGGGCATTACCGAGACGCGGAAGTCCACCTGACTGCCGGCGACCCTCATCTTGATTCGCCCGTCCTGGGGAAGCCGCTTTTCGGCGAGGTCGATGCCCGCCATGATCTTAAGCCGGTTGATTACCGGGCCTTTCATGCGGATGGGGACGTTGTCGCGCTCCATGCACACGCCGTCCGTGCGGTAACGCACGCGGACGCGGTCGGCCATCGGCTCCACATGGATGTCCGACGCCCTGGTCTTGACGGCCTCGGTGATGATCATCGTCACCAGCTTGACGATGGGAGCGGCGTCCTCGCCGGCGGCGTCTTCGCCGGCCTGCTGGATGAGCATGTCCTCGACCTGCTGCTCCTCCAGCTCGTGGACCGCGGCGTCCACACTGACGTCGCCGCGGGTCAGGTCGTTGATTACCTTGCGCATCTTGCCCTTGGCCGCCAGACACGCCTGGACCTCCGTGTTGAGACGGAAACGCAGCATATCCATCGTTTCAAGGTCAAGGGGGTCGGAAATGCACACCTTCAGCCGTCCGTTCTCGCGACCTATCGGCAGAATCAGATGCTTGCGGATGATGTCCTCCGGCACCAGCTGCAGGTCGCCGTGACTGGCGGGCCTGGTGTCGAGGTCAACGTACTCCATGTCGAACTGCTCGGCCAGTGCGCGGGCGACGTCGTCCTCGGAGGCATGCCCCTTGGCAACCAGGGCCTCCCCGATCCGCATGCCTTCCTGACGTGCGTATTCGAGCGCTTCCTTCACTGCGCCCTTTGAGACGACGCCCCATTCCACCAGCAGTTCACCCAGTCGCTTGCGCTTCTTGCGTGCCATGGCCTGCCTTCCCGGGGGCTTGGACTAAAGCTGTCTTTGCAGGTGCGTACCCGCCGCCGCATATGGACTTCCCCGACTGTTACGGCTGCGGGCGACCGGTTGGTATCGACAGTGCTGTCCAGCGGACGGACCGAGGCGGGGTCTCGGCGGGTAGGCCTGTGCGTTCGCATGAGGCGCCGCTGAATGTCACTGCCCAAACATTCGGCTACCGAATCAGACCTGATTGTACCTGTCCGACCGAGTGAGGGTCAAGCTCGCCTTGGCTCCAGGGGTGTCTTGACGGCGGCATTCTACGGGTACTTCCGACGGGTCAGGCATCCGCGTTCGGCCACAGGTGGTCGGGGGCGCTTCGAGCGGATATTGGACCGCTGCCGAAGTCAGCTCAAGGGCTTCTGTCCGTGACGCGAGCGCAGCTTCTGGGCGGCGGCCAACGCGTGTCGGTCGGCCTTGAGGACCTTGATGAAATTGCTGGTGGAAACGCCGATGTCCGCGGCCGCCTCAGAAAGGCGACCTTCGCGGGCCTCCAGCAGGTCCAGCAGGACGGCCACCACGGTCCAGTAACGCGGATTCTTGCGGTTGACCTCTATGCATCGCGACGGACCGCGACCCCCGGCGGAGCTTCGCAGGCATTCGCGCACGGCCGGGGGTATCTCGTCGCCCTCGCTTACGGGGCGTCTGAGCCGGCAGGCGATGTTCATCCGCATCCGAAGCAGCGCCCGGTGGCGGTTCTCGTGCTGCGAGCGGCTGTCGGCCGACTGTGCCGTTATCCCTGTCGGTCTGTGCTTCAGTCGCACGCCGGACATTGTCTTGTTGCGGTGCTGTCCACCGGGACCGGACGCCTTGTAGGTCTGCACGTCGCAGTCGGCGAGCAGGGCCTCGTCGTCGGACTCGAGATATTCGCGAAGGCACGTCACAGGTGTATCTTAGCGATAGTTCCGGACGGTATCGAGGCGCGTTGTGGGTGGCTTTTGGCCGTCGCGGCGGCTTTGTATCTTGTCGGATCGGGCGCCTGGAGATAGAATCGTAAAGGTGGAAGCACCGGTCTGGGTGTGGGTTGACTCGCCGATCGGCGGGGTATTTGGGCCGGTCGGGGGCAGCCATTACGGGCATTGGATTCGGTAGCGCCGTCAATATGAACGAATGGATCGAAGCGGAGTCCCGAGCTGAACGGGCTCAGTCTCTATACGAGCAAGGCCGCTGGGCCGAAGCCGCCGCCGAGTTGCGGGCGGCCATCGATATCGTGCCGTATAACCCGGCCTGGTATTTCAACCTTGCGCTGACGCTGGAGGCGATGGAGGACTACACCCGTGCCTGCCGGGCGTACCGCTCTGTGCTTTCGCTGGCGCCGGACGATGTGGAGGCCCTGAATTGCCTGGGCATGAACCTCACGCGCCTGGGCCGTTACGCTGAAGCCCTGCGGTGCTTCCGCCGGGCCGAACGACTCGATCCGACCTACGAACCCACTTACTGCAACCGCATCGTGACCTACACCGAGATGGGCTGTCACGATCAGGCGGAAGTGATGTTCTACCTCGCGCAGCAGCTTACACAGGACTCCGCTGCCTGTTACCACAACATAGCGGTCAGCTTGTACGCCCGTGGCGAGGTGGACCGCGCCATGTGGTGCTGGCGCCGTGCCCTTGAGATAGACCCTGCCCATCCGGAAGCCCATTTCCGCCTCGCCGAGGCGCACTGGAACCGCGGCGAGCTGCTCGAGGCCGCGCGGCACTACCAGGTGGAACTTCGCCTGCACGGAGACGACATCGCCACACTGCTGGACTATGGCGAGTTGCTGATGGAAATGGGCCGGCTGCCGGCTGCCCGGCGGAAGTTCCGGCGGGTCCTGGAGCAGTCGCCGAATAACCCCGACGCCCATTTCTATCTCGGCGAGCTGGCGATGCTTCGCGAGCAGCTCGAGGTGGCCGAGGAGCAGTTCCGCCTCGTTATGCGTCTGGAGAGGGACTATCCCGGTGTGCGGGCGCGTCTGGCGCGGGTGCTTCTGCGCCGGGGGCGTCGTGACGAGGCCCGCAGCCAGGTGCTCGCCGAGCTGAAGTTGGTCGGCGATGACCCTGAGCTTCTGGAAGATCTTGCGGAACTGCTCATCGAGACCGGACAGACCTACCGCGCGAACCGTGTTCTGCGACGGCTGGCGACGCTGCAGCCGCATGACGCCGCCGTGCGGCACAACCTGGCGGTGAGTTTCTTCATGCTCGACCGGCTGGACGACGGAATACGCCAGTGCCGCCGGGCCTTGAAGCTGCGTCCGGATTACCCGCTGGCGCTGTACAACCTGGCCACGGCGCATCTGCAGAAGGGCGACCTTCGCCGTGCCCGCCGCTACATTTCGAGGGCCTTGGTGCTTGCTCCGGGGGACGAGGCCGTCGCAAAGCTCGCCCGGCGTATCTCCAGGGCGGGGTTCTGGCAGCGCCTGCGGCTGAGGTTGACACCACGCCGCAGCGCACGCAACATCTCCGCCTGACGCCGCGGCCGCTTCGGTCGCTTCCGTCCGTTTTTGTCCGTTACCCGACGTAGAGGCACAGGAGACCGCCATGAAGCCCGTTGTTGTCGTTTCCGAGACGCTCAGTGACAGGGCGCTTCAGTGGCTCACCGAGCGTGCGGAGGTCCGCCGCGCGACGCCGGAAAACGTTGCAGAGATGACAGGCGACGCGGACGGGCTTATCGTTCGCACCTATACGCAGGTCGATGAGCAGTTGCTCGCGGCCTCACCAAAGCTCAAGGTCGTCGGCAGGGCGGGCGTGGCGCTGGAGAACATCGACGTCCCCGCCTGCCGTGCCCGCGGTGTGGAGGTCGTGCACACACCTGCCGCCAATACGCTGGCGGTGGTGGACTACACCATCCGCATGATGATCGAGATGAACCGGCGCTTCTGGCCGCTGGATGGATACGTCCCCCCGGACCGCTTCCACGAAATCCGCAAGCAGCGGTTCGGGCGATTCCTCTCCGATTGCACACTGGGCATTATCGGCTGCGGGCGGATCGGCAGCCGGGTTGGAAGGGCCGCGGCCGGTCTGGGAATGACCGTGCTATACAACGATATTCGGGATATTGAGTTGGACTATCCCGCCCAGTCGGTCGATAAGCCCACGCTCTACGCCGAAAGCGACATCGTAACCGTACACACTCCGCTTACGGACCTGACGCGGAAGCTGATAGACGCGGCGGTGCTGGAGCGGTTCAAAGACGGTGCGCAGTTTATCAACGCCGCCCGCGGACCTATCGTGGACTACGCGGCCGTTGCCGACGCCATGCGGACGGGCAAGCTGGATGCCTGCGTCATAGACTGCCACGACCCCGAGCCGCCGCCGGCGGACTATCCGATGTTCCATCTGGGCGAGGCGCAGGACCGCGCCATCCTCACGCCGCATAGCGCCGCGCGCGTGCCCAAGGCGATGGAGAACATGTCCGACGTGGTATATGACGTCGTCGCCGTCTTGGAAGGCACGCAGCCGCGGTACCCCGCGGAAACGGAACAGTAGAGTCGCGAGTTACGAATCGCGAACCGCGAATCCAGTCCCCCGTAGGTCGGGCTGTGCCCGACAAGATCGCTGTGAATTGGCGCATAGGCCACGGCTTTAGCCGTGGTTAACGGTGAATTGGTACATAGGCCACGGCTTCAGCCGTGGTTAATCGGGTCTGCGGCAACGCGAACTAGGCCACGGCTTCAGCCGTGGTTAATCGGGTCTGCACCCTCCACATTTCAGGGCGTTTCAACGCCCTTACCCCGGAGATGCGCTGAGCCGCCGAGACAGAGGGCTGAAGCGATACCATGGCTAAAGCCATGGCCCATTGATTTCGCTGTTCGTCCAAGCCCCCCAGCCGGCAGGTCGGGCTGTGCCCGACAAGATTACCCTCCGGAAATCAGGCCACGGCTTCAGCCGTGTCTATTCATCCCGCTACTCGTTTTCCCAGCTTTTCTGCACTTCGGCGATACGGGCCAGCTCGTCGTCGGTGAGCTTGTCCTCGGCCGCGGCGCAATTCTCGCGGACCTGCTCGGCGGTCTTTCCGCCGGGAATGACGACCGAAACCGCCGGCTGGGCGAGCACGTACCGCAGCGCCGCCTGGGCCAGCGTCTGACCCTCTCGCTCCAGGAACGCCAGGTCTCTGGCGCGATCGACCCATTTGGTGAAGGTCTTGTGCCCCCAGTTGCCTTCGGCGCGGAAGTCGCTTTCCGGCAGGTCGGCTCCCTCGGCGTACTTGCCGCTGAGCGCCCCCCACGCCAGCGGCGTGCGTGCGATTACGGCCACGCCCGCCTCGGCCGCCATGTCCAGGAACTCCTTGTGTCTCGGCTCGGCCATGTGGACCTCGAACTGCAGGGCCGCGGCGCCGTTGTCTATGGCGGCCTGTACCTCGGCCGCCTTCGTGATGCTCGAGCCGTAGAAGCGTATCCGCCCCTCCCGCTGCAACTGACGCAGCGCATCCCACGTCTCGGGCTTGCGCGAGATCTCCACGCCGGGGTTATGCAACTGGTACAGCCCGATGCAATCCGTACCGAGGCGCTTCAGCGAACCCTCCACCGAAGCGGTGATATGCTGCGGCGAGTAGTCCTGCACGAAGTTCCCGTCCACGTCCCAGTATTTTCCGGTCTTGGTCGCGACCAGAACGTCGTCGCGACCGCCGAGTACCTCGCCGAAGATCTGCTCACTCAGCCCGGAACCGTATTCCTGCGCGGTGTCGAAGAACGTCACCCCCGCCCCCAGCGCCGCCTTTACGGCGTCGCGGGCGGCCTGCTCATCAACCTCGCCCCACTGATGTTTGCCGATTGCCCATCCGCCGAAGCCGATTTCGCTTACTTTCACGCCCGTGCTGCCGAAGCTTCTCTGTCGCATCACAACCTCCAGTAACAGGTTTTCACGGTTGCAGTTGGTTCAGGGCAGTATAACCGCTCGCTGCCGCTTGCGGCCAGGCGCGAACGTGAGTAACTGGTTCCGCCCGGCTTTCAGCGGAGCCGCAAGGCAGAGAAAAAAAGGACCTCGGCTGGAACCCGGCGTCTCCGGGCGCGTCAAAGCATCCGGAACATGATATGGCCAACAGAAGGAGAGATGAGATGAACACGAAACTGTTTCTTGCCGCAGCCGTGGTCGCCGCAGCCGCCTTGATGCCCGTCACCGCCGCCGAGCGCCCCGCCCTGGCGGATTCAGCCGAGGCACAAGAGTCGTCCCTCCAGCCCAGACACGTTGACCTGGCCATCTGCCTGGACACCTCCGGCTCGATGTCCGGTCTTATCGACTCTGCCAAACAGAAGCTCTGGGCGATAGTCAACGAGCTTGCCGCCGCCCGCCCGCGGCCTGTGCTGCGAGTAGCGCTGTACCACTACGGCAACACCGGTCTGGACGCCGAAACCGGCTGGGTAAAGCAGCTCAGCCCGCTTACCGACGACTTGGACAAGGTTTACGGGGAGCTGTTCAAGCTGACCACCAACGGCGGCACGGAGCTGGTGGCGCGTGTCGTGCGCTCGGCCACCCAGGAGCTTGACTGGAGCGACGATCCCAACGCCCTGCGGATTATCGTGGTCGCCGGTAACGAGCCGGCGACGCAGGACACCGAATACAAGCTTCAGGACATCTGCCAGGCGGCCGCCGCCAAGGGAATCATCATCAACACGATTCACTGCGGCGATGCCGAGACCGGCCGGCAGAGCGGCTGGGCCGACGCCGCCCGCTGGGCCGACGGCAAGTATGCCGCCATCGACCAGAACCACGGGACCGTCGTCATCCAAAGCCCGTACGACCAGAAGCTCACGGAGCTTTCCACGAAGCTGAATGATACCTACATTGCCTACGGCGCAGCCGGAGAGACCCGCGCCAATAGCCAGGCCGCCCAGGACGCCAACGCCTCCTCGGTCAACGCGCCGGCCGCCGCAGAACGGGCGGCCGCCAAGGCCAGCGGGCTTTACCGCAACGCATCGTGGGACCTGGTGGATGCCTCCGAGCAGGAAGACTTCGACATTGCCGAGGTGCCCCCCGAGGAGCTGCCCGAGGAAATGCGAGACATGTCCGTCGAGCAAAGACAGCGTTATGTTCAGCAGAAGCGACAGGAGCGGGCCGAAATCCAGCAGCAGATAAGGGAGCTTAACGAAAGACGGCAGGCCTATGTCCGCGAGCAGCAGGAAAAGCAGGGATTGAGCGAAGAGGCCGCCTTCGATGCCGTGCTGCGACGCGCCATCCGGGACCAGGCCCAGTCTAAGGGCATGACCTTCGAGGAGCCCGCACCCGAGAACACGGAAACCGAAAAAGAGACCGCTCCGGAAGCTTCATCGTAATACCGACGCAGACAACGGAGCGTTGATAACAGGATCATCACTGGCCGGCGCCTGCAACCGATTGCAGGCGCCGGCGGTTTATATTGTCCGCCCACCGGGGTTCGCGGCAGGTTTCGCGGCGTTCTGGCGGGTGGATAGCTGCATGGACAGGCCATGGCTTTAGCCATGGTATCGCTTAAGCCCGCTGTCTCGGCGGCTCAGCACGTCTCCGGGGGAAGGGCGTTAAAACGCCCTGAAATGTGGAAGGTGCAGACCCGATTGACCACGGCTAAAGCCGTGGCCTAGTTCGCGTTGCCGCGGACCCGATTAACCACGGCTGAAGCCGTGGCCTATGCGCCAATTCACAGTGATCTTGTCGGGCGCAGCCCGACCTGCTTTCTCGCACGAATCCGCAATCCGCAATGTGTCGGGCAAGTATGCCCGACCTGCTGACCAATCCCGGCGGGCACAGCCCGCCCTACGGCCTACTGATCTCGACGGGCACAGCCCGCTACAGGATGCGCTCGCGGACCCAGTCCACCACCTTGTCGGCGTCGAGTCGGATCTGCTCCAGCGTGTCGCGGTCGCGGATGGTGACGGTGTTGTCCTCCAGCGACTGCCCGTCCACGGTCGCACAGAAGGGCGTGCCGGCCTCGTCCTGTCGGCGGTAACGTCGGCCGACCGCGCCTTTCTCGTCGTAGAACGCCGAAAGCCCCGCCGCGGCCGCCTGGTCGTAGATACGCTGGGCCAGCTCCGGCATGCCCTCGCGCTTGACCAGCGGGAAGACCGCCAGCTTTATCGGCGCCAGCCGCGGGTGGAACTTCATGACCGTCCGCGGCTGCGGGTTGCCGTGCTCGTCGGGGGCTTCGTCCTCTGTGTACGCCTCGCAGAGAAAAGCCAACGCCGCGCGGTCCACGCCGCCGGACGGCTCGATGACGTAGGGCACGAAGCGCTCCTTCGACTGGTCGTCGTAATAGGTCATGTCGCGCCCGGAAAACTCCTGGTGTCGCGACAGGTCGTAATCGGTGCGGTTGGCTATGCCCTCCAGCTCGCTGACGCCGAAGGGGAATTCGTACTCCACGTCCGCGCAGCCGGCCGCGTAATGCGCCAGCTCGTCCTGCTCATGGTCGCGCAGACGGAGCTTGCTGCTGGTAAGCCCCAGGTCCACGTACCATTGATAGCGGGCGTCCCGCCAGTAGCGATACCACTGGTCCGCCTCGTCGGGCCGGCAGAAAAACTCGATCTCCATCTGCTCGAACTCGCGGCTGCGGAAGATGTAGTTCCGCGGGTTGATCTCGTTGCGGAATGCCTTGCCTATCTGAGCTATTCCGAACGGCAGGCGCATGCGAGAGGTATCGAGGACGTTCTTGTAGTTCGCGAAGATGCCCTGCGCCGTCTCCGGGCGCAAATAGGCGACGGCGGAGGAGTCCTCCATCGCGCCGACGAAGGTCTTGAACATCATGTTGAACTTGCGGGCGGCTGTGAGTTTCTCGCCGCAGTTGGGGCACAGTGCGCTTCGACCTTCCGCAGGGCTGTCGGCGCGGAAGACCGTCCAGGTGAGCTGGTCGCCTTTCTGCTTGATGCGGCGGCGGGTCTTGCTGTTGGCGGCCGCGGTCGCCTGCTCGCGGGCTTCGTCGGCGTCGTTGGCTTCCACGCCGACGGCCAGCAGCTCGTTGTCGCCGTCGGACGCGACCACCGTGAATATCTGGTCGGCACGGTAGCGTGCCCGGCAGCCGGTGCAGTCCACCAGCGGATCGTTGAAGTTCACCACGTGCCCCGACGCCTCCCAGACCTTGGGGTTCATGATGATGGCCGAGTCCAGGCCCACCATGTCGTTGCGCCTGCGGACCATGTCGTGCCACCAGACGGCCTTGATGTTCCGCTTCAGCTCGACGCCGAGGGGGCCGTAGTCCCAGAAGCCGTTGATGCCGCCGTAAATTTCCGACGACTGGAAGATGAACCCGCGCCGCTTGCACAGCGCGACGAGTTTTTCCATCAGTTGATTGTCTGTTTCACTCATGTGTCTGTCCGGCTGGTCTCTTTCGGCGGGCGACGCCCGCTATTTGCTCGGAATTCTCGATTCCATACGAACCGGCGATGATAGGTCCGCGGCGGGTCGTCCGCAAGCATCGCTGGTGCGTTGTCGCCGCACCGGGCGTAGGATAGCATGAACCAATCATCGGCCGATAAAGGGTAACGCATGCGGACGATTCTCTGGGTCGTACTGGGTATATGCATTGCCGCCGTCGCCGCGGGTGGTCTGCCGGCTCTGCTGGAAGCACCCCCCGGCGCCGAGGATGTCTCCATACTGATTATCGACGATTTCGGCTACAAGCCCCACGGCGCCAGCGTGGAAAGGGTCGCCCGCATGTGGAACCCGGCCGGCGTGGATGTCCGCGGCATCTACGCGATGAACACCTTCGAGGGCTACCTGACGGGCGTGAAGGAAGCGCTGCGGTTTGTGCGGCAGAACCCCGACCGGCGCTGCGTGGTGAACATTTCGTTGGGTCATCCCGAGAGCCGGCGCGACGAGCGGCAGCTCTTCGAGCAGCTTGCACGGGCCGGCGCTGTGGTGGTGGCGTCGGCCGGTAACGAAGGCGCCAACACGCCTTACTACCCGTCCGCGTACGAAGGGGTCGTCTGCGTGGCCGCCGCGGAGGGAGGACACAAGGCCGACTATTCCAACTTCGGTTCTCACGTGGACGTCGCCGTCCAGCCGCAGGAGCTTCTGCGGGTTGAGGTGCGCCGCCGCTGGACACGCGACGGGTTCATAGTGCACGAAATCATCCGGACCGAGTCCGGCACGTCGCTGGCGGCTCCGAAGCTCTCGGCCATGCTGGCGGACCTGTGGGCACGGCGGCCGGAACTGACGCGGGAGGAACTGCTGCGGCAACTGCCCGCGTATTGCCAGACCATGGACGACCCGTACTACCTGCGCGGGCTTCTCGGCAGCGGGTTGCTGGACGAGCGGGGGCTGCTGCTGGAGGTCCCACGCTACGCCGCGCGGTACGCGCAGACGATAGCGGCAGCCGTCGCTACCGCGTTGGCGGCGGCCTTGCTGACGGCTACGGTGCTTCTGCTCGGCTCGACTTTGGCGGTGCGGGCGACAACGGCGGTAATGCTGGGGGCCGTGGCGCTCGTGCTGCTGACGGCCGAGCTGCCCTGGTTGCTGCGGTGGGGCTGGATGGTGCAGACGGGCATGGCGGCTATCTCAGCATTGCTGCTGATTTCCGCGGCGGGGAGTTGGCCCTGGCCGTTGGGGCAGGTTCACATCAGCGTGCTCTGCCGGCCGGGGCTGGAGCCACTGGCCGAACGGCTTGTCCGTCGGCTGCGGCGGCTGGGTGCGGACGTGCGAACCGAAAGCCCGCAATCCTTGGCACACGCGGTGTTCCGCCTGGAACGTTCGGATGCGGGCATCGTCTGCCGCCTGGGCGTTCGCGAGGGAATGTACTATCGACTCTACGAGTTGCCGGTTACCGGGCGGCGATGGAGCGCTCGAACGGCCGGGCTCCTCGAGACCGTCCGCCGCCGCCGGGAGTTTCCGGATGTGTAGAAGCGGCGGCGTCAGGAGTCGCGGAGTTCGAGGAAGGCGATCTCCTCTTGGCTGAGTTCTATCTCCAGCACGTCGAGGTTGGCGCGGAACTCTTCCGACGACCAGCAGCCCACCAGTGGAAAGACGTTCAGCGGCTGGTTCAGCACATAGGCCAGCGCGACCTGCGGAATGGTCAGCCCCTTTTTCTCCGCGAGCCGGGCCGCTCGTTCGACCCGTTCGTAGTTCGCCTTGCTGCCGAAGGACTCGATTCCCAGCTCATCCCGCTGCTCCGCCGGGGCCGGTCCGTCGCGGCGGACTCTTCCGGAGAGGAATCCCCGCGCCAGCGAGGACCAGGGCACCAGCGCCACGTCGTGCTGCCGGTACCATAGTCTGGCTTCCTCCTGGGAAGGCCCGCTTATGCTCACACAGCCGGCCCATGGTTCGCGGACCATCTCGGCCAGGGAAAATTGCGGGCTTGAGACGGCAAACCCCTCCAGACCATGCGCCTCGGCGTACTCGTTGGCTTCGGCTATGCGTGTGTGGGACCAGTTCGACCCGCCGAAGGCGCGGATTAGACCGGCCTGCTTGTGCTCGTTGAGTGCTTCCACGACAGGCCCGACCGGGACTGCCGGGTCGTCGCGGTGGAGCACGTAGAGGTCAATGTAGTCGAAGCCGAACCGCGCCAGCGAGTCGTGCAGGTCGGCCGTTATGTCAAACGGTGTTACGCGGCGGCGGTCGGCGTTGTGGTGGGCGCCCTTGGCGAGAACGACCACCTTGTCGCGCAGGCCGCGGTCGTTGACCCACTTGCCGAAGGTCCGCTCGTTGTCGCCGCCTCCGTAAACGTGGGCGGTGTCGAACAGCGTGCAGCCAAGCTCAAAGACACCGTCCAGAAGGGCGAAGCTCGCGTCCATTTCGCCGGACTTGATCATTATGGTGCCCTGGGCCAGCCGCGATACGGGCTTGTCGATACCGCGAATCTCTCCGTATTGCATGGGCATCTGTGCCGCTTTCCTTTCCGCAGAGTCCTATCAGGACGGTGTTATTCGACACAGAGGCGCAGAGACACTGAGTGATTCAGAATCAGCATGCCTCTGTTCCTCTGCGCCTCTGTGTCGCATGGCGGTTTTCTGTGCCTCTACTCGAACGGATACCGCAACCCCCACTGCGTACGTATCTCGTCCATGGTCTGGATGATGCTCAGTGTCTCGTCGAGCGGCATTATGTCGCTTTCGGTCTTGTCGTCGGCGAGGCAGCGGGCGACCTCGTCTGCTTCGTAGTTGTAGCCGTTGCCGACCTGTTCCGGCTCGATGTGCTCTTCCTCGCCGTCGTGGCGGTGCAGCGTGATGGCCGAGCCGCGATACCAGCCCTCGTGCAGACGAATGTAGCCGTCGGTGCCCATGATGGTCGCTTCGTGAGGCGTCCTGGTGCGAACGGCGCAGGTGAGCACGGCCAGCTTTCCGGCGTCGTACTGACAGACTATTCCCGCCTGCTCGTCCACGCCGGTCTCGCCCATGTCGGCCAGGCCCGTTACGCGCTGGGCCGTCCCGAGCACCATGGATGCGAGCGATATGGGATATACGCCCACGTCCAGCAGCGCCCCGCCGGCCAGTTCAGGGTTCAGCAGGCGTCCCTCCGGGTTCCACTGGGTGCGGAAGCCGAAGTCGGCGGCCACCACCCGCACGTCTCCGATGGCGCCTTCGGCCAGCAGTTCACGCAGCTTGACGATAGACGGGACGAAACGCGTCCACATGGCCTCCATGCAGAAGACCTCGCGCCTGCGAGCCGTGGCGATGACCTCGTCGGCTTCGGCGGCGTTGACGGTGAAGGGCTTTTCGCAGAGCACCGGCTTGTCGTGGGATATGCACAAGAGCGAATCGCCCTTATGCCTCGGGTGGGGGGTGGCGACATATACCGCGTCCACATCCTTGTCGCCGACCAGATCCTCGTAGCTGCGGTAGGAACGTTCGGCGCCGGTCTCGGCGGCGAATCGCTCGGCGCGCTCGGCCGTGCGGGAACCGACCGCCAGCAGCTTGCCGCTCTCGGAGAACTTCAGGCCTTCGGCAAACTTGTGGGCTATGCTGCCCGTGCCCAGTATGCCCCAGCGAACAGTATGGCTCACGTTCGGTCACCTCCTGTAAAGCGGAATCCGAAGCACGAAATCCGAAAGCGGACCGTGCATTATTTCTTCCACGGCGGTGTTTCGGGCAGATGGTTCATGAAGTCGTCGATCAGCTTCTGTTCGTAGTCTCCGGCATACGTACCGGCGAAGAACCGCTCCAGACCCTCTTCCAGCAGACGCCGCCAACTCTCTGCCTCGTCACCGGGATTGATGGGGAAGAAAAGGGCGTCGTTGGCCTTGGCGGACCTCATGTCGCCCGGCGCGTCGCCGACCATCAGCGTCTTATCCGGCTCATAACGGCCGGAGGTCCCGTGCCGGATATGCTCGGCCTTGGAGCCAAGCTCCTGCCCGCAGATCATCCCGACGTATTTCGCGATGTCGTGCTCGTTCCACTCCCGCTTCAGGGCCTCGGTAGGCGTGGCGGATACCACCATCACGTCGGCCTGGTCCCGCAGAGCTTCCAGCACCTCGCGGACGTGTGGGAAGGGCGGCACGTTGCGGACGATCTTCGCGACCGAGGCATTGACTTCATCCGACCAGAACTGCGCCTTTGCGAGCACCTCGTCGCCGGTGGACTCGACTGTCTGTTTCAGCGTGGCGCTGGACAGACGTGTCTCTGTCTCTATCCAGTGCCGCAGCGAGTCCACCTGCGGAGTCCTGTAGCCGCGTTCGATCGCCTCGGGCCGTTCGGCGAGCATGTCGAAAACCTTCACCAGCCCCGGAAAGCGGTTCACTCCGCGCCAGCGGCTATAGAGATTGACGAACTCGGCCGTCTCCCGGGCGAACTTTGAGACCGGCTGAAGGTCCCAGACGTTGATAATGTTCGGAATAAAGCACTCCTTGTGCTTTATCTCCATGGTGTCGAAGGCACAGCCGTCGGAGTCGATGCCGACGTAGAAGGCGTGATTCTTGGTAAAGGCCCGCAATTTGTCTATATGCTCGGCATCCGACACTGGTAACTCCTATCGTATTTTGGATTGCCGGTTTTCGATTTTCGATTACGCTTCGCTGCGCGCGCCGAAAAACTGGCGGCCACAGTGGTCAGTTTGCGCGTCTGCCCGGTCTATCCGAGGCGGCATTCGCCCTGGTCGTCTTTCGCGAAGCAACGATCATGGCAACGATTTCATCTGCCTCAGTCAGCAGATCGCGGACCTGTTGGGGTTTTACAAGACCGCTGTCGCGGGTCATGCCTATCCAGAAGGATGTCTCATCCGCCTCTTCCTCGACTATGCCCAGCTTTGCGATAAACTCCGCGCGGGAACGACTTCGACATGCCGCCCGATAGTTCGCCGCCGTGCTGCTGGCTGAACGTATCATTTGCCTCGCGAATACATCGGCGCCCCGTTCCCTTGGTAATGCCGCTGCGAGCTTTACTACACGCAGGGCGAAATCGCGCGTCCGCTGCTTCATCTGTTCCGGCGTCACTTCACGTCCCCATATGTCTCCGTGAAAGCTACTGGCCAGATAATCCCACATCGAGAATCACCAATCGCCAAATCGAAAATCACCAATCGGCAATCGAAAATCGTCACACTCCGCTGTAGGCGCTGAAGCCGCCGTCCACCGGCACTACGATGCCGGTGACGAAGCGGGAGGCGTCGCTGAGCAGCCAGATGAGCGTTCCTATGAGGTCGTCGGGATCGCCGAACCGGCCCATCGGCGTGTGGTCGAGTATCTGCTTGCCGCGTGGGGTAAGCTCGCCGGTGGATTCGTCGGTCAACAGGAAGCGGTTCTGCTCGGTCAGGAAGAACCCCGGCGCGATGGCGTTCACGCGGATGCTGGGGGAGTGGCGCTGGGCCATGTACGTCGAGAGCCACTGTGTGAAGTTGCTCACGGCTCCCTTGGCCGCCGAATACGCGGCAATGTTCGTCAGCGGGCGGAAGGCGTTCATCGACGAGATATTTATGATGCACCCATCCTGCTGCTCGGCGAGGTGCCGTCCGAACACCTGGCTGGGAAGGATCGTCCCTACGAGATTCAGGTCCAGGACCCATCGGATGGCGTCGTCGGGCAGCTCGAAGAAAGTGGTCGGGGGCGCGCAGGTGGCCTGCTTCCTGTTGCCGCCCGCGCCGTTGATGAGCACGTCCAGCCCGCCGAGGGAATCCAGGGTCTCGGACAGCGCCTTCTCGACTGCGTTGCGGTCCATCACGTCACAGCCGACGGGAACGGCCGTGGCGACGTCGGCGGCGACTTCGTCGCAGAGCTTCTTTGCGCCGTCGAGATTGAAGTCGATGACCGCAACCTTCGCTCCCCGGGCCGACAGGGCGCGCACCATCGCGCCGCACAACACGCCCGCTCCGCCGGTTACCGCGATTCGCTTGCCTTCAACGCTGAAAAGGTCGTCCTTAGTCATGTTCACTCCTGGTTGATTCCGGCTGGTTCCGTAATGCAGGCAGGTCTGAGGGGAAGCTCATTCGTCGGCGTAGAGGAACGGCTCCACGTGGCGGCGCAGGTGGCTGCGGACCGCTTCGTAGTGCGTCTCCTCGTCGCCGCGGAGGGCGTCGGAAATGCGGCTGCCGAACAGGCCGCCGTCGTCTTCCGTCAGCACCGACCCGAACGTCACGTGCAGCATCTGCCGCGCGTCGAAGTGGTCGGTCAGCTCGCCCAGTGCGTCGTCGGGCAGGTCGCCGGTTGCCGGCACGCGCGAGATGTCCGCGGAGACGTGGTACGTCGCCTTGTCTGTCTCGTACCTCTTTCGCGCGAACTCGATTATCTCCCGGAAAAGCCCGGGGTCCGTCTCCGCGATCGCCTTCAGGGCGGCCAGGTAGCTCGTGCCTGCCGTCTTGACGTGCACCAGCCCCTCGGTCAACTCCGCCACAATAGGGTATATGCTGAACTTGTCAGACCCGCTGTGGATTGAAATCTTGTAAGGTCCGACCGTTCGCATGACGGCCGCGTGCCTGGCGAAGCTGCGGCGGAATTCGTCCAGGTCGCCGATGTAGTCCACGCCTTTCTCGAACCGTCCGACGAACCGCGGCGCCAGGGACACCCACTGCACGCCAAGCCGCTTAAGCTCGGCCGCTATGAAATAGTGCTCCTCCGGCGAGGTCGGGGTTTCGGTCTCATCGACGGAGACTTCCAGCTCGAACTCGCCTTCGTCTCGCTTTTCGCGCAGGTGACGGTACATCCGCACGGTATGGGCGACGGCGCCGGCATACTTGGCGGCCGCCCGGAGGAAGGTTTCCTCGTCGAAGCTTACCTCGCCGCCGCCTTCCAATGGGAACGTCCGGTCAACGTAAAGCTTCCGCAGGTCGTCGGCCGTCGCCTCCAGCGGTTCGGTGTCCAATCCCTCGAGTTTGCCGGCCAGGGCCGCCGGGTCGCGATCGTCGGCCTCGTCGTCCACATGCTCACCGGGGTCGATGGTGAACATTGTGAAGCCCGCCTCGGCCGTGCGGTCGATGTCCAGCGGCTGCTGGAGGTGGTCGGCGTCGGAGCCGAATGTGTCGCGGTAGCCCTCCTGCATGACGCCCCAGGTGGCCGCGTCCATGACCTCCTCGGGAGTCCTCCGGGTTCGCTTCATCTCCCGGATGGATTGCTGCGCGAGCACCGGGGAGATGTGCGTCCCGCGCACGGCCCGGATGTGCCCGGGCGTCGCCAGCCCCAGGCGGTCGCCGAAGCCCAGCGAGGTGTGCAGCCCGACGCACATGGGGCCGGCAAAGGGCAGACGGTCGCGGATCGCCTCGGCATTCTCGTGGCTGGTGGCGCCGACGATGACGGGCTTGCCGTCCACGTCGCCGGTTTTGTCGCCCTTTATGCCGCCGTCACCCACACAGCCGATGAACTTCTCTCCGCCGCGACGGGCCATGAAGTAAGTGGCCGTATCGGTCTCGTGGACGGACTGCTCGTAAATCTCCAGTCCGGTCACCTCGCGCAGTTTGTCAATCATTGCGTTTTCCGCTTTCCGGTCGGGCAGGGCATGTGCAAAACACGCCCGAAATCAGGCGTTATAGGTACTTGCCGTAGCACTTCCGCCGGTCTCGGCCCAGTCGGTGTGGAAGAACTCGCCTCGCGGCTTGTCCACGCGCTCGTAGGTATGCGCGCCGAAGTAATCCCGCTGTGCCTGCAGCAGGTTCTGCGGCAGCCGCTCGCAGCGATAGCCGTCGTAGTAGGCCAGGGCCGTCGAGAACGCCGGAACCGGTATTCCGAGGCGCACCGCCTTGGTGACCACTCGCCGCCAGGCGCCCTGCGCCTTGCGGACGGCCGAGCGGAAGTACGGCGCCAGCAGCAGGTTCGCCGGCTTCTTGCGCTTGGAGTACGCCTCCATTATCCGCCCGAGGAACTGACTGCGAATGATGCAGCCGCCGCGCCAGATTCGCGCTATCTCGCCGAAGTCCAGGTCCCAGCCGTATTCCTCGGCCGCTGCGCCTATCATCTGGAAGCCCTGGGCGTAGGAGACGATCTTGCTGGCGTAAAGCGCCTGGCGGATGTCGTCGATGAACTTCTCCCGGTCGCCGCGGAAGTTCGCCTTCGGGCCGCGAAGCTTCTCGGACGCGGCCACGCGCTCTTCCTTCAGCGCCGAAAGACACCTGGCGAAGACCGCCTCGCCGATGAGCGTCACCGGCATGCCAAGCTCACAGGCCGTGATGACCGTCCACTTGCCCGTGCCTTTCTGACCGGCGGCGTCGAGGATCAGGTTCACCATCGGCGTGCCGGTCTCATCATCGACCTTCGAGAGAATGTCGGCGGTAATCTCGATAAGGTAGCTGTCCAGGTCGCCGGTGTTCCATTCGGCGAACACCTTGGACGCCTCCTGTGGCGTCATGCCGATGGCCTTCAGGAGGTGGTAGGCCTCGCAGATGACCTGCATGTCGCCGTACTCGATGCCGTTGTGGACCATCTTCACGAAGTGCCCGGCCCCGTCGGAGCCGATCCACGTGGTGCAGGCGCTCTCGGAGCCGTCCGGCTCCTCGACCTTCGCCGCGACGGCCTTGAAGATATCCTCCACGTGCTCCCAGGCGTCGTCCGAACCGCCGGGCATCATGCTGGGCCCGAAACGCGCGCCCACCTCTCCGCCGGATACGCCGGTACCGATGTAGCGGAGTCCCTTTTCCTCGAGGTACTTCGTGCGACGGATGGTGTCGTGGAAGTTGCTGTTGCCGCCGTCGATGACGATGTCGCCTTCCTCCAGGTGCGGCAGGAGGGTTTCGATGAACTTGTCCACCGGGTCGCCGCTCTTGACCATCAGCATGATCCGCCGGGGCCGCTTCAACGCACCCAGGAACTGCTCGATGGAATGCGTGCCGATTATGGTGTCCCGACCCTCGGCCGGCCCGTTGATGAAGTCGTCCACCTTGCTGACCGTCCGGTTGAACACGGCGACGGTGAAACCCTTGTCGTTCATGTTCAACACGAGGTTCTGGCCCATAACCGCAAGCCCGATAAGCCCGATGTCCGCACCGCCTGAGGGCGTGTTCGTGTCCGTCTGTGACATGGTTTCAAGCTCCTTATGCTCTTGTATGAAGGTGTCTTGTGTCAGGCGCCGCCATCGGCGCGACGCTTGGCTGTCGCCGGGGAGTCACCGGTTCCGCCCCCGCGGGACGGAGAACGCAGCATCGAGTGAATCCTAAGCCCCGTGTGGCGGATTTCAAGCTTGTTCGCCCGGCGCGGCCGGTTGCGGCTCGACGGGCTGCCCGTCCGGCGGGTCGGGCCGGTCGGCCTTCAGCGCCAGCACGAACAGTACAACGGCCGCCGCCAGACACGCCCCGATGGACCAGCGGTAGCTGTCGGCGAATTGCAGCGAGACGGCGAACAGCCCCGGGCCTGCGGCGCTGCCGACTACCGTCCAGGACATCTGAAAACCGCTGATGGCGCCTAGGTGTGACCGTCCGAACAACCTCGGCCAGGTCAGCCCCAGCAGCAGTCCGAAAAGCCCGCCCGCCACGCCGCGGGAGAGCATGTACATCCACATGGCCGCCGGCTTGTGGAGTATCAGCAGACCGACCATCGACAGCGCCATCGCCCCCAGCATGACCTTGAGCAGTCGTTTCAGCTCAACGTGGTCGCTTATCCACCCGCCGAGGATTGCGGTTAGCACCGTCATCACCGACGACGGCAGGAAGCTCATGTACGCAATATCTTCCTCGATGCCCACCTGGTCGAATATGGACTCCACGTGGAACGTTACCGCCGTCACGTACAGCGCCTGGAGCGTCAAGGCCAGGTTGAAAACCCAGAACGCGTAGGTTCGCCGGGCCTCGGGTAGGGTAAAGTCGCGCTTGGGATGGTGTCGCGGGTCGTCGGGCCGGCCGTGCAGCCCGCCGTCCGGCTCCAGCCCGCAGTCTTCGGGATTGTCCCGGTAGAACACCAGCACCACCAGGCCGAATCCGCCGGCCAGCACCGCCCCCAGAATCGCCCAGGTTCCGCGCCACGTCAGCGCCTTGTTGAGCGTGTTAAACGTAAGGGGAGCCAGGGCGAACATCATCGGAACGAACATGCTCATGATGCCGTTGGCCAGTCCGCGGCGGTGGTGGAACCACTGCATGATCATGTTCCGCGAGACGACCGTGAGCATTCCCTGCCCGGTGAACCTCAGCAGCAGAAAGCCGATGGTCGCCACCAGGAACGTAACCACCGCGATATTTCCGACGAAGGTATCGACGACGTGCTCGCCGAAGACGCCGGTAGCCGCCGTGGCGATGGCGTCCAGGCGACTCAGTGCCAGCAGCACGACACCCAGCGCCACGGCCGAGCACACGCCCATTATTCTGGCTCCGTAGCGGTCGTAGAGCTTTCCGCCCCAGGTCAGGAAAAGCGCGCTGGCGGCCGTGCCGATACCGTAGGACAGCGCGAACGCCGTCCTGGTCAGCCCCAGCGCGTCCATGACCGGCTCGGTAAACGCCGAGACGCCGATGGTCTGGCCGGGAACGCTCATAATCACGCCCAGCGTCCCCAGCGCGAGTATGAACCAGCCGTAGAAGAACGGCCAACGGGCCGGTGCGAACGGTATGTTGTTGGTGTTTTTGCGCATGGGTACAGGCAGCGGGGCGATACCACGGGCAACCGGGATTGAGCGGAATGGCTGTGGCGACGACCTCGGCTTGACAGCCGAACCTGCCACGAGGACCGGCCAAAGTCAAGCCCGCTTGCCGGGACCGCTTCTGCCGCTTCGGAAAATGCAGGCCGTAGGGTGGGCAACTTGTTGCCCACGCGATGCGGTACGTTGCCCACGTGATGCGTTACATGCGGAATCCCCATCGGATACCCCCGACCGTCGGGCCTTGGCGACGCGAGCGAAATCAAACCCCACACGTCGGCAGACCGTAGGGCGGGCTGTCCTGCTCTGCGTAGGGTGGGCAACTTGTTGCCGTACCTGTTTAGCGTGCAGCAAATCTTTTTACCTAAATCCCCTATTTTAACTGGC
>JBNGDC010000009.1:81950-90499 GCA_049975485.1 Phycisphaerae bacterium | reverse complement strand
TATGAGCCACCACCCGTAGGTCGCCAGTGGACCTCCCGGCGTTCCCAGCAGCAGCTTCATGAGCGTCGCCGCGCTGAGGACAAGCAATACGCCCGCCACAGCCAACAGCAGTGGAACCATCAGCTTGTGATGAGCACCGACCTTCGCCGGGCGTGTGTTAGTCGCGGGCCTGGCAACCGGCAGCGCAGGGTCATCCTCCAGAGGGAAGTCCTCGGATACCGCGGGTGAATCCTCGGCCTGTTCGACTTCGCCTTGCTGCTGTCCGGAATCTTTTTCGTCGTCCGGTTGGTCGCCGAGTCCTTCAGCCATGGCTCGCAGCGCCTCGGCCCGACGGTGGTTGTCTGACGGTTCATCCATGGTGTGTTACCCGGTGAGCAATATAATGGTGAAATAGTAACGGTCTTTAGTATAGGGACCAAGGTTTTTCAACGTCCGGGAGGGAGCATGACGATTCGACAGCCCGTAAGAGCAGGCAGTTTCTACGAAAGCTCGCCCGATGCGTGCCGCGGCCACGCCCGCAAGCTGCTGGATTCGGCCAGATTGCCGGACGACCTGCCGGAAACGCTTTACGGGGGCGTGGTTCCGCATGCCGGCTGGGCGTTTTCGGGACGTCTGGCGGCGGAGACCTTCAAGGTGCTGCACAACGCCAGGCCGCTGGAGACGGTGGTTATCTTCGGTGCGGACCACGTGGGCGTCGTACGCAAGGCGGAGGTGTATGCGGAAGGCGCCTGGCGGACGCCGCTGGGAGACGTGCCCGTGGCCGAGGATGTGGCTGCCGAGATACTCGCCTCAGACGGCGACATATGGTCGGACCCGGACGCTCACGGATATGAGCACTCCATAGAGGTACAGGTCCCGTTGCTGGCCGAGCTGTCTTCGGCCGTGCGGATCGTGCCCATCGCAGTGCCGCCTACCGAACTGGCCGTCAACGTCGGACGGACCGTGGGCAAGGTGCTTTCAGAGCATTTCCCCAACGTCCGCGTGGTCGGCAGCACCGACCTGACGCATCACGGAGGGCATTTTCCGGCGCCGGGCGGTCGGGGCGAGCGCGGGGTTCAGTGGGCACGCGAAAATGACCGCAGAATGCTGGATTTGATTGAGGCGATGGATGCCGATGCGATCATCAGCGAGGCGGCCGAACGCGGCAACGCCTGCGGTGCGGGCGCCCTGGCCGCTGCCGTCGCCGCCGCCCGGCAGATGGGCGCCTCACGCGGCATCATCATGGAGTACACCAACAGCTACGAGGTCATCCACGAGATGTACCCCGACGAGCCGGACGACACCAGCGTCGGCTATGCATCGGCCGTCTTCGCCTGAGAGCCGCGAGACCGTCGGAGCCCTGCAGGGCTGCGCCAGGCGTCGAAGGTCAATCACCTTTCCGCTCGCCGAACTCCCGGCACGCGGCGAACAGCGCGTCGATGTTCGCCAGTGGCACTTCCGGTTCGAGCACGTGGGTTGGCGAGATAATCACGCCGCCGTCCCGGCCGTAGGTATTCAGAACGTCCCGTACCCGGCGACGAACGTCTTCCTCTGAGCCGTGCGGCATGGTGCTCTGGGTACCCACAAGCCCGTCGAAGCTCAGCTGTCCCCCGTAGCGACGGTGGATTCTCTCCACGTCGAGACACTCCGGCTGAAGGGGGTTCAGCATGTCCAGGCCTGCCTCGATAAGATCTCCTACTATCGGTTCCAGGTTGCCGTCGCTGTGGTACCAGAGTACTGCGGAGGGGTGTATCTCTTTGACAAGCTTCCAGATACGAGCCCAGCGAGCGTGGATCATCCGCCGCCACATTTCCGGCGAGAACATCAGCGATTTCTGGTTGGCAACGTCATCGCCGCAGCGTATCAGGTCGGCCCCGGCGCGGGCGAACGCCTCGGCTCGGGCGGCATTTCGCCAGGCCAGCCGCTCCAGCAGACACTCCGCCCAACTCGGCCGCTCGATCATGTCCATCAGGAACTGCTCATAGCCGCGGATCTGCCAGGCCGTCTCGTACATGTGTCCGACCCAGCCCTCCACGACCAGCCCGTCGTCATGCGCTGCGGCAACTTCGGCCGCCATGTGGTCGGTCAGCCAGTTGGACGGGTCTTCCAGCGGGTAGTTCTCGATGTCCGATAAGCTACCGGCATTTATCAGCGGCGATATGTACCGCCGGAAGTGGTACATGCTGCCCGGCGCCATCGCCACGCCGAAATCGTTGATGTAGGTGCCGTCCGGAAGGTCGGTGTCTTGCCAATAGCTTGAATAGTCCGGCCGTTCGGTGTCGGGACGTCTCTGAATGTCGATAGAGCGCCTGCGCCACAGGCCGTAGTGGACGGATATGTCGTCGCAGCCGATATGCTCTCGGACTCGTCGCTCCAGGTCGGGAGTGAACCCCGCGTAATAGAGAACACGCGACGGCCGATGGTGCGCGACAGTCGCTCGGAAGCATTCCAGGTCGGTCGCCATCAGTCTATCACCCGATATCGGGCATCAGTTCCACAGTCCGCTCGGCCAAATCAGCCAGCTTGACCTCGTGGTAGCCGTGCACACCCGTAACGAGCGTGTCGCGGATGGGGTCGGTCCACTTGGCGGGCAGCGCCTTTCGTCCGAGGATGACTCCCAGAATGCTGCCGGCGGTGGCGGCGTTACAGTCGGTGTCGAAGCCGGGCATCACGGCCATGCATATCGTCCTCTCGAGGTCCCGCTCGCCGAAAAGCAGCGACAGCGTTACGATCTGTGCGTTGGAGTTGGTGTGGCACCAGTCGTGCTTGTCGGTTTCATCCCACTGCCGATGGATGGCGTCCACGACCTGCTCGTAGTCCATGCCGTCTTCGCACCAGGTGAAGACCTGCTCGACGTCGCGCCGCAGACGGCAGTTGCGAGGCACCTGCGCCAGACCGGCGCGGATTGCCTCGGCCGGGGAGTCGGTGCACCAGGCGGCGGCGATGGTAGCGGCCGCCCACATCTCGCCGTAGATGCCGTTTTTGAGGTGGCTGATGGCAGCATCGCGCCATGCAAGCTCGGCTGCCTGCTCGCATCGGCCCGGCAGGAAATAGCCGAAGAAGTCGCCGCGAATCTGGGCGCCTATCCACTCGCGGTAGGGGTTGCGATAGGTCGCCGAGCAGAACTCGCCTTCCCAGACGCCCTCATTGTCCGGGACGGGGAGCATGTTGACCAGGTTTCGGTAGGCGACGCGCTCGGCCGTGCAGACGTGGTAGAAGGGCAGGTTCCGCAGCCAGAACTCCGCCACGTCCAGCGGGGTGAGGTCCGTTCCCTTGTTGCTTACCATTGCCAGGCCGGCGACCGTGTAGTTGGTGTCGTCGTCCTCGCACATGTGCGTTATGTTCTCGGCGTACATCGGAGCATCGGCAGGGGGCATGCGGCATTCGTCGCGGACGGACTCGCCGGACTGGCTGGAGAAGTAATCGCTCAGAGGCCAGCGCTCCTGATGCTCGAGATAGGTCCGAATCTGGTCACGTCGTCGGCCTTCGACGGTCTTGCCGAGCAGGCATCCGCAGCAGCGGGCCGTCCACGCGCCGTGGGCCTTGTCCAGCAGCGTGGCGCGGTCGGACGGCGGGTCGGGAAGCTTCGGCTGCGGCGGCCGGGCCGATTGTATCTCCCGTATCGCCGACGGCTCGGAGAACTCGAAATCGTCCCGAACCGGTTGCCGCTGAAGCTCGTCGAGCAATCGGCCGGCGCGGGCGATAAGCTCCGGGTCGCTGTCAACGCCGTCCACGTCGAGCGCCTCAAACTCCTTCTCGAACGCCGACACGTCCTTGCCTTCCTCGGTGCACTGCCGGCGTTCGGTGCGTAAGTCTGTGCGCGTCGGCAGGACCCATACGTTTTTCAGGTGCATATCAGACTCCTGGGGGTAGAGGATTAACCTGCGGCCGGGCCGATGCTGGACACACCGCTCGGGGACGTTAATAATGCGACCTGATGCTGGATTTTCAAAGGTCTTCTCCCGGAGGTAGCAATGAAACTTGCGATGATCGGCTCATACGGGCACGCGGGCGTGGTGCTGGACGGCGCGGCTGAGCTTGACGACGTGGAGCTGGTCGCGGCCGCCCGCTGGGGTGAGGACGACCCGCTGAGCTACGTTGGTCGCCACCCGGCCGCACCGGCCTCGCTTAAGGTGTATGACGACTACCGGCGCATGCTCACGGAGGCGAAGCCGGACCTCGTCGGCGTGTTCATGCCGCTGTATCGCAACGCCGAGGCGGCCCTGGCGGCCGTCGAGCAGGGCTGTCATGTCATAAGCGAAAAGCCGCTGGCGACGAAGCTGGAGGACTTCGACCGTCTCAAGAGGGCGGTCGAGCAGGCCGGCGTTACAATCGGCGCGCTTATGACCATGCGCGGCGAGTCGGCGTTCCAGGCCGTCCGCGACGCCGTCGCGCAGGGCAAGATCGGACATCCCGTGCTGGCTTCCGGGCAGAAGTCCTACCCCTTCGCCAACCGCGACGACTACTACAAGCGCCGCAAGACCTACGGCGGCTCGATTCTCTGGCAGGCGATACACGCGCTGGACTTCATCCACTACACCACCGGCCGCGATTACACGAAGGTGGCCGCGATGAACTCCAACGCCTGCCACCCCACGCACCCGGGCATGGAGGACAATGGCGGGCTGCTGCTGGAGCTGTCCGGCGGAGGGCACGCCGTAGTGTGGTTCGACTACCTCCGGCCATGGTCGGAGGACGTCAAGCGGCGCTGGGGCGACGACCGCCTTCGTATCGCCGGCACCGATGGGATACTGGAAGTGGTGGACGAAGGCACCCGTGCCGTGCTGATGACGCCGACGGCTACCGAGGAGCTGCCCTTGCCGAAGCCGAAAAACGTGTTCGTGGAATTCGTCAATTCCCTCACCGGGCGGGCAGAGGGGCTAATTACGCCGGCCGAGAGCTTCCGCATAACGGAGGTCGCCCTGAAGGCCCGTGACGCCGCCGACAAGGGGGAGGTAGTGGAGCTTTAGTCTCTCCGGTTTGCGAATCGTCTATCGGCGGCGATAAATATCCCTGCGATGCCCGACGCGAACGACGAAGACGATAAGCACGTCGTCTGCGATCTGATAGACAACCCTGTAATCCCCGACCCGTATGCGGTATGCCTCCTCGCCGCCGACGAGCTTGCGTGCGCCTCGTGGCCTGGGGTTTTCCGCCAAGGTTTCTATCGCCGAGATAACACGCCGCTGGTCGCGTCTGGGCAGGCGGCTTATCTCACCAACGGCGGAGGACTTGATCTCCACCCGCCAGGCCACTTAAAGCCCCAGCTCCTTACGGACGTCCCGAAGAGAAGAGGTCGGTTCGCCAAGGCGCCGGCGGATGGCGTCCATATCCATCTCGTCCTCGATACGCTCCAGCAGTTCCAGATCTTCCACCGGGACGAGGGCAAAGAGGTCCTTGCCCCGTCGCTCGACGACGATTCGCTCACCCCGCAGCGCCACTCTGTTGCCGAGATCGGCCAGGTGCTCGCGCGCATCGCTGATGGACATGTCGGCCATGGCTTCCTCTCCTGTTGTACTTATCGTACATATTGTACGTTTCGTACAATTAAGAGTCAACAGGATTTCGTATGGCGAGAGCATTCGGACTCATGCGGCACCCTTAGCTGCGGCCCCAGGATTACGGTCGCGGGTAGTCAAAACCGGAAAGATAAGGTTGACTGTTTTCATGCCGATGGATAGTATCATGCTCAAGATGACCACAAGCGACCGGACCATCCAGGCGCACCGAGCGGCCCCGACGGGTCGCCGTCTTCTTGCGCTGCCGGCTCTGCGCGTGGTCGTTGTACGCTAGGCCGCTGCGCGTTTGCACCCATTGCGTAGCGGCCGTCAAGTCTGTATCGTCCGCCGGCGGCGGGCGCCCTTTTTCCATCCCTGACCGGAAGTGCAGCTTCAAGCCCCCGCCGACCGATTGCCATAGCATAGTTCGTAAACCGAGGTACATCATGGCCAAGAAGACAGCGAAAAAGCCCAAGAGCAAGCAGGCCGGTCGCTCCCTCAAAGGGATGACCGGAGGGCATATTTTCCACGAGATGCTCCTGGAAGAGGGAGTGGAGCGGATATTCGGCATCGTCGGCGGCGCCATGCTGCCGATATTCGACGTGCTCTACGCCTCGCCGATACCGTTTGTGCTGACCCGGCACGAACAGGGCGCGGCCCACATGGCCGACGGGTATGCCCGCTCGACCGGGAAGGTCGGCGTGTGCATAGCCACCAGCGGGCCCGGTGCGACGAACCTGACGACGGGACTGGCGACCGCGTACATGGATTCCGTTCCCATGGTCGCCTTCACCGGGCAGGTCAAGAGCTTCCTGATAGGCAACGACGCCTTCCAGGAGGCCGACACCACCGGCATCACGCGCCCCATCACCAAGCACAACTTCATCGTCAAGCGCGTCGAGGAGTTGGGCAGGACCGTCAAGGAGGCGTTCCACATAGCCCGCACGGGCAGGCCCGGACCGGTCCTCGTTGACCTGCCGGTGGACGTTACGGTTAACGAGTGTCCGGTCGAGCCGGACCTGGAGCCGAACCTGCCGGGCTACAAGCCGCAGCTTCAGGGGCACATGCGGCAGATAAAGGCCGCTGCGGACGCCATCAATGCGGCCGAGCGGCCCGTCCTCTACGTCGGCGGCGGCGTGATAGCGGCCGGCGCTTCGGATGAGCTGCGCGCTATCGCCGAGAAGGGCAGCATACCCGTCACCACGACGCTGCTGGGAATGGGCGCCATAGACGAGTCCAGTCCGCTGGCGCTGAAAATGCTTGGCATGCACGGGACGGCCTGGGCGAACTTCGCCGTCCAGGACACGGACTGCCTGATCGCCGTCGGGGCACGCTTCGACGATCGCGTCACAGGCCGGCTGGACACCTTCGCGCCCAATGCGAAGGTCATTCATATAGACGTGGACCCCGCCAGCATCTCCAAAAACGTGGACGTCGATATACCCGTCGTCGGAGACGCCAGGGACATCCTTTCGCGCATGGTCGAGCATATCCAGGAGCGCGACCGCTCGGCATGGCTGGCGAAGATAGACGACTGGCGGCGGAAGTACCCGCTTCGCTACGACGCCGACGGGCACATAAAGCCGCAGGAGGTCATAGACGTTCTCGGCGAGCTGACGGACCACGACGCCATCGTTGCCACCGGAGTCGGTCAGCACCAGATGTGGGCGGCCCAGTTCTATGGCTGGCGGCGGCCCAGGCAGATTATCACCTCCGGCGGACTGGGCACGATGGGCTACGGTGTGCCGGCGGCCATCGGCGCGCAGTTCGGCAACCCGGACAAGACCGTCATCGACATCGACGGCGACGGAAGTTTCTCGATGACCATGGTGGAGGTGCTCACGGCCGTTCGGTATCAGCAGCCGGTGAAGTTCATCATCCTGGACAATGACTACCTCGGCATGGTCCGCCAGTGGCAGGAGATGTTCTACGGCCGGCGGTACAGCGCCGTGGAGCATCCGTGCCCGGACTGGGCGGCGGTTGCGGAGGGCTTCGGCGCGACCGGCATGCGGGTTTCCGAGAGGTCCGAGCTTCGCGACGGATTGAAGCAGATGCTCGAGACGGACGGGCCTGTCGTCATGCACGTGCACGTGGACCCCGACGAGAACGTCTATCCCATGGTTGCGGTCGGAAAGGGACTGCACGAAATGGACCTTGGCAAGCTGGCCTGAGCCGCTCGGAGTCCAAGGCGGACCGAACGGAAACGGAGATATACAGATGAGACACGTCATAAGCGCACTGGTTCAGAACAAGCCGGGCGTCCTGGCACACATCGCGGGCATGTTCGCCGCGCGCGGGTTCAACATCGACTCGCTGGTTGTCGGACGCACCGAGGACGCCGAGCTTTCGCGGATGACCATCGTTGCCATCGGCGACGACAAGGTTTTGGAGCAGATACGCAAGCAACTCGGCAAGGTCATAGACGTGGTTAAGATACGCGACTTCGCCGACGTGGATTACGTCGAGCGCGACCTGATGCTCTGCCGCGTTCACACGCCGCCGGAGAAGCGGTCCGAGGTGGTCGAGGTGGTCAACCTTTTCCGGGGGCGCGTGGTGGACGTGGCGCGGAACAGTCTGCTGGTCGAGCTTTCCGGACCCGAGCAGAAGCTGGAGGCGTTCGTGGACCTTGTCCGTCCCTACGGCATCCGCGAGCTGGCCCGCACGGGCGTGATCGCCATGCAGCGGGGCGCACAACCAAAACGTCGCGCCTCCGAGCCGGCGGGCGGGTAGCACGCTCGGGCGAAGCAGGGCATGCAGTGAATATCCGGGCGGGGACGGGGCGGTAACCCGCTCTGTTCCCGCACCGGAAAAGGGCACAAAAAAAGCCGACCGTGGGATTCGAACCCACAACCTCAGCTTTACGAAAGCTGTGCTCTACCGTTGAGCTAGGTCGGCGGATGGTCCGCAAAAAGGTATGATACTTCCTATCGGCCGAGACGGGCAAGGGCTTTCGCGCCCGGTGACCCGGAAACGCCGCGGCGGATCAGGCCCATTCGCGATTCGTGGTCCCCAGCGCCGCCAAAGCCCAATTCGCGATTCGCAACCCGCAACTCGCGATCCCCAGCGCCGCCA
>JBNGDC010000009.1:66507-81850 GCA_049975485.1 Phycisphaerae bacterium | reverse complement strand
CGCGGTCCCCAGCGCCGCCAAAGCCCAATTCGCGATTCGCAACCCGCAACTCGCGGTCCCCAGCGCCGCCAAAGCCCAATTCGCGATTCGCAACCCGCAACTCGCGATTCTATTGTCCCAGGTCCACCGGCATGATGACGTACAGGAAGTCCTTGCCACTGGTCAGCAGGGCCGGCTTGTTGGGGTCCGTCAGCTCCAGCGAGATGTCGTCGGTCTCGACTACCTTGAGCACATCGGCCAGGAAGCTCGGATTGAAGCCGATTTCCATCGGGTCGCCCTCGAAGCTGACCGGGCAGGTAACCTCCGCCTCGCCGGTTTCGGGGGCCCGGCTGGAGAGCGTGACCTTGTCGGCGGCGAAACTGAACCGGACACCTCGCGACTCCTCGTTGGTCAGCAGTGCCGCCTGACGGATGCGGTGGGCGAACTGCTCGGTTCCGATGCTCGCCTTGCGTGTCGCTTCACGCGGGATGACGTCCTCGTACTTCGGAAAGTTGCCCTGAACCAGCGAGGCCACCAGGACGGCGCGGGCGGTGCGAATGAGCACCTGGTTCTCCGTTATGCGTACGTCCAGAGTCTCCTCGGCGTCGCCGGCGACGCGCTGGATCATGCTCATCAGCTTTGCCGGCACGATGGCGCTGATGTCCTTGCCGGCGGCCTTGGGCAAAGCTCCCTTCGCCAATGCCAGCCGGTGTCCGTCGGTGGCGACCAGCTCCAGCTTCTTGCCGGATGCCTTCCACAGCACGCCGCTTATGGCGTAGTGGCTGTGCGCACGAGCGGTGGCGAACAGGGTTTTGGCTATCATCGCGTCCAGTCGCTCCGCCGGCACCTGGAAGTCCGGCTTATCGCCGAACTCCGCAACCTCCGGGTATTCGCCGGGGTCGTAGCCGTAAACCTTGAAGTGACTGGCGCTTCCGCGGACGTGCGAGGCGTCCTTCTCGGTCTCGATGGTCAGCGATTCGTCATCGCCGGATTCGCGTACGATACCCGCCAGGCGGTCCGCAGGTATAAGGGCCTCGCCCGGCTCCTCGACCTGAACGGCCGTAATCTGATACCTGCAACCCACCTCCAGGTCGGTAGCAAGCAGTGTCAGCGTATCACCGTCGGCGACCAGCTTAACGCACTGCAGCACCGGCTTGGGGGTCCTGGTGGCGACGATGCTGCCGGTAAGGTTCATCGCCTCCTGTAAAGCCGCCGTTTGTGCGATCACCTTCATGGCATGTCTTCCTTGTTGCCCGTGGGTTCGGACGTGGTGAATTCGCCGGTGTTATAAGCCCGCCGGGCGTTGCTTGCAAGGCAAAACCCGGTATCCGGCGCCCGGCGTCGCAAGAGCGGGCTTGGATTCGCCGCTGCAGTTGCTAAGAATATGTCGAAACGAACGATATGCCGGCGGAGAGGGCGGGTAAGCCGACCGGCGGGAGGTGGCTATGAAGGCCGCGGCAATAAGAGAGCATGGCGAAGCGGACTGCATATATATAGAAGACCTGCCCGAAGCCGAGGCAACCGAGCACGAGGTGCTGCTGGAGGTGAAGGCGGCTGCCCTGAACCATCTGGACCTGTGGGTCCGTCGGGGCGGGCGGATACGCCTGCGTATGCCTCACGTGCTGGGTTCGGACGCCGCGGGCGTGGTCGCCCAGGCGGGCCCTCGGGCCTCAGGAGTCTCCGAGGGGCAGGAAGTTGTGTTGAACCCCGGGTTGTACTGCGGCCAGTGCGAATTCTGCCGTCGCGGTGAGAACAGTCTGTGTCCGGAGTACGGCATCATCGGCATGGTCCGCCCGGGCACATTCGCCGAGTACGTCTGCGTGCCGGATTACACGCTGTATCCCAAGCCCGCGCACCTGAGCTTTGAGGAAGCCGCCGCCTTGCCGCTGGACCACCTGACCGCGTGGCGTATGCTGATTACCAGAGCAGCTCTTTCGCCCGGCGAGACGGTGCTTATACACGGCATCGGCGGGGGAGTGGCGCTGGCGGGGCTTCAGATAGCCAAGCTTACGGGGGCGGAGGTTGTCGTTACGTCGTCGTCGGACGAGAAGCTCCACCGGGCACACGAGCTGGGAGCGGACTACGGCGTCAACTACCGGAGCGAGCAGGTCGCCAGGAGGGTCCGCGAGATAACGGCCGGGCGGGGTGTGGACGTCATCTTCGACTCCGTCGGCGCGACCACCTGGGAGACCAACTTCGCGACGATACGCCGGGGCGGAAGGATTGTGCATTGCGGCGTTACCGGCGGCGACCGGGCCGAGGTGAACATGCAGGCACTGTATTGGAATCAACTGAACATACTCGGGTCGACGATGGGCGGCCGCGAGGAGTTCCGCAGAATGCTGGAGGCGGTTTCGGCGGCAAAACTCAAGCCCGTTATCGACTCGGTTCATCCGCTGGAGGAGGTAGCCGACGCGACGCGTCGCATGGAGAGCGGCGAACAGTTCGGAAAGATAGTCCTCACGATCGGCCGGTAGAGTCGCCGGCGATTTCCTCGAGCCGGCGCGTAATCTTCCGCCAGTGGGTTCCCCGCCACAGCAGCTTTCCGCATCGCCGGCAGCGCCAGAACTTCTCGCAGTTTCGGAAGGCCAGGGGCGGGGCTTCGTTGGTAACGGTGTGTTTGGGAATTTCCAGAAGCTCGCCCCCGCAGGACATGCAGCGGGGCCGGCGCAGCGGCAGGTTCCGGCGGCTCATCACGAACCTCAACTGCTCCAGCTTGCTCAGTTGCTGCGGGATATACAGCGCGTCGATTTGGCCGTGACGGATGACATTGCGGTCGAACAGCGGACCGTCGGAGGACAAGATGGTTTGTCCGCCCTCGGCGGCCCGGCGGACAAGCTCACCATCGTCGATACCGTACTCAAACTCCGCGTCATAGCCGGCCGCTCTGAGCCACCGCGCCAGACCGCCTAGCATGGCGTCGCAGAGGAACCTCGGGGCGTCGTCTTCGTCGCTCATGGTTTGGACACCACCAGCATCGGAAGGATCTCACCGGCCTTTCCGTGCAGTGCGATGTCGGCCAGCACGGTCGCCTCCGTCGGCTCGAGGTTTACCTCGATTATCGTGGAGCCACCGTCGGCGGCCGCCTCCACCAGACCCGCCGCCGGGTAAACCAGAGAGCTTGTCCCCACGGTCAGGAACACCTCGGAGCTGACCACCGCCCGCAACGCAGTACGGAAGATATCTTCGTCCAGCGTTTCGCCGAACCAGACCACGTCCGGCCTCATGGGCAGCCCGCAGCGGGGACACTTCGGCGGCTCCGGCGTGTGCTCGAACCCGATGGGCTGAGTCCGTCCGCAGCCGCCGCAACGGACCCGCAGCAACGAGCCGTGGAGTTCCAGTACGTTCCAGCTACCGGCCTGCTGGTGCAGACCGTCCACGTTCTGCGTAGCCAGCAGGAACCGCCCGCCGCGGTTGGAGACCTGGCGTTCCAGCACAGCCAACGCGCGGTGGCCGGGGTTGGGTTGGACTTCCGCCAGTTGGGCGCGTTTCTCGCTGTGCCATTGCCAGACCCGCTGGGGATCACGTGCGAAGGCCTCCGGGGTGGCGACCTCGTCCATGGATACTTCCTGCCAGACGCCTCCGGCGCCGCGGTAAGTAGGTACACCGCTTTCGGCGGATATGCCGGCACCGGTGAGCACGGCTATACGGCCGGCGGACGCAAGCGCCTCGCGGGCATGCTCAAGCTGCAGGTCGAAAGGGGCTTTGTCGCTCATATTGGTGACCTCGCGAACCGATTATAACGCATCGGCGGAGACATACGCGGGGGCTACTTTCGCCGCACCCGGCTGAGCGATTAGAATATGACCGGCCCAGACATGACACAGGCACCTGCAGACAAAAGCGATACCCCACAGGAGTTTACGCAGCCGCAGGCCGAGCAGCCGCGGGCGCGACGTCTGCGCGTGGGTTGGATCGCCACACCGGGGACACTGGACCATCTGGCACGTGTCATCAAGCCGCTGGTGGTGGGACTGCTCGATGAGCTGGTGGACCCCACGGCGGTCTGCCCTCGCAGCGCCAACACCGACGAACTGCCGTCGCCGCCGGTGGAGGTGCTTTCGTACGGCCCCCTGCGGCGGTTCGGGCTATGGACCGGCGCTTTGGAGCGGTTGGGACAGGAGCTTCGATCGCGGCGCCCGGAGCTTCTGCATGCGTTGGATGCACAAGCGGCCGGGCTGACACATCGCCTCGCCGGCATGCTCGACGTGCCCTATATCGTAAGCAGCTTCTCCCTCCTGGACGCCAGACATCTCGGCGGCATTACCTCAAAAGCCGCCGCCATCGTTGCCGCGGGCGACGCCATACGCCGCCGACTGCTGGAGCGCCATGCGGCAAAGCCCGAGATGGTCCGGGTGGTTCGACCGGGAGTGTACTGCGCGAAGCGACCGACCTGCTTCACGCAGCTCAACCAGAGCATTGCCATCGTTGCGGCCGGCTCGCTGGACAACTTCCGCGCTTTCAGGCCCGTCGTGGAGAGCTTTGCGGCGATGCGCGGCGGCGGCCACGACTGTTCGCTCTTTATCCTCGGCAGCGGGCGTGGTGAAAGGCATATCCGCGGGCTGGCCGACTCACTCGGCGTGCGGACGGAGGTAACAATTGTGGACCGTCCGCGGCAGGGGCAGTTGCCGGGAATCTTCAAGGCCGCCGATATCTACATCTCGCCCGCGCCGGCGCGGTCGGTTGACATGCAGTCGCTGCTGGCGATGGCCGCGGGTGTGCCGGTTCTGGCGGCCACGGACGATAAGGATCCGTCGGACTTTCTCATCGCCGACGAAACGGCGCTGCTTTTTGAGTCCGGGAACAGCTCCGACCTGACGGCGAAGCTGAAGTTGCTGCTGGAAGAGCGTGCCTCTGCCCGAGCACTGGCCGAGAGGGCGCTGAAGTACCTCCGCGAGCACCATAGCCCCGCAACGATGGTTTCCAAGCTCGTGGAGGTGTACCGCGCCGCGCGATGAGGGCGGCAGACAGTAGTAAGAAGCCGGGAGCCAGGAATACCGTTTCAATGCCGAAGACGTTATCGGGCCTGTTAAGCTGTGTCAGCTTTCCCGGACATCCACGCCGAAGTCCCGCAGCTTCTGGGCCAGCGTCTCGCGGTGCTGTTCGCTCAGCGGCGTCAATGGCAGGCGAAGCTCGTTCCTGATATGCCCGGTCATGGCCAAGGCGGCCTTTATGGGTATGGGGTTGGTCTCCAGGAACATCGCCTTGAACAGCGGGAACAGCTTCAGATGCTGCCGGAGCGCAGTGTTGAGGTCGCCGGCGACGATGGCGTCGCAGAGCTTGCGTACCTCGCCCGGCAGCAGATTTGCCAGCACGCTGATTACGCCGCGTGCGCCGGCGCCGGCAAGCGGCAGAGTAAGTGAGTCGTCCCCCGACAGTATGCTCAAGTCACAACCCGCCGCGATCGCGCTGCTGACGTCGGGGTCTCCGGTCGCCTCCTTGATGCCGACGACCATGTCGATTTCCTCGGCCATCCGGATGACGGTCTCGGGCGTCAGCGCCACGCCCGTCCGGCCCGGTATGTTGTAGAGCACGATTGGCAGGCCCACCTCGGCCAGGCGGGCGACGTGCTCGTACATTCCCTGCTGCGTGGGCTTGTTGTAGTAGGGGTTGACCACCAGGCAGGCGTCGGCGCCGGCGTCTCTGGCGTGTTGGGTCAGCCGGACGGCTTCGGTGGTGGAGTTGCTGCCCGTGCCGGCAACGACCGGCACGCGGCCGTTGGCGCGATCGACTGTGAACTCCACGACCTTGTCGTGCTCCTCGTGGCTGAGCGTGGGCGACTCGCCCGTCGTACCGCAGGGCACCAGCCCCTGCGTTCCGTCCTCTATCTGGCGATCGATGAGTCGCCCGAATGCGTCCCAGTCTATCTCGCCGTCGGCGAACGGCGTAACAAGCGCGACAAAAGAACCTTCCAGTCTTATGCGATCCGGCATGGGTGTGGCTCTCCCTACTGGTTTGGTAAGACAGCCCGGTCGATGAGCTGTTTCATCTCGCGCACCGCCTCACGCAGGCCAACGAATACCGCCCGCGATACGATGCTGTGGCCTATGTTGAATTCCTCGAACCTGCCGAGGGCGGCCACCGGGGCGACGTTGTTGTAGGTAAGCCCGTGGCCGGCGTGGACGATGAGGCCCGCTTCCAGACCCACGCGCAGGCCCTCGGCCAACGCTTCCAGGGCGGCTGAAACCTGCTGGGGATCGGCGTTGGCGTAGGCGCCGGTATGCAGCTCCACGGCGTCGCAGCCAGCGTCCCGTGCCGCCCGTATCTGCGACGGCTCGGGGTCCACAAACGCGCTGACAACAATGCCTTTGTCCTGAAGCGTCCTGGTGACATTGCGGAGTCGATCGGCCCCGCCGAGGCAATCCAGCCCGCCCTCGGTGGTAACTTCCTGACGGTTCTCCGGAACCAATGTCGCCTGGTGAGGCGCGAGGTCCGTGGCGATGCCGACAATCTCCTCATCCAGCGACATCTCCATGTTGAGCTTGCAGCGGACGGTCTGCTTCAGAAGGCGGGCGTCGCGGTCACAGATATGCCGGCGATCCTTACGCAGGTGGAAGGTGATGCCGTCGGCCCCGCCCAGCTCCGCCTCGACGGCCGCCCAGACCGGATCCGGCTCCACCGTACGCCTCGCCTGGCGAATCGTTGCCACGTGGTCTATGTTTACTCCAAGTCCTGACATACTCCACTCCTGATTACCTGTTATTTTACGGCTGTGTGACCGTCTTTCCAGAGGTAGCCGGCGCGGTCGATACTTCAGGGTTGTTTCTGTCCGTAATAGGCATCGCGGCCGTGCTTGCGGAGGAAGTGCTTGTCCAGCAGCTCGCGGGACATCATCACAGGGTACGGTTCGACACGGACGGTTTCGCTCGCCAGGCGGGCGACCTGTTCCAGGGCGATGGCCGACTTAACGGCCTCGCCGGCGGTGCGCCCCCAGGTGAACGGGCCGTGGTCCGCCACCAAAACGGCGCGTATCTCCAGAGGGTCGATCTCGGCAAAGCGTTCGACTATGACCCGACCGGTATTGGTCTCGTAGTCGCCGGTAATCTCGTCGCTCCGCAGAAGACGCGTTACCGGTATGGGACCCCGGAAAGAATCCGCATGGGTGGTCCCCAGCGGCTCTATCCGGCGGCGGGCCTGCGCCCAGGCCGTTGCGAATGTGCTGTGTGTGTGGGCGACTCCTCCGACCTCGTCGAACTCCCTGTACAGCTCCAGGTGCGTGGGCGTGTCGCTGCTGGGGCGAAGCTCGCCCTCTGCGACACTGCCGTCCGAAAGCGATACGACGACCATCTGGTCCGGCTGCATGCCCTCGTAGGGCACACCCGAGGGCTTGATGACCATGTGGCCGCTGGGCCTGTCCACGCCGCTGACGTTGCCGAACGTGCCGGCTACCAGTCCGGACCGAGCCAGGGTCAGATTCGCCTCGCAGACCGCCTTTTTGAGTTCCTCGAGCATTCCAATACTCCTTGGGGATAATCGCTCTCAGACAGCATAACGCATGTGGCAGGAACAGGGGAGTGGGCAACTGTCTCCAGGCCGTTGCGTGGGCAATTTGATTGCCCACGGAATATTCGGCTCGTTCGTAGTTCGCAGCCCCGTGCCGTTGGGGCGTATGCGCCGTCTCGACGTGTTCAGCGGTCCATTGCCACAACGTCGGCAGCCCCGGCGCGACGGAGCCCAACTTACCGCTCTGTTTGTAGTGGACCGGGCGATGCCGGTAAGAGGGGCAACACGGCGGCACGAACGGTGCTTGCCAGTTCCACGGCCTGCCGCGCCTCATCCGCGTCAGCGTCGGGGCGGTCGCCGGGGTATCGCATCTCCACGCCGTAAGGCGTCAGCACGATTATGTCCTGAAGCTTATCCGCAAGCTCGCAGGACACTGTTCCCACTAGATCCAAAAGATTCTGAAGATCGTGTGTCTTGGGGAATTCCACGTCCCACCATGTCAGAAGGGCCTTGATATACTTCTCGCTCGCCTGCTGGCAATGAAAGGTGATGGCGCTGGTGAATAACTTTTCGGCTGAAACCAGGTATTCCGCAAGCGTCATGTCATCGTCGGCCTTGTGCAGCCACTCGCCGACGATTTGCTTCTTCTCGTCGTCAGGCGGCCTCATATATCACCCTCCCGTACTTGTCGGCGGGGTAGGCCAGTCCGCCGATCACGTCCTTGCTCCGCTCGAACCGGTCGGTGCTTATGAACAGGATGTCGAATGGATATTTCAGACCACCCAGTGCCCGTCGTACGCGCACGTACTCCGCCCGCCTGTCGGGGATATCCGGCTCGACAATCAGCAGGTCCACATCGCTGTCGGCCGTCATCTCGCCTGTGGCCGCCGAGCCGAAAAGGATGATCTTGTCCGGTCGCGTCACCGACAGTATGCGGCGGACTATCTCCCGGACGGTCTGTTCATCGATGCCCATGCTCTCACCCGATACACGGCGGTTTGCGATCCCGTCGCCGCTGGCAGCCGCCACCTTCCCGAACTTTCGGCCAATATACCCCCGGCCGTGCGCCAACGCCAGCACGCCGCGGACGCTGCGCAAGACGGCCGGCGGCAGGGGCCTGTGTTGGCATTGTCGCCGGTCACAGAATCAGCAGGTCGGGATGTATGCCACGTGCCGAGGCGCAGAACTATGCGCGTGCGTCGCTGCGGATATCCATCAGGTCCTTCATCACGTTGTGCAGATTGCCGTTCCAGTCGCGCGTTCCGAAGGCGTCGTGCAGTTGTTTATACAGCGCGTAGAGGCGTTCGTACACGGCTGCTGCGGCCGGGTCGGGCTGATAGACCCTATCCTTCAGGCCGGTCATGGCCCGTTGTGCTGTGGGGAAGTCCGGATGCGCCCCGGCCGCCACGGCGGCGGCGATGGCCGCCCCCAGCGCGCAGGTCTGCGACGAGCGGGACACCTTCATCGGCCTGTTCGTCACGTCGGCGTATATCTGCATCAGCAGGGGGTTCTTCTCGGCGACCCCGCCGCAGTTGACCACCTCGCGGACACTCACGCCGTACTCCTCGAAACGGTTGATTATCGTCAGCGCCCCGAAGGCGGTCGCTTCTATCAGCGCCCGATAGATCTCGCCCGGCGTGGTGTGGAGCGTCTGGCCGACAAGCAGCCCGCTCAGCCGCTGGTCCACCAGGATGGTGCGATTGCCGTTGTTCCAGTCCAGCGCCAGCAGCCCGCTCTGTCCCGGCCGAAGCTTCGCCGCCTCGGCCGTCAGGGACTTATGCGAGCCGGCGCGTTTTCCTCCCGGTCGGATGTAGTTGACAAACCAGTTGAAGATGTCGCCCACGGCGCTTTGCCCGGCTTCCAGCCCGTAATAGCCCGGCAGGACGCTGCCGGGGACGATGCCGCACAGACCCGGAATGTCCGGCAACGACTCGCCCAGCGGATGGACCATCATGTCGCACGTGCTTGTGCCGATGATTTTGACCAGCGTGCCGGGCGCGATGCCGGCGCCGATGGCGCCCAGGTGGGCGTCAAACGCACCCACGGCCACCGGGATACCGGGGGCCAGGCCGGTGCGCCGGGCCCAGTCATCGGTCAGCTTGCCCGCCGGCCGGTCCGCGGTCTGTGCCTTGGTCGGCAGGCGGCGGCGCAGCCCGGCCAGCTTGCCGTCCAGCATCGAGAGGAACTCCTCGTCCGGATAGCCGCCCCATTCGTCGTTGTACATCGCCTTGTGGCCGGCCGCACATATCCCAACCGTAAGCTTGTCGGGCCGCTCGGTGCCCGTGAGCATGGCGGGTATCCAGTCGGCTATTTCCACCCAGGTGAATGCGGCGTCGAAGACCTCCGGCGAGGTCCGCAGGCAGTGCAGTATCTTGCTGAAAAACCACTCGCTGCTGTACACCCCGCCGCATTTGGCGAGATAGTGCGGACGGTGCTCGCGGGCTGTTGTGGTTATCTCCTCGGCTTCGGCCGTGGAAGTGTGGTCCTTCCACAGCCAGGCCATTGCGGCGGGGTGGTCTGCGAACTGCGGATCGAACGCCAGGGGCTTGCCCTCGGAATCGACGGGCAGGGGGGTGCTGCCCGTGGTGTCCACGCCGATACCGACCACCTGCTCGGGACGGAAGCTCTTGCGTTTGCGGCCCGCCGCAAAGAGCACCTCGCGGATGCCGGTCTCGGCGCCCCGGATGTAGTCGTCGGGATGCTGCCGTGCCAGGTGCGGGTCATCCGACAGGATGATTCCGTCCCGGCCATGGGTGTAGCTATAGACTGCTGATGCTACCTCGCGGCCGTTTGAGATATCCACGATCAGTGTGCGGACGGAATTGGTGCCGTAGTCCAGGCCGATTGCGTAACGACTCATGGCGACTCCTTCTTTTGCATACGGTCGGCTGCGAATGGTAGGTTCCCGGCGCGGGCGTGTCCAGAGCCGCAGACGGTTACGCAAGCCGGCAAAAGAAACGGGCAAACCGCCGACCCGCTGCGGACCGGCGGCTTGCCCGTGAAACGAACCTGATTGTGAATCAGTCCGGAAAGTCGGCCATTATTCGGCCGGCTGTCCGGCTGTGTCCTTGGTCTCGGCCTCCTGCGCTTGTGCCGACCAGCGCATTTGGGCCATCTGCTGAAGCACGGTCCAGCGGTCCATGGCGTCCTGCTCGGCGAGCCGGGCCAGTTGGCTGGCTTCCTCCGGCTTGTAGGCCGTGAGCATTTTGTAGCGGTTCTCGTTGTAGGCGTAGTCCTCAAACGAGATGCTGGGGGCCTTGGAGTCGAGCTGCAGCGGGCACTTGCCCTCGTCGATAAGCCGCGGGTCGAACCGGAACAGCGGCCACAGGCCCGACTGCACCGCCGCCTTCTGCTGGTTCAGTCCGGTTCGCATGTTGGTGCCGTGCCCGATGCAGTGTGCATAGGCGATGATGATGCTGGGACCTGGGTAGCTTTCGGCCTCGATGAACGCCTTGACGGTCTGACTGTCCGACGCACCCATCGCCACCTGTGCGACGTAGATGTTGCGGTACGTCATCAGCATCATGCCCAGGTCCTTCTTGGGAAGGGCCTTGCCGGCGGCCGCGAACTTCGCCACTGCCGCCCGCGGGGTCGCCTTGGAGCACTGCCCGCCGGTGTTGGAGTAAACCTGCGTGTCCAGCACCAGCACGTTGATGTCGCGCCCGCTGGCCAGCACGTGGTCCAGACCGCCGTAGCCGATATCGTAGGCCCAGCCGTCGCCGCCAAGCGCCCAGACGCTCTTCTTTGCAAGGTCGTCCGCAACGCTGAGAAGCTGCGTTGCCTTGGGGTCCTTGACGCCGGAGAGCTTCTTTTTCAGCTCTGCTATCCGCTGCCGCTGGGCGGCGATGCCGGCCTCATTGGTCTGGTCGGCGTTGATAAGCCCGTCGGCCAGCTCGTCGCCGATTTCGCCGCGGAGGGCGTCCACCAGTTCCCTGGCGTACTCCATCCGCTTGTCGAGGGTCAGCCGGAAACCGAAGGAGAATTCGGCCGCATCCTCGAACAGGGAGTTATTCCATGTCGGCCCCCGCCCGTCGGCGTTGACGCAGTAGGGCGTCGTGGGCAGGTTACCGCCGTAGATGCTGCTGCAGCCGGTGGCGTTGCCGATGACGGCGCGGTCGCCGAATAGCTGCGTCATCAGCTTCACATACGGCGTCTCACCGCAGCCGGCGCAGGCGCCGGAGAACTCAAACAGCGGCCGCAACAACTGGCTTCCCTTGACGGTATTGGTCTTGAGTTGCGTGCGGTCGAAGTCCGGTATCTGGAGGAAGTAGTTCCAGTTCTCCTTCTCGCGCGCCCGGATGGGCGGCTGGAACTCCATGTTGATGGCCTTGCGGTCGGGGTTCTGCTTGTCCTTGGCGGGACAGACCTCCACGCACATGCCGCAGCCGGTGCAGTCTTCCGGGGCGACCTGGATGGTGCACTTCTGCCCGGAGAACTCCTTGCCCTTTGCATCCGCGCTGCGCCATGATTCCGGTGCGCTGTCCAGCAGCGCCGGGTCGTACATCTTCATACGGATGGTCCCGTGCGGGCAGACCAGCGAGCACTTGCCGCACTGGATACACACGTCCGGGTCCCAGATGGGGATCTCCAGCGCGACGTTGCGCTTTTCCCACTGTGTGGTGGCCGTCGGCCAGGTGCCGTCGGCGGGCATCTTGCTGACCGGGATCGTCTCGCCGCGACCGGCCATCAGCGTCGCCGTCACATCCTTGACGAAATCCGGCGCCTCGTCGGGGACGATCGGCGGACGCTTTGTCTGGCTGGTCGCCTTGTCAGGAACCGGAATCTCTTTGAGGTTTGCGACGGCGTGGTCCACGGCCTGGAAGTTCATCTGGACGACCTTCTCGCCCTTCTTGCCGTAGGCCTTCTTGATGCCCTGCTTGATCTGCTCGATCGCCTCATCCTGCGGCAGTATGCCCGAGAGGTAGAAGAAGCAGGTCTGCATGATGGTGTTGATGCGACCGCCGAGGCCGATCTCCTTGGCCACCTCGTAGGCGTTGATGGCGTAGAACTTCAGTTTCTTGTCGATGATCTCCTGCTGGACTTCCTGCGGCAGCTTGTCCCAGGTTTCCTCCGGGTCGTAGGGCGTGTTCAGCAGGAACGTCGCGCCCTCGATGGCCGATGCCAGAACGTCGTACCGCTCCAGGAAGAAGAACTGGTGGCATGCGACGAAGTTGGCCTTGCTGACCAGATAGCTGCTGCGGATGGGTCGCGGCCCGAACCGCAGGTGGCTGATAGTCACCGCGCCGGCCTTCTTCGAGTCGTACACGAAGTAGCCCTGGGCGTAATTGTCGGTGTTGTCGCCGATGATCTTGATGGAGTTCTTGTTGGCGCTGACGGTTCCGTCGGAGCCAAGCCCGTAGAACAGCGCCCGGACCACGTCGTCTGGCTCGGTGGAGAAATCGCTGTCGTACTCGATGCTGGTGTGGGTGACGTCGTCGTTAATCCCGACGGTGAAGTGGTTCTTGGGTTTGTCCGCCGCCAGGTTATCGAATACACCCTTGACCATCGCGGGGGTGAACTCCTTGCTGCTCAGCCCATAGCGTCCGCCGACAACGGTGATGTCGTCGCGCCCGGTCGTGCGGAGGGCGTCCACCACGTCCAGGTACAGCGGCTCGCCTTCGGAGCCGGGCTCCTTCGTGCGATCAAGCACCGCCACAGACTTGACACTGCCGGGAAGAGCCGCCGACAGGTGCTCGGCGGAGAAGGGCCTGTACAGGTGCACCTTCACCAGTCCGACCTTCTCGCCGGAGGCGTTGAGGTGCTCGACGGCCTCGTGGGCGGCCTCGCCACCGGAGCCCATCATCACTATCACGCGCTCGGCGTCTTCGGGGCCTACGTAGTCGAACAGGTGGTACTGCCGCCCGGTGAGCTTGGCGAACCTGTCCATGTTCTTCTGCACGATTTCCGGCGTCTTGAGGTAGTACTGGTTTACGGTTTCGCGGCCCTGGAAGTAAACGTCGGGGTTCTGGCTGGTGCCGCGAAGGACGGGGCGGTCCGGGCTCATGGCCCGCTGACGATGGGCGATGACCAGCTCGTCGTCGATCATCTCGCGGAGAACGTCGTCGCCTATAAGCTCGGCCTTGGATACCTCGTGGGAGACACGGAAGCCCTCGAAGAAGTGCACGAAGGGCACACGGGCCTCAAGCGTAGAGGCCGTTGCGACAATCGCCATGTCGCCCGCTTCCTGCACCGAGCCGGAAGCCAGCAGGGCGAAGCCGGTCTGACGGACGGCCATTATGTCGCTGTGGTCTCCGAAGATGCTCAGGGCCTGGCATGCCAGCGACCTTGCCGAGACGTGGAACACCGCCGGTGTAAGCTCGCCGGCGATTTTGTACATCGATGGGATCATCAGCAGCAGTCCCTGCGATGCCGTAAAGGTGGTGGTCAGCGAGCCGGTCTGAAGCGCTCCGTGGACCGCCGCCGCGGCACCGCCTTCGCTCTGGAGCTCGGTGACCAGCGGGACGGTGCCCCAGATGTTCTTCTTGCCTTCGGCGCTCCACTGATCGGCCCATTCGCCCATGGAACTGGACGGGGTGATGGGGTAGATAGCTACGACCTCGCTTACCCTGTGAGCTACGCTGGAGACGGCCTGATTGCCGTCCATCATCTCTGTGCTTGCCGCCATTTTGATCCTTCCTCGTCTCTGGTGCCGCGGAGAAAACCGATACCGTGCCTCTTGCCCTCCATTCCCGACTGACCGAGCGGGTGGATTATTACATCGGAGGGTGGAACTACACATTATCCATATCGCGCGAGAAGTTTTCAATGAAACTCCGCCCGGCTTTTGGGCGTCGCGGGCGGCGGAGGCCATCCCGTCGGCCGCGGGCCCAACAGGCGGTTTTCCCATGACTTCACCAGGCGTCTCTGGCAAGATAAGCCGCGATGTTGGAGAGTTTTCAACCCATTCTTGCGATAAGCGCCGCCGAGCTGCCCGCACAGCTCTGGCAGGTCTTCTACCACGTCGTATTTCCGGTGCTGTTGCTGGCGGGCATCGGGTTTGGGCTTCAGCGTGTGGTCGGGCTGGACATGAACACGCTGAAGCGGCTGAACTTTTACTTCATCATCCCGGCCCTGATTTACGTTTCTCTGCTGACCGCGGACGTATCGGCCGGAGACGTGGGGGTCATCGTGGGCTTTGCGGTGGCGATGCTGGCGGCGATGTCGCTGATAAGCTACATCGTGCTGCGCCTTCGCGGGCTTCCCCGCGACCGGCGGGCGGCGGGGATGATGACCGTCATATTCTACAATTCGGGCAACTTCGGGTTGCCCGTGCAGAATCTGGCCTTCAGCCCCATGGGGTTGGGCGACTGGGCAATGGGCCGGCAGGTGTTCGTGATGATTACGCAGAACTTCGCCACGTTCACCTATGGCATCTTTCTGGCGGCGTCCGGCAGGACCGACCGCCGGTGGAAGGACAACCTCCTGCACATCGCGAAGTTCCCGCCGATCTACGCGATAGCGGCGGCCCTGGCGACAATGGGCATCCGGCACCTGCTGGGCGACGCGGCGCCGAAGGTGGCCGGCGCTCTGGAGCCGTTCTGGCAGGTGGTGGTCTATGTCAAGCAGGCGTTTCTGGCGGTGGCTCTGTGCACGCTGGGAGCGCAGCTCGCGCTGGTGACGCGGGGGCGGAACAGGTATCCGGTTGAGCTGACGGTGCTGCTGCGGCTGCTGGTGGCGCCGGCTGTGGCGCTGGGTGTTATCTACGTCTTCGGCGTTGGCGGCTACCTGGCGCAGATGCTGCTTATCGCCTCGTGCAGCCCGACGGCCGTCAACTCCATGCTCATGTGCCTGGAGTTCGACAATCACCCGGACTTCGCGGCCCGGAGTGTGTTCTACTCCACGCTGCTCAGCCCGATTTCGGTGACGCTGGTGATCTTTTTCGCCCAGAGCGGCCTGCTGCCGGGCTTCGCACCGCCCGGCT
>JBNGDC010000009.1:46915-66407 GCA_049975485.1 Phycisphaerae bacterium | reverse complement strand
CTGGTGATCTTTTTCGCCCAGAGCGGCCTGCTGCCGGGCTTCGCACCGCCCGGCTAGCGCCGTGAAGCGGCGCTCTGCAGCATCAGACAGAAGCCGGCAGGGACGGACACGGATAAACGCTGATTGGAGCATGGCCCAAACGGCGGCAGAAGCTGCCGAAAGGACGGTTGGGTCGTAGCAGGCCTTGCCAGGCACAGAAGTTGGTGTATCTGCGTGCACCTGCGTTTATCCCTGCATGATCTGTTCGGCAACAGCCGACGCCGTGTGGGCCTGCCGGCGGTAGTAAGGCATTTTTGAGGGTGTTTCCGTGCAATCCGTTTTTACATCTGTGTGATCTGTGTTCTCCGGGCTGGGATGGCGTCAGGCGGGGTGGTGAAGCTATAAGGAGTCGATTGTGAGTAAAACGGTCGTAAGCATCGACGGACAGCAATGGTGCGTCAACGGAACCCCGACGTATCAGGGGCGACAGTACCGCGATATGAAAATCGAGGGCCTGCTGATGAACGCCCGGCTGGTGCAGGGCGTCTTCGACGACCTCAACGACCAGACGCGGTCCAACTGGGACTATCCCGACGGTCCGTGGGATCCGGACCGCAATACCGACGGCTTCGTCGCGGCCATGGACGACTGGCGGGCACACGGGCTTATCGGCTTTACCATCAACTTCCAGGGCGGCAATCCCTTCGCCTACTCCAAAGACCAGCCCTGGCTGAATCCCGGCTTCGAGCCGGACGGCACGCTGCGGCCGGACTACGCCGCACGCATGGCGCGGATACTGGACAAGGCCGACGAGCTGGGTATGGTGCCGATTGTCGGGCTGTTCTACTTCGGCCAGGACGAGGTGCTCGAAAACGAACAGGCCGTTCTATCCGCCACCGACAATGCCGTGGACTGGCTGCTGGAGCGGGGATACTCAAACGTCGTAATCGAGATAGCCAACGAGATAGACAACCGCAACAAGTACGAGCACGACATCCTCACGCCCGAGCGCGTCTGCGAGCTAATCCGCCGCGTGCAGGAGCGGTCCGCGGGCAAGGTGGACTCGCCGGGCGGTCGGCTGCCGACGAGCGTGAGCTACTGCGGCGGCCAGCTGCCGACCGAGGATATCGTCGCCGCCGGCGACTTCGTCCTGCTGCATGGAAACGGCGTGAAAGACCCCGCTCGCATCCGCGAGATGGTCGAGCAGGTCCGCGAGATGAAGACCTACACCGACCAGCCGATCCTCTTCAACGAGGACGACCACTTCGATTTCGACAAACCGGACAATAACATGCTGGCGGCCGTCAGCCGATACGCCGGCTGGGGGCTGTTCGACTGGCGGATGGAGGGCGAGGGCTTCGAACAGGGCTTCCAGTCCGTTCCGACGGATTGGACGATAAGCTCGGACCGCAAACGCGGCTTTTTCAACCTGCTTGCCGAAATGACCGGCGGGCAGTGACCCCATTGCGGATTGCGGATTGGCGATTGTCGATTGCGTGTTTCGGATTTTGGGTTTTGGATTTCGGATTTGCATAGGTAGGGCCGTGCAAGCGGCCGGGGTCGGCTTGTCCGGCACGGGACGCTTGCCGACGGCCTTATTACCCGATCCCCAATTGGGCGTTTCTTGCATGCGTCGGCAAGACGTTTCGCCCGCTCGGCCGCGGGCTGGACGTCTTACCGACCCTACACGTTGACGGAGTTTTGATGAAGATTCGGCCTTACAAGCTGTCGCAGATAGACATGGGAGACTTTGCCCTTGCCGGCTACACGGTCGCCGGCGAGGAGTCCGTCATAATCGCACCGGAGCTGGACGTGGTCTTCGACATCGGCAAGTGCCCGCGCGAGGCGCTGGCCGTGAACCACATGCTGCTGACACACGGGCACGCCGACCACGTGGCCGGTCTGCCGTACTGGTTCGCGCAGCGCGACTTCCAGGGCATCGCCGGCGGAAAGGCGCTGGTGCCGGCGTCGCTGGCCGTGCCCATTCGCGAGCTGTTAAGCGCCTGGGGGCGCGTGGAGGGGCACGTTCCGCCGCACGAGATCATCCCCATGCGGCCCGATGACGAATACGAGCTTCGCCGCGGCCTGGTGGTTCGGGCCTTCGGTACGCGCCACACGCGCGGCTCGCTGGGCTTCAGCATCGTGGACATCCGGCGAAAGCTCAAGGAGCAGTACCTGGGGTTGAGCAGCGAGGAGATAGTCGAGCTGAAAAAAAAGGGCGTCGAGATCACCTACACTCTCGAAGTACCGCAGGTGGCGTATCTTGGCGACACCGCCAAGGCGAACTATTCGGACCTGCCGCACGTCGCCAACGCCAGGGCGCTGCTGATAGAGTGCACTTTCTTCGACTCCGAGCACATCGAACGCGCCCGGGCCGGGCGGCACCTCCACGCCGTGGACCTGCCGGAGGTGCTGGAGGGGATGAACAACGAGAAAATCATCATCGTCCACGTCACGCGGCGGACGAACATGGCCCAGGCGCGCAAGCTGCTGCGCAAGGAACTGCCCAAAGACGTGCTCGAACGCGTGACGTTCTTCATGTCACGGAAGTACGTGGAAGAATGATCCGATTGCTCGCCCTGAGCTTGTCGAAGGGCGGATTGAGGATTGCCGAATCGCGATTTTCGATTGTTCTACACAGAGGCGCAGAGCTTCAGAGGTGTTGTTTTGCTACTCAGTACCTCCTTTCCTCTGTGTCGCAAGCTGTTTCTCCAATTCGCGATTTTCGATTGGTCGGATAGCGCAACGGCGGCCTGTGCATCGGGCTAAACTTCCCTGTCGCTACACCCAAAACCCTGAGACCTACGACCTGAGACCTCCCCTTCTGCCTATTCCTATTGCCTACTGCCTTCCGCCTGCCCTTCGACTCGCCCTCACCCGGCCCTTACGGGCCGACCTCTCCCAGAGGAAGAGGGGTCCGACCCATCGCAGAGGAGTCCAACCTGCTTAACTGTGCAACCGATCAACCGATCAACTGATTAACCAGTCAACCAGTCAACCAATTAACCAGCCAACCATCTCACTCCACACGTCCGACGCGGATGTCGAGGTCGGCGCGGTCTTCGAGGCGGTCCTTCTGGCCATCCTTTATCCAGAGGATTCGGTCGGACTTGTCGAGCATCTTGTGGTCGTGGGTGGCGGTTATCACGGTCACTCCGTGATTGTCGCAGAGCTTCCGCAGCGTGTTGATGATCTCCTCGCCGGTGTGCAGGTCGAGGTTGGCGGTAGGTTCGTCGGCCAGCATGATGGTCGGCTCCATGGACAGCGCCCTTGCGATGGCCACCCGCTGCTGCTGCCCGCCGGACAGCTCCGACGGCCGATGGTGCAGCCGGTCGCCCAGGCCGACCTCTTTAAGGACCTCGGCCGCCCGGCCGCTCGCGGACGAGGTATCCTGCCCGGAGAAGATCAGCGGCAGCATTACGTTCCGCAGCGCCGTCAGGGACGGGATGAGGTTGAACGCCTGGAATATGTATCCGATATGCCGGTTGCGTATGTAGGCCAGTTCCAGCGAAGACTGCTCGGTAAGGTCCACGCCGCCGATTGTGACGCTGCCTTCCGACGGTTTGTCGAGGGCGCCGATCATGTTAAACAGCGTGCTCTTACCGGAACCCGAAGGGCCCATCACCGAGAGATACTCTCCGCGATAGACGTCCAGGTCCATATCGCGCAGGGCGTATACTTTCAAATCGCGCATGCGATATATCTTGCTGAGATTCCGGCACGAGATGATTACTTCGTCTTTATCCATGTCTTGGTTCTAGAAAGGTATTTTGATTACCGATTTCGCCAGGAAGATGGCCCCGACTCCCAGGATGGTGATAAGCCCCATCCCGCAGGCGAAACCGGCCATTATCACCGGCGCATACTGCCTCCACCTCAGTCCCATGCGGCGTTCGAAGTAGTACCGTCCTATCAACGCTCCGGCAAACTGCGGTATCACCACGTGGGGCAGCGTCTGGTTCAGGCCGCGCACCACGCCATAGACCAGCATGATGGGCAGATGCAGCAAGCTCATCAATGCGAACAGGGCCACGCCGAATCCCGCGCCGGCGGCCACGTATTGCCAGCGGAACGCCTCCTCGAACGCGCTGAAGCGCCCCAGAGTGGCCGTGTAGATAATGCACTGGTTGGCCGCACTGAGCTGCCAGATGGTCTCGGCGTAGGGATACTGCGGTCCGGGAATCGGCGAAAGCGACCAGAGGAACTGCGCGAACAGGATGGCCGCTATCACCACAATCGGCATCAGCAGCAGCTCCACCTTCCATAGCGACCAGAAGCGCGTTCCGGTCAGCTCCGCCTGCCGCCAGAAGACTGTGCGCCTGCCGTAATTGCCCATCGGTATCGGCAGGAACCAGACCTTTACGCCGCCGGTATAGCCCGAGAGTATGAACGCGGCCTCTCGGACCATGGGTATTTCCACTACCTGACCGCTCATGCCCTCCAGCCGGGCGGTTACATAGCTCAGCAGCGGGGTGTAGATGAAGGCGAAGAAAAACAGGGCAATCATCACGCCGCCGTGCCAGTCGATGAGGTACCCGCTGACGAGAATAAAGGCCATCGACGCGATTACATATAGCGCCAAAATCAGCGAGGGTCGCAGATCGCCGCGGTCGGGCGGTGGCGTCTCGGCCATGAGAGCGTCCTGCAGGCCGCCCTGGGCTTCTTGCTGTCGGCGCTTGGCTCGTCGCCGGGCGGCTATGCCCCTGTACACTTGCCAGAAGCCCGCCAGGGCGATGGCGATCGCCACACCCAGGGCGAAGCTGAAATAGAAATCCACATTGTTCTTGAACAGCGTGGGCACGGTATCGTCGGCGGCCTGCCAGCTCCACAGTATGCCGAACCGGTAGAGGATGGGGTTGAGCACGAAGGTAATCACCAGCCCGATGAAGCTGCCGAGCATGGCGAAGAACGGCAGCACCATGCCGAGGACGAGCTGGCCCATATCGAAGCTCAGCCCCGTTGCGACCGCCGGCAGGAACCCGGCTGTCTTCTGCGTCCAGTCGGTAAAGGGGATGGGCAGGATGCTTATCGGTTCGTCCAGGAAGGCGGTCGAGAACGTCGGCAGCCCGGTATAGATGGCGCCGAAGCCCATCCCCAGCACGCCCCCGATGCTGAATATTCGCCACCGCCAGTTGGCCTGGTCATCCTCGACGCCTTCGCGGCTCTCCTCGCTCTGCTGCTCGGCCAGTGCCGTAATGCCTTGTGCGCCGATGGGGGCCATTGGGAAGGGCAGCTTTTCGATATCACTGGCGACGCGGAACAGCCCGTAGCTGAGGATGGTCAGGTTCACGCGGCTCATGAGGAACTGGAATATCACCAGTCCCAGGGCGGGATACCACGCGGGGTTGAAGAAGTTTCTCTCGGCCAGCACGCTTGGATCGGTGGGGGCGAACCATTCAGGCAACTGCTCGGCCACTCCCAGGCCCGTGGCGGCCCGGCTCTGGGCGAAGAACTGCTGGAACAGTATCCGCACCGGCCCCTGGTTAAGTCCGTGCGGGCTGGCAACCATGACGGCGCCGGCCATGTAGAACAGCACGAATATTTCCGGCCGCTTGAGCTGCTTGTGGGCGCGCCTGGCGACCTCGATGAACAGTATCACGGTCACCCACTGGGCCGCCGGACCGACCCCGATGCCCGCCAGCAACTGCATGTACATCGCCCCGGGGACCATCATCAGGGCGATGAACAGGGCGCCTATCAGCGCCGTCCAACTGAACCCCTCCTCGAATTTGGAGGGAACCTCCATGAGGTCGCGATACTGCTGAAGCTCACGATCGTATCGCATTCCGGTCACGCGTTGGCTCCTTCCGGGGCATCCGACCGAAGGCCGAAGCTTTCGGCGTCAATCCGCTCGCGCGGCAACTGGTCCCAGGCGCGCATCGTCTTCTGCCGGTAGCTCTCGATGACGTCCTCCGGCAGCGACCGCCAGATGAGCAACTGCTTCCGCAGGTCGTTGATGAACACGCGGTTGGCCCGCCGCCAGTCGCCGTGGGCGCCGCTGCGGCGGTAGATAAGTATCCGCACCTCGTCGATTCCCTCGATCTCGCTGGGCCGGCTCAGCAACACGAAGTCCTCATTGACTCCCAGGTCGAACGGCGCCAGGGCGACAGTGGCCCCGAAACCGAGCAGGTCGTTGCCCTCCTGGCGGAAGATGCGGCAGCTCGTGGTGGCAAAGCCGCCCAGTGCCTCGTCGGCGTGGTTTTCGAAGTGCTCCTTGAGGAAGCTCACCACGCCTGTGATGTCGTAGGCCGATACGGTGAAAGGAAACACCAGGTCGTACAGGTCGCCCTTGGGCGCGGGTATCCGCCAGTGCCTCTGGATGCCCGGGTTGGCGCTGCGCGAGGCCTTGACGGCCGGGTATATCGTCGAAATCAGCACCGTGCCCATCACGATCAGGATGGTGACGATGGCGTTGGTGGAGCTGTAGTTCATGGACGGCTCGGCCACATAGCCCAGCTCGGCGAGGAATGCCATCGCTCGCGTGACCAACTGACCGAGAAGGTATCCGCCCATGCCTCCGACCACGGCGTAAACGGACGCCTCGGCGAAGAACAGGCTTGCAACGTGCGGCGGGGCAAGCCCCAGCGAGCTGAAGGTGTATATCTCCCGTTCGCGGTCGGAGACGCTGCCCAGCATGGTGGCAAAGACTATCAGCCCGCCCAGCACCACCGGTATCAGCAGGTCACGCCACCCACTGGCCGTGGCGAGAGAAGTGAAAATCAGCCTGTAAACACCACCGCTGTCTCCGACATACGTGGGCAGCTTGGAGATATTCGCGGCGTCCTCGGAGATATTGCGGAGGTCGGCCACATTGTCCGGATAGATGGTTACCGAGCGTACCTCTGCGCCCATCTGCTCCGCGACGTGTGGCGGGATCACCACCACACGGTCAAGGTTGTACGTTACGAACTGGGCCGACTCGATGTCCGGCATCTCGCCGCGACTTTCGGTTCCGGTTTCCTGCAGCGACTCCAGCGCCCCACCCGAGGACGTCTGGTAGTCCACAGGCAGCATGCTGGAGTCCTCGATCATCGTGAACCCGGACAGGGCATTGAGGATGAAGCCGGCGAACGTGAATTCCCTTCCGGCCAGCAGCACCTTGCTTTGCCCGATGTCGTTCTCATCCAGCTTCAGCTCATCCGCCACCGCGTGGGTCAGGAAGATACCGTCGTCCTCCAGCCGCTCGAGCTGTCCTTCGAGCATTTTTGCCAGCTCGGGCTGGAGGCGGATGTCGCGCGCGTCCAGGCCGATGCCGGCGGCCACCGGCGTCGCGCGGGAGCCGTCACCCGTCGCCAGCAGCTTCTGGAGGTCGCGGTTCTCCGCCATCGCGCGGTCCACCTCACCGGCCGTGGGAGAGAGCCAGTACCTCGGCACGACCTGGGCATCACCCACAAAATGTCCTCGCAGGGTCTCATAGATGCCGTCGCCGACCGGACTCCAGAGCTGACTACGAATGAGAATCCGCGGCGGCGGATCGGTGAGCGGTCCTTCGTAGGTTTCCCGAAGCCCCCAACTGGTGCCGAAGGACGCGAATGCCAGAATGGTGAAGGTCAACAGCACGATCGTCGAGGCCGTAAGCAGCGTTCGCAGCGGACGACGCCGCATCGTGGATATGCCCATGTGTACGGCAGCCAGCATGGTGCTCAATCGAGAGACGTCCGCGCTGTGGACGCTGACCGACAGCCCCTGAAGTTTCTTCAGCTCGTTCTGGAGCTTGCGGACCATGATGAAAATCACCAGTGAGCTGAGCAGGATTATTGCAAACGCCAGGAAGATGACCACGGGCGTGGCCGCGATGCTGAAGGCCGGGTTCACCAGGTACAGAATCGCAAACGTAACAATGAAGAACAGGGTGAACCAACCGATCTGGCGATAGATGTGAGGCGTGCCTATCAGGAGCCGCTCCATGGCGTAGGCAAAGGGCATCGCCAGCAGAAGCAGCAGTACCACCGCATTGACCAGGTCCTTTATGACTCCCACCAGCGGCGGGTAAAGCGCATGGGAGTAGGCGGCCGACGCCGACAGGTCGCAGAAATACTTCTGTGCGGACGGTTCGGGGAACTCGATTGATTCCTCCGCCTCGCCGGGCGGCTGGGATGGAGCGTCGCCGCCGCGGTAACGCCGGGCGTCCTGGGCCAGATCCATCGCCCGGCTGTGCAGCAATTCCAGGGATTCCTCGTTTATGCGGTTGTCTCGCAGCAATGAGAGGCGATAGGCGTTCAGCCGGGCCAGGTCACCGGCCGTCCACGCCGGCGTTACAGGATGGTCCCAACGGTCTTCGAGCGGCAAGCCCTGTCCGCGGTGTCCCTGTTTCGTGGGTTCGTTGTTCAGCAGGACCATCCCCGCCTTGTTGAACAGCTTGTAGCCCTCCACGTCGTTGGGCGCGAATAGCGTGACAACGTTTTCCCACTCGCAAAGCAGGTGTCGGTCGTCGGAGAACTCGGCGGTGGACGATGCCCGCATGGCCGTGGTTGTGATGGCTCCACGGTGGAAGCCGAACCCGACGGCCGTCGTGGCTCGCGTGTGCAGCAGGTCCACCGCTATCTTCGTGAGATTCTCTTCCGTTGGGATGAAGCTGCCTTGCGTCCCGGCGTAGGCGATAAGCCCGCGGTCCTCAGGCCCTTGAGCAGTATCGGCGTTCGTGGTGGTCGCGGTTGGTGCGGCGAACGCCGCGCCGAACAGCATGGGTTTGGGCTTATCCTGCCCGGTGCCGGGCGCCGGTACGTAGGGCCCAACGGAGAAGACGCCGTTTATATTACTGCTTACCAGTATGGGTCGAACGAAGCCGGGCGGGGCAGTGCGCACGCTGTAGCCGTCCCACTCCTGACCGGTCGCCCGGGTCATAATCGCGACGATGGCGTCCCGAACCGGCCTGTCGGGCATGGCGCTTCCGGCGCCGGCGCGGCGGACCATCCCTCCGCTGGGCTGAGGCAGGTCCCACTGGGCCTCATGCCACACGGCCCGGGGGCGGGTATCGGGAGTCACGTTTAGCCGCTCATCATCCGCCAGCACCCGCAGGAACCTGCCCAGCTCACGGACTTGCGGGAAGAACGCTTCAGTGTCCAGCGATGCCAGGGTGTCGCAGGGCTGACCCTCCCGAGGCAGGCGGTCCATGCTGGTCATGGCGGCCACGTTGAAGATCGCGAACATCCGGGCCGCGGCTCCACTGTCCACGAAAAGCCCCGGAGCGAAGAGACGGCTGCTGTACTGGGGCGAGATGGGGCGTCTGTCGAACCGGTCTGCTTCCTCGCCCAGCGACTCGGCGACCTCCTCCATGGTCGAGAAAAGCCCACGGTAGTTTCCGGGCTTGTCGTCCATCATCGGGCCGCTGTCGTCGCCGTGGATGAACGTCCAGCGTGAGGACGAATCCGAGAGGTTGATGCTTACGTGCAGGACCGTCTCACGGTTCTCGAAGCCCAGCAGCTCGCGGATCTCCAGCCCCTTGCGAATGCGGGCCTCCATCACATCCAGCTCGCGGAGGCGACGTCGCATCAAATGCCGCATCTGCCGCTTGGCGATGCCCATTTTTTCCATAAGCCCGGTGTAAATGGCCCTTTGGATCCGCATATCCCGGGCGCGGGCACTGTCTTCATCCTCTTCGCCGAGTTGCCGGTCGTACTCGCGCACCTGCTCGGCCGCATGTTCGGCGAGCTGCGGCTCGGTCATACCGAGCTTCTGGTGCTTGGCGATGTATCCCTGCAGCTTGTTCCAGGCGAGGTCTTCCGCCGCCAGGTGCTCTATCCGCTGCTCCATTTCCTCCGGCACGGGCTTTTCCGCCCGCCGCAGGCATGACCGCTCCAGCCGCAGCGGACGCAGTTTCTCGAGCACATCGCTGTCGTTGTTGAGGACCTCGTTTTGCAGTTCGCGAAGAGCTTCGTCGTAGTATTCAAGCTCTTTTGTCTCCGCCGCAAACAGGTCCTCGCTACTGAATATCTCCAGTAGCCGCCGGCAGTAGTTGCGCTCGGCGTCGATGTTTTCCAGCCGATCCTCGATGGCCTCACTGCGTTTCTGGCCTCCGCCGATGGCTCCGTAGAAAGCTCTGGCTCCGGCGTGGGCCTGCGACTGGGCATCGAAGAACGCCAGCACGACGTCGCGACGGGGGCGGTTGACCCGCAGATAATCGGCCAGTTGCAGCAGTGCGGCACAATTGGCTGCTCCACGCGCCGACGGTGACAACGTGGGAACTTCGGAATAGCTGTCCAGCGGGGCGGCCAGCACTATCGCCTGCGGAGGACGGTTCGTGTTGTATCGCGGATTGGTTCCCGGGAGGTAGGCGATCACATTCCGCCCGCTGAGTCGCCGCCATTGCGAGGCGGCGTAGAGCGTTATCTCGCGCGTTTCGCCGCGAAGGTTCAGCTCGTCCGCGACTTCCGGAGAGACGTAGAACCGCGGCAGATTCGCCGGGATCTGGAGGTGGTGCCAGGCGTTGGCGGCCGGCGAGTCCGAGCCGATAAAAACAACCGCCTGAGCACCGAAGGCGAAGGCATGCTGCCATCGCATGTCGCTGTCCCACTCCAGCACAACGATCCGGCCTTGTGGAATCTCCCCGCCGTATTCCTCCAGATTGCCGTTGCCGGCGTAGAGGGTTCGGCCGGAAAGCCCTTCCTCCGGCGTGATCGCCGCCTGAAGCAGGTTCGGCCTGCACGCACGCATGGGATACTCACGGCCGTCGGCGACAAGACGGGCCTCCGTGGGCACGTTCTGTATTACCGGGAACTCCTGCGTGAAGACCCGCTCGATTCCCATTTCCTCCAGGCGCTTCTGTACGTATCGGGCGGCCAGGCGGCTGCCGTCTTCGAAGCCGGCCAGGCGGTGGTCGCCGGCGGTAAGCTCGGCCAGGTCGGCTTCGAACTGCTCGCGGTCGAAGCTGAAGGTACCGGAGGCCTGCTGTGTAGTTGCCTGTGCTGTTGTTGGTTGCCGGTCGGAAGGTTGGGTTTCGGTCGGCTGTGTGGCGGCCGCTTCCTCGGGGGGCTGCTCCTCGGACGACTCACACCCCACGCACAGGGCCAGAACCGCCGCCAGGGTCAGCATTGTCCATCGGAAATCAGCCATTCTCCTGCCCTCCGATGGCTCCGGTCTCGATGGTTACGTCGCTGCGGTCTGCCAGACGGTCCATCTGTCCGTCGCGAATCCACATTATCCGGTGGGCGATATTTATCAGCCGGTGGTCGTGCGTCGCGCAGATGATGGTCACGCCGCGCTCGGTGTTGAGCCGCTTGAGTATGGCGTGTATCTCCGCGCCGGTGGCCAGGTCGAGGTTGCCCGTGGGCTCGTCGCACAGCAGGATGGCGGGGTCGTTGGCCATGGACCGGGCAATGGCGACGCGCTGCTGCTGCCCGCCGGACATTTCGATGGGCTTATGAAACCATCGTTCTTTCAGGCCGACCAGTTCCAGCAGGTCCATACCACGTTCACGCGCGCGGTCGGGGTCTGTGCCTGCGAAAGCCATCGGCACGGTGACATTCTCCAGGGCGGTCATGTACTGCACGAGGTTGTACGTCTGGAAGATATAGCCGATTTTTCTGCATCGCAAAAACGCCAACTCGATGGCGTTGAGCTGGGCGACGTCCACCTCGTCGATGAACACCCGCCCGCTGGTGGGGGAGTCCAGCCCGCCGACCATGTTGAAGAAGGTGCTCTTGCCCGAGCCGGACGGGCCCAGCACGCAGAGAAACTCGCCGCGGTAAATTTCGATGTCGATACCCCGCAGCGCCTTGGTGACGACCTCGCCCATCTGGTAATGCTTCTGGAGTCCGCGCGTGCGGATGATGACCGGGCGGTCCTGGCCGCTGGTGGCGGTCTGTCGGGTCGAGGTTTGTGTGCCGTCCGTCATTGTCGCCTCACTCGATGCGCATTGCCTCCATCGGCGCCAACCGGGCCGCCACCCACGCCGGGTACATGGCCGCCATCGCGGAAAGCGTAATCCCGATGCCGATAGCCACCCCGGCCGCCGCCAGTACCTCAAGGGCGGGCAGTTGGGAGAACGAAAGGGCTCCGTATTTCAGAGCCGATCGCACCACTCCCAGTCCCAGCCCCAGCAGCGAGCCGATTATCCCGCCGGCCAGACCCTGGAAGCACGACTCCAGGATAAAGTTGATCATGATGAAGCCGTCCGTGGCGCCGAGGCACTTCATTGTGGCGATTTCCTTGAACCGCTCGGTGACGCTCATGAGCATGGCGTTGGCGATGCCCACCACGCATACCATCAGCGAGACCACTATCAGCCACACCGCCCGTGACGAGAACCCCAGCACGCCGTTACCGGCGGCCGCCTGACCGACGGCGGATTCCACGTCCGCCAGCCGCTGTTGCTCCAGGCGCATCTCGGCGGCCGTCGCTATACGCTCGGGGGTCAGGTCCATTCCTTCCAGTATCGCCCGGGCCGCTTCCAGCGAACGCAGGTCGATCTCGGCGGTATCTCGCTGTTCGACAGCGGCGGCGAGGTCGCCTTCGGCCTCTTCCAGCAGCCGCCTGACATCAGTTCGTTCGCCGGAGTCCGAAGGCAGATTCTCCAGGCGGGTGCGAAGCCCCTCGACTCGCTGGCTTAGCTCGGCCACGTCGTTTTGAATCTTGGGTAGTTCCTCGGCCAGCTCCCGACGCTCGTTACGGAGCTTCTCCACAAGCGAGACAAGCCATTCGGCGCCTCGCTGTGAGTCCACCTCGTTGAGCAGCGTCTGCTGGGTAACGTCGGCGATCCTGGAAATCCGTGTTCGTTCGGCAAGGCGTGCCTTTATCTGACGGACCGTCAGCAGACGGGTAACCTCCTCCACGTCCAGACTCAACCGGGCCTGCTCGCGGACGGTCTGCAGCGTCTCATCGCTCATCCTGTAGCCGAACGGCTCAATCGCCTCCGGAAGGTCATCGCCCCCCTGGGCCAGGATCTCAACAGGGCGCTTCTGCTGGAACTTCTCATCCACTTTTGCCAGCGCCTCGCGGTGTCCCTGAACTATACGTTCGCGCAAATCCCGGGTCTCGTTGTAGCGCTGCAGGAAATCGCGGAATTGCTGCTGTTCCGCGGGGAACTGTGTCTTCGCGAGAGAGAGCTTACCCCAGAACTGCTCCAACTGCTCCGGCTCGGAGAGGACATCCAGAATCTCCGCTCCCCTCGCCCGGCCGACCATGGCGCGGCGGGTGCCTTCGGGCTGGGCCGCAAAAAAGTCCAGGTACATCTTCCGCTGCCAGGCCAGCTCGGTGAGCGTCTCCAGGTCCGACTCGCTCAGGTCGCCCCAGTACCGCAGCTCCTCGGCGCGTCTTTGGTTGTTTCGGGCCTGGATCAGCAGGGAGTTGAGGCCCTCACCGGTCATGGGAGTCGAGAGTCGAGAGACCCACTCCAGCAGCTTCTCACGGCCGGCGGTGCGCTGGTCCACGACCTTCGCGACCTCCCGGGCGGTGAAGCCCTCCGTGAGCATTGTCATCAGGAACGCGACCGCCAGCGCTATGATGCCGACGGTTATCGCCGCCCGGAAGAGGCGGAACTGAATCCCGCTGACCACCAGTTCCACGCACCGCCGCAGGGGCAATCGTACCTGTTCGTGAACCTGAAGTTTCATGCCTGTTGGTTCTTCGTTGCGTCGTCGGAAAGCCCCACGACGGCGATAACGCCTCGCTGGGTCAGTTGCTGGAGAAACTTCGTGACCGAAAGCTGCGCCTCGCGGAACGAAAGCTTATGGTCCGCGGCGAACTTTTCAATGATGCTTTCCACATTGCGAGAACCGTCGCACAGGTCGAGCACGGCGACGCCGGCCGTGTCCAGCTCCACACGCCGGTGCGAGCTGAACGGAATGACCCAGCTCAGCGGAGGTACCAGCCAGCGCGGCTTTCTCAGTGGAATGGAGGCCAAAGCCGTTCCATCCCGGCGGTGATGCAGCTCCATCGCCTCGTTGCGGTAGGGCACAGCCGCCAGTACCTGCTCGGCCGGGAGATGCCGCGGTGGACTGGACTTTTTCATTGCGGCTCTCCGTTCGCAACGGGCACATGCACCGGCCTGCAGCATCGGACCTCCAGGTCCTCCGGCAGAACGGGGCGATCGTTCCGCGACTGCTCCGTGTAGGTCAGATGGTAAACGCGGCTCTCGACATCGCAAAGCCAGGCGATGTCCACCCGCAGGCGGCGTTGCCGCCGCAGTCGTCCGAGCGGGCCGGGCCGCTGAAAGCTGATTACCTCCGCGCCGCGATGTCCGTTGACCGTCCGCTGCAGACGGTCCAGCTCCCTGTATGTTCCTGGGACCTGACTCGGAAGCCAGTCGTCGAGTTTTGCCTTCAGCCAGTGCTCGGGCATCGCCAGGCGGCGGATTGTTATGAAGGGGCCCCGCCTGGTTTCCGCGGCGAAGTCCCAGATTACCCGTCCGACGCGAGCCGAGTGCCGCCGCAGGTCATAGGCGGAGCTTGCGGATACCGACAGCCCCATCGCCTGCCACAGACGTTTGCCTTCTTCCGCTTCACACGGCGCTATGCCTGCGAGTATCTCACGCTCCAGCGCCTTGTCGCGGGCGTCCGGCCAGACCACCGCCGCCTCCACGAAGCAGCCCTGCTGCTCGAAGAATTTCCCGGCGTGGACGACGGCGCCCTCGGGTTCCTGGCGGATGAGTCCGCACCAGCCGGCCGGAACGCCCGAAAGCGGGGCGGTTTCGACTTCCTCGTCCTCGCCTCGGCGGTAGCGGTCGAGCATCAGCTCCAGATTCGGCTTGTAGTCGATGAACTGATAGAAAACGTCGAGCCGCCGGTAGCGGCGGTCGGCGAAGGCGATCCTCGGGCGTTCGTCGGCGCCGGCGGCGTAGGCCACCTCCCACTCGACCGGGTGACGGACCGCCAAACCTCGCCAGCAGCTTTTCTCCCACTGTCTGACCATTACCGACCGCAAGAATACCATTCTCGCCGACGGAGGAGCAACACCGGCTCAAGCACAGCGGTCTCGCGCGAATCCCCGGGAACCTTTGCTCCGCCGGGGCGTCAAACATCCGGCTAAACGAAAGGGAACCTTACGAAGGAGACATGCCGTGACTGCGAAAACACAAGTTCTGTCAGCGGGACTGCTTGTCTGTCTGCTGGCCACGTGGGCCTCGGGCGACGGAATGATCGTTCCCGTGCGGCCGGACCTGAGGGTCCGCGGCGACTGGGCGGTGAAGTACCACCACGTTCACATGACGGTGCGCGACCAGGTCGCGTCGGTGACCATCGACCAGGAGTTCGTCAACACCAGCGGTGGGATGATAGAGGTCGAGTATCTCTTCCCCGTACCGCCGCACGCCGCCATCGACTCTATGACTCTGATAGTGGACGGCCGGGAGTTCCCCGCCAAGGTCCTGGACGCCGACGAGGCCAGGAGAATCTACGAGGACATAGTCCGGCGCAAGAGGGACCCGGCTTTGCTTGAGTATGTGGGATTCGGGCTGATCAAGACCAGCGCCTTCCCGCTGGAGCCGAACAAACCCGTACAGGTCGTGGTCACCTACAAGAACATCTGTCGTCGCGACCGTGACACCGTCGAGGTCTGGTATCCGCTCAATACCGAGAAGTTCTCCGCCCAGCCAATAGACGACGTGAAAGTGACTGTGGACGTGCAGGCGGATTCGGACGTCTCGGCCGTTTACTCGCCGACGCACAACCTGAACGTTGAACGCAAAGGGCCTCGCCGCTTCGTGGCCACCTATCACGAGCAGGGCGTCATTCCGACGACGGATTTCCAGGTCTTCTACAAGGCCTCGGCCGCGGACGTGGGAGCGACGTTGCTGACCCATCAGCCCGTTGTGGGCGAGGACGGCTACTTCATGCTGCTGGTAAGCCCGAACCCCAGGTCGGCAGCGCAGAAGCCCATGCCCAAGGACGTGGTCGTCGTTCTCGATCGAAGCGGGTCTATGAGCGGGGAGAAGTTCGCCCAGGCCAGGGAATCACTGCGGCACGTGCTCGGCAACCTCAACGCCGACGACCGCTTCAACGTCGTGGTGTACAGCGACATCATCGACGTGTTCTTCGATAAGCTTCAAAGCGCCGACGAGTCGAACGTCACAAAGGCGATCGACCTGCTGGACCGCATTTCCGCCACGGGTGGAACGAACATCCGCGACGCATTGGTCACGGCGCTGGAGATGTTCGACGGTTCGGACCGCCCTGGATACGTGCTGTTTTTGACCGACGGCCTGCCTACCGTGGGCGAGCGTGACGAGTCGAAAATCATCTCCGACGTGGCCGACGCCAATCAGGCCGACGCCCGTCTGTTCGCTTTCGGTGTGGGGTACGACGTCAATGTACGACTGCTCGACACGATGTCCCAGGAGAACGGCGGACTCAGCGAATACGTCAAGCCCAATGAACCGGTCGAGGCGAAGATTTCCTCTCTTTACAACAAGATCAGGAATCCCGTGATGACCGACCTGAGCATGGAGCTTCAGGGTCTGGCGATGCGCGATATCTATCCGCGGGAGTTGGGCGACCTCTTCGACGGGGACCAGATTGTGGCGGTAGGGCGTTACGACGCTTCCGACGCCGCGTCTCTGAGATCGCGCGACGGAGTGCGGCACACCACATTGGTCATCCGCGGCCGTTATCAGGGCAATGAACGGGCATTTGAGTATCCGGTAACGGTTAACCAACCCGGTCGCCAGGTCGGATACGACTTTGTCGAAAAGCTCTGGGCGATGCGTCGCGTCGGTTGGCTGCTGGATCAGATTCAACTTCACGGCGAAAGCGGTGAGCTGGTTGACGAGCTTATCCGCCTCAGTCGCGACTACGGCATAATGACGCCCTATACGGCTTTTCTGGCGGACGAATCCGCTGAGCTGGGCAACACGCGGCGGCTTTCCGAGCGGTTCCAACAGGTCGGCGGCCGAGAGCTGGCCGCGGACATTTCCGGTCCGGCCGGTCAGGTGCACGCGACCAACCGCCAGAACCTTGCCCGCGCCGAACGGCCTCAGGCGGCCGCCGAACCCGGAGGTGGCGTCTATTCCACCGGTTACGCTAACGCAGAGGCGTACGAAACTGAGCAACGCGAAAGGATCGACGCCGTCCGTCAGGTAGGAAACCAGGCGCTGTACCGCCGCGGGGGCAACCTGTGGGTTACGCCCGCCACGGCCGAGGTGGACCTGAGCGAAGATGCTGAGGATATCGAGGAAGTGGAGCTGGGCAGCGAGGAGTACTTCGAGCTGGTTCGGGCCAACACCGCGGCCGAGAACCGACTGCTTGCTACCCAGCAGCATGGAGAGGAACTTCTCGTGGAACTTCGCGGGCAATTGTACCGAATCCGGTGACTCCCGAAGGTGTTTGATTGACGGTGACTCGACCGAAGACGGGTCGGGGTTCGTCGAACGGGCGGCGCTGCGGCGCCGCCCGTTTTTTCCGGCAACCTGGACCAAGCCGTCTTGGTCACGGGTGTGCGTTTGCGGTAGAATCGAGCCGGACAGATAAGCACGAAAGGAGTTTCTGTTGGCAGACAGGCCTTGCAAGGCGAGATTACTGGGGCTTGGGTTGGACAACGAAGACGGCCACGTCCGCGTCACGCGCGGCGAGAACTTCCAACTCTACGGCGGCTCGGCCGAGACCCACGAGCAGATGCAGGACAAGTGCATCCGCTTCAACGAGAAGCTTTCCGAGCGGGGCAAGCGGCTGGACGACCTCGAACCGCGCGAGCTTGTGGACCTGGCCGGAGAGTGCGAGATGAACCTGCTGACGCCTCGTCCACGAAACCAAAAGGACGACTGAGCATGGCGAAACTGGGCTAACAGAACCTTAATGCACCGCAGCGTTTCTTAACGGATTTTCCTGTTGCGTCGTCTGGGCTGAGCGGGGAAAATGTAGCAGACACATCGGATCCCATAGCCGAAGTTTGAAGTTTGCCGCATCGCAGCTCGGAGGCACGCATCAAGGGAACGGAGGTCCCGCAAAGGAGGCTTCGGCAGAGTCTGGAGGGTAGTACATGTCGTATCCAGGCCGAAACGTGCGGGCGTATCGACCCAGTCAGTTCGGTCGGCTGGAGGCGCAGGAGGATGACCTTGCTTGGCGCGAGAAAGAGCAAAAGGTCGCCCTTTACGCCGAGCGGGCACAGGCCGGACTGCCACTGTTCGAGACACCCGCATCAAATCAGGTCGAGGTAGCGTCGCAGTAGCTGAGCGGGCGTGTTTCGGGCGCCGCCCGACGAAGACACACCCACTCAACAGGCCGCCGACGGAGCCGCAAGGTGATGCTCCGCAGAGCCGGCGCGGTGTTTTTGCGCCGGTATGCGGCGGCGATTCGGCGTTGCTTTTGCCCCCTCGTGTGCGGTACATATCCCGACGTGGATGGAGTGTTAGTCAGAATCCGCCCCTTCAGGCCCCGTTTCCAGGCGCTTTCTCATGGCGCCTTGCGTGTCTGGGCGCCCGCCAAGATCAACCTCAATCTCCTGGTCGGTCCGCCGGCGGACGACGGGTATCACCCGATAGATTCCTTCGTCGCCAAGATAACGCTGTACGACGAGGTGGACCTGCTGCCGCGCCGGGACGGCAAAGTCAGCTTCTCCTGCGAGGGCGCCGATTGCGGCCCGGACGAACAAAACCTCGCCGTCCGCGCGGCCCGGCTGCTCGCCGAGAGGACCGGCTGCGAGAGCGGCACCGACATCCGCCTGGGCAAGCACATACCGCCGGGCGGAGGGCTTGGTGGCGGTTCGTCGGACGCCGCGGCCGTGCTCGATGGACTTAATCGACTTTGGGACCTTGCCTTATCCACCGGCGAGCTGGCCGCAATCGCCGCGGAGCTTGGCGCGGATGTGCCGCTTTTCCTGGACGGACCGAGCGCACGCATAACCGGCAGGGGCGAGATTGTCCGGCCGGTGGAGGTCTGGCCGTTCCTGGCGGTGTTGTATCTGCCGTCGGTGGCGTGCTCGACGGCGCAGGTGTACGCGGAGTTCGACCGCGAGCCGTCGCGGGAATACGAGCAGGTGGATGCAAAACTGCTGCGCCGTCAGCCGCCGAGCCGCTGGCGGGCCGCGCTGGTGAACCACCTTGCACCGGCCGCAAAGCGCGTCAGCCCGAAGTTCGCGGAGCTTCACGGGCGTTTTTCGTCGGCCGTCGGGCGGGACGTACAGGTTACCGGCAGCGGCAGCGGGTCGTTTGTCCTCTGTGACGACGAGGCCGAAGCCGCCCAGGTGTGGACCCGCCTGGGGGACGACATCCGCCGCGACTGCATGCTGGTGCGGCGGAATAACTGGTAACGCCGCGAAAGTTTATCCGCCGCGGGAGCCGATGTGTATCTGCAGCGCCCTTGACCACCCGGGCGACATCGGGTACAAGAAAGCTGGACAATATGAATCGGCGGTCTACCCGCCGACGGATGCGGGGCCGTAGCTCAGATGGGAGAGCGTCTGCATGGCATGCAGAAGGTCCGGGGTTCGAATCCCCGCGGCTCCATTCGACTCGCTGCGATTGCACTCGCTGGCTCACGGCAGGCCTTTCGACTCGCTGCGGTTGCGTCCCCTTGCTCGCTGACGGCAGGACACTTGCGATGAATGAACAAGTCGAAGGGTCGGCTTACCGCCAATTCCTGATGTC
>JBNGDC010000009.1:0-46815 GCA_049975485.1 Phycisphaerae bacterium | reverse complement strand
CACTTGCGATGAATGAACAAGTCGAAGGGTCGGCTTACCGCCAATTCCTGATGTCAATGCCGTTGGACCAGCGTTTTTAACTCAGACGGGGTCCGAAGGGGCAGGTGGGATCGGCCGCGAGATAATCTCCCCTCGCCGCGTAGGCGCGCGCCCGGCACCCGGCGCAGGCGGCCGCATCCGCGCAGGCCCCGCAGGCGCCCTTCAGTCGTGAGCGGTCGCGCAGTTCGGCAAACACGCTGCTGTTCCGCCATATATCCGCGGCAGGGGTCTTCCGCACCGAGCCGCAATCCACCGGCAAGTAGCCGCACGGAAAGACGGTTCCGGTGTGTCCGACGAACATCACCGACACGCCGCACAGGCAGCCCCGCGCGCCCTCCCGCATGACCCGGACCTGCTGCGGCGCGCAGGTGAGGCGAAGCTCAATTGCCGTATCGGCCTGTTTCTGTGCCACCCACCGCAGAACGCCGGCGTAAGCCGGCCCGGTGAGCATGTCCGTCTCTGCCGGTTCCAGCCCGCAGCCAACCGGTACAAGCGCGAACAGGTGCATGGCTTCCGCCTGCAGCGACCGGGCCATCGCGTGAATGCGGTCCAGTTGAGCGACGTTCCGGCGGCTGACCGTTGTGTTTATCTGCACAGGCACATCGGCGTCCCGCAGGCATCTTATGCCCGCGACCGCACGCTCAAAGGCGCCTTGCTGACCGCGGAGGGCGTCGTGTGTCCCGCCGTCGGCGCCGTCCAAGCTCACCGCCACACGCCGGAAGCCGGCGGCCGCAATGCGTCGAGCCAGGGATTCGTCGATGAGTGTGCCGTTGGTGGCAAGCGCGATCGGCAGTTGCAGCTCGCCGGCCGCGGCGGCCAGCTCCTCCCAGTCCTCCCGCAGCAGCGGTTCGCCCCCCGAGAACACCACCACCGGGCGCGACTGCTCCGCCAGCGAGGCGAACATGTCCTTCACCTCGGTCGTGGAAAGCTCATTTTTGGCGGACGTCTCCACACGCCGGCAGTGGCTGCACGAGAGATTGCACCGAACGGTGCTTTCCCAGAACAGCATTCGCAGCGGGGGCGCCGGCGGCGTCACGGGGCAATCTCCTCGTCGCTGAGGTAGCAGGCGGGGTCGTCGCCCCAGGCGTCTCCGACGGCCTCGGCGCGGGCGCGGAGGTTGCCATTGCAGATGTCCAGAAACCGGCACCTTCGGCATCGGCCGTAAAGGTGTTCATGGCGGTCCCGCAACCGCGCGAGCAGGGGCTGGTCGCCATCCGTCCAGATATCGCTGAAAGGTCTCTCGCGGATATTTCCCAACACCTGCGTGCGCCAGAAGGGGTCCGGGTGCACGTCGCCCGTCGGTCCTACGCAGGCGATGGCGACGCCACTGGTGTTGCCGCCGTTGCTCCGCAGCAGTTCAAGCGCCCTGTTCGCCCGGTCCGGATCACGTCGCTGCAGGTACATGAACAGATAGGCGGCGTCCGCGTGGTTGTCCACGGTGAGGATTTCGGTCTTTGCCCCTGTGCTCTGCAGGTCGGTAGTGCGGTCAAGAATCATATCCAGCGCATGCCGCGTCTGGTCGTGAGAAGGTGCGTCGTCGCGGATATCCCCGCCGCGCCCGGTATAGGCAAGGTGGTAGAAGCACGCCCGCGGTATGCCCTCTCCGGCGATCAGGTCGAACACGCCGGGGAGGTCGGCGAGGTTCCGACGTGTCATGGTCATTCTCAGGCCGGCTTTCAACCCCGCGTTAAGACAGTGGCGTATGCCCGCAATCGCCAGCTCAAATGCGCCCTCCCGCCCGCGGAAAGCGTCGTTGGTTTCCGCAAGCCCGTCGATGCTCACGCCGACGTAGGCCGCTCCGGCCTCGGCCAACCGCGAGGCCATATCGGCGTCAATGAGCGTGCCGTTGGTGGATATGGACGCCCGCAGACCCACAGAGCGGGCATGGGCGACAAGATCGAAAATGTCTTCCCGCAGCAGCGGCTCGCCCCCGGAGAAAAGGACCACCGGCGAGCCGAACTCGCCTATGTCGTCCAGCAGGGCGCGAAGCTCATCGCTGCTCAGCTCTTCAGGGCAGTCGTCCGATGCGCCCGTACTGGCTGCGTAGCAGTGGGCGCAGAACAGATTGCACCGTCGGGTCGTGTTCAGCACGACTACCGGCCGGCGGTCACGTGGGAGGCGACGGCTGTAGCGAAGCCGGTCGGAAGGTTCGCTTCGTTCACTTATTAGTCTGGAGATACCGATCATGCGCGCGGGCCTGTGTTTCGACGCCATTGTAGCTCATTAGGCGGGCGCGATTCACGCCCGCGGCAGTTTCCGGCGATTGTGGCGGCGAAACGGCAGCGGCGTGCAGCGGCAAATCAGAGCTGTTCGCCGGCTGTCTGAGGAGTGTACTTCTCGACCAGTGCGGCCAGTCTGGGCTGCTCGGGGTTTATCTCCAGCGACTGCAGCCAGGCCTCCAGCGCTTCCTGACGCAATTGGTTCCGCCGCTCGCCGGAGACGTATCTGCTCATCAGCACAACGCCCAGCCCGCGGTGGGCGACGTCGCTGCGAGGGTCCAGCGAGATCGCCTTTCGATAGGCCTGTTCGGCTGCGTCGTAGTTGCCCATGTGGTAATGACACCCCCCAAGCTGCTCGTGGACGGCCGCGTTTTCCGGGGCCTGGTCGCGGGCCTGCTGGAAGTACCGCAGCGCCAGCGGCAGACGGTTCTGGCGGACATAGATGGCGCCGAGGTTCATCAGGACCACCGGCTGGTTGAACTCCAACTCGATCGACCTCTTGTAGGCGCGTATCGCCTCGAACGGCCGACCTCTGGCGTCCAGTATCACCCCCAGATTGGCGGCCGCCTGCGCGCTGTTCGGCTGCAGGTTCATGGCCGCCCTCGTGTACCTCTCCGCTGAGCCGTACCTGCCGAGCTGGTAGTAGCACACGCCCAGATTCAGGTTTGCGTCGAAGTCGGTCGGCTCCAATGTGACTGCCCGCAGATATACCGAGACCGCCTTCTGGAGGTACTCGCGAGCGTCGTTGACCTTCATGGCCGCATTGGACAGCGACTGATAGACCACGCCGAGGTTGTAGTGGGGACGGAAGGCGTAGGGGTCGGCCTCGCAGGCATTCTCGTACGAATCCCGCGCTTTGTCGTAGTCGCCGCGACGGCGGTGGATATCCCCGGCCGTCTCGTGGGCGGCGGCGCAACGCTCGTTGAACTTGACGGCCTTGGCAAGCTCTTCCAGCGCGGCGTCGTAGTCCCCGGCGTCGGCAAGGCGGGCGCCCTTGTCGGCGTAATGGTCGGCGATGTGCGTGTTGATATCCCACGCACTGCCGCAGCCGGCGACGGCCGCGGTCACAAGCGCCATGGCCGCAGTGGCAAGACCCGCAGTTCGCACCATCTATTCTCCCTGGACACCGGTTCGCCCGAAAGTATGTAATGAACGCCACGATAGCGTCAAGAAAGTCCCGACGCAGGCGGCGATGCTTCCATGACCTCCCGGGCCAGTAAGAAATATCGGCTGAAAAGGCGGAAAGACATTGATCGCGTCTTTTCCCACGGCACACGCGCCAATGACAACCTGCTGACACTGGTCGCCGCTGCCAACGAACTCGGTTACGCCAGAGTCGGCGTCGGCGCGTCTCTGCGGCACGGCTCGGCCGTCAGGCGGAACCGTGTCAAGCGCCTCGCGCGAGAGGCGTTCCGGCTGGTTCGCGACGAACTGCCGGCCGGCTACGATTATATGCTGATACCCCGGCCGGGGGCGGACATTTCACTGGAAGGACTCAAGCGGTCCCTGCCTTCATTGGCGCGGCGGGCCTGCGGCGAGCAGGAGCGGGCTTGATGCAGCTCAGACCCGGCAATCTTGCGAGGGCACTACTGCGGCTGCCGCGGCTGGCGCTGATAGCGACGGTATATGCCTACCGTCTGATGCTCGGGCCTGTGCTGGGGGGCAGATGCCGTTTCCTGCCCACGTGCAGCGAGTACGCCATAGAGGCCCTCCGCCGGCATGGGGCCGTTCGCGGTTCGCTTCTGACGGTCTGGCGTCTGCTGCGGTGCCATCCGTTCAGCAAGGGCGGCTACGATCCGGTTCCATAATCTCCCGCCAGTGTGCGGGGACTGCCCAGCCGTTACGGCTGAGCAGGGGGGCCACCACCTCCACGAAGCCCTTATCGAATTGTTCCGGGCGGAACTGCTCCGCCCAGTTCCGCAGCCGCGACGGGTCGAACCGCTCCCACATCCGCTCGAATCTCTCGATTGCCTCGTTCAGCGCCTGTGGCGTCTGGGTCGCGAAGAGCACACCGGTCGGCTCGACAACGTTCGGGTCGCCGGCATCCAAAACCGTCTCCAGCGCGCCGCCGGCGGCGTAGGCGATGACCGGCGTTCCGCAGGCCATCGCCTCCAGCGGGACCAGTCCGAAGTCCTCCACCTGCGGGAAGATTACCGCCCGGCAGCGGCGGTAGCTATCGCGGACTGTAACGTCGTCGCAAAAACCTGGCATTTCCACGTTGTCGGGGCAGCGGCGTCGCAGGCGGTCCAGCCCCGGGCCGGTGCCGATAATCCGCAACCGCCTTCGCGAAGCGGTGAACGCCTCGATCGCCAGTTCGACACGCTTGTAGGGCGCTATCGCCGAGACCATCAGGTAGAAGTCCTCGCGGGGCCGCTCGTCCGGCGTGAACCAGTGGGTATCGACCGGCGGATACAGGACAACGGCCGCTCGTCCGTAGCATCGTCGAATCCGGCGTGCAACGCACGCGCTGTTTGCCAGGAACAGGTCCACGCGTCCGGCGGTGCGGCGGTCCCACGCACGCAGGAAAGGCGCTATCGCGACCAAAGCCGCACCAGCCATGCCGCGGTGATAGTCCTCGCCCGCCCAGACGTAGCGCATGGGCGTGTGACAATAGCAGATATGCAACTGCCCGGGCCGCTTGCGGGCGAAGCCCTTGGCCACGCAGTGCGATGAGCTGATCACCACGTCCGCGTCGCTTAGGTCCATCCACTCGGCCGCAGGTGGCATCAGCGGCAACAGACGGCGGTAGCATCGCCCGATGCCGGGCATGTCGCCCAGGACGCTGGTGCGAATGTCACGCTGTTCGATATCGGCGTCGCAGGCGCCGGGGACGTGAATGAGCGTGTGAAGGGTCGCGTCAGGCAGCAGTCCGCACAGCCGCCGCAGGACCTTCTCGCCGCCCCGCATGCCGGTCAGCCAGTCGTGGGCCAGGGCGAAACGCGGTGTCGCTTCGTCGGGCATGGACGGATTCTATGCGGCGTCCGGCAGGTGGGCAACCGCGCCTCGCGGCCTGTGCATGCGGGCAAGCCGGCGGACTGTCATTCCGGACGCTTGGGCGCATGGGCGTTGGGCGGCCCGTTCCGGGGCATCTTGCCCATGATGGTGCCTTCGCCGGTCATTCGCAGCGTCTGCACGCGGAGCTTACGCGCGGCGTGGGCCTCCTCCTCGCCGAGCGTCCGGGATACTATCTCGGCCGCCTCGTCGATGTCGTCGGTCACCGTGAACAACTCGAGGTCTTCAGGGTCGATCTTGCGGTAGCCGTGGTCGAGCATCTGCTCTCGCATCCATTCCACGGCGTCCTGCCAGAAGCTCCTGCCGATGAGGACGACGGGGAACTGCTCGGCCTTTCCGGTCTGGATCAGCGTCATGGAGTTGTAGAACTCATGAAGCGTCCCGAACCCGCCGGGGAAGCAGACAAACGCCCTGGAGTACTTAACAAACATTACCAGCCGTGCGAAGAAGTAGTGGAAGTCCAGTCGCACGTTGGCATACGGGTTGGCCTGCTGCTCCTGCGGCAGGGAGATGTTAAGCCCCACGGAAATCCCGCCGCCTTCGGAGGCGCCGCGGTTGGCGGCCTCCATGGTGCCTGGCCCGCCGCCGGTTATGACGGCAAAGCCACGCTCGGCGAGTATTCTGGAGAGCTTGCGTGCGGCCTCATAGAACGGGTCCGTACGCGGCGTCCGGGCCGAACCGAATACGCTTACACCCGGTCCTATGCGACCCATCGTCTCGAAACCCTCGACGAACTCGCTCATTATCCGGAAGACACGCCAGGTATCCTCCTGGAACATCTGTTCGGTCTGTGAATCGTTCATTGCTGCTCCACAGGCGTGTATCAATGCTTGCGTATGGCGCCATTACATTATCGGCCGATTCGCCCGGCCGCGCCACAAGCAGCATATGCTACACAATCCCGGCGGCCTATAAAACCGCACCGGCAAGGTTTGACAAACGCCGTGAGTTTCTGCCTAATCCTCCGGTTGGTTTCAGGGAGGTGGAATATGCGCAGGTTCGGTGTGCTGGCGGTGTTGCTTACCGTGTCCCTCGCCGGGTGTGGGGGACGTTATATCCTCACGGCCCCGCAGCAGGTTGCGCCGGCCGGCGGGCACGTACGCGCGATTGTGCGGCTGCAGAGGCACGAGTTCCTCCGCCTGGCGCCGTCGGTGGAGGAGGCCTTGCTGCGGTTCAGCGCCGGCGACGGGGCCGTCCGCGCCGCTTACACCGATGAGGACGGATACGCCGCGGCCAACGTGCCGGCGCCGGCGGAGCCGGGCAGATACGCGCTGACCATTCGGCACCAGGACGACCTGGGCGAGCAGTTCACCGAATCCGTTCCTCTGTTCGTCTGGAGCGGTGACGCCACTATCGTAGCCGTCGATGCGGACAGTCTGGATGACGACCCGCAGGCCGCCGAGGCACTGAGCCGCATAGCCGAAGACGCCCGGGTCCTGTACATGACCCAGGCGGACATATCTGATCACCGGCAGATTGGCGAACGTCTGGTCAGCGATGGCTACCCGGACGGCCCGGTCCTGCTGTGGCAGAGGCGACGGTGGCGGCTGACCGAGGGCAAGTGGCGCATCCCGAAAATCGAGTTCGAGGACCGACTGGTAAGCCGACTGGCCGAGCTGCGGGAGGATTTTCCGCAGTTGAGCTACGGTATATGCAGCGGGTCCCGTCCGGCCGCGGCCTTCGCCAAGGCGGGGCTGGAGACGATCGTCATAGGCGACGCGGACGTGCCCGATGAGCACGTCTCGCGGCGCAGCTCGTGGGCGGAATTGGCCGAGAGGGGTCTCTGACGGCCGACGGTGTGTTTTCCCTGCGCATGAATGCCCGCTACAATCCCGTCATGCTTCGCCCGCGACGTGTTGCTGTTCTGCTGCCCAACTGGGTGGGAGACGTGGTAATGGCCACTCCCGCCCTGGGCGCGCTGCGTCGCCGCTGGCCGGCGGCGCGTATCACCCACGTCGGCCCGGCGATCGCTCTTGAGACACTCGCGGGAAGCGGGCTTTGCGACGAAGCGGTCGAGGACAGCTCGCGGCAAAGACCCCGGCCGGCAAACCTCTTAGCTACGGCAGCACGCCTGCGGCGACACCGCTGCGAACTGGCCGTGCTCATGCCCAACAGCTTTCGCTCGGCCGCTCTGGCCCGGCTGGCGGGCATATGCGAACTTGCCGGCTACGATCGCGACGGCAGGGGCTGGCTGCTGACTCATCGAATCTGCCCGTTGCGCGATCCCAAAGGCGGTTTCGTGCCGGTCTCGATGGTCGAGTACTACCTGAACCTCGCCCGCATGTTCGGCGCCGACTGCGAAGATGCGCAGATGCGCCTGTCCGTCACGGAAGCGGACAGAGACGCGGCTGAAGCCCTGCTGCGAGACGCCGGCTACGACGGCGAACGCCCCCTGGTTATGCTGAACCCCGGGGCGGCCTTCGGGACGAGCAAAATGTGGCTGGCCGAGAGATACGCGGCCGTCGGCGACGCTCTCATAGATCGCTGCGGGGCGGGGATAATCATCCACGCCGCGCCGGCGGAACGCGAGATCGCCCGGCAGGTCGCCGAGACGATGCGCAATAAGCCGTTGCTGAGCTTCGCTGAGCGATCAAGCAGCCTGTCGCTGCTCAAAGCCCTGTGCGGGCGGTGCGACGTAGTGGTAACGAACGACACTGGCGCCCGACACGTCGCGGCCGCCATGGGTGCCGGCGTGGTGACCATATTCGGCAGCACGGACCCGGCCTGGGCGCGAATCGACTACCATCGCGAGCGGATACTGCGGGCGTCCGTGCCGTGCTCGCCGTGCCAGAGGCCTGTCTGCCCGCAGCCGGCCGGGCCGCTGTACCACCAATGCATGACTGCGATAACCGTCGAGCAGGTGCTCTCGGCCGTCGAGGAGTTGCTTTCCACGCCGACAGGGAGGCGGCAGAAGTGACCGACCGCCCAGACATATCCGAAACGCTGGCATCAGCTATCCGGCAAGAAGGGCTGGACACGCTGGAAGGTGCGTTCGTCTACAGCGGCGGAGAGGAGCTTTCCAAGCCCGGCCTGGGGCATCGCCACCGGAGCCGACTGACGCTGACGGACGATCAAGGCGCAGAGCATGAGCTTTACCTGAAGCGCTATGGCAGCGAGCCGCTGGGCCACCGGCTCAAACGGCTTTGGACACACGGACGGTTTCTCACGCCGGCGGCCGTCGAGGCCGGGAACATCCGCCGTGTGCTTTCTGCGGGTGTCGCGACGATGCGTGTGGTCGCCTGGGGCGAGGAGAAACGCCCGCTGGGCGGCGGGCGCAGCTACATTGTGGTAACGGCTGTGCCCGGCGATGCCCTAGAACGCTGCGGGGCGGAATATATCGAGCGATGCCGAACCGAAGGTCGGGACGACCGCATCGAGTGTCTGACCGGCGCGATTGCGGATATGGTCCGGCGGCTGCACGCGGCCGGACTGGTCCATCGCGACCTGTATTCGTCGCACGTTTTCCTGCACGAGTCCGGCGGCACGCCGGAGCTGTACCTGATTGATTTGGCGCGTGTTTTTGCTCCGCGACTGCGTGTGTTCCGCTGGCGGGTAAAAGACCTGGCACAGCTCAAATACTCCATGCCGCCATGGTGGGTGGAGAACTGCTGGGAAGGTCTGTTGTCGCGCTATCTCGGAGATTCCGCCGATGATGTCGGCCGCTGGTCGCAGGCCATCGACCGCAAGGTCCTTGCGATGCAGAGGCAGGCCCAGCGGCGCCGCCGGAGGTCGGAACGTTGAGAATCGCCCTGATCATAGAGCGCATGAACATCTCGCGGGGAGGGCGGGAGACCTCCACCTCGCAGATCGCCTCCGAGCTTGCCCACCGGAGCCACGATGTTACCGTGGTATGCGGCGAAGGGCACTGGTCGAACCCGGGCGTACGTCTGCTGGAAGTGGGCGACGTCGGCAGGCCCATGCGGGTCCAGCGCCTGCGGAGCTTTGTTGAGGGCGTGCGGCGGGCAATGGACGAGCAGGAGTTCGACGTCACACACGCAATGCTGCCCATTCCCGGCGCGGATGTCTATCAGCCGCGGGGCGGTACCGTGCCCGCCCAGCGCGACGCCAGCTTTCGCCGCCGTGGCCGGCTCGGACGGCTTTTCCGCAAGGCGGTCGAACCGCTGAATCTGCACCGCAGACACATGGGCGAGCTGGAGCAGGCCGTGGTGAGCGACAGTTCCGTGCGGTGCCTCGCCGTCAGCGAAATGGTGGCCGAGGAATTCCGACACTACTACGGCCGCAGCGACGGCGTCCGGACGGTCTATAACGCGGTGGAGGTCCCTGACCCCACCGACCGCCGGCGGGACAAGTGGCGGGCGGCTGTGCGGCAGAAGCTCAACGTGAACGAATCCGCCGTGGTGTTTGTTACCATCGCGACAAACCCCGAGCTGAAGGGCGTGGGCGAGGCGATATCGGCGTTTGCCAAGTGGTTCCGCAGCGAGAAACAAGGCCCGGACGCCCGGCTGGTTGTGGTCGGACGGGAGAACCCGGAGCTTTTCGTCAGTTGGGCCGAGCGATGCAACGTCAGCGGACGGGTAATGTTCGTGCCGCCGACGGATAACGTTTTTCCGTGGTATGCCGGGGCGGATGCGTGCATCCTGCTGAGCTGGTATGACCCGTGCAGCCGGGTGGTACTCGAGGCGACGCGGTGGGGCATACCGTCGATTACAACTGTGTATAACGGTGCGGCCGAGGTGCTTTCCGCCGGCGGCGGAGTTGTGGTCGCCTCTCCCAGGGACATCGACGGCGTCGTGCACGCGATGGCCGAGCTTGCCGACAGCGAGTCGCGACGACGCCACGCCGACGCCTGCCGCCGCGTGGCCGGTGAGCTGAGCATCACACGGCACGTGGATGAACTGCTGGAAGTGTACGCCGAGTGCGCAAGCGGAGGGCGGGTGCGGAAGCCGAGATGACCGACAACCCCATCATCCTGCTGGTTGTGTTCCCACTGGCCGCTTACGTTCTGGGCTCGACGCCCTTCGGCGTGCTGCTGGCCAGGGCGCACGGCGTGGACTTGCGGAAGGTCGGCAGCGGGAACGTGGGTGCGACCAACGTGGCCCGGGCGCTGGGGCGGAAGTGGGGGTATATCTGCTTCCTGCTGGACATGGGCAAGGGGCTGGCGGCCGTGCTGGTCGCGGGTCTGTTACTGCGCGGGCTGAAGGAATTTCCCACACTTGTGCACCAGGCGTCGTGGCTGGGCGTCGGCTGCGGCGTGATACTGGGGCACATCTTCAGCTTCTACCTGCGGTTCCGCGGCGGCAAGGGGGTGGCGACCGCTCTGGGCGTGGTCGTGGGCATCTATCCCTATTTCACCTTCGCCGGACTGGCCGCTCTGGGTGTGTGGATTGTCGTGGTGCTGTGGAAGAGATACGTTTCACTGGCGAGTCTGGCGGCGGCGGGGGCGTTTCTGCCGCTGTTCGTGGCTTTCAACTGGCCGGTGGTGCACGTCTGGCCGCTGGGTGCGTTCGCGGCGGTTATGGTGGGGCTGATAGTCCTGCGACACCGGGACAATATCCGCCGACTGCTCGCGGGGACCGAAAACCGCATCGGCGCCAAGCGCGGCGCCGAATAGGGCGAACGCTCCGCTTCCGTCAATCGGGTCGAATTGCCGCTGCGACCTCTTCGGGCTTTACGCCGGCGCCGAACACACTCACGCATCCCTCCGGACCGAGCGGACGGCACAGCGCCGGGTCGGTCTCGCCGGTGAACATCACAGCCGTGCGTCGTCCCAGGGCCGCGGCGAGGTGCCCTATGCCGGAATCGTTGGCGACCACTGCCGACGCCGCCGACAGCAGGCCGACAATCTCTCCTAGCGGACTTCCGGCAATTACCAGGCCGACACCGGCGGCGACACGTTCGCACAGCTCGCGCTCGGAGGCCGAGCCGACCACAACAACCGCGCAGCCGGACTCCGTAAGCAACTCCGCGACGCGAGCGAAGGCGGCCGGGGCCCAGCGCTTCTCCGGCCAGCCCGCCCCCGGCGCCAGCACGCAACACGGACGTTCGCCCAGCCCCAGTTCCCGGCGAAGCTCCTGTGCCGGCTTCGTCGGCTCCGGGGCGGCAGGGGGGCAGCTATAGGCGAACGGCTCGTCCCAACGGCCGAGCAGTGGCTCGATAACGCGGAAGGGACGCCTCGAGAGGTGCTCGCCGGTCCGCTCGGCGTTTGCTACGCGAAGCGAGTAGAGCGGGCCAAGCTCGCCGCCGTCGAAACCGATCGACCGTCGCGGTCGAAGCAGAAAGCTCATGGCCGCCGAGTAGCGGTTTCCCGTAAGGTCCACAACCACGTCGAAGTTGTAGCGACGCAACTCGCACGCCTTGACTCGCAGGCGTCTCCAGCCAACCGGCTCCCGCCGGCGGTCGCTGACGACTTCCGCAGCCGCCAGAACCTGCCGCGAAGGCAGAAAGCCGTTCCACAGGTCCACGCAGGTCGGCTTGGTGATGGCGTAGATTTCCGCGCGCGGGAAGCGTTTCCTGAGGGGTTCGATGGTCTGCACGCCCCAGAGTGTATCGCCAATCCAGTGACAGGCGATTACGGCCAGGCGATCGGCGGTCCATTCTGCGGCATCCCCAGGGCGGAAGTATCCCCGCCGCGCCCACAGCCGCAATGCCGGACGTGTTGCCCGAGCGCACAAGCCGGCGGCGCTTTGTAGCCGGTGTTTCAGCACTTGCCGTCGTTCTTGGGGCGGCATTGCGAAAGGAACCGCTGGAGTCGTTCGGCCAGACCGTTGTCGATTAGCTGCTGGAGATAATCCAGCGGTTGGAAGACCTCCAGCATCATGGTGTGGTCAAAGCCCAGTTCGGACACGGCCGCCGCCAGTTGCTCGTGATCCAGTTTGCCGCAGGTGAGCATTTCGTGGTCGTCGGCTTCGGCGGCGTGGTCGGTCAGGTGCAGATAGATCATCCGCCCGTTAGTTTGCCTCAGGGCGTTTACCGCGTCGCCGACGAGGTCGGCATGGGCCGAATCGAAGCACATGCCCGTGTTCGGCGCCGCGACGTCCGTAAGGAGTTCCGCCAGCTCCGCCACATCGGCCCCCGGCACATGCTGTGGCGGCAGGTTCTCAAAGGCGTAGCGCACGCCGATCTGCTGACCGAATCGCCCCAGTTCCTGCACGCTCCTGCGCAGGGCGTCGAGTCGTTCCGCATGCTCCCGCGGCGAGGGCAGCGTATCCAGCGGCGGGGAGCAGTGCACAACTACCAGTTCACACCTTTCCGCCTCGTCTCGGCCTATCTCCAGAGCCAATTCGCCTTCGGATTTGTAGGTGTCCACCGCGTAGCTGCGACGCTTTTCGGAAGTGCTGGAGGGGTCCAGGTCCGGCCCGAACAGTCCGTGCAGACTGTCGCAGGGCATGCCGCCGATTGCTACGGCGTCGCGGACCTGCCCGGCGGTAATGCCTGCGTCCTCGTTCCGATAGGCCTGAACGGTCCGACAGCCGAGTCGGCGGAAGCAGTCGAGATACGTTTCAGGGGGGAAGTCCTCGAAGCCCACAGGGGCGATCGTACCGAGTCGCAACGCCATGTAGTTTTTTCTTTCCTGTCCGGCCGCGCCGGTTCGGGGCGGCTCAGCCGACACCCAGACGCCGCCGGATCATCTCCGCACGGCACTCCGCCCGTTCCTGCCGGTCCATTTCGCGGTGGTGAATTTTCTGAAGATGCGCCGGTTGGGTCAGCAGAAACAATTCGTTTACGGTCCGCAGGTCGATGTCTTCAACCAACTGGAGGTTCGCACCCAGCCGAACCATCGAAAGCAGGTACATGGTCTCATCGGAGCTGATCATCCGTGCCGAGCGAAGGGTGGCCATGGCGCGGCTGACGCGGTCCTCGACGGCTGTGGCGCGACTGTCCATCAGGAAACGTCGCGCCCGCCGCTCATATTCGATGAAGGCGGGTATAAGACGTTCGTTGAACTCCTCGGCGTACTGCTGCTCGGACTTGCCGAGAGTGGTCTGGTTGGAGACCTGATAGAAATCTCCGCTGGCCTCGGTGCCTTCGCCGTAAAGCCCGCGTATTGCCAGACGCATGTCGCCTGCCGCCCTGAAAACCTTGTCCATGTCGCCGGCGATCTTGAGGGCGGGCAGGTGAAGCATCACGCTCAGTCGCAGGCCCGTGCCGACGTTGGTCGGACAGGCGGTGAGGTACCCGTACTTGCTGTGGAACGCGAATTCGAAGCGGTCCTCCAGCGCGTCGTCGATGCGCGCGGCGTTGGCCATCGCATCCGAGAGCTGCAGCCCGCTGCGGAGCACCTGTATTCGCAGGTGGTCCTCCTCGTTGACCATGATGGAAATGGTCTCATCGGCGCTGATGGCAACCCCACGCGGGTGCGACGCCTCGGCATGCTGCCGCGAGACCAGTTGCCTCTCCACCAGCAGATTCCGGTCCAGTTCACCGGCGGAGGTCATGTCAACATAGAACATTTCCGGTGCGATAGAGCCCTGCAGCAGTTCATGGCGCATTTTCTGTTCGAGCTGCCTCTGCTGGTTGACGCTGCATCGCGACAGAAAGTGTGTGCCGGCCAGGTTCCGTGCCAGCCGCACGCGCGAGGAGATGACAACGTCGTGCATCGGACCGGCGCCGCGAAGCCATTCGCCGGCGTGTTGTGTCAGGTCCGCCAGTGTCATTGCTGCTCCAGTTCGGTGATCCTGTCGCGCAGCTCGGCCGCCCGTTCGTAGTCCTCGGCTGCAACGGCGCTTTTCAGCTCCGCTCGCAGGCGGAGCAGTTCATTCTGACGCTTCTGGCTTCGGCCGGCGTTGCGGGGCACCTTGCCGATATGCTGGGTGTGCCCGTCCTGGGCATCCTCCAGAAGCGGCTCGAGCGCATCGGCAAAGGCGTCGTAGTCGTTCGGGCAGCCCAGCAGCCCGTTTTCACGGAATTCCGCAAACTTCATGCCGCATGCCTCGCATGTGAGATCGGGTGCGTCGGACTGGGAAGAGACACCCGATTCCGGCTGAGTCGAAGCAGTCTGAAGAACAAAATCCTCCAGTAACTGGCTGATGGGGACGTTTGACTTTACGGTGATCCCCTCCTCGGCCGCACAGTCCTCACAAAGGTGCTTTTCAATCTTTCGGCCGCCGACTATCTCGGTCAGGTGGATAGTGGCGGGTCGCCCGCACTTGTCACACTGGAAGTTCATGTCTTTACGCCTCCTATCGTAGGGTCCCGCGGCCATGGCGTCAACGCCGCCGTACCTCGACGGCCCCATACATTATTGTAACGCGAAGGTCGGTTCGGAGCAGTTCTGATTTGATATCGGACCGCCGTCGTCTGGTTGCAAACGGTTTGCGGAAAACGTATAAAGACGTGGATTCTATGGAACCTGCGACCGCCCGTTGGCGTATGAGTTCTGGCGCTACGGGCGGACGGATAGCGCGCCCGGGCGGGCTCGTGGAGCAATCCTATGGCTCATGATATCCTCAAAGGTCCGGTCGAAAAGCAGACCGGTTGGGCGGGTCTGTTGATCATCGGCATCCTTGCCGGCGGTGTGTTCGTGGTGGCTTCCTACGCCGCGGACCTCTTGTTCGCAGACCAGACCATCGTTCGCGACGGAAAGAGCTTTAACTTCTACAGCTACACGCTGGCGCTTATAGGAGCGCTGCTGCTGGGCATACCGATCATCGTCCATGCCGCCAAGGGTCTGCTGCAAGGCGAGATGCACATGGACGAACTGGTGGCGCTGGCTGTGATAGCGGCCCTGGCGGCCATCGACTACAAGGCCGCCGGCGCCGTGGCGTTCTTCCTGCTGCTGGCGAACCTTGTGGAGCGGCGAACGGCGCTGGGGGCCCGCGCAAGCATCGAGCACCTGGTGCGGATATCACCCAAAAAGGCCCATCGTCTCCGCGAGGACGGCTCAGAGGAGCTGGTCGATCCGCGGGAACTCCGGGCCGGCGATACCGTCCGCGTCCGCCCCGGCGACAACATCCCCGCCGACGGCACCATCCTCTCCGGGCAGACGACCATAAACGAAGCCAACATCACCGGCGAGTCGGTGCCTGTTGACAAGGGCGAGGGTGCGGAGGTCTTCAGCGGCACGAGCAACATAGCCGGTTCAGTGGACGTCAAGGTCACCCGCGCCGGCGAGGATACTACGCTGGGCAAGGTCAAGAAGCTGATCCTCCAGGCCGAGGGCAGCCGCATTCCGATAATGCGGCTGATAGACCGGTACGCCGGATACTACACGCCCACGGTGCTGATGCTGGCCGGCGTGGTGCTGTTCTTCACTCGGGATATGTCGCGGGCGGTGACCATGCTGGTGGTCGCCTGCCCATGCGCCCTGATATTGGCTGTTCCCACGGCCATGGTTGCGGCGCTGTCCTGTGCGGCCCGTCTGGGCATATATGTCAAGGACGTGTCGATTATCGAGCTTGCCCGCAGCGTGACTGCATTCGTGTTCGACAAGACCGGCACGCTTACGACGGGTGAGCTGGCGGTAACGCAGATAAAGCCCGCGCCTGGCGTTGACCCGGCGGAGCTGCTTACGGCGGCAGCGTCGGCCGAGCAGCTTTCCAAGCACCCCGTGGCGCAGGCGGTCGTGCAGGTGGCCCGACGCGCCCGCGTGGACGTCTCTCAGCCCGAGCAGTTCGAGGAGGTCGCCGCACGCGGTGTGCGTGCCCGTGTTGCGGGTGATGAGGTCATGGTCGGCCGGCGGAGCTGGCTGGAGGACTCCGGCATAGACCTTTCACCGATGTCGGCGCCCGAATTTGCCGAGCCGGAAGGCGTCAGCACGTTGTTCGTGGTTCGCGGTGGCAAGGTCCTCGGTTGGGTCGGTCTGGAGGACCGCACGCGCGAGGAGGCCCGTCAGGCCCTGGAGGAGCTTCGGGCGCTGGGCATCCGGGAGCTGGTGATGGTTACCGGCGACCGTTGGTCTGTCGCGAGGCGCGTGGCACGCGAGATGGGCGCTACGGAAGTCCAGGCCGAGGTGCTGCCGCAGGACAAGCTGGACCTGGTTGCGGACCTTCGTGAAAAGGGTCATCGCGTGGCGGTCGTCGGCGACGGCGTCAACGACGCGCCGGCCCTGGCGGCAGGTGACCTGTCAATCGCCATGAGCGCCGCCGGCAGCGACGTAGCCATCAACTCCGCGACGATAGCCCTCATGAACAACGACCTGCGGCGGGTCTCCTTCCTGATACGGTTGAGCCGACGCACGATGGCTGTCGTCCAGCAGAACCTGATGTTCGGCATCGGCTTCATTGTGCTTTTCGAGATACTCGCCGGCCTGGGGATCATCCAGCCGGTTCTGGGGGCGGTGCTGCACACGCTGGCCGCCACGTTCGTGATCTTCAACAGCGCCCGACTGGTGCGGTTCGGCGAGGAACTCCATGAAGCCCCCACCAGCAACGACCGTCCGCGAGCCAGGGTCGAGCACGTGCCGGTCGCCGGCTAGGAACGATTGCCCACCGCTTCGGATTTGAAATGACGACGTGTCTTAGGCAAATACAGGATAAGCAGCACGGCGGCAGAGAGCATCGCCACCACTGTCAGGCGGACCGTTCCGGCGTACCACCTGAGCCACTGGGGCGCCTGGGGCCAGAACAGGCACAGCAGCGAGCGGACCAGCAGCAGGGCGACGAGGACCGTTACTACCGTATGGGCCCATCGGACCCCGCGGCCGAAGAACCCCCACAGCAGCCAGGTCAGCGCGCCGCCGACGATCAACGCCGCGGCGGCGGCAAACGTGCCGGTGCTGTAGAGCCGCGGTACGGACAGCAGAACCAGGCCCGTCAGTGCCGCTACGATGGCGAGCACCCGTCCGGTCCATGCCAGCAGTCCGGCCAGCGTCGGAAGCGAAGCCGACTCGCTTCCGGCCTCGAGCTGACGCCCCTGAAACAGCGCCATAGCCGCGGCCAATGCCGCAAAGACATAGACTCCCGCATAAGCGGCCGCCAGCCCCAGATAGCCGGTCGCTATCCGGGCATCGCCCATGATGGCGTCCTGCGGGTCGAAGTAGCTCAGATTGGGGACCACCCAGCCCAGTGCACGAACGACGGGAACGTCTCGGCCAAGGCGAGCAAAGAGATACGGGTGCATAAGCCCGACAATAAGCACGCCCATGCAGACCAGCAGCGTCGCCACCGGCGTCAGGCGCGTACTGGCGGCGACGGCCACAGAGACGAAAATCATCACCGCCAGCAGCATCATCGCCATGCCGGCGAAGAGCTGCGGACGTATGCCTTCACCGAAGGAAACGATTTCCCAGCCCGGACCGATGAAGGCGATCGCGCCGAGGGCCGCCGTAAGAAGCACCATTCCAGACCGTACGCCCGAGGCCACGAACGACCATCCGAAGTAGAGGTTGCCCAGCAGCGCCGCGACTATCGTCAAGGCGAACGCCGAGGACCCCAGGACGACGACGGGCGTGTCCGGCTCATCCCATACGGCGGGCTTGACGCCGTGGCGGATAGTCATCAGGTAAACCACCGCGCACAGGTAGAACGCCACGAGCACCGCCAGCACCACGCCGGTGAACTTGCCCAGCACAAAGGTGGCGCGGGTGACCGGCTTGGAGATTACCGTCAGAGCGGTCTTTTCCTCGATTTCCCTCGTGATGGCCGTCGAAGCGCTGAAGGCCGCCACCAGCAGCCCCGCCACCAGCAGCGTGCTGAGCCCGATGTTCTCGAGCATCTGCTGATCGCTGGTGTGGTAGTCAACGGTCTGCGTTCCTATGGTCCAGCCGCTCAGCGGGACGTTCAGCACCAGCAGTGCGAACGTGGCCACGATGATTACGCCATAGACCGGCTGGCGGATGGTTTGTGTGAACGTATTACGGGTGATGGACCAGAATCCGAGCATTGGCTGTATCCTTCAGCGTCCTGTTGGGGCGCGATGTACTACGTTGCCGGCGGGCAAAAGGTTGCGGGCCGTGCAGGGGATTCTAGCCGTCATCGTCGCGACCGGGCAAGTGGCATCCGCGGGTTAGCGTGGCAGGAGAGGCGTGGAACATGGTAGATCAGACGCGGGCAAAGAACATTTCGATCGCCGGGGCGGTGGTGCAATCGGCCCTGGGCGTCGTGTTGCTGGTGACCTGGCTGTGGACCGGTTCGCCGGCCGCGATGGCGTGTACGCTGGTGCTGGCCGGCGGCGTCCCCCTCTGGCTGGTGCTGGCGGTAACCTTCTACGCCAGACGCCTTGAGCATCTTGAGCAGGTCGAACTGGAGGAGCTCCGAAAGCAGGAGACCTCGACCATATTCGAGCAGGGCGAAGAGGCCGACCTGCGTCCCGCGGCGGCAAGGGTGGCGTTCATCCACAAGTGGGTATTCTCGGTCTTCACGCTGCTGTGGATGGCGTACCACGGCGCCATAGGCGTATTGGTGCTGCGGTGGGCCTGGGGCCGTTCGGCCCCCACGATAGAGGCGGCGCAAAAGGCCGTCTGGCTGCTGGTCCCGGCGGCACTCATAGGATTCCTCTTCAGCAGGTACGCCACCGGGATGAGTCGCCGCACCGAGTGGCGCATGCTCCGCGGCGCCGGAAGCTACCTGCTGGTATGCGTGCTTGCGATGGCCGCCGTCATCATATCGATGGTGGCCGTCTATCAGCAGTATTCGGTAGTGGACCGGGTGGTTACCCACATACTGCCGGCAATACAGATTGTCCTGGCGGTGGAACTGGCACTGAATTTCGTGCTGGACCTGTATCGACCGCGTCTGCCCGGAGAGGAGCCGCGACCAAGCTTTGAGAGCCGGCTGCTGTCCCTTGTGGCCGAACCGGGGCGCGTCGGGCACTCTCTGGCGGAGGCGCTGAACTATCAGTTCGGCTTCGAGGTTTCCGGGACGTGGTTCTATCGACTGGTCAGCAGGGCTTTTGTTCCGCTGCTGTTGTTCGGCGTGGCTGTGCTGATAGGCATCAGTTCCATCGTAATCGTCCGCGACGGTCAGCAGGTGGTGGTCAGTCGGTGGGGTCGGGTGCAGTATGAACGGGGATTGCTGGGCCCGGGGCTGCATTTCAAATGGCCCTGGCCGGTCGATACGGCTCGGCACTTCGACGTCGGCAGCGTTCACGAGATAACGCTTGGCGTCGGCGCCGAGCGGGAACCCCAGATCATCAAGGGACGCGAGATTTACCTCTGGACCGAGGAACACGGACGACGCCAGGAGCGGAACTTCCTGGTCGCGATACCCTCACGGCGACGTCAGGCGGAAGTCGCCGGGGAGCAGCCGCCACCGCCTGTGCAGATTATCAAACTCGTGGTAGTCATGCGTTACGTCATAGACGACGTCCTGCGTTACGGTTTTGCCTTCACGGACGCCGAGTCGGTGCTGGAGGCGTTGGCGTACACGGAGATGACGAACTATTGCGCCCGGGCGTCGCTGGATGAGCCGATAGACAGCGTCGTCGAGGAAAGGCCCGAGGCGATTATGACCTTCGGACGCGAGCGTGCCGCAATGCAGCTTCATAACCGCATCCAGCAGCGAGCCGACGAGATGGACCTGGGAGTGCGGATACTGGAGGTGGGTATAACGGCGGCTCATCCACCCCAGGAAGCGGCGGCGGCGTTTGAGGAATACGTCGAGGCGGAGCGCGAAACTGAAGTTATCCGCTACCAGGCCGAGACCGAGGCCAACCGCATGCTCGCGGAAGTCGCCGGCGACCCATCGACGGCCCTGCGGCTGGGACTTGCGATCCGCAAGCTTGACGAGCTTGAAACGCTGGACGACCTGCGTTCCAACCCGACCGAACAGGCGGCCCGGCTGGAGGAGTTCATCAGGATCGTCGGCAACGACATAGAAACGCTTGAGAGCGAGATAGGCCAGGAGCAGCTTCTGGGGCGTGTCAGCCCCGCACGTGAGGCGCTGCTGGAGGAGTACCGTCAGTGGCTGGAGACGCTGCAGGGAATCCGTGCCGAAATGCAGGCCGACGGTGACTTGTCCCTCGCCGCACGCATCGAGGAGGCCCAGGAGCTTGCCGAGGATCGCTTCTCGGGTGTGGCGGGAACGGCCGCGGCGACTTTCGCCCAGGCCCGGGCTTACCGTTGGCAGCGGCAGCTCGGCGAGCGGGCACGGGCAGAGAACTTCCGCAGGGAGCTTCTCGCATACAGGGCCAGTCCCGAGATGTATATGCTGGACCGCTGGCTGGACGTATGGGACGAGGTCCTGCCGGGCATGCATAAATACGTCCTGGGCGTGGACAGAGACAGGATAGAAGTCTGGCTTAATCTGGAGCGTGAAACAGGTGTGCTGGAAGGCATGTACGGGGCGGGCGACGACAGCGACTAGCTGACGTTCGCGGACAGCCCGGGGCACGACCAATAGAGGAAGCGAAGATGAGACGGCATATAGGACTGATAGTTCTGGCGGCGGTGGTGGTCCTGGCGCTTCTGGCGTCGATGGTTGCCTTTACCGTCGAAACCACCGAAATAGTGCTGGTCAAGACCTTCGGTGAGACCACGCGAGTTTACTACGGCTCCGAGCCGGCGGAAGTACAGGGCGATGATTCGCAGCCGGAAGCCACCGCCCTGGCCGGTCAGCAGGGAGCGTTGACACGCACCGCAGACGCCGGTCTGCATTTTCGCTGGCCCTATCCCATCCAATCCATAGTGCGGTATGACGCGCGAACGTTCGTATTCGAGGACCCGGTCGATGAGGTCCAGACGCAGGACAAAAATCCCATCCTGCTGACAATGTCCTGCACCTGGCGGATAGAGGACCCGGAGCGGTTCTATGAGAGCGTCCGCACTATCGACGCCGCCGAGCGCAGCATCCGCTCGCTGCTTCGCAGCCGCAAGCGGGATGTGGTCGGCCAGCACCCGTTTGCCGACTTCGTGAACACCGACCCCGAAGAAATGAAGCTTCGGGAGATAGCACAGGATGAGATACTCCCGCGTCTGCGTCAGCAGGCCGCCGACCTCTACGGAGTGAGGATAGAATCCCTGGGCATCAAGAGTCTGAATATTCCCGAGGGGGCCACGGCCAAGGTTATCGACGCCATGCGTGAGGAGCGGACTGCTGCGGCCGAGACGTACCGCGCCCGCGGCCAGGCATGGGCGACCGCCATCCGCGAACGGGCCCGCGCCGCTCGCGACCAGATTACGGCCTTCGCCGAGCGTAAAGCCCAGGACATCCGCACGGAGGGCGACAGGGCGGCCGCTGAATACTACAGGCAGTTCGCCGAGAACCCGCAGCTCAGCGCCTTCCTGCGATATCTGCAGTCATTGCGGGAGGAGCTGAGCGAACGCACGGTCATAGTACTGGACGGTACGTCGTTGCCGAGCGTGGACTTCTTCCGTAACGCCCCAACCACCGAATCGCTGAAGCTACCCTCGCCACTGCAGATGCCGCTGGAGTCCGACGCTGCGGGCGAAGCCGCCCCAGACGGGCAGGAATCCGAGGACGAGTGAAATGACCGCCGAACAACAGGACGAACAGCGGAAGGTCCAGTCATCTACCGACCCCATCCTAGAGGCCGAAGATGAGGCCTCCCGCTCGCTGGCCGACGCGCTGCGGGTCAGCTTCCGCCTGCTGTCGCTGGTGATGCTGTTGGTGCTGGCGGCCTGGGCGCTGACCGGTCTGGCGAGCGTGGATTCCGGCGAGAACGGCATCATCTACCGCTTCGGGCGGATCACGCGCGTCGCCGGCGAGGGATTGGCGTATGGTTGGCCGTTCCCCATAGGGCGTATTGAGAAGGTGGACATGCGCGAGCGACGGGTGGTCGTGGACGATTTCTGGATGGACCTGACCCCTGAAGACCAGACCAAGCCGCTCAGTGAGGTCAGCCCTTATGCGGAGGGACTGCGCCCGGGTCGCGACGGCGCCCTGCTGACCGGCGACCGAAGCCTGCTGCACATGAAACTGGGTATCGCCTACCGGGTCGAAGACCCCATCGCCTACAAGCGCAACGTGCCCGACCCGTATGTCCGCACAATAGCCGGAACCGACGAGAGCATCACCGTCGATCCCGCCGCGGAGTTCATCCGCACGGCGGTTTGCTCGGCCGCGATACGTGCGGCCGCCCATCGTACCGCCGACGGCCTGAGACGCGACGAACAGGAGCAGTTCAAAACCGACGTCATGCTTGACGCTCAGAACTACCTGGACGAGCTGAGCACCGGGCTGGTGATAACGACCGTGGACCTCGAAGGCAACGAATGGCCACTTCGTGCCAGACCGGCGTACGAGGACGCACAGAACGCCTCCAGCGAAGCCGAGCAGCTCGTCAGGTCCGCCGAATCCGAAGCCCAGGACATCCTTGCCGGCGCCGCCGGCGCCAACTACGTCAGATTGGTCGGCCAGCCGTGGCGCCCCGGGCAGCCACAGGCGGAAGAGGGCGATACGGAAGAATTCAACCTCATCGGGCAATACAGCAGTCTGATTGAGGCGGCCCGCGAAGCCGGTCAAGCCGGCGACGAAGACCAGCAGCGGCAACTGCTTGCCCAGGCCGAGCAGGTGCTCGAGAGGATAGACCAGGTTCTCCTGCTGAACACCACCGGCGGTGAGGCCAGCCGCATCATAGCCGAAGCCAGGTCCTACAAGACACGAGTGGTGGAGTCAGTCAAGAGCCGCGCCAGGCAGTTCGCGGAGCTGCGGCCGGAGTTCGAGCGGGACCCGGATACGATGATGCAATATCTCTGGGCCGAGACCCGAGGAGAGATACTCTCGCGGCCGGGGGTGGAGGAGTACATTATCCCATCCGGCGAGAGAAAGGCCGTCTTGCGGATAAGCCGGCCTCCCGAAATCACCAGGGATATCGAGCGCCAGGAGCTGAGGGAGCTGCAGGAGCGCGTGTCTGACTGAGTCGGCCGGCGGATGATGGCCGGACGGATACGGAGAACATGGCGCAGCAATCTACAGACAGAAACGTTGTTACCACCGCGAAGCTGACGAAGGTTTTTCGTGATTTCTGGCTTCGCGAGAAGGTTACCGCCGTCGCAGAGCTGGACCTGGAGATACGTCCCGGGGAAGTCTTCGGACTGCTCGGACCCAACGGCTCCGGCAAGACCACCACTCTGAAGATGGTGCTGGGACTGCTGTTCCCCACGCAGGGACGGGTCGCGGTTTTCGGCCGCCGTCCCACGGACGTCGCGACCAAGAACCGCATCGGCTTCCTGCCGGAGGATTCCTACCTCTACCCGTTCCTCGACGCGCGAGAGACGTTGGACTTCTACGGCCGGCTGTTCCATCAGCCCAGGCAGGAACGTCACCGTCGCACCGAGATGCTGCTGGACATGGTGGGGCTTCGCGGCGTCGCCTATCGGCGGGTGGGCGAATACTCCAAGGGCATGCAGCGTCGCATCGGACTCGCCCAGGCGCTCATAAACGACCCGGACCTGCTCATACTCGACGAGCCGACCGGCGGAATGGACCCCATCGGCACGCGTCAGTTCAAGGACCTGATACGTCTGCTGGCCCAGAGGGGCAAGACTGTCATCCTCTCCAGCCATCTGTTGGCCGACGTGGAAGATGTCTGCGACCGTGTGTGCATACTCTACGGCGGCAGGAGGCGGGCGCTGGGTCGCGTGGACGAGCTGCTTGCCCGAGGGGGCCTGACGCAGATTACCACCGAGCAGCTCGACCAGCAGACGCTGGCGAGGGTCCAGGAGGTGCTGGAGGGTTCCGGACGCGACGTGGTGGAGGTATCCACGCCGCGGACGTCGCTGGAGTCGTTGTTCCTCCAGATAGTGGAAGATGCTCAGAGGCGGCGTATGCGAACCGGCGGGGCCGTGGGAACCGGCGAGGTGGCCGAGTTCCTCCGGCAGAAGCCGGCCGAAGGCAAGGGAGTTCTGGAAGAGCTGGTCGCCGGTTCCGAACAGCCGCAGCCGGTCTCCCGGACGGATGAGAAGGAGCAGCAGCAAGCTGCCCGCGAAGAAGAGCCCGCTGAGGAAGTCTTGCAGGACCTGGTTGCCACCCGGAGCGAGGAGTCCCCGGAGACAGATTCCCAGGACCAGCATCCGTCCCCGCCGCAGGCCGAACAGGCCGACCGTGACGTGCTCGACGAGCTGCTCCGGCGGGACCGCCGGGATGACCAAGAGGATCGCAACGAGGGCGACTCGCAGGAGAAGCGTTGATGCGAGGCATCTGGGCCATCGCCCGTCATACCTTCAGCCAATGCCTTCGAACGAAGGTGGCCGGTGTATTCATACTGCTGCTGGCGGTTTGCATCGGAATGCTGCCGTTCGTGATGACCGGTGACGGCACTCTGCCCGGACGGATACGGACCTTCCTGGCCTACGCACCGGGACTGACCGGGGCGTTGCTGACACTGGCGACAGTGTTCCTTTCGGTGGGCGCGATAAGCTCCGACGTTGAGCGCAGGCATATCTTTACCATCGCCAGCAAGCCGCTTGCCCGCTGGCAGTACGTGCTGGGCCGTTGGCTGGGGGTGGTGCTGCTGAACGTGATGCTGGTTGTCCTGTCGGGGGCGGCGATATACGGCCTGGCTCAGTACCTTCGAGCGCAGGATGCGCCTCCGGATGAGCGTCGCGCCGTGGAGACGGAGATATTCACCGCCCGCGCGCGCCGCGGTCCGGTGGGACTGGAGCAGGAGATCCTGCAAAGGACGGAGCAACGGATCGAGAAGCTCAGGGAGGAGAACCGCTACGAGGAGAACGTGGAGCGGTTTCTGGGCGAGGCCGATGGCGATATCGAGCGGGCTCAGGAGCTTCTGGCCGAGGAAATATACACACAAGAGCTGCAGCAGCGTCAGTCTGTACGCCCGGGTGGTCAGATACGGTGGACTTTCGAAGGCATCGAGACCGAGGGCGGGCGGTTCACCGGAGACGGCCTGGTGACGCACGTGGCGCCGCAGCAGGGGCTGGCGAGGATAGAGGCGCCTGATTACCTGTTGTCGCGACTGGTCTATCGCGGCCCGGTGCGCGTCGCCGGCGTTGACGGACGGGTGGCGGGGCTGACCGACGACTGGTTCGACGTCGCCTTTGAGAACCAGGACGATATGGACCGCGCGACCACCGCCGGTCTGGCCGTGGACGGCAATGTGCAGGTGGTTGTGGACGAAACCGTCCAGCTCGCCTACCGGCTAGATCCCCTGGGCGAGACGTATGGCGAGACATTGCCGGGCGTCTGGGTAGCGCAGAACCCCGACACGGGATTTACCGGCGGAGACATAAGGGACGACGCGGGCGGCGTGGCCTCGACGCTTACGCTGTCGGCCCGCGTAGTGGATGAGGATACCGGACAAACCGTTGTCAGGTACCTTAACCGCTCGGATTTCAGCATCGCCATTCAGCCGGAACACCTGGGAATAATGTTCCGCGTGGGCTCCTTTGAGTGGAACTTCGTCCGTGGCATGCTGCTGATACTGGTGCAGGTGTCATTCATCGCGGCTCTGGGCGTCTTCGCGGGCACTTTCCTGTCTTTTGCGGTGGGCTCACTGGTGTGCCTGGCGGTGATGCCGTTCGCGCTGCTGCGCGGCTTTCTGGCGGAATCGACACGGATACTCCCGGCCCATGAGGGCGTCGGTCCGTACATCAGCAGGGGGGTTTTCTACGTAATGGACCGTCTGTTGCCGAATTTCGGCCGTACATCGCCCACCGACAGCTTTGTGGACGGCATGGCTATTTCGTGGACGGCGGTGGGCGAGACGCTGCTTTGGGCGCTGGTGGTCCGCTCGGCGCTTATTCTTCTTGCGGCGTGCATCATATTCCACAAGCGCGAGCTGGCGCGGGTGCAGGTGTAACTATGGGCAAGCGACCCGGACTGCTCCAGATTCTCTGGATACTGCTGGCGGTCGGCGGCTTTGTGGCCGCTGGACTGCTGCAGGGGCCACTTGATGCGCACCTCCGGCAGCAGGACCGTCCGGCCGCGTCCGCGGCGGTGGCCGAGCGCCACCCGGAACTGGCGCTTCTGACGATGGCGCCGGGCGGACTTCGCGCGCCATTGGTCAACGCGCTGTGGATCCGCGCGCAGAACCTCAAACAGGCCGGTCGCTACTACGACGCCATGCAGCTTGCGGACGCCATCTGCCGCCTGCAGCCACACTTCGCCGGCGTGTGGGGGTTCCACGCGTGGAACATGGCCTGGAACATCTCCGCCGCCACCCACACTCCCGAGGAGCGGTGGAGGTGGGTCATGAACGGGGTGGAGCTGCTTCGCGACGAAGGCATCCCGATGAATCCAGACTCGCTGGTGCTCTACAGGGAGCTGGGGTGGATATTCTTCTCCAAGATGGGCATGACCCTCGACGAGATGCACCTGAGCTACAAGCGGCGCTGGGCCGCGGAGATGCAGCGTCTGCTCGGAACGCCGCGCCCGGGCACCACCGCCGAGACCATCGAGTGGTTCCGTCCCATAGCCGAAGCCCCGCTGGACAAGGACCCCCGCCGACAGGGCGAGGACCGCATCCAGCCCGACCAGCGCCGCGTGCTGCTGGAAGACCCTGATGCGGCCGCCTATGCCGAGCGTCTGGCGCAGGTGGGTATCGGCGTGGGGCAGGACTTCCTGGAGGCCTACAACCGCTTCAGCCGGCACCCCAATGTTGATCTTGCCCGCGCCGGGCCTCCCCAGCCGAGAAATGAGCGGGAGCAGAGCATATACCAGGTCATCAATGACCCGGACGCGGAGGCCGCCCGGCAGAAGATACTCGCGTTCGTGCGGGCGCAATTGCTCTGGAACGTGTACCGCATGGACCCGGACTGGATGCTTCAGCTCATGGAGCGATACGGGCCGCTGGACTGGCGTCTGGTCTGGCCGCACGGGCTTTACTGGGTGACATACGGTCTGCACGTGACGGAGAGTCTGGGTCTGGACGACATCGATTCGCTGAACACCGACCGGATCGTGCTGAACTGCCTGAAGCAACTCACCTGGCAGGGACGGTTGACTTACATGGAGAACCCGGACAATCCGGACGAGCCGTTCATCGGGTTCTGGTCGGACCCGCGTTTCATAGCCCCCACGCAGGAGGAGCACGAGCGGATTATTGAGGCGGTGCTGGCCGGCACGGGCGGCAAGTTCGAAGACAACACCTTCAAGCCCGGACACATAAACTACCTCATCGAGGCCATAAAGATGCTTGTCGCCGGGCGGGACATCCCCCGAGCGCAACGGTACTTGGACTACATACAGGACGAATACGACATGACCGGGGGACGATGGGAGATCGAGGACGTCCAGGATTTCGTGCTTTACGAGATGGCCCGCGAGGAAAGCCCCACGCTGGATATGACCATCAGCCAGATATCCGTTTCTCTGCAGACGGGTTTTGTCGCGCTGGCGGCCGGCGACAGGGAGCAGTACCGCGACAGCATCCAGTGGGCGCAGCGGGTGTTCAACCGCTTCCAGCAGTCCGAGATAACCGAACGGGTCAAACAGCAACTGCCGTCGCTGTCCTCGATCGCCGAGAGTATAGTCGCGAGTCTGCTGGTTGAGCCGCGGATGGTGGGCTACAACATTTCCCTTGCCGACCGTATCAGGTTGTACAACTCGCTGCCTCAGCAAATGCAGCTTGGGATATACGACAGCATCTCGCCATATCTGAGAAGGCAGTGCCGGCAGGAGGGAATCCACTTCGAACAGTACTTCCCCGCGCCGGAAGGGCTGGAAGCATACCGCTCCCGCCGGGGGCAGCCCTTGAGGGGCCCGCGGCAGTAGGGCTTTCGGGGATTGCCGGCCGTCGCCTTACTGCGGGCCGCCGCCGGATGCCTGGAATTCCTTCGTCAGCTCCGCCAGCATTTCGTCGCGCAGGTCGTAGAGCCGCTTCAGCGGCCGGGCCTGTCGCTTGCGAAGAGCGTAATTCGCCAGCAGCGGAAGGGCGATGGTGGTGTCCGTGTAGCATACGACCGCGTCGGGAAGACGCTGCGGGTCCACCTTGCCCCAACTGACCGCCTCGTGGGGTGTGGCCCCGGAAAGCCCGCCGGTGTCCGGTCTGGCGTCGGTAATCTGCAGGAAGTAGTCGTGTCCCTTCTCCGCCAGCCCCAGCACTTCCTGAATCTGCGGCTCGGTCTGGAGGATGAAATTTTTCGGACTTCCCCCGCCGCACAGCAACACGCCGCTGAGGCCTTTGCGCTTGGCGCGGAACACTATCGCGGCGGTCTCGTTGACGTCCCGCGACGGGTCAATTTGGGGGCCCTTGCCTTCCATGCGTACCGCGGCGAGGTTCATGCCGATGGCAGAGTCGCCCGGCGAGCTTACGTACACCGGAACGCCGCAGCGATACGCCGCCGCCAGAATCGAAACGCCCTTGTGGCCGGCCTGTCGTTCCCAGGCGTCGGCGTGACGGCCTATGAGGTAATGAAGCTCGGCCGTGCCCATCGAGTGTTGGAACTCCTCGCCGCCGAACATCTCCCGCAGGGCCTTGTCGGTGGCGAACAGCACGTCGTAGTCGAAGAGAATGTCGTATATGCGCACGACTTCGTGCTCGCGCAGCTCGGTGTCATCCACGCGGTGGCTGCCCACGAACAGCGGCAAATCCATCGCGAAGTGCAGGTCGTGGTAGAGGTTCGCACCCGTGGACACAATCCAGTCCACGAAGCCCGCTTCGATGAGCGGAACTATGCACGAAGCCCCCAGACCGGCCGGTGTAAGCGCCCCCGCCAACGACATGCCGACCGTCACGTCGTCGTCCAGCATCTTCTCGCTCAGCAGTCCGCAACCTTCCCTCAGGCGGGCCGCGTTGTACGCAAGGAAGGATTGTTCTATCAGCGAGGCCGCGTCGGCCACTTCGGATACCGGCGGCGGAAGAATCCTCCGGCCGGACAGATAAGGCGAGCGTTTCGGCTCTGGTTTACCGTTGCTTACAGGCATTTGCTCTTTCCTCACATTTGAGACCCAACACACTCCGGCTGCTCGGCGCTTCGCGCCTCGCTCAGGACCAGCCCTCAGCGTTGGGCCGAATGGACGAAGTCAAAGCACGGCCGACGGCTTGTTCACGAAGGTGCCGTTTCTTCGTGAATAAGCCGGGCTAAAGGGATACTTCTTGTGTCGGTGAGAGTCCAGCCGATTCCACCTGCTACCGGGGATTGATGGCCTGCGAGAGCAGCTTGAAGCCGAGCGGCGTCTGGGTGATGACCAGGTGGTTGCCCACTATGCGGACGGAGCCCTTGCCGACGGGCCGCCACATATCCTCGCCGATGCTTTCGCGGATGACGGCCAGCAGGTCCTCGCGCCGTTGTCGGCGGAGGGTTGCCTCGCCGTCGTCTGCTGCCGCAGTGTCGCCGGTTACGAGTAGCTCCGATGTGCCGACTGAACCGGCGTCGTCGGCGCCGTCCATCCTGCCGAGGCCCACGTCCGGGGCCGGATAGTCGGGCGCAACCATCAACAGGTCGGCTATGTCGAAGACGCGCGTCTCGGTTCGGCGGTTCAGCACCTCACCGGTGGCGATGTGGACCACTCCGTCGTCGATAACCCAGTAAACGCGCTGCATCTTGCCACGGGTGCCGCTGAGCCGGTCGCAGACCATATCCAGCGCCTGCGCGATGGTGACGTTGGACAGTCGCAACGACATAGGAGTCCGGCGGTCTATACCCACGCTTTCCAGGGAGCTCCAGTTGACGTGAAAGTTCGCGCCGCTGACGTCGCGGAAGAATTCGATCACTTCCTCCAGGCCCGCCTCCTGGAACTGAAGTCCGACGCCACGCCTTTGAGCCGGCGGCGACGCATCGCGACGTGCGGTCCTGCCGACGGCCGGTGCAGGCCGGCGGCGGTATATGGCTCGCATCTGTGTGGTTACGTGGACCTTCGGACCCTCGGCGTACCACGCCAGTGGCCGTCCCTCCTCAGATGCCTGCAGCAGTGCGATGTCCAACAATTGCCCGAAGCTGGCCTTTGACGCGCGGATGGAGACCTGAGCATCGCGCGAAGCCCCGGTGGCCTCGATGGCTTTCCAGTCCGCCTGGATTGGCACGCCCGCGCGGGCGGAAAGCTCGGCGATTACCTCCTCAAGCGGACCGGAAAGCGCGGGGTCTTCGACAGTCTGCTCCATCGCCTCATCGGCGTACAGACGGACCTCAGGCGACACGTCGTCGCCGAACACCGGTACTGTAGCCCCCAGAACCGCGATGACTGCCAGCAACCTTCTCATGACCGGTTCCTGCTCTGCGTTACCCTCACACACCTGCATTATAACAGCAGGTCCGGCGGAATCTGAAACACACTGCCGCAGGTGCTCACTCAGCGAGCCACTTGGCGAGCTGTTCGGCGTAATAGGTTATTACCAGGTCGGCGCCCGCGCGTCGGATGGAGCGCGTGACCTCGATGACGGCCTCGCGTTCGTCCAGCCAGCCGTTAAGGGCCGCCGCCTTGAGCATGGCGTATTCGCCGCTGACGTGATAGGCCGCCAAAGGCAGGCCCAGCTCGCGACGGACGTCCGCGATTATGTCGAGGTAAGCCGCGGCCGGCTTGACCATGAGCATGTCCGCACCCTCGGCGGCGTCCAGTCGTGCTTCCCGAACCGCCTGCGAGCACGTCCGTGGGTCCATCTGATAGCTTGCTCTGTTGCTGAGCTTGGCATGTGCGGGGGCGGACTCCGCTGCGTCGCGGAAAGGTCCGTATAAACTCGACGCGAATTTCACCGCGTAGGAGAGTATGAGCGTGTCTGTGAGGCCGGCCTCGTCCAGCGCCCGACGTATGGCGGCGACCTGACCGTCCATCATCGCCGAGGGCGCGACGACCTCCGCCCCGGCGCGTGCCTGTGAAACGGCTGTCTTCGCCAGCGACTCCAACGTGGCGTCGTTGTCAACATCCACCCGCCCACCAGGCAGTTCCGTCAGCGTTCCGCAATGCCCGTGCCCGGTGTATTCGCACAGACAGGTGTCGGTGATGACAAGCGTCTCCGGCAGGTCCTCCTTGATCTTGCGCGTGAGCTGCTGCACGGGGCCGTTGTCGTCCCAGGCGGGTGATCCCACGGCGTCCTTGTTGTCCGGAAGGCCGAAAAGCAGCACGCCCCGCAGTCCGGCGTCGGCCCAGCGGCGGACGGTTTCCATCGCCTCACCGATGTCGAACTGGTACTGACCGGGCATGGAGGGGATTTCCGTGCGGATGCCGTCACCGCTGCGCACAAAGAGCGGGGCCACGAGTCGGTCAACGGACAGGTCGGTCTCGGCGAGCATGTCCCGCAGCGTCGCACTGCGGCGAAGTCGCCTCATTCGAATGTTGGGAAAACCATCCATCAGCTCGCACCTTGCGGCGTGGAGGAAGCTATTGCCTGCCGTCACCGTCGCGTTGCCGTCCGGACAGCAGCACCAGGTCCCGTAATTGCTCCGGATCCTGCGCCTTGAGCCAGCGACGCTCGAACTCCGGCTCCTGAACGATATTTGCGACGGCCATCAGGGCCCGCAGATGAAAGTTCCTCTCGTCCTCTGTCCCCAGCAATGCGAACACCATCCGCACCGGCTCGTCATGCTCGGGAAAAGTGACTCCGTCGCGGCATCGCAGCATGATGATATCGAACTTGTTGTGCCCATCGACCATCACGTGAGGCACGGCCAGGCCCGGCTGGATAACAGTGCTCGACTGCGCCTCACGGCGGCGGAATTTCGCTATCAAATCGTCCGGCTCGGCGTCCACCCTCGGCGCCAGTCGCTCCGAGAGGATCTCGAACATCTCATCGGCGGTAATCGGGCGGTCCACATCGACGACCTCAGCGTCCTGGATGATGTGGTCGAAGCGGTCGTGCGTAACCTCGTCGCGCTCAAGTGCGATCTGGCGGAGTTCATCCTCCAGGGCGCTTCTGCCGGTTTCGCGCGAGAACACCCGCTTGAGCAGAAACGCCAGCGCGCTTTCACGCTGGATTCTCGAACGCACGTAAATCAGGTACCAAACGACGCCTGCGGCAAAGAACATCGCCGTGGCTACCAGGGCCGTGGTGCCCATCTTGGCGATGAGCAGAACGTACACGCCTATTCCGGCTATCTGGAGGAAAGGATACCCCGGAGCCCTGTAAAGCGGACGATAGTTCTGAATTCGGCTGTGGCGGAGTATCAGCACCGCAAGGTTCAGCAGTGCGAACAGGATGAGCATCATCGTGCTGGCGACCTTGACCAGCTCGTCAACGGCCAGTGCGGTGATAACCAGCAGCATCAGCCCGCCGGTCAGGGCAATGCCCACGATGGGTGTGTGGAAGCGACGGGAGGTCTTCCTGACGAACGCCGGCAGCAGACCGTCACGGCTCATCGCCACCGGTGAGCGGCTGGCCGCGAGGATACCGGCGTTGGCAGTCGTTATAAAAGCCAGCATCGCCGCCAGCGAAAGCACCAACATGCCTCCGGTGCCGAGGAACTTGCCCGCCGCCAGACTCAGCGGCGTCAAAGATTCCCCAAGCTCATCCGCCGGCGTTGTACCAACCGTGACGAAGGTAGCCCCGACGTAGAGCACCGATACCACGCCCAGCGCCAGGAACAGGCCGCGGGGAAGGTTCTTCGCCGGCTGGCGGACCTCTCCGGCGACGGCCGCCACCTTCATCATGCCACCGAACGATACGAAAACCATACCGGCCGTGGTCAGTACGCTGGTCCACCCGCGGTCCATGAATCCCTTGAAGTGGTCGTGCTCGACCGTCGGTACGCCCAGCACGATGAATCCGGCGAGAATCGCCAGCAGACCGCCCACCATTATCACTTGCGCCCGCCCGGCTGCTTTGACGCTCAAGGCGTTCAGCACGCAGAATACCACGCACAGCGAAGCGGCCGTCGCTTTGAGGACCCATTCCTCATGGCCGGGCCAGAGAAGCTCGGCAAACGCGCCTATACCAATGAGCGCGAAGGCGCTTTTCAGCGAGATCGCCAACCAGTCGGACATGCCCGCCAGAGTCCCTGCCATCGCGCCCATGCTTCGTTCGATGTAGAGATAGCTGCCCCCCGTGCGGGGCATGGCCGTGGTCAGTTCCGCCTTGGACATTACCGTTGGGATTACCAGCACGCCCGCCAGGGCATAGGCGACTATCATGGCCGGTCCGGCCTGGGCAAAAGCCAGGCCCGGCAGAACGAACAGACCGGAACTTATCATGCCTCCGGAGGCCAGGCAGAATACTTCCCAGAACTCGAGCTTCCGCTCCAGAGGCAGCGGCTTGGGGGTCGTGGGTGTCGCTGTCGGGTCGGTCATATCGATAGTGTATCCAGCCCGTGCTGTAATCGCCACCTGTCCGCAACTGTGCGGTAAGTGTTTGACACGTTCGATGAGCGGCGAAAGAATATCCGCACAGAGGCGTCGGATACAACCACCGAGCGTCAAAAGGAGCCATTTCAATGTTCGATATCTCCCAGAGGGGCAGCACCGTAGGCAGGGAAATCCTCGGCGGCATCACCACATTCATGGCGATGAGCTACATTATCTTCGTCCAGTACGGTCTGCTTTCCGGCGCGGAGATGGACCCGCGCGGCGTCATGATCGCCACATGCGTCGCCTCGGCGGCGGCGTGTTTCCTGATGGCCTGGCTGGCGAACTACCCCATAGCCCTGGCGCCGGGTATGGGGGAGAACTTCTTCTTCGTAACGATCGCCGCGACGATGGGCGCATGGCCTGTCGTCGGAGTAATGGGCTGGCACATGGCTTTGGGTCTTACGGTGCTGGCCGGGGCGTTCTTTCTGGTGGTTTCGGTGTTCGGCCTGCGTGCCAAGGTCCTCAGCGCCATCCCGGACGCCCTTAAAAGCGGCATCTCCGCCGGCATCGGTCTGCTGATAGCGCGAGTGGGTTTTGACTGGGCAAACTTCGGCGAGGCACTGGCCCCGACGGAGCTGGGCGGCTTTGCCAGGCATCCGGAGGCATGGGTGGCTCTGATCGGACTGGCGGTGACGCTGGGGCTTCTGGCGTTTCGCATCCGCGGAGCCATTCTCATCGGCATACTCGTAACAACCGGCATAGCGGTCGTGGCGGGGCGGGCGCAGTGGCAGAACCCTGTCGGCTGGCCGGAAGGACTTTATACCACTGCGGGCGGTTTCTACGTCGGTCTGGAGGGGCTTTGGTCGGCGCTGCCGCGATACTGGCTGGACATTCTGACCATGGGTTTCATCCTGCTGTTCATGGATTTGTTCGACACAGTCGGCACGCTGGTGGGTGTTTCCAAGCGTGCAGGACTGATGCGCGACGGGTCGCTGCCCAGGGCCGAGGGCGCGCTGGCCGCCGATGCGGCGGGGACGATTATCGGCGGGTGTCTGGGCACCAGTACAGTCACAAGCTACATCGAGAGCATCACAGGCGTGACGGCAGGGGCGAGGACCGGTCTGGCGGCGGTTGTTACCGGCGTGTGCCTGCTGGGGGCTGTGTTCTTCCAGCCGCTGGCCGAGACCGTTACCGGCGCTTTCGGCGGCAACCAGTTGTTCCCCACGCTTTCACCGGCGCTTATCATCGTCGGCGCCATGATGCTCCGGACCGTCCGGGACCTTGACTGGGACGACGTGACCGAATACCTGCCGGCTTTCCTGACCATCATCACCATGCCGCTTACCCACAGCATATCGGCCGGCATCGCGATCGGGTTTGCCGCCTACGCAATCGCCAAGCTTCTTCGCGGGCGGCCGCGGGAGTGTCCGGTCCTGGTTTACGTGTTTTCGCTGCTGTTCGCGGCGCAGTATGTGCTGTCGTCATTGAGAGGGTAGCGTAAGCTACTGGACGACCAACTCCGTCGCCTCCGGCACGTCCTGGGCAATCTCCATCAGGTCGGAGATGCTCATCTTGTGGGAGACAGAGATGTAGAAGGTGAGAGTCTCGATCTGCTGCTCAATGTTTCTGCTGTAGTCCATATTGGCGATTCTTGCGCCTCGCCGCGTGAGCACTTTCCGGACCCTCTCTATGTTGTCCTGCTGTGAAAGCGGCAGCGATACGCGGAGCGTCTTTGTCCATCGCGACGGTATGTAGCGGTCCAGCTTGGAGAGAAACAGCAGGGCGAAGATCACCAGCGCGGTCGCGATGGTGGCGACAAAGTACATTCCGAACCCGCAGGCCAGTCCCACAGCCGCTGTGCACCACAAGCTGGCGGCCGTCGTCAGTCCCCGGACGCCCGCGCCGTAGCGGATAATGGCGCCTGCGCCGAGGAAGCCGATGCCCGCCATCACGCCGTATGCCAGACGGGCCGGATCCAGTTGTATCGCCTCCCCGGCGTTGCCGTTTCCGAACACCCTCGCAAAGTTCAAACTCACCAGCATTGCCAGTGCTGAGCCGAGCGCGACGAGCAATTGCGTGCGGAAGCCGGCGCTTCGGCCGTGGTGTTCACGCTCCGCGCCGATCAGGGCCCCCAGGACAGCGGCGATCACCAGACGCAGGACACACTCGCTCTGCCAGTGCATCGTCTCAATGCCGCCGGGCATGTATTCAAGTGCAAGCAGCATGGCTCCGTCCTTCCGTCACAATAGTCACCGATGGAAGTATATCGACCCAAAGGGCGACCAAAGCCAACGGTTTCGTCGAGGATGGTCGAAACTCACGAAGCCCGCCGAGCAAAAAGAGCGGATATCCATAGCCGGATAGCCCGGCAACGCCGATGATGGCCGGGCCGCTTGACGCACCAGATATCGGCCGGTAAACTTCCGCCATACCCATATATGGGTCGGGATCGAGGCCTTGGTTCAATGCAGTGTCCTTTCTGCGGCTACAGTGACGGGCGGGTGATTGACTCCCGCAGTTCCGAAGGTGGGCGGGTGGTCCGTCGCCGGCGTGAATGTGGCAACTGCGGGCGGCGTTTCACGACATATGAGCGTCCGGAGGAGGGGCCTGTTCGGGTAACCGTCATCAAGCGGGACGGCTCGCGCCAGCCGTACTCGCGGGACAAGATCATCGACGGGTTAAAGCGGGCCTGTTACAAGCGGAGGGTCTCGGAGGAGCAGATCCGTCGCATCGTGGAGCACACCGAGGAGGAGATATTCCGCAACTGCGACAAGGAAGTCGCCTCAAGCTTCATCGGCGACGTGGTCAGCAACGCTCTGCGCGGAGTGGACAAGATAGCTTACGTCCGCTTCGCCAGCGTGTACCGCGACATCCGCGACCTGGCCGAGTTGATAGAGACGGCGCGACAGGCCGAAGAGGCACCGGCCGTTGGGCCCGAGCAGAAGGACCTGTTCGAAACGGAGTAGAGCCGACGGCGTCGAAACCGCCGTCGGTGCAACGGGAGCAAACATGCCGCTTAAGAAGGAAGAGGTTATCGAAAGGATACGGCAGCAGGCCGAGGACACCTACAAGCGCATCAACGCCGGCCGAAAGCCGCAGATGAAACTGCCCATTCGGGCCCTTTCCAACGTCAGCTACAAGCCCAAGGGCGGTTACTTTCAGCTTCGCGGGCGCAACAAGGTCCGCACGCTTACCGTCAACACCGTCAAGACCTTCGCGCAGACCCTCAAGATGCTCTCGATGAGCAAGGAGCTTATCGAGCACGACCGCCACTCGACCAAGCGCGAGGCGTATTATCAGGCGTACAACTGGGGCGAGGCCGCCTTCGGCGGGCAGGACGAATCCGACACCGTCATGGACGACGTGGAGGCGATGCTGGCGGTCAACCGCGAGCAGATACACTTTCGCGCCGACGAGCACGGCGGCGAGGTGGCCGGCGAGCTGGTGGTGCTGGACCGCGACCGCCGCACCGGCGAGCCGGTGGAGATAGACTGCACCAGGTTCGGCAGCGGGGCCTACAGCGTACCGACCGTGGTGGAGGAACTGGGCTTCCGCACGAAGGCGAAGTTCATCCTCGCCATCGAGACCAAGGGCATGTTCGAACGCCTGGTGGAGGAGGACTTTTTCGACGAGCACAAGTGTATCCTGGTGTCGATGGGGGGCGTGCCCAGCAGGGCGTGCAGAAGGTTCATCCGACGGCTGGCCGACGAGAAGAAGATCCCCGTGTACGTCTTCACCGACGGCGACCCCTACGGCTACTTCAACATCTATCGGACGCTGAAGGTCGGTTCGGGCAACGCGGCCCATCTGAACGAGTTCTTCTGTGTCCCGCAGGCGACGTTCCTGGGCGTGACACCGGAGGATATAGAAAAATACGACCTGCCGACCCATCCGCTCAAGGAAGTCGATAAGAAGCGGGCCAACGACGCGCTGAAGAACGACCCCTTCATCCGCCACCACAAGCGGTGGCAGCAGGCCGTTCGGAAGATACTCAAGTCGGGCGTTCGCGTGGAGCAGCAGGCGCTGGCCAAGCACGGGCTGTCCTTCGTGGCCAACGAGTACCTGCCGGAGAAACTATCGACGCGCGGGTCTTTCCTGCCGTAAGAAACCGACTGTCAGTCGTTGGAGTCGCCACCCTCGTCTTCGTCATCGTCCCCTGGGCTGCGGTCGCGGAAATCGATCATCGGGACGGGGTTCGTGACGCTGGTGACGATGTTCGCCAGGTGCGAATTGGTCCGCTTGAGGAACCTGGCCCGCAGAGCGTAGGCGACCGCCTCGTCCGCCGTGCCCGGAAAGCCCGGGGACAGCAACTGCTGAATGAGCAGGTCGCAGCGGTGGCGCGCCCGGATAAGGTCCTCGCGGAGCTGCTCTCCCGAGCGGGCGTCGCCCTTCAGGAAAACGTGCTTCGTCCTGGGAAACGCCTCGAGTATGGTCTGTCGTACGTCATCCAACGGTCCGGCATACTCGGTGCGGCCGTACCGGCTGCGAAAGTATCGCCCGATCTCAAAGATATTCTTGCAGTAGTCGCCTACGCGTTCGGCATCTTTGGCGACGCTCATCAGCACCAGGCAGATGCTGACATCCTGCATGTTGCCCATCGCCAGGTGCACCAGAATATTGCGCCTTATTTCATACTCCAGGCGGTTTATTCTGCGGTCCCGCCGATAAAGCTCGTCCTGGACTTCACTGGCGGATTGCTGTTTGTGGACAACTGCGCCGGCGGTGGCAAACATCCATTGCCCGTCGTCGAGCATCTCGCCGACGTGCTCTATCATTCCGCCGACGCTGTCCTTCTTTCGGAATGCCTGTATCAACTCCCTGAACATGTTCTTCTTCCTACCAGGCGCAAAAAACTATGTTACTAGGGCAGCTATCGTAATCACAAGAATCGGCAGGGCAAAAAACATCCCTATCAGAAACACCGCCATGGTCCACCTCCTGCGGCATGCCATGCGGGCAAAGGCCTGCGCCATGGATATCGGTATCTGCTGCAGGGGCCAGAAAACCGCCACTCCGGCGAGGTTGAACGCAAGATGCGCCAACCCGGTAGCCACGCCTTGGGCTCCGTGAGCACTCTGGGCGTTGGCCAGAGCAGCCAGCAGGGACGTGAACGTCGTACCGATATTGGCGCCCAGCGTGTAAGGGTATATTTGGTAGATGTTTAGCACGCCAGCCCCCACCAGCGGCACGGCCAGTGAGGTCGTTACCGACGAGCTTTGTACCAGCGTGGTCGTGGTCGCCCCCACGGCGAAGCTCGTCCAGGGCCGGCCAAACAGGACGTTCCTGAACAATTCGCTGACGCGATTCAGCACGAGCTTTCGCAGGCATCGGACAAGCTGTGTCAGCGCGACGAAAAGCAGCAGTATCGCCGCCAGAGCCATCAGTCCGCCCGCCCAAGTGCAGGGGAGGTTAAGCAGGTCGGTGATCAGCCAGTCGGCGCCTGCGAGAAAAGGCCAGACCGCCGTACCCACCACATCGACATGTTCAGTGGGGTCAAACCGGAAGAAGTCAAGCTGACTCATTGCGCCGGCAAGCGACTCTATGGGCCTGGAGAATATTCCGAAAGCCAGCTCCAGCGGGAAGAACAGCAGCACACTGCATACGTTGAAAAAGTCGTGCACGCACGCCCCGGCCAATGCGCGTCTGAACTCCATCCGGCGGCGGACGTGTCCGAGTGAGACGACCAGGTTAGTCACGCTGGTCCCGATGTTGGCTCCCATCACGATGGGTATCGCCTGGGCCAGCTCCAGTTGCCCCGCGCCGACGAAGACGACCGTCATCGACGTGGTAAAGCTGGACGACTGGACGATACTCGTTACCAGCACGCCGATGCACAACCCCACGAAGGGATTGAAGGCGAACGCGAACATGTCGCTGATGCGGGCCTCCGTGGCCGGGTCGGTGGCCGCGGTCTTAAGCCCGTGCCCCATAAGTTTGATGGCGACAATAAACAGATACAGAGCCAGAAAGGCCAGTATCCCATACAGCCAGGCCCCGCGCTGCGTCTGCGGGCGCGGCAAGGGCACATCAGGGGGGATTGTCGGCTTATCTCCCTGCGTCCGGGGACTTTCCGCCTCGGGCATCAGGTCAGGATCCTTCCAGGCAGCGACCGTTGGTCGTCTCGTTCCGGGTTGCTCGAAAACCGGCGGAATAGTACTTGCTCCCGCTGTCTTCGGGCAAGCGCATTCCGCCGAACGTCTATTTGGCTTCCATCCAGTTTGCTCCCACGCCGACGTCAACCTTCAGCGGAACCTTCAGATCCGCGGCCGCCGAAAGCTCCGAGACTATCATCTCGCGCTCGGCGTCCAGCGCATCGACGGGCGTTTCGAAGACCAGCTCATCGTGGATCTGCAGCAACATGCGGCTGGGGCGGTCCTGCTCGGCGATACGACGCGCGATGCTCACCATCGCGCGCTTGATGATGTCCGCCGCGGAGCCCTGAACCACGGAGTTTATCGCCAGTCGCTCGGCGAGGGCCCGTCGCTGGGGATTGCGCGAGTCAATGTTCGTTATCCGCCGCCGACGGCCGAACATCGTCCGCACGTACCCGTGCTCGCGGGCCTCGGCGATGCACTGGTGGAGAAAAGCGTCTATCTGCGGGAAACGGCTGCGGTATTTGTTGATGAATTCGTCCGCCTCCCTGCGCGAAATGCGAAGTGTCCTGGAAAGCCCGTGGGCGGTCTGACCGTAGATTATCCCGAAGTTGACCGTCTTTGCCCGGGCGCGCTGCTGGTCGGTAACGTCGCTTTCGGCAACGTTGAAGACCTCGGCCGCCACGGTCCGGTGAATGTCCCGCCCGGCCTGAAAGGCAGCCAGAAGCGTTTCATCCTCGCACAGGTGCGCAAGGACCCGAAGCTCCACCTGCGAATAGTCGGCCGACAGCAGCACGTATCCCTCGTCGGCCACGAAAGCGGAACGTATCCGCCGCCCCTCCTCGGTGCGTATGGGGATGTTCTGGAGGTTGGGGTCGCTGCTGCTGAGCCGCCCGGTGGAGGTGCCTGTCTGGTGGAAGCAGGTATGCACGCGACGCGTTTCAGGGTGGATGCAGCCTGCCAGTGCCTTCAGGTACGTCCCCAGCAGCTTGGTAAGCTTGCGGTAGTCCAGCACTACCGCGGGCAATTCGTGCGTAACGGCCAGTTGCTCAAGCACCGACGAATCGGTGCTCGGTCCGGTCTTGGTCCGCTTGACCACCGGCAATTGCAGATGCTCGAACAGCACCTCGGCAAGCTGCTTCGGCGAGTCGGGATTGAACTCGCGCCCCGCCAGTGAGACGATGCGTTCGCGCAGTTGCTCGGTGCGGCCCGAAAGCTCGGTCTCCATCCTCTTGAGCGCCGACGGGTCCACGAGTATGCCGGTCATCTCCATATCCGCCAGTACCGGCAGAAGCGGCATCTCCATCTCGTCCATCAACCCGGCCAGGTCTTCCTCGTCCAGTTGCTCCCTCAACACGTCCGCCAGCCGCAACGTCACGTCGGCGTCCTCGGCCGCGTAGTCGCTGACCGTCTCGACAGGGACAAGGTCCATGGTGGTCTTGTCGCGGCCTCGGCCTATCAGGTCGCCTATCGGTATGCACTGGTGGTCGAGAAGCTCCGCCGCCAGTGTGTCCAGCTTGTAGCTGACCCGGGAGCTGTCCAGGACCCAGGCGGCTACCATGGTGTCGAACAGGGGGCCGGCAACCGGCATTCCCGCCCGGGCAAGTACGATCATGTCGAACTTGATGTTATGGCCGACCTTTTCCACGCTCTCATCGGCAAGGATGTCGGCCAGGGCGGCGCGAACATCCGCAACGTCGAGCGTGGTCGCCCCCAGGGGCGCTTTTACAGGCAGATACACCGCCTTTCCCGGTTCCCACGACAGAGAAAGCCCCACCATTTCGGCGAACATGGGGTTTGTGGAGGTGGTCTCGGTATCGACCGCCAGGCGGGCGACGCCCCGCAGTTCATCGCTGAGGCGGCGCAGCTTCTCTGCCGTATCGATGCAGCGGTAGGAAAAATCCTCAGCCCTTGTGCGGCCGGTCTTTGCGGCGACGGTTTCGGTGTTGGTGGTATTGTCGCCGGTGGCGCCCATCTGGTCCAACTGCTCCAGCAGACGGTTGAAGCCCAGTTCGGCGAAGATGGGGCGGATGGCGTCGCCTTTGATGCCCTCAAAACGCCATGCCGACAGGTCCGTCTCGACGGGTACGTCCCTTTCCAGCGTGACGAGCTTTTTGGACAGCGCGATGGATTCGGCATGCTCGCGGATGCTCTCTGCGAGTTTGGGCGTCAGCTTATCCGCATGGGCTATTACTTCCTCGGCCGATCCGTACTCTGAAAGCAGTTTGGCGGCCGTCTTGGGTCCCACGCCGGGAACGCCGGGGACGTTATCGCTGGTGTCGCCGGCCAGCGCAAGTGCATCCACGACCTTCTGCGGCGGGTAGCCCCTGTTGGCGATGACGGCGTCGGCGTCGATAAGCTCATCCTTCATAGGGTCATACAGCTTGAAGGCGTCCCCGACGAGTTGCTCTAGGTCCTTGTCCCTGCTGATGGCGATCAGAGGAGACTCCGGTCCGGCCAGCCGCTCGGCGGCGGTGGCTATTATGTCGTCTGCTTCGTAGCCCTCGACCTGGAGTATGGGAATGCCCGTCGCGCGTACGATCTGGAGGATCCGCTCTATTTGCGGCGGAAGGTCCTCCGGCATGGGCTTGCGGGTTACCTTGTAGTCGGCATAGAGCCGGCGGCGATGGAGCGTTTCGGTGGGTGAATCGACCGCCATCGCGAGATACTTCGGCTGTTTTTCTGAAATGAACTTCAGCAGCATCGAGCAGAAAACGTAGGTCGCCCGCGTCGGCTCGCCGGTGGGACTGATCAGGTCGCGGAAGGGGGCGTAGTACGCCCGGTACATCTGCGAATGACCGTCAATGATGTAGCTGGTTTCGCTCACGCCGTCGGAGCACTTTGCCTGAAGGTGGCCGTCGTCCTCGTGGGTGCATGCCGTCCCGGCGACAGCCGGAAGACGACAACGGTATCTGTGCAAGGTGCTCTAACGCTACCGGGCGACGGTTGGGGGGTCAACGACGAACCAACACGTCCGATGACCTGCGGGTTGCGATCAGTCGTATTCTTCCTCCGGCACGGCCTGGTCGCCACCGTTGGGCCTGGTCTGGGGCGTTACCATCTCCAGTCCGGTCTCGGGCAACTCGGCCGTGTCATCGCCCTGTGTCGAGGGGGGTTGCTCCTGCTCGGAGGCGGGTTCCTCCCCGGACGGCTCAGACGGCTCCGGTTCGATGTCCTTCGGCTCGGACGGTTCCTCGTCCGGCTCCCGGGGTTCCTCGTCTGAGGGTTGCTCGTCCTCTACGGCCTGCGGCTCAGCCGTTTCGCGTGTCTCCGGCTCGTCGGGTTCAGCGTCTTCCGGAGTCTCGTCGGCCTGTTGCTCGGGCGCGTCGGGCCTTTCGACCGGTTGCGCAATCTCCCGCGGCGGCTCCGGTTCCGGCGGCCTCGCCGGCGTGATTCTGGCGCGGGGGATAACCGTAGGACGCGACGGCTCGAGTATCCGAGGGTCGTCCATGAGCACCACGACCCTCTCGGCCTCGATGATATAGAGTTGCAGACTGGTGTCGTATCGCTTGCGCCCGAACACGCCGACCTTCTTGCCGACGTATTGCGAGAGGTCCAGTTCCTCGGCGCCGCTCTGTACGTACGCGTTTATACGGCGGCTGAGCGTGTCCCTCAGCGTGTACCGTCTGGTGGTGTTCGCCCCACCGGTAAATATCTCACTGGGCATAAGGACGCCCTCGGCATCGTAGGCGGTTACCTCTTCCACACTGGGAGTCTCCGCCTGGATACGAGCCAGCCGAAGTTCGTATTCTCGCTGGCGCTCGGCCGTCTGCTCGGCCAGCAGCTTGGCGCTCAGGTATGCCTCCTGTCTGGCGATGGTGTGGCGGATGTGGGCCACGCGGGCGTCGATGTACGACTTCAGCAAGCTCTCCTCGGGCGCCTCGATGCTCCGGTACCGCTGGAGCAGGGCGGTGAGGTCCCGCTCCGGCAGGGGCTTCTGGTACTCCTCCTTGAGCGCCTCCTCGGCCGCCTCGAATTCCTCCGCGGCCCGGCTCTGGGCGTCGTCGTCATCGTCGTCGGCTTCGCGCGTCGTCGGGGCGGTAGCTAAGCTTCCGGCCGGCCGTGTTTGTGGAGTGGTCCCCGGTTGCCGGATAACGGGGGATGGACCAGGCGACGGCCGTCCTCTGTCGGCACGCTCCACGTAGTCGGCAGAGATATACCAATAGGCGCCCAAGGGCGGCTCGATCTTGTACCACCTGCCCATATGGTCGCTGAGCTGACCGATAATCCGTACCTGGTCACCGGTGTTCAGATACCCCTGTACCACGTTGAAACTCTGTGTGCGGTCCTCGCCGGCGGCCCGGATGCGAACCCTGTCGCCGGTGATCGTGCCGATGTCGCTGTTTCCGTCCCGTCGGACATACTCGGCGCTGACCACGCTGAAGCAATCGTCGGTCGGCAGGATCTCTACCCAGCCATCCAGGTCCCGGACCACTCGAACGGTCTGCGGGGCCGATATCTGCGCACAGCGATACCCATAGCGTATGTCGGGTCGGCTGCGGATGTTGACGTTGCTGCCCTTGACGCGGGCAACGTACCGGTATTCCTGTTGTCCGCCCGTCGCATCGCTCTGTGCCAACGCGGGCAGGCAGACGGCTGCTATGCAAAATAGGGTGAGCGCCGACGATCTCATGGCGTGGCTCCTTCCGCTGGACATGCGTGTCGCGGCCCTGACAAGGTAGGGAAAACCTAACACCGGCCCCCGTGGGTGTCAACACGTCCGTTGTGATTGTGCGACACTTATCCCGGCAGGCGAATCGTGAAGGTCGTTCCCTCGTTAACTTCGCTGCTCACCGAGATATCGCCGCCAAGCGACTGAACAAGCTCGCGACAGACGGCCAGGCCCAGTCCGTGGCCGGACTCGCTGTTCTCGTTGTTTTCGTCATTGCCAAGGGTATAAAACGGCTCAAAGATCCGCTCCATGTGCTCCGCCGCTATGCCCGGGCCGTTGTCGCCGACCTGGAGCAGGACGTCCCGTCCGTCGGTACAGGCGGATATCTCCAGCCGTCTTCCGGCGGGCCTGCGGAGCAGGGCCTTGCGGGCGTTTATCAGCAGGTTCAGCAGGACGTGCTCCAGCTCGACCCGGCGCGTCGTTATCGTCAGCTGCTCCGGCACGTCCAGCAGCAGTTCTATCGAATCGCGCTGTGGTGGGCGGGCCATCGCATCAAGAGCTTCGTTTACAAGCTCCGCTACACGAACCTGCTCGCTTTCCTGACTTTCCCGCGTAAGCCCCAGCAGGGCACTGCATATGCTGCTGGCGCGTCGGCTGCCGTTGGTGACGCGATCCATCGCCTTGGCCGCCAGCTCCGGGCTTCGACGGGCGAGTTGCGCGGAGTTGACCATCGGCGTAAGAATGTTACGGAACTCGTGGGCGACCATCGCGGTCATGGTGCCCATCGTTGCCAGGCGACGCGCCCTGGCCAGCTCTCGGCGCAGGGCCTCGACCTCCGCCTCGAGCTGCGCCTCGCGGGTATCGCCGGTTCTGGATTCTGCTCTTTCAGTGACGGGCGGCACGGGTATCCTCTTGTCAGACGTGGCGCCTTCGGCTAAGAACACACCGGTGCTTAATCCGCAATGGTAATCGGCAGATTCCGTTTGGAACTTGAAACGCCCTGTATGGACGAGCACGGCAAGCTCTCGTTTCTGCTGAATTTAGCCCGCGAATTGGGCATAATCGTCCGGCGCGTGCCCTCGTCGGCCGGTCTGTCCGGTTCCGGCGGGGCGCTTGTCCGCCTGAGGGACAAGGAGATCCTGATGCTGGATTCATCCGCCTCGCTGACGGAGCAGATAGGCGTTGCCGCCGATGCCATGCGCGGCAGGAGTGAGCTTGAGGACCGTTTCCTGCCGCCGGAGATCCGGGAGCTGCTGGACGGTCCCCGGACGCCGTAACCGCCGCTTGTGAGAAAGCTGATGTCCGTTCACGCACATGGAGTCGATATGGTGGAGTGCGCCCGCCTGGCCGAGGTTCTGGACCGTCACGGGCGGCGCTTTCTGGAAAGGGTCTTCACGGCTGCGGAGCTTGATTACTGCCTGGGTCGCAAGCGGGAGATAGAGCATCTGGCCGGTCGCTTCGCCGCAAAGGAGGCGGTGCTCAAGCTGCTGGGTACGGGCTGGCAGGGGGGTATAAGGTGGACGGACATAGAGGTCCGCAACGATCCTTCCGGCCGGCCGGTGGTGCGGCTAGAGGGCAGATGCCGTGAAATCGCCGATGAGCGGAGTCTGGGCGAGATTCTGATATCCATCAGCCACATCCGCACGCACGCGATTGCGTCGGCCATCGCGTCGGACTGAACAGCGAGTGCCTATGGGCGACGCAAGGCCAACCATTTTTCTCTCCGCCGCCGAGGCCAGCGGCGACCTGCATGCGGCCAACCTTATCCGCGCCCTGCGCCGCCGGCTGCCGGACGCGCGCTTCGTGGGAGTGGCGGGCCCGCGAATGGCTGAGGCGGGCTGCGAGGTCATCAGCGACCTGACCCGCCGCGCCAGCATGCTGGGAGCTCCAGTGCTGCGGCTGGGGTACTACTTCCGCGAGCTTAACCGCGCCAGGAAGGCGATTCGCGACATCCGCCCGGACGTGCACGTGCCGGTGGACTCGCCGGCCATGAACTGGCATCTGGCGGCCGCCGCACGCAAGGCCGGAAGCCCCGTGTGCTATTACATCGCGCCGCAGGTCTGGGCGTGGGCGCCGTGGAGGGTTCGCAAGCTGGCCCGACTGACCGACGAGGTCGCCTGCATACTGCCGTTCGAGCAGCGCTACCTGCGCCACCGGGGGGTGCGGGCTACCTATGTGGGGCATCCGTTGTTCGACGAGTTGCCGCAGCGACCGTCCGGTCCTCCCGACATTTCCGAGGCGTGGATGAGCGGCAAGTGGCGGGTGGCGCTGCTGCCGGGCAGCCGCCCCGGCGAAATAAAGGACCACACAAAGGCCCTGTTGGCCGTCGCTGAACAGGTGCAGCGGCGGTGGTCGTCGGCGAGGTGCGTGTTCACAGTCGCCGGCGAGGCATGCGCCGAGGCGGTACGCAAAATTGCCGGCGACCGGGAGCTGGAGATATCCGTCGGCCGGACGCGGCAGGTGCTTTCCGACGCCCATCTGGCGGTAGCCGTCAGCGGCACGGTGACGCTGGAGGCCGCGTGGTTCGGCGTGCCCCTGGTGATTTTCTATCGGACGGGCAGGATGCTGCGGCTGCTGCGGCGGGCGTTCGGGCAGTGGGGTGTGCCGACGCCGCATTTCTCGCTGGTGAACATTCTGGCAGGGCGGCGACTGGTACCGGAGTTGATGCCCTGGAACGGGCGGATCAAGCCGCTGCGGGAAATGGTCGCCGACGTGATGGACGACCTGGGGTATCTCATCGAGACCAGCGAGCACCTGCGCGAGGTGGTCGAGCCGCTGCGCGTCCCCCCGCCCAATTCCGCTTCGGATAACGCCGCGGAGATTGTCGTCCGAACGCTCCGGCGCAAGTGATACCACGGCTGAAGCCGTGGCCT
>JBNGDC010000008.1:76235-90620 GCA_049975485.1 Phycisphaerae bacterium | reverse complement strand
CATGGCTAAAGCCATGGCCTATTGTCGCGACGCCGTATATGACGCATCTCAACCCATGCCCTATTTCGACACAGCCGGATATGTAGCGGCTAAAGCCATCGTCTGTTTGAACACAGCCGGGTGTGCCGCAACGGAAGCTATGGGCCATTCAAACGGCCGCGCTTAACAATTCTCCATTCCTCTGCGTCTCTGTGTCGAATCCGCCCCGCTAACCCATCACAACGCGTACGGTGTGGGTCTTGCCGTCGCCGGCAGGGGGAATCAGCGTGCCGTCGATCTTTTTGCCGTCCATGTGCACTTCGCGGACGGCGCCCTCGCCGCCGGTGGGGTTTTCGATGGTCACGTCGTAAACGTCACCGCGGAAGTTTCTGGACACGCGCGCATGCGTCCAGCCGTCGGGCAGGTGGGGGTCTATCCGCAGCCCGTCGTATTCGGCGCGCAGGCCCAGTATCCACTCCATTGCCGTTACATACAGCCAGGCGGCCGAGCCGGTCCGCCAGCCGGACAGGTACAGGTTCTGCTGCGCCCGTCGCGGGCACGCCGGTCCGATGTAGAAATTCGGCACGGCGAACGGCTCGGTGTCGGCATCGGGTTTGTTGTCGGTATCGGGCAGAATTGCCCGCATCGCTGCCCACGCCTGTCCGCCCCGGCCGGCGACGGCGAGGGCGTGTATCCAGAAGCAGTTGCCGTGCACGTACACGCTGGCGTTCTCGTAGAGGCCCGGCGACATGGCGGTCATCTGACCAATCCGCGGGCGCAGCGCGGTAAACGGCGGTCCGTGGAGGACCATGCCGTAGCCGGTATCCAGCCGCCCGGCGGCCGAGGTGAGCGACTTCTCCGCGCGGTCGGGCGTCGCGACGCCGGCTATGACGGACCAGCTTTGGGGGTTCAGGAAGATGATTCCCTCGCCGTTGTCTCCCGGCTGGGGGGAAGACGACCCGACGGGCTTGCCGTCGTCGTCAAACGCGCGGACGTACCAGTCGCCGTCCCAACTTGTCTGGTTGATGGCTCGAGCAAGCTCCTCGCTGCCTGTGCGCATCTGCTCGGCGATTTCCGGCTTGCCCAGCCGCTCTGCAAGCTCGGCCAGCAGGTCGCAGCCCCACTTGACCTGCATGGACAGCATCACGCTCTCGCCGCGCCCGCCTACTCCGACGCCGTTCATGGTGTCGCACCAGTCGCCGTAGTGGATGCGGCTGAGTCCGTGGTCGCCGCGGTCGGCAAGCAGGTGCCGCTGGGCGAGCAGAACGTGCTCCCACACGCTTGCCGAGGCGGTCGGGGCGGCGTAGGGGTCCTCGGCGTTCAGGAAGGGCACGTCCTCATCGAGCAGGGCGAAGTCGGCCGTCTCCTTGAGGTACATATCCAGCGCCATCGCCATCCAGCTCGGGCTGTCGGCGTAGTCCTGGAGGTCAAGCTCTGCGTTAGGCAGCCGCCATGCGCGAATGCACCTGCCGTCGGGGAACTGCTTCGAGAAGGTCTCCAGCAGGCATGCCCGGGCGCGGTCCGGCTCGATGAGACGATGAGCGAAGCAATCCTGGAGTATGTCGCGGAAGCCCCGGCCGATGACGCGGCCCCAGCGGGCGACGAAGCGGGTCTGCCACTTCAGTCGCACATTCATCCAGCGGTCGAACTGGGCATCGGGCGTTTGCACGGCATTTCGCCCGGACAGTGCGTCCGCTTCGGCCTTGAGCTGCTCGAAGAGCTGCTGCGGGCGGCCGGCGGTCAGGTAAGAGGCGATGCGATCGCGTCCCTCGTCGGTCGAGCTGCACGTGCCGATTGCACAGTTGAAGCTCACCGACTCGCCCGGCGGGATTTCGAACTCGTGTCGCAGCGACGCGCCGAGCCATTCGGTGCCGGCCTCGGGGCTGTGGATGTCGCCCCGCTCGACGGCCAGCGGGTTGTGGTAGTCGCGATAGCTGCCCAGAAAGGCGTCGCGGCCGGCCGTCGCACCGGCGACAGGGGCGTCCGAGGCCAGGAAACACTTGAACGTCGGCGGGAACTTGACGCAGCGGTTGTAGCCGAACACGGCGTTGCTTTCGGCGTCGTACTCTGCGGCCAATACCGAGATGAAATCCATCAGTGTGCTGCCGCCGGTCAGGTGCATCTCGATATACGGGAAGGCGCTTATCCGCCGCGGCCGATCAGTGTTGTTGGTCAGCGTTACGGTCCACATTTCCAGCGGGTCATCGGTGTCGGGCACGAACATGCGCCATTGCGCGGCGATTCCGAGGTTTTCGGACTCGTTTATCTGATACCCCGTGCCGACGCGGCATTTCCAGCCGTCCATGGGCCGGTGGTCGGGCGCGCCGGTGAGCGACCAGTATTCGCCGGTGTCGTTGTCGCGGAGGTAAACGAAACGAGGTCCGCCGTTGCCGTCCGCATCCTCGGTTACATTGACGCGCAGACCCTCGCCGGTCGGCTGGTAGAAGCTCGCGCCCGTGCCGAACTGCGTGAGGTTCGCAAGGTAAACGTCGTTGACCAGATAGTTGTGCCACGCCCGCGGTGTGAAGGGGTTGGTGATGACGAACTCGCGGCCGTCTTCGCTGAAGTGCCCGTAATCCATGACCGGCATTTGTGTCTCCGTAGTCTGCGTGTAACTTTGCTGTCGGTTTTGCTGCGACGTGATGGTTTAACGGCTTTTGTCCGTCAGGCCAATGCTATTCCATCGCGTTGGGCAAAATGGTAAGCTTGCGGCACCACAGGTAATGCAGACACACCGTCTGGACTCCAGAAGCCGAAAGGAACCCACCGTGCGAAACAGAAGCTCCCGGATGCCAATCGTGGCGTTGTGCCTTGTTTCGCTGGGCGTCGTCGGGGCATTGTCCTGCGGCGCGGACAGCGGAGCGGCCGCCGAAGAAAACGGCGAGAACCCCATAGCCATCTACTACGACGGTCCGGAGGGCTACCCCGCCTGGACGGACCGGATCGCCTGGGGCCGCGTCATCGACATGTCCGAGTACGACAAGGGCGATACGGACTTCGAGAAGTTCGAGAACGCCCGCGACGAACTGGCCGACGCCGGAGGTGGCGTGCTGTACTACCCGGCGGGCACTTACGACTTCACAGATGCCCCCATGGACGGTCCCGACGGACGCGGGCTGATGCTCCCTTCCGGCGTGGTCATACTCGGCGAGGCGCCGTCGGGCAAGCCCAACGCCTTCGAGGACGGCGACCTGGAGCTGCCCACAAAGTTCAGGTTCGGTTTCCGCGAGGTCCAGGGCGGCGACGTGCCGCGGGACTGGGCGGTCGTGGGCCTCAAGGTCGAGGATGGAGAGCGACTCAAGGACGTCAACGACGTCGGTATCTGCTGGGTGGAACTGGTCGGAGGGGTGATTTACTTCGGCCCGGACGTGAATTGGGCGCCCACCTGGGGGCAGGCGTCGAGCTGGAAGACCAGGCAGCTCGTCGGCGGCTGGCGGAATCGCCGGACCGACGGCACGCACCCCTTCGCCCCCTACGTGGCCGGCGGCAAGGAGTACGTGGGCGTCGGTGACGGACGGATTGTCTTCGGCTGCAAGCTGACAGACTCGGCCGTCAACATGGGCCACCTGGACTACGGCGACTATCCGCATCGCTGGGCCGCCCGGCTGGCGGTGTACGGCTCGCGCGTGTTCGTCGCGAACAACTGCCTGCCGAAGAGCGGCCGCGTGTTCCGCTACCGGCTCAACGGAATGAACCAGCTCTACGACTACGGCAAGACCATCGGCATAGACGTGAACAAGTCGCTGCTGGGTCTGGTCCGTGACGAGGGCCGATGCCCGGGCTATTACGAGCCGGGCGTGGTTCTCCGCGACAACTGGGTCTATAACCACGGCAACAAGGGCTACGAGGTGGCCGGCAGTTGGGTGACCATCCGCCGCTGCCACAATGAGCGCGACTACCTCCGCAGCGGCAGTACCAACGCCTACGGGCTGGGCGGCTGGGTGCTGACTCTGGACGGCAGGAGCAAGGCCGGCGGTGCGTCGGACAACATGTCCCGCGGATACGACCTCAGCGGCGGTCCGCTGTGGATCCACGAGAGCACACTGAACAACACCGGCTCCGAGCCGGGCAACGACGGCGAGGGCATTCTCTGCCAGAGGCACGGGGGCACGGAAATCTATTCCTGGGCGATTACGCACTGCCGTCACGACAAGGGCCAGGGCGAGCCGGGTTACTTCGGCGGATACGACGTGGACTGCTTCGGACTGCTCATCGGCTGGAACCAGACGCCCGGCTGGGTCGGCAACGTCAAGGCGGGCGACCAGTTCGACTGCACGTTCATTCCCAACCAGGCCAGTGATGTCAGAGTCGCGCCATGGCACCGGTACGCCGGAAAGGTCAACGGTCAGCACACCGGCGACCGGCCGGCGGTGAAGGACGTACTTACCTCTCCGCCGTCGGGACGGCCGAGTGCTCCGGCGGATGTAAGGGTTTCCATGGACATGCCGGATGCCCCGAAGATTACCTGGACGGACACCACCGACGCGGAGCTGGGCTTCCGCGTGGAGCGGAAAATAGGCGACGGTCAGTGGTACGCGATCGCCTATCGGCCGCGACAGAGCGAAGGGCACGACAGAAACCCGCCGGCGTGGGTGGACTTCACAGCACCCCGAGGCGTGCCGGTCAGCTATCGCGTCATCGCGCTTAATGTCCAGGACGAAGGTCCGGCCAGCGAAGCGACAGAGCCGGTTACCATCGAGTAAGAAAAAGATCGGACCACCCCTTCGCAACCGAAGCCCGGCCATCCGGATGGCTGGGCTTTTTTTACGTTCCCATGGTGAAGAATCGCCCAAGGTGACCAACCGCAGGGATCTGCATCTGTCAGAACCTCAGAGAGGGTGCAATAGCTGCCGCGGTTCGACGTTAAGCTGATACCGGGACAGGGAGCCGCCGGTGTACGGAAAGCGACATTTCGGGACGTTCAGCATGGCGAAGCGTGCGGCATTCACACTTGTCGAGCTGCTGGTGGTAATCAGCATAATCGCTTTGCTGATGGGCATACTGGTGCCTGTTGTAAGCAGCGCCAGGACAGCCGCCCGGCGGGGAGCTTGTGCGGCCCATCTGCATGCTGTCGGTGTCGGCTTTCAGATGTACCTGAACGGCTCGAAGGACATCATGCCCGTCGCGGCCCAGATGCCGTCTCTGAACCTGAACGAGGACCCGCCTATAGCCGAGGTTCTCCGTCCGCATCTGTCGAGCCCCGAGGCGCTGCTGTGCCCGGCGGACCCGGACCGGAAGTACTTCCAGCGGGAGGGGTCGAGCTATGAGTACCATTCCATGCTGGGTGGGCAGAAGGTCTCTGAGAGCTTCCTGACCCGTCGGTGGGGCGAGGACCGCACGCCGGTAATGCACGATTACGAAACCTTCCATGGGCCACCGGGCACGCCCGGTGCGGCCAACTATCTCTTCGCCGACGGCCACGTGGGGGACCTGGAGTGACGCCATGAGCATCGGAGAATTCATCAGGCGGCGGAAGCTGCTGTTGGGCGTTGCCGGCGGGGCTATCGCAGTGGGTTGCGGCGCGATATTGCTCTGGGCCGGTCTTTCCGGTCCGCCCGACCCCGAGAAGCAGTCTCCTGAAGAGGTCGTCGAGTATCTGGCTTCGGAGGATTTCGGCAAGCTGAGCACTGAGCGGAAGCGGGAGTATCTCGAGCAGGCCCGGGAGGCGGGACGGCTTCAGGGGCGTCGCATGATGTCCGGGCAGGACCTCAGCGACGAACAGCGGCAGCAGTATTTCGAGAACATGGCCGATGTGGGGCGTCAGCACATGCGCGAACGGTTGGACGAGTTCTTTGCGCTGCCGCAGGAGCAGCGTACGGAGTTCATCGACCGGATGCTGGACCGGTTCCAGAACAGACCGATGCGTCCCGCCGACGAGCGTAGTCCGGCAGCGTCAGCGGAAGGGGATGATTCATCCGACGGGGCGGGCGACGGCCGTCGGAGCCGCGGCGGGTTCACGGCCGAGCACATGAAACGCATGATCGAAAACACGGACCCCGAAGACCGTGCGAGAATGGCTGAGTTCGTAAAGGCGATGCAGAAGCGGATGGAGGAGCGGGGCATATCTCCGCCCTGGCGCAGGCGGTAGTGTGGGCTTTCTCCCAGCGGGTTCCTTGGGTATTGGCCGAAGAGTAGCCGACAACTCAGCGTCTCAGGCGCTTGTTGGATCGCTATTCGTGCCTCAGTGCGACGATGGGGTCCAGACGCGCTGCTCGCAGGGCCGGATACAGCCCGCTGATAAGCCCGACGACCACCGCCACGATGAACGGCAGTATCAACGTCCAGGCGGTTGCGATGGCCGGGCGACCGAGCGTTCTCTCCAGCAGCCAGGGCACCGCCAGCCCGACCGCAATGCCCACCAGCCCGCCGACGGTCGTAAGTGTGACGCTCTCCACGAGGAACTGCGTGACGATGTCCCGTCGCTTCGCGCCCAGCGCCCGGCGGATTCCTATCTCCCTGGTTCGCTCGGTGACGCTGGCGAGCATAATGTTCATGATGCCGATACCGCCGACCAGAAGCGATACCATCGCAATCGCCAGCAGCACGTAATTCCACAACCGGGCCTGCTCCTGCATCTGCTCGATAAGCTCCTTCGGCACGAACACGTCGAAGTCGTTCTTGCTGTGCGTACGCTGGAGCAGGTTTCGCACCACCCCGGCCGCTTCGAGCACGGTCTGCTCATCTTCCATCTGCAGGATGACCTGGCTGACCTCTACCAGTTCCGCCGACCAGCCGCCGGTGCTGCGCTGCACGTTCAACGTGCCGAACCGGCCTTTTTCGCCGAGGTGGGATATGACCACGCAGCTATCGGCCTGGTTGGCGTCGCCTGCTATCCTTTCCGGTAACCGCCGCACCACACCGACGATCACAAACGGGTGGCCGGAGATGCGGATACTTCGCCCGATGGGATCCACCGGCCCCAGCAATCGCCTCGCAAGCCCCTCGGTGATAACACAGAAGCTGTTCGGCCGCACCATGTCCACATCGGTAAGAAAACGCCCTCTTAAAACGCGAATGGGGCTTACCTCTGCCAGTTCGGGTGACGTGGCCACCAGCTTTACGCGCACGTCCTTGGTTCCGCCGGTATAGGCGAGCTGGTCCGTCCGGTGGGTTGTCACGTATTGGCGAACACCGGGCAATGAGCCGAGACGGGCGACGTCGGCGTCGTTCAGGCCGTACTGTAATGCCTGACGTTGCCGCTCGGAAGCGGACTCATCCGACGGCTCGACGGAGTTTACGATGATGTTGGTGCTGCCCAACTGCCGCAGCGCCTGCTGCGACTCGTAGCTGGCGCCTTTGCTTATTGCCAGCATCGCGATAACGCTCCAGACACCGAAGACGATGCCCAGGACCGTCATCACCGAGCGGACCTTATGGACGGTCAGGCTGCTCAGTCCGAGGCGGATTATGTCGGTAACCTTGTAAACCGCCCTCATGGTTGCACCGCCGCGGCTGCGTTTGTCGTGTCCGACTCCACCAACCCGTCCTTGAGGTAGATCGTCCGTTGGGCATGTGCGGCCACGTCCGACTCATGGGTCACCATCAGCACGGTTCGCCCCCGTCGGTGGAGCTCGTCGAACAGCGACAGGATCTCGGCGCTGGTTTGCGTGTCCAGATTACCGGTCGGCTCGTCCGCCAGCAGCACCAGCGGGTCGTTGACCATCGCCCGCGCGATGGCCACTCGCTGCTGCTGCCCTCCGGAAAGCTCCTGCGGACGGTGGCTCAGGCGTTCGGCGAGTCCCACGAGGTCGGCCATCTCGCGGCTGCGAGTGTGCCTCTGACGTCGGGGAACGCCCTGATAGAACAGGGGCACTTCGATATTCTGTACGATTGACAGCCCGGATATCAGATTGAAGCTCTGGAATACGAAGCCGATCCGCTGGTTGCGGACCTCGCTCAGCTCGTTGTCGCTGAACAGCGAGACATCCTGCCCACCTAGGTTGTAGCGCCCTTCGGTGGGACGGTCCAGGCAGCCCAGTACGTTCAGCAGCGTGCTCTTGCCGGAGCCGCTGTGCCCCATGATGGCGACATACTCGCCCTCGTGAATGCTTATGTTCACGCCGCGCAGGGCCGGCACGCCGTTGGGACCTACCGAGTAGATCTTCCAGATGTTTTCAAATCCGACGAGTTCCACGTCTGCTGTTCCGCTTACGTTGTCTCTTCGAGCATGGGCGGCGGGCCGTCAGGTGCGGGTTGCTCCTCCTGCTGGTCTCCGTCCCCGCCCTCCAGTTCCACCGGCGGCGACAGAAGCACTTCATCCCCCTCGGAAAGACCGGAAAGGACCTCCGCCTTCTCCTCATTCATCCGTCCGAGCTTCACCGCACGGCGCTCGGGCTCGCCTCCATTTACCACGTAGCAGTACATCCGGTCCTGCTCGCTGAATACGGCCGCCACGGGGACCGTCAGCACGTCGTTCAGGACCGCCAGCTCCAGCTCAACGTCGGTGGTCATGTTCGGCCGCAGGCCTTCGGGCAACTCGTCGAACTGGACCGTCACATCGAAAAACTTCACGTTGGGGTTCATCCAGCGGTCGCCGCTGGGCAGAGGCGCCACATGTGAGACCCTGCCCGTGTACGTCTCGTCGGGCCTCGAATCCAGGCGGATATACGCCTTCGTGCCACGCTGAACCTGGTCGGCGATGGCCTCCATCACCCTCGTCTCGACCTGCAACGTGTCCATCTCCGGAATCACCAGAAGCTGTTGGCGGGGACTTATCTTCTCGCCGACGCCGACGGTTATCCCCTGCCTCTCGCCGCGCCAGCCAACGTCATACACGACCAGACCGGCCTTTTCGGCCGTGATGATAAGGTTGTCCCGCGCCTCACGATATTCCTCCAGCGTCCCTGTCTGCATGTCCAGGGTCGCCCGCTTGGACTGCTCGTCGCTCTCGGCCGAGAGTATCTGCGTCCTGGCCTCCATCCGGGCCTTTTCCAGCTCCAGCTCGGCGTCGGTGATGGCCATTTCCAGCTCGCGGACCTTTGCGGGGTGGTCGTAGTCCGTGAGAACCTCGAGATCCTTCTGCGCTTCTGTAAGTGAAAGCTGGCTTCGCTGCACCTGGAGCTGATCGGCCTTTATCTCCCGTTCGCTGTAGGGGGTATCAAGTTCGGGGTTCTCGTTGACACGTTCCTTGAATTCCAGTTTCTCGCGCGCCAGTTCCAGGTCGCGCTCGGCGAGGGCGACGCGTCCCTCGGCCTTGGCGAGCTGCACCGGGTATGCGCCGTTGAGATAACGCTGCAGGTTTGCCTTGGCGTCCTCCAGGTTCTGCTCCGCCTTGGCTATGCGGTTCTCCATGTCCTTGCGGATCAGTTCCAGATGCTGCTGGGCGCGTGTGTAGTCGTTCTGGGCGGCCGTTACGCGAAGCTCCTGCTGGTTCAGCGCGTCGATAAGCTCCTTGCACTCGAACTCGATAATCCGCTCGCCTTTCTCCACGCGCGTGCCTTCGTCCGCCACCCAGTTGATGATTACGGACCAGTCCAGCTCATTGGAGATGACGAGCTTTTTCTCCGGCTCGACGGTTCCGGCGTCACGGACGGTTATCGGCAGCGTGCCACGAGTCACGCGGGCGGTCAGCCCCAGGTCGGCCCGGGCGGGCGAGAACGGGGCCCATAGCACAACCGCCGCTACCAGAACAGCCAGGACCACCACAATCACAATTGCGCTAATCAGCAGGGTCCGTCGCCGCGTTGACGCTCCCGCTATCCTGTTCGCCTGAGAGGTACTCGTAGATCCGCTCAATGCGGTCGAAGCGGAATGGCTCGTGTCGCTCATGTATCTGCCCTCGTTCGTCAACCGCCACCAGTCCCAGCGTGGCGAGAAACTCCAGTCTTGTTGTCTCGTAGCTCAGTCGCGCCGAAGTCAGTCCGTTCAGCGCCCTGAGCAGTCCGGCCTCGGCCTCGAGCACGTCCCGCGCCGAGGCCATGCCGCTTTTCTGCTCTTCCACCGCAAGCGCACGCCGCTGTCGCGCGATCCTCACGTTCTCGGTCTGAAGCTCGTAGCTCCGCCTGGAGCGTTGCAGCGAGCGATACGCGCGACGAACCTCCAGTCGAACCTCGTCGAGGAACTCCGCAAGGTCCCGCCGGGCCTTCTCATAGTCCAGGATGGCATTGCGGTAGGCGTCGCGATTGGCCGTCTGGTCGAGGTCGTAGCTGAATGTCACCCGGGCCATGCGCTGGTGTTCGTGGAAGCGGACCCGCCAGAAGTCACGCGGATCGGTGCCTTCGGCGGCCGCGGCCAGCTCCACGTCCAACTGGGGCAGGAAGTCGTCCGCCGCCAGCTCAACATCCCTCGCCGCGTCGCGCAGAGAGGCCGCTTGCGTCAGCACGTCGGGCCGGGTGGACAACGCTACCCGAACGGCCTCGGCTTCCTCTATGCCCAGGTCGCGCGGCTCGACCTCCATGATACGCTCTACTCCGCCGGGGTAGTCCGGCACCACGCCGCTGCGCAGCGGCAGACCCAGGAATATCTTGAACCGGTCAACCTCGTCGCGATAGGACTCCTGCAACTGTTCGTAGCGTATTTGCGCCTCCAGCAGGTCCTGACGCGCCTGGTGGGCCTGGATTACGGACACCTCCCCGTTTTCGGCCTGTATCTGCGTCCATTGCCAAGTGTTCTCCAGCCGCTCGATGTTCTCCTGCTCGTTGCGCAAACGGTCGCGACTGGTCAGCAGCGAGTAATACCGCGTTACAACGTTCGTGGCAAACGTCTCGCGGAAACGCTCGTACTCGTAAACCGCGAAAAGAAAGTCGCGCTCGCGACGATAGTGGTCTTCGTAGGCGGCCCCGCTCCAGGCGCCCCGCAGCAACGGTTGCGTCAGGTTCGCATCCACCAGCGAGCCGACCGTGGTATTGCTGCCGCCGGTGAAATCCGTGGCGAAGTCCACGCCCGCCGCCAGCACAAGCACGCCGCCGTGAATGAACCGCCTGGTCAGCGACAGTTCGGCGTCGGCCGTCGAGGCGTTGGTGTCGCCGTCGTGGTGAACGGCGGTGTGCTCGGCGTCGGCATCCACAGGCAAGCTCCAGTCCGTCCAGTTCCAGCTTCGCCGCGCACTGGCCAGCGCCAGCGCCTGGGAGTAGAGCTGTTCCTTGCGGTCCTGAAGCTCCCGGCTGTTGCGGAAAGCGATCCGCAACGCCTCGTCCAGCGTGACGGGAGTGTCCTTATCTCCCGAAAGGGGGATGGACTTATCGTCCAGGCGGATCCGGAGTTGCTGGTCGTTCTGCTCAACCGGCAGGGGGCGGTAATCGACCTCGAAGTCGGTCGATTTTCCCAGAGCAGCGCCGCGGCCGCCTCGCAGTGTCGAGTAGGCCGCCTCATCCGCCTGGCGGGCATACTCGGCGGGCGTGCAGCCCCATATGCAGCAAAGCCCCACCATCGCGGGCAAAACCGCCCTCATATACCGCCCGATTATCCGCATTCTGACTTCACCTCTCGTGCCGCTGTCAACCCGTCTGAGTGCATATCCTTCGTAGCAGGGACTGAGCGTTTGCCTCCATCGGGCATGACAAGCAAATAACATGATAACCCTTGGCCGGTGTTCAGGTCCAGCGTGGCGCATGGCGGACAAGCCCTGAAATCCTCTATCTGCCCAATCCTTGATACCGCCGGCGCTTGTTGTGTTTCGAGAGTATGTGTCGAATTCGTCGGAGCGAAAGGTCCGGCCGGTGGCAACCGACGCTCCTGACGCATATCATTGACCCGCCAACACGTGACAGGTAAGGCCACTATGTGCTTTTTTGCGTAATAGCCGGAGACAGGGAGTTGAGCATGACGGAAATCGCACACATCAAGCCGCGTATTCTCATGGGCCCCGGGCCGAGCAACGTCCACCCACGGGTGCTCAAGGCGATGGGGCACGCCTGCGTGGGACACCTGGACGGACAGTTCCTGGCCGTGCTCAACGACATCCGCGACATGCTTCAGCAGGTCTTCCATACGCGGAACAAGCTTACGTTGGCCGTCAGCGGGACCGGCTCGGCCGGTATGGAGGCGTGCGTGGTGAACCTCGTCGAGCCGGGCGACCGCGTGCTGATATGCGTGGCCGGCGTGTTCGGGCAGCGGATGGCCGACGTTGCCGAACGGGCCGGAGCGGAGGTTACCACTATCGAGGTCCCTTGGGGGCAGGTGTTTGAGCCGGGTCAGGTCGCCGAGGCCGTCGAGAAATCCGGTCCGTTCAAGCTCGTGGGCATCGTCCATGCCGAGACTTCCACAGGCGCGGCCCAGCCGATAAAACCCATCGGCAAGGTCGTCCGGGACGCCGGATCGCTGTTTCTGGTGGACACCGTCACCAGCTTGGGCGGCATGGAGGTGGACGTGGACGGCTGGGGCATCGACGCCTGCTACAGCGGCACGCAGAAGTGCCTGTCGTGCCCGCCGGGTCTGGCGCCGGTGACTTTCAGCGAGGCGGCCGAGAAGGTCATCTCCGAGCGGAAGACCAAGGTGCGGAGCTGGTATCTGGACATGAACATGGTGCGGCAGTATTGGGGCTCGGAGCGGCTGTACCACCACACCGCGCCGGTTAACATGAACTACGCACTGCACGAGGCGCTGCGACTGGTGCTGGAGGAGGGTCTGGAGGAACGCTGGAAGCGGCACGCCTTGCACCACCGGGCGCTGAAGGCGGGTCTGGAGCAGATGGGATTGCGCTATCTGGCCGACCCGGAGCACCTGCTGCCGATGCTCAACGCCGTCGAGGCGCCCGAAGGCGTGGACGAGGCGGCCGTTCGTAAACGGCTGATGGACGACTACGCCATCGAGTTCGGCGGAGGGCTTGGCGAGTTCAAGGGCAGGGCGTGGCGGATCGGGCTGATGGGAGAGTCCGCCACCCGCAAGAACGTGGAGGCCGCGCTGGCGGCGCTGGCAAAGGTGCTCGCCGAGCAGGTCGCCGGCATCCGTGCGGACCACGCCGTCGAGGCGGCCCGGGAAGTTTACGAAAAGTGAGCGTTCCCGCAGTCAGTCTGCCGCGACGGCTTATCGCATGTCTGCGGGCGCTGCGGGCATTTTCGTTGCCGCTGTCGGTCCTGCCTGTGGTGGCGGCTACGGCTCTGGCGATCCCGCCGCAGCAGTGGGACGTGCCGGTTCTGCTGGCCGGTTTGTTCGCCGCCGCCATGCTGCACCTGACAGGCAACCTGCTGAACGACTACTTCGACTTCTGCAGCGGGGCCGACAGCCGAGTTGACGACGACGCCCGCCGTCCGGGACGGTTGCTTGTCCGCGGCGAGCTGCCGCCCCGAGCCGTGCTTGTCGAGGCGATTGTCTGCGGGGTTCTGGCGGCGCCGCCGACGGTCTGGATCGTCATTCGCGGCGGTCTGCCGATGCTGGCTTTGGCCGCTGTGGCCGTCGTGGGGCTGTACGCCTACACGGGACCCCCGCTGAAGCTGAAGTACCGGGCGATGGGGGAGGTGGTGGTGTTCCTTCTGTTCGGGCCGTTGCTGATGGCGGCGGCCGCCTTGTCGCAGACGGGGCGGGTTGCTCCGGCTGTGTTGTTTGTTTCGGTGCCGGTGGGGCTTGGGACGGCCGCCGTGCTGGCGGGCAACAATGTTCGCGATCGTCAGGAGGACGCGGCCGGGCGAGTCAGGACGCTTGCGGGCGTGCTGGGCGAGTCGGGCGGGAAATGGTTGTACGTTGCGCTGGTGGTGGCCTCGGCCGTCGGCCCGGCGGCTCTGGCGGCGGCGGGGCTTGCGCCCCGGTTGCTGCTGGTCTCGCCGGCGCTTCTGCTGCTGCTGGCCGAGACGTTCAAGCGTATCGGACGCGAGCGGATTCCCAACATCGACGTCCGCACGGCCAACTATCAGACCGCTCTGTTGGTATTGACCATCGCAGCGGCGGTGTACGCGCAGGCCACGGGTCCGGGTTGACTTTCAGGCCACGGCTTCAGCCGTGGTTCAGGCGCCTGGGAATCAAAAATTGGCCGCTTGGATACCATGGATGAAGTCATGGCCTATTGAGGACCTCCTGACAATATGACTGCTGCGCGATTGTTTGCCGCAACGGGTAAACCAGAGACGCGAAAGCAAATGACGTTTCGAGGGTGTCGCTTTGGCGGTTGGCGGGTTTTGCTGCGGGCGAAAGAGCTTGACGGCGGGGCGGTAAATGGTGTACTGAAGGGACTGTAGCGGGAGAGGTGGCTGAGTGGCTGAAAGCGACGGTTTGCTAAACCGTTGTACCGGGTCAAACCGGTACCGCGGGTTCGAATCCCGCCCTCTCCGTAATGGACGCCCATCGGCACCGAGTGTGCCCGTGGGCGTTTTTATTGGCGGGATGAGAACCCGCCGCAGGCCGCGCAGCGGCATGCCACGCGGGTTTGACGCCGAGCCCTGCGAAGCTTCAGCGAAGCAGGCGAAGGCGCCTCCGAAGGAGAATCCCGCCCTCTCCGTAATGGACGCCCATCGGCACCGAGTGTGCCCGTGGGCG
>JBNGDC010000008.1:0-76135 GCA_049975485.1 Phycisphaerae bacterium | reverse complement strand
GAATCCCGCCCTCTCCGTAATGGACGCCCATCGGCACCGAGTGTGCCCGTGGGCGTTTTTATTGGCGGGATGAGAACCCGCCGCAGGCCGCGCAGCGGCATGCCACGCGGGTTTGACGCCGAGCCCTGCGAAGCTTCAGCGAAGCAGGCGAAGGCGCCTCCGAAGGAGAATCCCGCCCTCTCCGTGCGGAACAAAAAACCCGGACGCCGAAGGTGTCCGGGTTTTTGTTTGGCCCGAAGGGGCAGATGAGAACACGCGGTGTCTGCGTAGCAGACAGACCGCGGGTTCGACGCACAAGCGCAGCGCAGTGCGCCCGCAAGCGAAGCGCAGCGGAATCCCGCCGGTGTCTGAAACGGCAGAAGCCCGGGCGCCGGGCGCCCGGGCTTCCGGTCGTGCGTGCTGCTGTGCCGGCGTTTATTCGGTCGGATCGTATGGGCGATAGACGGGCAGGTCGCCGGTGAAGTCGATCTCAAACCCATCCCGGCCGTCGTTTACGCGGAGCACGCCGTCGTCCTGCTGCACGTAAGGACCGTCGTAAACGGCCCAGTCTCCGAAGGTCACTTCCTCGCCGTCGATGCTCACGTGCGGCGGGCGGTTACCGTGTCGGTCGCTGTCCTCGGCCGGGTTGAAACGCACAGTCAGCACCTTGCCGGCGTCGTTGACGGTAACGGCCTGCTCGTCGGCGAAGCGTGAGGTGTCCACCTGCACCTGCCGCAGGCGGGCGGCGGTGTCGGCCTCGCCGGGCACGTCGGAGTCCAGTACACGGACCACGAAGCCGGTGTTTCGCCCCGGTATCCGCAGGGCGTTGATGGTGCGATCCCTGCCGGCGTCAAGCTCGGCTGTCTCGGCGTCGCCGCCGAGCGGATACAGGGCCACCGTGGTCTTGCCCGCGGCAAACAGCCACCACTGGCCTTGGCGTTGCGGCTCGACGTTTTCGGGGTAGCGGAAGAAGCTGTAATGCGCCTCGGTGTCGTCCGCCGGGGCGCAGGCGATGTGCACCGCCACCGGCCCGGAAGCGGCGAACTGGCTGTATCGGCCGTTGCCGTCGGCGAACCCGATGCCGGTCTTCTGCCCGCGATGGTCGGACTTCCGGGGGTTGGCGCCGCTGAAGACCATGCCGCCGTCCTCGCCGGCGGCCACCACCTGGAACCTGGTTATCTGTGATCCGTGCCCGTTCCAGAGTGTGCCCATGGTCGCGTTGGGGGTGACATACACGGTCTCGTGCATGCTGCTTGCGTCCGGCGTTCCGCAGATGCCCCAGTAGTTCGGCTTGGAGTTCCGCGACTCAAAGGGCAGTTCGGGCAAGTCCTTGCGTGCGATGTTGGTGATGATCCGGTTCGGGCGCCAGCCGCTGGTAATGGCATGGATGGTGTAGCGCCAGCCACGCGTCTCGGCCGGCGTGATATCGGCGTTGGAGTCCCACCAGACAAAGCCGGTCTGGTCTGCGATGGTCGCATGTGGACCGGCCGCGAAGCCCCGCTGGTTCGGAGCGGTGAAAACGCCGTCGCGGTACTTCAGCGCGTAGGCGGTGGCGAACCAGTCCAGCCCGGCCCGGGCCATGAGACGAACATCATCGTCCTCGGCGAAGTCGTAGATGTTCATCAGACCATTCATGGTGAACATGATGTAGGTGCTGGAGTCCCACTCACCGTTGCCGGCCTCGTAGATGCCGCTGATGTATCGGCGGAGCTGCCCCTTCGCCTTCGCAAGCACCGCGTCCGCGGGCTGGTTCGAAAGCCCGCGCCCGGTGTAGAGAGGCAGTACGTTGGCGCTGGTCAGCCACATGGTCATGTGGTTCTCCGTGCCGCTGGGGTTCATGTACGCCCCGTACCGGAAGGCACGCTCGGCGAGCTTCTCGCGGGTGTCCTCGGTGAGGACCTGCTCGCCGAAGATCGGCAGGAATCGCGCCCAGTTGACGGCCGCGAAGTGATAGTGCTCCCTGTGGGAACGGTCGTCGTTGTATAGCCGGCGGATATCGGGGTCGTCCTGGCCGATTAGCAGCTTGGCCATGGCGTGCCCGGGCAGATACTTTCCGGGATCGCCGCCTGTGAAGTAGCCCCGTCGCCAGGTCATCAGATTGTTGTCGGCGACGCCTTCGAGCACCGTGCGGGCTCGCGTGCGAAAACCGTCCTCGTTCGGATAGGTGCGAGGGTCGGCGGCGGGTGCATCCTCGGCCGAGGGGTGTTCGCTGCTGTCGGGAGCGGGTATGTCCCAGGGTCCGTCCCACTGAGCGGCAGCGGCGCCGCAGAACACCAGCAGACCTGCAACAAGCACTGTCAATCTACGCATGGTCACAACCTTTCCTGATTGGTTCTTCAGCCGGGCAGTCCTCCGGAGGACCGAAGCTGCGAGCTTCCTGTGAATTCTATGAACACTCCCGATGCCGTCGGGTTCCGCTGAACCAGGACCGCCTGGTGGGCCGATGGTTTGTCCGCATCAGAAAACAGGCAGATAACGCTTGGCGCATTGCGGATATCGGGTACAATTCCAGCAGTGGCTTAATTGCTACATATGCACCGCTCAAATGCTCGACCCGGCGGCTGTGTGCCCATGTCTGTCGGCCTCCGCTGGAGTCAGGAGGATGCGACATGAAGTCTCTGCTCATCGCGGTGACATGTCTTTTTTTGATTGCTGTTGGTTCGGCTGCAGGTGACGTGTTGCTCTACGACACGTTCGACGACGGCGACCCGGCCACCAATACGCTCGGCACAGGCGACAGCTATTACCAGGACGTCTGGCGAGGAACCCTCTCAGAGGACGCCTCGGAGACGACCCAGCACTATGCGGCAACGGGTGACTGGGGCAACGGCGGGCTGATCTCCCATGACGTGTTCCCGGTGTGGAATGAAACCGGAGCGACCTTCACCTGGGAAATCGGACAAATCTACGCCACCGGAGACGCCGCCGACGCCAGGGACTACGGGCTGGAGCTGAACGTACTTAAGTCAACCCATACCCATCCGGGTAAGTCCAATGCTTATTGGAACCATGGTGGGGGCCTGTCTGTGATTATCGAGGCCGAACGCGGCGAAGCCGACGACGACGTGACGCTTACCGGAAGGGTCAACGTCTATACCGACGCAAAGGCCTCCCAAAGCATGACCGGCACTCTGACGGCGGGGCGGTTCGGCTTTGACGAGTATGATGGACAGAGCTGGACGACCGTTCGCAGTTTCGTCAACGAGGACGGCTTTGTCGTGCAGTTCGGCGATGATGTGACTTGGAGCGACATGGTCGAGGGGTTTGAGGCGGCCGGCTGGCAGAACGCATGGTCGATGAGCTGGGCGGACGTAAACGCCATCATGGAGGGAATCGGCGTGGTGGACAGCGCCAACATGGGCGAAGTGCGGCTGAGCTAGATTCTGTCAAATCCCGACCATGGCCGCGGCGGGCATTACTCGCAGATGATGTCCGTGGAGACCGGCAACAGCATTCCCGAGCCGACGGCGCTTGCCGTGTTGGCATTCGGGGCGGTCGCCTTCATCCGCAAGCGTCGCTGAGACCGCAGCAGGTCCCGACAATAAGGTTTTCACTCAAGGCCCGGCGGCCTGGTCGTCCGGGCCTTGCCGATTGAAGGGGCGGGGCGGCCGCCTGCCAAAAACGGCGGCTTGGAGGGGATAATCCGACAAAACGGCACCTGGGCGCCTAAGATGTCTGTCGTAAGCCCTTTGATATACGTCTCTTGCTGTTTTGCGGCATGCCGTTTGCCAACAGTCTTCCGGGCCGAACAGGAAAGGAGCGTGCCGAATGAGTCAGATTCAGGGACAAAACTGGTGGGATCCCTTCAGCGGATTCCGGCATCTCCAGCGTGAACTGGAGCGATGGATGGGCTTTGGTCGGGGCCTGCTGGGCGAGGCCCGGCGCATAGGCGGAACGGGCTACCCGGCCGTGAACGTCTATGACGGCCAGGACGACGTGGTGGTCCAGTGCGAGGTGCCGGGAGTCGCAAAGGACGACCTGGACATCTCGCTGACCGGTGACACGCTGACCGTTCGCGGCGTCCGCAAGCCGCCGGCTGAGGTCTCCGAGGCCGAAGGCCGGCAGGTTCGCTTCGACATCCGGGAGCGCGGCATGGGCGAGTTCAACCGCACCATCGTGCTGCCCGACAGTGTCAGCGCCGAGAACGTCGAGGCCGACCTCGACGCCGGAATCCTGACCGTACGCCTGCCCAAGACCGAGTCGGCCAAGGTGCACAAAGTTCCCATTCGCTGAAACGTGCGACAGGAGATACGCCATGGCAGAGAAAAAGATAGACGTGGAGCGCAAGCCACCGGCCGCGGAGTCGGATGAAGAAGCCGTCGCGCCGCTGGTTGACGTGTGGATGACCCAGGACGGCACGGTGATGCTGGCTGCCGATGTGCCCGGCGCAAAGCCCGAGAGCGTCGATGTCCGCGTGGACAGAGGCGTGCTGACCATCGAGGCCGAGGGCACCGTGCGGCATCCCGGCAAGGAATATTCGTCGCTTTACACCGGTTTTGCGGGCGGCCGCTACTATCGTGCGTTCGCTCTGAGCGATGAGGTGGACCGCGAGGCCATCGAGGCGTCTTACAGCGATGGTGTTCTGACCGTGCGAATGCCGCGTGCCAAGGCCGCCGAGACCAAAAAAATCCCCATCAAGGAGGGATAGTCCCTCCGCGTGATTTGCGCGAGGGCTTCACCGGCGGACGGGGCCGTCTGCGCGGGTAAAGTTGACTTTGCGACGCCGGCGGTGCTAGCATTTCCCGCCGGCTGTCAGAATTGTTTATGCGCTTTTGCCTATATAAGGAGCCGCTGATGTCCGAGGTGATGGAGCTGACGAACGAGAATTTTGATGAACTGGTCATAAACTCCGGCAAGCCCGCCCTGGTGGACTTCTGGGCCGAGTGGTGCATGCCCTGCAAAATGGTCGCTCCCACGATCAAGGAACTGGCGGGCGAATATGGCGAGAAGGTTGTCATCGGCAGCGTGGACACCGACAACAACCGCGAAATCGCCATGCGCTACGGCATCAGCGCCATTCCCACTCTGATCCTGTTCAAGGACGGTGAGATGGCCAAGAAGTTCGTCGGCGTCCAGCAGAAGAACGTGCTCAAGGGCGCCATAGACGAGCTTCTGGACTGAGAAGGCCCCCACATGCGCAGCATGAAACGCGACGAGGTCCGGCGGATAGACCGCTACGCAATCGAAACGCTCGGTGTTCCGGCGGCGGTGCTGATGGAGAACGCCGGGCGGCACGTGGCCGATGCTGCCTGCGAGATGCTCGGGAATTCCGCCGATGCGAGTGTCGCTGTGGTCGCCGGCGGTGGCAACAACGCCGGAGACGGGTTTGTGGCCGCCAGGCACCTGACTATCCGAGGGGTGCGGGCGGTCGTTTTCCTGACGGCGCCGCGTGAGAAGATCACCGGACACGCCGGCGTAAACCTCGAGATCATCGTCAACCTGGGCCTGGATGTCCGGGACGTGGGCGAAGGTGCGTTACCCGAGCTGTCGGCGCAGTTGACCGGGTTCGACCTGGTGGTGGACGCCGTTGGGGGAACCGGGATAAGTGGGGCATTGCGTGGCGCTTCCGCCTCGGTCGTGGAGCAGATAAATGCCGCCGGTCGTCCCGTGCTGGCCGTTGACATCCCCACCGGACTGGACTGCGATACCGGCGAGGCGTCAGGCCCGGCCGTCAAGGCCGACCGGACAGTCACTTTCGTGGCCCGCAAGGCCGGTTTTGACTGCCCCGTCGCCGGGCAGTACACCGGGGACGTTCGCGTGGTGGATATAGGCATACCCACTGAGAAGGTTGCCCGGCTCGCCGGTATCGCGGATTGATTCCGGCGGTCGAATCGCTCCAAAGCGGCGAAAAAACCTTCTCAAGCATCGGCGCGACCTATATAATTCACGGCTCGAATTTGAGACCTGCCCGTTTGTATCAGCGCAAAAGGAGAAGATATGCCACTGGTACCCATGCGAGTGCTTCTGGACCACGCGGCCGAGAACAACTACGGACTGGCCGCGTTCAACGTCAACAACATGGAGCAGATACAGGCGATCATGATGGCCGCCGAGGAAACGGAATCGCCGGTCATCGTGCAGGCCTCCCGCGGCGCGCGGAAATATACCAACGACGCGTACCTGCGGCACCTGATGCTGGCGGCGGTCGAGCTGTACCCGAAGATCCCCATCGCCATGCACCAGGACCACGGCAACAGCCCGGAGACCTGCTTCAGCGCCATCGACCAGGGCTTCACCAGCGTGATGATGGACGGCTCGCTGGAGGCCGACGGTAAGACGCCGGCCAGTTACGAGTACAACGTCAAGGTCACCAAGCAGGTCGTGGACAAGGCACACTCTCTCGGAGTGACCGTCGAGGGCGAGCTGGGCACGCTCGGTGGCATCGAGGACGGCCACGGCGCCGGTCTTACCGAGGAAGAGGCCCAGAAGCATCTTACCGACCCTGAGCAGGCCGAGCAGTTCTGTGCCGACACCAACGTGGACGCCCTGGCGGTGGCGATCGGGACCAGTCACGGCGCCTACAAGTTCAAGAAGAAGCCCACCGGCGACGTGCTGGTGATGAGCGTCATCGAGGAAATCCACAAGCGCCTGCCCAACACGCACCTGGTCATGCACGGCTCGTCGGCCGTGCCGCAGGAGCTGCAGGATATCATCAACGCCCACGGCGGGGAAATTCCCCAGACCTACGGCGTGCCGGTGGAAGAGGCCAAGCGCGGCATCGAGCACGGCGTGCGCAAGGTCAATATCGATACGGATAACCGTCTTGCGATGACGGGTGCCATCCGGAAGGTCTTCGACGAGGACCCCGGGCAGTACGACCCGCGGAAGTACCTTGGACCGGCCCGCGAGGCGATGAAGGAGGTCTGTGCACACCGGATGACGTTCTTCGGCCAGGCCGGCAACGCCTCCAAGGTCCCCGTCAAGACCTGCAAGGAAATGATCGACTTCTACAAGAAGCAGTAATCAGTGGCCTGTAGCCGGTAAGCGGTAGCCGGCTGCCGGTACACTTGCTGCGCTTGACGGAATAGCAGGCAGAAAAAACGCGGCGGTTCCGGGTCACCGGAATCGCCGCGCTTGTTCGCGCTCGCTGTTTCTTCGCGAACTCGATGGTCCTGACGGTCTCGGTGGTGCTCTCAGCCGGTAACGATGCGGCCGAAACGGCGCTTGCCGACCTTGAGAACCTGGTCGGTCTTCACAAAGACCTCCGCGTTGATGTCCGTGAGCTTCTCTCCGTCTATGCTGACGGCCCCTTGCTTTATCAGCCGACGCGCCTCGCTGGTCGATTTCGCGAAACCGGCCGACGTCACCAGGTTGACCACGTTGATGGCACCTTCGGGCACTGAGACTTCCGGCATGTCGCTGGGTGTCTGGCGGTTACTGAAGACCCGCTGGAACTCCGCCTCCGCCTGCCCGGCCGCCTCCTCGCCGTGATACGTTGCCACGATGGTTCTCGCCAGCGTGGCCTTGGCCTCGCGGGGGTGCGTGCGGTCGGCGTCCAGAAGCGTATCTATCTGCTCGCGGGGCAGGTCGGTCAGCAGTGTGAAGTAGTTGTCCATCAGGTTGTCGGGTATCGACATCAGCTTGCCGAACATCTCCGTGGGCTTTTCGGTAATGCCGACGTAGTTGCCCTTGGACTTGCTCATCTTCTCGACGCCGTCCAGGCCCGCAAGCAGCGGAAAAACCATCACTATCTGCGGTGGTTGTCCGGCCGAGGCCTGAAGCGTCCGGCCGACCAGGTTGTTGAAGGTCTGGTCGGTGCCGCCCAGCTCGACGTCGGCCTGTATGCAGACGCTGTCGTAGCCCTGCATCAACGGGTAGAGGAACTCGTGCAGTCCGATCGGCTCGCCGGCCTTGTACCGTTTCTCGAAGGTGTCCCGTTCCATCATCCGGGCGACGGTCGTCTGTGCGGCGAGCTGCAGTACCTCCGCGAAGCTCAGCTTGCCCAGCCACTCGCTGTTGTAGCGGACCTCCAGCTTCTGGGGTGAGGTGTCGAGGATGAGCCCCGCCTGGTCGAAATACGTCCGGGCGTTTTCCTCTATCTGCTCGGGTGAGAGCATCGGCCGCGTTTTGTTAGCGCCGCTGGGGTCGCCGATGCGTGCGGTGTAGTCGCCGATAATCAGTACGGCCCGGTGGCCGAGGTCCTGGAACATTCGCAGCTTCCGCAGTGACACGGTGTGCCCCAGATGAATGTCCGGTGCGGTGGGGTCCATGCCGATCTTTATGCGGAGCTGGCGGTCCTGCGCGGCCGCCTGCCTGAGCCGCTGCTCAAGCTCCTCACGGGTGTAAAGACCTTCGCACCCGCGGGACAGCGCATCGACCTGCTCTCGAAGCTCTTTGTCTGTCAGCTTTGCCATAAGACGCGAAAATGTAACCTTGCGGCCGGCGGAATGCAACGCCCCCGCGCCGACAAGCTCCGGCCGCCTGGAATGGGCGGGAGTGTTTACCTACAATGATGAGAACGCATGCGCTTTTGTCGAAAGCTTTTTGTGCTTCCTGGAGTTACAGGTTGGGCCTATAATACGCCCAACACTTCCTCCAGTGCATCAACGGGTGTAAGGGTATCGAAATGAAGGGTATACGGATTTGCTCATGGGGCGTTCGTCTCTCGATTGCGGCCGTGTTGTCTCTGTGTTCCGCGCTGCCCGCCCAGAGTGACGATGAACAGGCCGACGACGCGCCAAAGACCACAGCGGAGATATACGCCGAGCGTCAGGCCCAGATGAAAGCCGAGGCCGCTGAGCGTTACGAGCAGATTCGCTCGGCGTACATGAACAGCCGGTTCGAGGATTTTGAGGAGGCGATGCGCGGTTCGGGCAGGTATATCCGCTACTGGGAGCCGCAGCAGCGGCAGAACATGGCGTACATGCGCAAGAGTATCCAGGACTTCCGTCCGGCGTGGTGGGAAAACTGCAAGTCCCTCGAGAGGACCAGCTTCCAGGCGCGCATCTGGAATCGCGAGTTGACGGCCAATTACATGCCGTCACAGCATCTTGGCGCCCAGCTGCCCGTGGGTGTGCACCAGGGAAAGCTGCTGATTGTCGTGACCTGGCGGCCGAGTCTGATTGACAACGAACGCCCGCTGCAGGGCGCCCTCGCCGAGAGACACAACCTGCGGAAAGGGCACCTGGGCGAGTTCATCGTCTGGCACGAGCTGGGGCACAACTATATCAGCGAGTTCCTTCCTTTGCGCGACGTGCTGCTGCTGTACCGCGACCATCGCATGCTGTTTCAGCACCTCCAGGAGATATACGCGGACCTGACGGCACTGTACCACTCCAGCCCGCGCGGACGGCTCGCAGGGATGCTTTTCCGCGTCAGCGAGTTGCAGTCCGATGATCAACTCGAGCCGCACGCGCGGGCGGCGCACGTCATCGGCGCGCTGCTGCTGTCGCACATGTTTACCAACTTGGAAGACTACCCCAGTATTCACCTGCCGCCGGAGGTGCCCGCCACGCAGGTCGAGCGGAATACCATCCGCTATGTCTACGAGAACATTGACCAGGACTGGAGCGTCGCGGAGGACCGGAAACTGCGGGAATTCATCAACGATTTCATACGCAGACAGGGCGAGCGTATGCTTCGACGCAGGGGAACCATCGACCTGCCCAACAGGTTGACGTTGAAGGTCATGGAGCCGGAGGACCGCGAATTCCAGAAGCAGCGGGACGAATGGATCGCCGAACGACTCAAGGAAGCCATCGAGACCGGCCGGGTCGACGAAAAGACCAACGAAACGCAAACCACAGGTGATCAGGGACCCGGCGTGGATTTGCCGTGGTAGCGACCGGCTTCGACCCGTTCTCCCCTTGCGTCGCTACTCGAACTTTTCGCCGAACAGTCCCATTACCACGAAGGCCTGTCCCTCAAGCGCAACCGGCTCGGCGTTCCGCTTGGCGACGCTGTGCCCGAAGCCGAACCCGCCCCGTCGGATGCGCATTCGACTGGCGTCCAGCAGCTCGCGTATCTCATCCGGTGGAACCACGCGGCCGGGTCCACCGTTGTCCTCGGCGGGGTCCGTCCGGCCGGTGAGGAAGGCGGCGAGCTTGCCGTCATCCGTCAGCACCGGAGAGCCGCTCTCGCCCGGCAGAAGCTCAACGGTCGGCTTCAGCGTGTCGTTCTCGCCCTTGATCCGCGTGCGGAACTCGCGCACGTCGGAACTCATCTGCCCGAATGCATCGCACGCCCGCACCGTCAGGTCCTGGTCCTCGACCACCGCCTCCGCCACGTCCGCAGGTGTGAAGGAGGCGTCGGCTACCGCCAGCACCCGCAACGGCGGCAGGGACTGCTGTCCGAAGGTGCTGATTCGGGCAGCGTCACAGCCGAACAGCCGGCCGTCCGCCGTTTGCAGGAATACCTCCTCGGCGCCCTCTACAACTTCCGCATCCACCAGCACGAACTGCTCGGCGACCGGCACCGCGACGGCCTGTCGCACGTACAGACGGTCATAGGGCAGCTCGGGCATGCTGGTTTCGCTGCGGACGTTCCAGTCCCGCCGCAGGCCGGGCATGAGCCACCGCATCTCGCGACTCGCGCGGGATACCGTCTCATCCACGTCCTCGTACTCCTCGAGCATTTCCCTGGCGTCGGTATAGGGCGGCCTGTCGGTCTCGGCGCCGGGGATGTTCTCCATCGCACCGGCCACCAGCGCCAGCGCCTGTGGGGACTCGGGCTGAAGGCGAAGAGTATCCATCGCTGCCCTCAAGGCCTCGTCGTAGCGTCGTGCCCCCTGGAGTGCCAAAGTGCGTCCCTGGTGGAACCCCGCCACCTGCGGCAACTCGGCGATACAGGCGTCGAAAAACGACTCTGCCCTACTGTGATTGCCCGCATAAAGCTCGGCCACGCCCATCAGGAACTTTTGCAACAGGGGGTCGGGCCACTGTCTGGCGGCCGAGCGGTACCTGGTTGCCGCCTGTTGGCGGATACGAAGCCGCTCGGCCTCGTCGGCCGGCGTGTCCCCACGAACGCGACCGATAGACCGGTCCAGCTCATTGGCCTCGTCGAGTGTTTCGGCGAACGCCTCTCTGGCGCGCTTGAAGTAGTCCGGATCGACCCATTGTCCGCCGACTTTGCGTTTGCGGTCATGGGCCATTATCTGGAACTGGCGTATCTGTCGCCTCAGCGAATACGACTCGGTCCCGGCAGGCGTATTCTGGAGTCGGCGCATCAGCACAAACAGCATCGGCTCGGGGCGGGTGGCATCCGCGGCCGTGTTACCTGTGTACCGCGTGGCGGTCCCGTCGGCGGCGCCGTCCGGGGCGGTGGGTTCGCTGTCCGGCTCTTCGTCCTGTTCTTCGGAAGGAATTATGTACAGGACTTCTTCGGCCGGCACATCGATGGTTCCGTGCTCCATTTCGATGCGAACCGTCTCGCCCTGTCGTTCCGCGCGGCCGGTGTATGTCTTGCCGCTTTCCATCACAACGGTGTCGGCGACCACCGCCGCCGATAGCGCCAGCACGCAAAGGGCCAGCAGGGAACAGCTTGTGCTCTTTTTTCCTGATATCATTGCATAGATAGTGTAACGCAGACGCATTGAACGCTCCGAACAAAATAATCAGCCGGGCGCTACTATGGTGCGAGGCGATTTTGAAGGAGATTGCTTTGTGAAGCGACTGTCTTTTCTGTTGTTTACGTTTGTCGTGGCGGCAGCCGCCCACGGCCAGGGGCTTGGTGATGATATCTTTGGCGGCGACGGCTTCCAGCAGGCCGCCCGGCTGGAGGCCGACCTGGTCCCGTCGCATGAATCCATTCGCCCGGGCGAGTCGATGCACGTCGCCGTGGACATGCGGATTGCCGATACGTGGGTGTACTACGGCCCGGACCCGGGCACTGATGCCCAGTTCGTCATCCCCGCGCGGATGGAGGTGTCCGCAGGCCCGCTGAACGCGGGGGAACCCCTTTGGCCCGCGGCCGAACCGTACGAGTACGACCTCGGCGACCGTGTGATTACAGTCAACTCGTTCAGGGGGCGAGCAGTCGCGTATGTGCCTCTGGAAATACCGAAGGACGTCGAGCCGGGCGAGTACAAAATCGAGGTGACATTGGAGGGTCAGGTCTGCGGCGGGCCCGACGACGTATGCATAAACCTTGAGGGAGACCAGGCCGTTTCGGCGGCCGCCACCGTGCGCGTCGGCGAGAGGACCGAGCCGAACCCCGCCTGGAGCGACGACCCGCGCATATCCGGCGGGCTTGCGGAAGCCCAGGCCGCTGAACGGCGGAGCTTGTCCCGCCGCCCGGCCGCCGGCGACGGGATGACACTCTGGACAGGTCTGGCGCTGGCGGTGCTGGCGGGGCTGGTTCTGAACATCATGCCGTGCGTCCTGCCCATCATCCCGCTGCGGATTTACTCGCTGGTACAGATGGGCGGACAGTCGCGCCGGCGTTACGTGACGCTGGGTCTGGCGTTCGCGGCCGGCATCATGCTTTTCTTCGTCGGCCTGGCGGTCGCGAACCTTGTCCTGAAGCTGGCGTTGGACCGGGCGTTCAACTGGTCCCAGCAGTGGCAGAGCCCGCCGGTCCGGGCGGCTCTGGGGCTGGTGCTGGTGGTCGTGGCGGCCAACCTGTTCGACCTGTTCACCGTAACCGTACCGCAGAGGGTCGCGGCGCTGGAGGGACGCCCCGGTTCCGGCGGGCACCTCAGCTCTCTCGGCATGGGACTGATGATGGCGATTCTCGCTACCCCGTGCAGTTTTGGGATTCTGCTGGCGGCGTTGGCGTGGGGACAGACACAAACGCTGGCGGTGGGAACGGCCGTGTTTCTGCTGATAGGCCTTGGCATGGCGCTGCCGCACGTCGCCTTGGCGGCGTTCCCCAAGCTGCTGAACCGCCTGCCTAAGCCGGGCCGGTGGATGGAGTTAATGAAGCACGGAATGGGGTTCCTGTTGTTGCTGGTGGCGGTGTGGCTGATATCCACGTTGGCGGAGGGCAGCTATCCCTTCTGGGTAGTCGGCTACGGGGTGGTGCTTACGATGGCGCTGTGGATATGGGGCAAATGGGTCCGCTACGACTCCGCCCGCTGGGCGAAGCTGGCGGTTCGCGGCTCCGCGGTTGTTCTGGCGGTGGCGACGGGCTGGTGGATGCTCTCGCCGCCGAAGCCGCTGACGGTGGATTTCGCGCCGTTCAGTGAGGCCACGATTGCCGAAGCCCGCGACGAGGGTCGGCCCGTCGTGCTGAAGTTCACCGCCTCCTGGTGCGTCAGTTGCGTGTGGATAGACAACACGGTGTATCGCGACGAGGATCTGCCCGACGAGCTTCAGCGGCGCGACGTCCTGATGATGGTCGCCGACGTCACCAACGCCGACTCACCTGCCGATGCCTACCTGCGCGAGCGGTTCGACAAGTCGCCCCCGCTTACGGTGGTGTTCCCGCCGGGCGAGGGCGAACCCCTGGAGCTGACAGGCAAATACGACAAGGCCGACCTGCTCGAGGCGCTGGATAAAGCCACCGCGCCTCGCTGAAGCCGCGTCGCCCGGGGGTACCATTGCTGCATTTGGCGCTCAGTTGCCGTATCGCAGACGTCCGTTCGCTACCGTCGCGGGCGTGAGCCGGCCGTTGAGATAGAACCGCGTCGAGCCGCCGCGCGTCTCGACATCCAGCGACCGCACGTCGCCCCAGGCCCGCACGGCGTCGTCCTCTATCCGTACAAACGCGTGGTCGGCGAAGGAGAGCTTCCGGCCGTCGTTCTCGACGGAGATTACTTCGCGACTGTCAGTGAAGCTTACGCCGATTATCTCGTCGCGGCCGTCGCCGGTTACGCCGACGACGATATGGTTGTCACCTTCGCCCATGCGTCGCAGCGACAGTCCCTTGGACTTGCCTGCCTCGAAGGGCACGTGCAACGCAGCGAACGTGGTCGCATCGGCCTCGCGGCCGACGATTACGCTCGTGCCTCCGATCTCATAAGCTTGCGGGTTTTCTTCGCGGGCCGGAGCGTCCTGGGGAGAATCTGCGACCGGCGTGGCGGCTACGTGGACTCTGGTGTCGTCAGCGCCCAGCATCTGCAATCTTACGCCGACTCGGCGGTCGTACCATTGCTCAGGCAGCCGGGCGTCGGATACGTCGTCCAGAGCACATGTCTGTGTGACCGTTACGGACCAGCGGTCGTCGGTCGGCAGCGTCCTGGCTCGGCCGAAGGGGCTGAGCACGCCGCCCAACTCGTGCGACCGGGACCAGTTCCCGCCGACCTCGCTTTCGCCCGGTGCGTGCACCAGCCAATAGAATTTGTGCTCCTTGCGGTCGGTGCTCCGGAGGTTGTACGCGTCGAACAGGTACGCATCCGTAAGGAACAAAGCCCGCGTGGCCTCCAGCCCGTCATATATCGATGGGCTGGTGGCCAAGGCGAACTTAACGTCCTCGTAAAAGCCGTCCCGGGTGGTGGTGTCATAGGTGAAGGCCGGTTCCTTGTCGTCGGCCATCACGCCACAGTGGCTCAGTATGCTCCTGGTGTAGTCACGGGCGTAGCCGCGTGTGGTCTGGCGGTTCATGTATATCTGGCGGTTGTATGCGAACAGCCCCAGCAGGGCGAAGCTGTCATTGCAGCTATGGGCGTAGGGGCTTGCCAGGCGCATCGAGGCGGCCGGAGCGGCGGACTGCCAGTAATCCGGCGACTCGTCGGCACGGAGCATGACGATGCCCCTCTGCGGGGCGATCCATGACGGAGCGGGCGGTGCGTCGGCCTCGTTCGGGGCTATCGGGTTGATGCCGAAGTACAGCGACGGCACGTATCGGTCTTCATCCGGCTCACGCATAGCCGCCAGGAAGTACCCGTATCCGTCCTCGGGCCAGCGGGCCTGTGCGGCCTCGAACCAGAAGGGAATCTGCATCTTGGGTGTGAACCCGCTGTAACCGTCCCATTGCGGATGGTTGCCGCGGCGTGTGCCGCCCCAAGCGCCGTGGGCACGCCAGCGGTTGTTGCCGCCGAAGCCGTCCGGCAGGAAGCCCGTCACCAGCGAGTGCTGGAACGCGAACGTCGGCCAGCTTTCCCTGACGCTGGAGCCGTTCTGCCGCAGATCGCCCATCGTAACAATCGGATATTGAGGTCGAGCCGAGTGCAGATCGACCTGCGGGTATGCGATGCGTATCAGCGAGCGGATGTGCCCGCGCATGGTCGCGCCCGAGCGGCCCTTGTAGCCGAAGCCAAGCTCGTTGAGTCCCAGGTTCTCCACCGCACGGCAGTAAACGATCATCGCTCCCGGCGTGGCGCCCATCTTGGAGAACTCCTCGCCGTAGAAACCGCTGTCGGCGAGGTACTCGTCGAAATACCACTGCCACGACCCGTAGTGCGACCAGGTGCGGCGGATCAGCTCTTCGTCCGCCAGCGCGGCCGCCATCAGGTTGGCGCTGATGCGGCGCGGCCAGACTATGTTCGGCAGCCAGTTTTCGCGGCGGTAGAACTTCGCGTCGTAGCGGGAATAATTGCGCTCGTCGTTGAAGACGTCCGGGTCGAACAGGGCGTTCTCGAAGATTGCGTGGTCGATGTAGCGCCTGAACGCGCGCTCGCATTCGTTTCGCTCGGCCGGCGTGAGGCGGTCGTAGAGCATGTCGAACCGTACCACGTTCACCCACTGCGCACCGCCCAGGGGTGGGCTGGAACGCATGTCGCCCATCAGAATGTCTTTCTGTCTGTCGGCGGCCTGCTCGTCGTCGTAGAGTTGCCACGCCAGCAGGTCGCGCAGTGCGCGGTCGGCGGAATTGGCCGGCTCTTGCTGCCACCATTGTTGCGCCCACGGCTGGTTCTCGATGCGGTCCTTGATTTCGGCAAGCTCATCGGCCGTCCACATCACGAAGGGACGTTCAACGTCGGCGGCCGCTACGCCGGCGACGGAAAGGACCGTTAACACGACAACAAGGGTTCGCACAAAGTTCCGGGCGGATGTGTTCATGGGGTTCTCCTTCCTCAGGTCATGGAACGTGCGCCGGCGGCTTGTGTTTCGCGACTTTTCCGCGTGCCTCGGACGGGGTGTGATGTGTTACATTCTATAGTCACAGTCCCGGTCGCCTTCGGAGCACGCGGGACGCTCAAACCAGAGTTACCCAGGAGAGACCAACCAGATGCCACACATACCAAGCTCCGCCCGCGTGGCGTGGCGGATTGTCGTATCGGCGGTTCTGTTTGCTTTGCTCGCGGGCGAGGCCTTCGGGCTTATCAACGTTAATTTCACACCTGTGGACCTGTACCACCGCGCCGATGCGGTGGCGACCGCCCGGATTTCCCGACCCGACGAGCAGGGGCTGGTTGAGCTGACCGGGGTGGCCGCGGTCAAGGGCGAACTGCCGCAGCCGTTGTCGATACGCGTCGATACCGGCGACGAGCGGCTCGTTCGCCGGGTTCGCGACGCAATCGGTTCCGACACGCCGGCCGAGGCGTTGCTGCTTTGGGGCGACTTTTCCGCCGCAGCGATGGCCGGAATGGACGTGGAAAGCCCCGCCGCCATGCTGCATGTGGGGACCGCCTGGATCGCGCTGTACCAGCGTGACGACGGCTACGAGATACGCTCGGACGCCGGCGGGCGGATGGACCCGCTGGACCTCAAGACCGTCTGGGCCGGCAGCACGGTGATGCTGCGGGAGTGTCTGGAGTACATCGCGTCGGACCCCCGGGCCGAGGTGCCCTCGGTATCGGCAGTGATGTGGGAGGGCGTCGAGACAGTGGCTGAGCTTCCCGCGCCGGCCGGTGCGATGCTGGTTGCCGACATGCGCGGCGAAGGCGAACACCACCTGCTGGTCGGCACGCCCGGCGGCGACCGGCTGTACGAGATCAGCGACGGGTCGCTGAATGACGTAACCGAGTCCTCAGCCCTGCAAAGCCGAAGCGACCTGCTGACCGTGGGCGACTTCGACGGCGACGGCCGCGTGGACATCGCTTCCTGGAACGCCGCGGATGGTGAGCTGGTGTTTGTTCTTCAGCAGCCCGACGGGAAGTTCACCGCCGAAGCTTCCGCAACTGTTGACGGAACCGTGAAGAGTCTGTCGCCGGCCTGCGGGGGCGAGGATGCGGCTGTGGCGCTCGTAGTCGGCACGGAAGGGTCGCCGGTTCGCGCGAAGCTGGTGGGCGGCGAGCTGAAGGTCGAGCCGATTGCCGAGGCCTCGCCCGCGCGGGAAGGGACGGGTCCCTGCGTCATCGCGGATTTCGACGGCGACGGGCTGCCGGACGTGTTCCAGACCACGTCCGAAGGGGCGTTGTTCTACAAAGGCATTGGGGAAGGTGCTTACGCCGAGCCGGAGAGCGTAACCGACAGCGGCTATACGGATCTTTCAGGTGCGGCCGCCGGCGATTTCGACGCGGACGGCAAGCTTGACGTTCTGCTCACCGGCAGGGAAGGCGCCATCCTGCTTGTCCGTGACGGAGAGGTCTTCCGGGACCGCACCGACGAGAGCGGCGAGCTGGATTACATCGCCCGCCCGGGCGTTGCCGGCCTTGCCCTTGGCGACATCAACAACGACGGGCGGCAGGAACCGGTCCTGCTGTACCCGCAGGCACGTCCGCACGTGTACTTCAATCGCGGGTTCAGGTGTTTCGGCTACGCGGCCGACCTGGAGGAATCGCTCGACTACGTGGACTACGAGGTGCTCGACGAGCTGGAGACCGGTCAGTCCGCGGGCGTCCTGGGCGACTTCACCGGCAGCGGCGGTACCGACCTGGTCCTTTCCACCACTAGCGGCAAGCTGCTGCTCCTGCGGCGGCAGGACGGTCCGACCCTTTCACTGACGGTAACGACCGCCGGCACGGCGGGACCGGCCGTCGTCCGCGCGACTGACGGACGACGCGACCTCGGCGCACGACTGCTCTTGCCGGCCCAGCCGGTGATCTTCGGCAAGACCTCCAGAGGCCCGCTGGATGTCACCTGGCGTATGCCGGGTGCGGATGAGCAGTCCCGGCGCGAAATCGTCACAAGACCTTCGCGACTGGTCCTGCCTGCGGACGATGAGCCGTAGCGGACCATGTACGCCTGACCAAGGTTCCTGAAGCAAGACCGTCCGCACACAGAGAAAGATGAGCTTCTACGGCAACACAATCGCAGTCGTACCGGTCCTCATCGGTCCTATCCAGGTACTGCTGACGTTGCTGCCGGCGATACTGGTGGCCGTCGGCGCGACGCTGCTGAGTTTGTTCAAGCCGAGAGTCCTCAAGCAGGGCATACTGCTCGCCTGGCGGCTGAAGGTGCCCCTGGTGCTGACGGTCGGTGCGATAATCCTGGTTGGCTGGGCGGCCGGTGCGCTCTGGCCCGGCGGGGCGGGGCCGACAACGGCCGAGCAGGCCGGCGACGATTGGCCGGTCTTCCGGGGCAACCTTCGCCGAACCGGCGCGGTAAGCGGTGAAACGGGACCGGCCGCCGGCGGAGTGAACTGGACCTTTCACGGTCAGGACGAGGCGTTCTTCTCCAGCCCCGCCGTCGTCGGCAACCGTGTGTACGTCGCCGGAGCCAAGCTGGGCATGACATCCCGCGGCGGCAGCGGGCGGATCTACTGCCTGGACGCCGACACCGGCGCGGTGGTGTGGGAGTCGCGGCCGGACGGCTACTTCCCGACCTTTTCTTCGCCCGTTGTTGTGGGCGACCGCCTGCTCGTCGGCGAGGGACTGCATTACCACAACAACTCGCGTATCGTCTGCCTGGACCGTGGCAGCGGTGAGGTCATCTGGGAGTACCGCACCGGCGGGCACGTGGAATGCACGCCGGTGGTCTCCGGGGGCAGGGTCTTTGTGGGGACCGGCGACGACGGGATATATGCGTTCGCGGTGGAAGGCGACGGCGAAGGCGGGGCGAAGGTACTCTGGCACGCGCCGGGCGATGAGTACGTCGATGCCGAGACATCGCTGGCGGCCCACGAAGGAAAGGTCTATGCGGGTCTGGGCGTCGGCGGGGAGGCGCTGGCGGTGCTGGACGCCGGGACGGGGCAGGAGCTGGAGCGGCTGGATTTCGATTATCCGGTATTCAGCCCGCCCGCAATCGACGACGGAAAGCTCTATGTGGGCATGGGGACCGGCGATTACGTAAACACGGCCGAGCACTACGGTCAGCGCCCGGCCGGACGTATGGTGCGCGTGGACCTGGAAACTCTGGAGGCGGACTGGGAATTCTCCGCCGGCGACACAATCCTCGGCTCGCCGGCCCTGACGGACGACGCGGTATATTTCACCAGCCGCGACGGGCACATCTACTGCCTCCAGCGCGACGGGACCGAGCGTTGGCGGTGGAATACACAATCGCCGATCATCGCCTCGCCCGCCGTCTGCGACGATTACGTTTACGTCGTCTCAACCACCGGCTCGCTGTTCATACTCGACCGCCATGACGGTAGGCGCATCGCCCAGGTGTCGCTCGGAACCGAACCGCTTTTTATCAGCTCGCCGGCCGTCGCTCGCGGGCAGGTGTACGTCGGCACGCAGAACGACGGTCTGCTCAGCGTCGGCAGCAGAGCCGACGAGCCGACCATCCCCCTCTGGCCCGGGCCCGGCGGCGGTCCCGGTGCGGGCGGCAACCCGGACGGCTCTCCGGTTCCGGCGCTGGGCGAGTTCCTCTGGAACTACCCGCCGGAGCTTGCCGGCGACGGCGACACGACCGCCGCAACACCCGCTGCACTGCTGGACAGACTGTTTGTGCCGCTTTCCGGCGGATCGAACGGCCTAGCCGCCTTGCCTCCGGACGGCGACGCCCGGGGCGGGGCCGATCCGCTGTGGTTCTACGCCACCACCAACGGTGTGCGTCTCAGCCCCGCCGTGAGGGACGCAGAGGTCCTGCTGGTTGACGGCGAGCCGGGCGAGGCCGACAGGCACCTGCATTGCGTGGACGCCGACAGCGGCGAGGCGAAATGGACCCTGGATGTGGCCGACGAGGCCTCCGGCTTGTTCACCGTGGCGCGCGATGAAGTCTTCGTGCAGGATGCGCCCCGTTCGGTGGCGATGGTGGACGCAGACGGCACGGTCGCGTGGCGGTACGAAGCGGGCGAGCTGGCCGCGGCTCCGACCGTACACGGAGCAATGTTGCTGGCGGCGACGATTGACGCACGCCTGGTCGCTTTGGACCGCGGCACCGGCAGATTGCTCTGGCTGCACGACCTTGCCGGACGTCCCGTGGGTATGGCTACGGCGGATGGACGGACGGTGTTTGTGCCGACGACCGCCGGAGTGGAAGCCCGGTCTCTGGTGGACGGCAAAATGCTCGACGACTGGTCCCTTCAGGGAGGACCGGCTTCGGCGGACGTGGCCGTCGCCGCCAACGAGATTCTCTATATCAACGACGCCGGCGAGCTTGTCGTCATCGACCGCGAAGACGGCAGCGTTCTGCACCGTATCGACGGAGCCATGGCCGGAACCACACCGATGGTCGCCCGCGGCCGTGTGCTGTTCCAAGGAACGCAGCGATTGCTTCTGTGGGAGATCGGCGGCGAGGAAGACCCCGCCGAATGGCTAGACGTGAGCTGGCTGGGCGAGCCGACCGGCGGAATGGTCCTGTATGGCTCGCGGCTGTACATGCCGCGCAGCGGCTGGGGCGTGGTGGCCGCGGGGGTGGACGATGAGCGATAGACGCCGCATATACGCCTTCGACGAACCCCTGCCCGCAGACGTGGACGCCAGGGCGATTCTGGGCGGCAAGGGGGCGTCGCTGAAGGAGATGACGCTGGCGGGACTGGACGTGCCGCCCGGGTTCACCATCACCACGGAGGTCTGCCGTAGCTATCACGAGTCGGGCCGGCGCCGCGGCGAGGGGCTGGATGATGAGCTTCGCCAACACCTCTGGCAACTGGAGCACAAGACAGGGCGGACCTTCGGCAGGGGGCCGACGCCGCTGCTTGTAGGCGTGCGGTCAGGGGCGGCCCGGAGCATGCCGGGGATGATGGACACGCTGCTGAATTGCGGGCTTACTCCCGACCTGGCCGACGATGTGGGCGATACGGAGCAGTTCTGGCGGCTCTACGAGCAGTTCGTCCGTTCGTTCGCCACCACCGCCCGCGGGCTGGAAGCGTCGGCGTTCGAGGCGGTCGGCGACGGACCACCCGACCGCCGGCGGGCACTGAAACTGTTGGAAATCTACCGCGAGCAGACCGGCATGGACTTTCCCACGCGGCCGTGGGACGTGCTCGTCCAGTGCGTCGAAGCGGTTCTCGATAGCTGGAACAGCCACCGGGCGGTCGCCTATCGCCGCCGGCACAACATAACGGACCTGACGGGGACGGCCGTCAACGTACAGGAGATGTTCCCCAGCCAGGTCAGCGGCATCGTGTTCACCGTCGAGCCGACCGGGCGGGACGAGAGGCACATGGTCATCGAGGCCGGCTACGGGCTTGGCGAGTCGATAGTCTCCGGCGATATAACCCCGGACCGCTACTACGTGGACCGTCGGGATCCGTCGCAGTTCACCTGCGAGGTGGGTCACAAGCATGCGTACGTCGCGCCGCTGGGGGCGTCGGCCGTTCGCGGCGACCCACACGCCCCGTGTCTGTCGGACGAACAGGTGTCCGAGCTGCACGAGCTTGCGATGCGGGTGGAGAGACACTACGGCCGGGCCATGGATATCGAGTGGGGCTGGGCCGACGGGCGGTTCGCGCTGCTGCAGGCCAGGCCCATCCGCGGGCTGGAAGTGGCCCGTGCCGTCGAGCCGCTGCGGCGGGAAGAAATCCGCCGCCTGGCGGCGATGAGCGACGGCCGGCGGAAGGTATGGGTGCTGCACAACCTCGACGAGACGCTCCGCCATCCCACACCCATGACCTGGAGCATTGTCCGGTCGTTCATGAGCGGGGCCGGCGGGTTTGGGCGAATGTACGCCGAGCTGGGCTATCGCTGCAGCGAGCGCGTCGCCCGGGAGGGCTTTCTGGAGCTTATCGGGGGGCGGATTTACAGCGACCCGCAAAGGCAGGCGGAGCTTTTCTTCGAGGCGATGCCCCTGACCTACGACACCGATGCGCTGCGCGAGGACCCCTCGCTGCTGGACGGTGCCCCGCGCGAGTTCGACCCGTCGCGGGCCGACGGGCGGTTCCTGCTGAAGCTGCCTGCCACGCTGGCAAGCATGGCGCGCGTCGCACGGCGCACCAGGCGCCTCCGACCGCAGGCGGCCGAGCGCTTCGACCGCGAGGCGAAGCGATTCAGTGAATACGTACGCGGCGAAAGAGACCGGCGGCTGGAGGAGCTTTCCGACGCGGAGTTGCTGGACGAACTGGAAAGCCGGATTGTGGAAGTGCTGCACCGTTTCGCGGCCGAGTCGCTGCTGCCGGGGTTCTTCGGCGGAATGGCGCGAGACCGCCTGGAGGGGCGGCTGGTGCAACTGATGGGAGAGGAGTCCGGCAGGGAACTGGTAGCGGCGCTCACGCGGGCGCTGGATGGAGATACGACCTTTCAGCAGGACTGCATGCTCTACGAAGTCGCCCGCGGCAGGGCGTCCGTGGAGGAATTCGTCTCGCTCTACGGGCACAGGTGTGTCGGCGAGATGGAGCTTGCCCGCCCGCGCTGGAGGGAAGACCACCGGGCGGTGGAGGAGCTGGCCCGTCGTCTGGCCGGGCCGAATATACCCGACCCGCGCGAGGTCCACGAGCGGAACGCACACCGACGTGACGAGGCCGTAGAGAAGCTCCCCGAACTGCTCGCCGAGCACGGCGGAAGCTGCTTCCGCGAAGAGGTACTTCATGACCTCCGCGACGCGCAGCGGCTGCTGCCGTATCGCGAGATCGGCAAGCACTACCTGATGATGGGCTACGAGCTTATCCGCAGAACGCTTCGTCATCTCGCCGACCGCTGGGAGATGGGCGACGATGTGTTCTTCCTGGATATCGGGGAGCTGCGCAGGGCCGCTGAAGGCCGGGACTTTTCGCAGGAGATCGCCGAGCGCCGCTTGCGTTGGGAAGCACTCCAGCGGCTGGATATGGCGGAGGTCATAGACTCGGCCGACCTGGAGAACCTCGGCCTGGCGCCGGAGCCGACAGACGGCGAGGACCTCGCGGGCACGGCCGTGGCGGGCGGAGTGGCGAGCGGGCCTGCAGCCGTCGTAACCGACCCCGCAGAGGCGGGCGAGCTGCCCGACGGATACGTGCTCGTCTGCCCGTCCACGGACCCCGGCTGGACGCCGCTGTTCGCGGGGGCACGCGCGCTGATAGTGGAGCGCGGCGGCGTTCTCAGCCACGGCGCCATTGTCGCGCGCGACTTCGGCATACCGGCGGTCGTGCGAGCCGACGCCACCCGGATCATCCGTAACGGACAGACGGTACACGTGGACGGCAACAGCGGACGGATTCGACTCGCCGACGGGGAGGTGGACCGTGTTTGAGCAGGTCCACAGCGCGATATTGGCCTTCTGTGACGCCTTGCTGGGCTGGCTGCTCTATCTGCCGGCCGACGTGGTTCTGGTAAGCGTCGCCGTACTGACGGTGCTTGTAATGACTGCCATCCGTCGCGTGCTGACAGACCAGGACCTGCTGAAACGGGCCGACGCGGACCTTAAGCGAATCAGGGAGCTTATCCGCCGCGCCCGCCGCGAAAAGGACCGCGAAGCGATAAAGAGGTATCGCCGCACCAGGGGCGAGATATCCCTCAAAAAACTCCGCGCAGAGGGAAAGCCCATGCTCGCCAGTGTGATACCGATTGTCCTACTGGCCACGTGGGCGATGGCCCGGCTGGACTATCGTCCGCCCGAGCCGGGCAGAGCGGTGGAACTGCGGGCCTACACGCCGCTGGTGGAGGCGGGCGGCGTAATGCACGTCGTGCCGCAGGACGGACTTGAAGCCACCACCGGATGGGTCAGTGCCATTGAGCCGGTCTCCGACGGTGGGCAGACATACGGTCTGGCGAAGTGGCGCCTGCGCCCGGCCGACGGCGAAGCGGGCAGTTGGCGGCTTGCCCTGCGTCTGGGTGGGCGCACGCTCAGCCATGAAGTCATCTGGGGCGAACGTTTCTACGGCCCGCCTCTGGTGGTCCATGGAGAGGGATTCGTTACCGAACTTGCCATGGACCGCATGAAGCTCTTCGGCGTGGTCCCCGGGATAGACGCATTGATGATGCCGCCCTGGCTGGTGGGCTATCTTCTGGTCGTGTTCCCGGCCTACTTCCTGTTCAAGCGGCTGTTCCGCGTTTACTGACCAATTCCGCCGAAGGTTTGTCTTACCGGCGGCGTCTCGCCCATACCCTCGAAGGCCGACCGGCGCCGCTATAATTCCGCAAACGCATCGGGCGACTTCCCTGCGCTGCGCCTTGCGGAAATGACGGTTATTTGAGCGGTTCGAAAGGGATTCACCATGACCACCACTGACACCAGCCGGCGGACGTTGACCGACGAGGAGCTTCGGCGGATAGACGCCTGGTGGCGGGCGGCCAACTATCTGTCGGTCGGGCAGATATACCTTTACGACAACCCGCTGCTGAAAGAGCCGCTGGCGGCCGAGCATGTCAAGCCCCGCCTGCTGGGGCACTGGGGAACCACGCCGGGTCTGAACTTCATCTACGCGCACCTCAACCGCGTTATCAAGCAGCGCGACCTGGACATGATATACATCGCCGGTCCCGGGCACGGCGGCCCGGCAATGGTGGCCAATACGTACCTGGAGGGCACCTACAGCGAGCTGTACCCTTACATTTCGCAGGACGCCGCGGGCATGAAGCGGCTGTTCAAGCAGTTCTCCTTTCCCGGCGGCGTGCCGAGCCACGTCGCGCCGGAGGTGCCCGGCTCCATACACGAGGGCGGAGAGCTGGGCTATTCGCTGGCGCACGCCTACGGGGCGGCTTTCGACAACCCGGAGCTGATAGTCGCGTGCGTTATCGGCGACGGCGAGGCCGAGACAGGCCCGCTGGCCGCAAGCTGGCATTCCAACAAGTTCCTCAACCCCGTCACGGACGGGGCGGTGATACCGATTCTGCACCTAAACGGCGCGAAGATCTCCGGGCCGACGGTGTTGGCACGGATGGACCGCGACGACCTGGAAAGGATGCTCCAGGGCTTCGGGCACAAGGTCCACTTCGTTGAGGGTGACGAGCCGGAGGCGATGCACAGTCGCATGGCCGAGGTGCTGGACGAGGTCATCGATGAGATAAAGGACATACAGGGCAGGACGCGCACCGAGAGCGACGCGTCTCCGGCCCGTTGGCCGATGATTGTCCTGCGCAGCCCCAAGGGCTGGACCTGTCCGAAGGAAGTGGACGGCAAGAAGATCGAAGGCACCTTCCGCGCCCACCAGGTTCCCCTCGGCGACGTTCGCGCGAACCCCAAGCGTATAAAGCAGTTGGAGCAGTGGATGAAGAGCTATCGCCCCGAGGAACTTTTTGACGAACAGGGGCGCCTGAGGCAATGGATCGCGGAACTGGCGCCGACGGGGCAGAGACGCATGGGCGCCAATCCGCACGCCAACGGCGGGACCATCATGCGCGAGCTGCGCCTGCCGGAGTTCCGGGACTACGCGGTGGACGTGCCCTCGCCAGGGGCGACCGTAGCGGAAGCCACCACCATACAGGGGCAGTTCATCCGCGACGTGGTCAAGACCAACGCCGAGCGGCGCGATTTCCGCATATTCAGTCCCGACGAGACTCGCTCCAACCGCTGGTCGGCCGTATTCGAGGCAACCGGACGGCGCTATCTCGGGAAGCTGCAGGACGGCGACGAGGACCTTTCGCCCGACGGCCGGGTCATGGAAGTACTCAGCGAACACCTCTGCCAGGCGTGGCTGGAGGGGTACCTGCTGACGGGCCGGCATGGCTTCTTCAACTGCTACGAGGCGTTCATCCACATAGTGGATTCGCTGTTCAACCAGCATGCCAAGTGGCTGAAGGTGTCGCGAAACATCCCGTGGCGCAGGCCTATCGCGTCGATGAACATCCTTCTGACATCTCACGTCTGGCGGCAGGACCACAACGGTTTCAGCCACCAGGACCCCGGCTTCATCGACCACGTGGTCAACAAGAAGGCCGAGGTCGTCCGCGTGTATCTCCCGCCGGACGCCAACACGCTGCTGAGCGTCACCGACCACTGCCTGCGGAGCCGGCACTATGTCAACGTTATCGTGGCCGGCAAGCAGCCCCAGCCGCAGTGGCTGAATATGGACGAGGCGATCAAGCACTGCACCGCCGGCGTGGGGCTTTGGCCGTGGGCGTCCAACGACCAGGGCTCCGAGCCGGATGTGGTGATGGCCTGCTGTGGGGACGTGCCTACGATCGAGACGCTGGCGGCCGTCGATTGGCTCAGGCGGAACGTGCCGGGCCTGAAGATACGCGTCATCAACGTGGTGGACCTGATGACGTTGCAGCCAAAGACCGAGCACCCTCACGGATTGAGTGACCGCGATTTCGACAGCATGTTCACCACCGACAAGCCGATCATCTTCGCCTTTCACGGCTACCCGTGGCTGATACACCGCCTCACCTACCGTCGCACCAACCACAAGAACCTGCACGTCCGCGGGTACAAGGAAGAGGGCACCACGACGACGCCGTTCGACATGGCCGTTATGAACGACATCGACAGGTACCACCTCGCGGCCGATGTGATAGACCGGCTGGACGGAATCGGCGACGAGGGGGCGTATCTTAAACAGGAGCTGCGCGACCGCCTGATTGAGCACAAGCACTACGTGCGGACCTACGGCGAGGATATGCCGGAAATACGCGAATGGACCTGGCCGTGGTGAAAAGCAGGCGGTATTGGCGGGCTAATGCACGCCGGACGGCAAGAGTCGCATATCTTGAAACCAACACCGTTCGAGCGCATAATGCGTGAGGGATACGGGCCCGCGGCCGCGGGCCGGTTTTGTATCCGGACCTGTCACAATGGACGAGACCATCGATAACGAGCTGTTTACGGACGCCCCCGGCGAGCCGACTTTTTTCGCTCTGTCCCACACTCGCTCTCTGAGACCCGGGCAGGTGGGTCTTGTCGGCGTGCCTGTGGACGCACTGGTAACCGAGCGTCGCGGGGCGGCCGAGGCGCCGGACGTGCTGAGGCGGCGGTCTGCCCGCACCGGCGGCTACTCGATCAGCGATGGGGCTATGCGCAAACGTCGCTCCGCAGGCGTTGACCTTGGCAACCTGCCGGTGGACGCTTCCACGCCGCCCGACGAGTTGTTCGACGCGGTGCGCCGGACTGTCTCGGCTATCTGCTCGGCAGGGGCCTTGCCGCTGATGGTCGGAGGCGACCACAGCATTACGTATCCGGCTGTGACTGCGCTGGCGGAGAAACACGGGCCTTTGCGGATTATCCAGATTGACGCCCACGTGGACGCGACAGACCCCGCCGAATGGGACTGCCGATGGAACCACGGCACCTGGCTGAGGAATCTCATCGAGGATGGCGCCGTTGAGGGACCGGACGTCCTGCAGATCGGCGTACGCGACTTCCAGTATAGTGAGAGCGGACCGTCCTTCGCGGCCGGCCATGGCGTGGTTACTGTTACGCCGGAGCAGTATGCCGCCGAGGGTCCGGAGGCGATTCTGAATGGTCTTCACGACGCGGCTGAGCGTCCCGTTTATGTGACGTTGGACATTGACGCGGTGGACCCGGCCTTCGCCCCCGGCACCGGCGAGCCGATGCCGGGAGGTCTGACCTCGAGGGAGGTGCTGGGGCTGGTTCGGGGGGTCTTCGGCTCGGGACTCAGCGTCGTCGGCGCCGACCTTGTGGAGGTCGTCCCCGCCTGGGACTGTGCGGAGATGACGGCCGCTTTGGCGACGAATCTCCTTGCAGAGATGACGGACGGTCTGGCGGAAGGCATGGAATGACAGCAGGTTTATATCCGGGAGGCGAATGAGGGCATGTGCCGAACGCAGCAATGCGACAGAGTGCTTGAACCAACGGAACTTCCGGCATTCGACCGCCTGCGCGAACTGCGCAGGTCGGGTGAGCCGATTCTGCCTGTAAAAGCGACCTCGCGCTATCGGCGGCTGGTGCAAAGGGAGCTTCGGGAGCTGGGCGAGCCGGAAGGTCCGCTCTACTCCGTCGTGTATCCGCGGCAGGACAAGTTCTCCACCTTCGCCCCCGGTGAGAAGGTGAACTTCGTCGAGGATTTTGATCATATGCCCCCGGGCCTTGAGCGCGTGGTGGTGCATCGGTATCCGAACAAGATCCTGTTCCTGCCAACGCAGAGGTGTTTCGGGCACTGCCAGTATTGCTTCCGGCCGGACGTGACCGCCTCAACCTGCCGCGAGAATCTCGACGAGGACACGGTTCGCAAGGTCCGGGCCTATCTGAAGCTTCATCCGGAAGTGCGGGAAGTGATCTTCTCCGGCGGAGACCCGCTGACCTGCGACGTGCGGCGGTTGGCGCGGGCGGCCGAGAGTTTCCGGTCATTGCCGTCGGTAAAACACATTCGGCTGCACACGCGAGCCCCGGTGTACGCGCCCGATGCGGTCACCGACGACGTGCTGGATTTCCTGGCGGAGTACGACATCCGCACGGTTATCCACGCCGTCCACCCCTATGAGCTGGAGGATGAAGCGGCCGATAGCGCGGCGCGCCTTTTTGACCGTGGAATTCGCGTATATAACCAGTTCCCGTTGCTGCGGGGCATCAACGACCACCCGGCCGTGGTCATGGAGCTGGCCTATCGCTGCAACGAGCTGGGCATAGGGATGCTCTCGGTATTCATAGCCGACCCCATCCGCTACGGCGCGACTTACCGGATGCGACTGCAGCGCGTCTTCGACATAGCCGATCAGGTGTTCTTCCACGGCGAGGCATGGATAAGCAACTTCCGCCTGTGTCTGGACTCACCGGTAGGAAAGGTCAAGCGGGAGCACATCATACGCCACGACCGCGACCGCGGGGTTTACGTGTTCCAGCGGGAGGGCGGAAGAACCGTATACCACGACATCCCCGCCGAGCTGGACGTCCCGACTCCGCTGGAGAAGCTCCTGTATCGCGGTGCAACGCACGTTGACCTGGACCAGTGGCGGTGAGTCAGGGCAAAGCGGCGAATCGCTCCGGAGCTAGGCGCTGGTAATCTTTCGCACGGCCGCCGCGAATGCCTCGGCCGACGGGCTGTCGGGGTTCTGCAGCACGAAGCCCGCCCCGGCGTCGCCGGAGACCACAATCTCGGGGTCCAGCGGAATCCGTCCGAGGAAGGGCACGCCCATCTCCGCGGCCAGCTTCAGTCCGCCGCCGGTCTTGAAAAGCTCTATTTCCTTGCCGCAGTGCGGGCAGACGAAGCCGCTCATGTTCTCGAGGATGCCCGCTATGCGCAGATTCAGCTTCCGGCAGAACGAGACGCTGCGGCGCACGTCGGCGATGGCGACGTCCTGGGGTGTGGTAACCACGACGGCCCAGGTGTCCTCGCCGGCGAGCTGCGCCACGGCCAGCGGCTCATCGCCCGTGCCCGGAGGGGAGTCTATGACCAGGTAGTCCAGGCGGTCCCACTCGACGTCCTTGAGGAACTGGCGGATGACGTTGTACTTCATAGGCCCGCGCCAGATGACGGCGTCTTCGACGCTTTGGAGCATTAGCCCGACCGACACAACCGAGAGATTCTCGCCGACCATGATGGGACTTATTCCGCCCGTCGGGCTTGGGGAAAGGCGTTGTCCGTCCAGCCCCATGATCTTCTGGATGCTCGGGCCGTGGAGGTCAACGTCCAACAGGCCTACCTTCTTGCCCATCTGCGCGAGGGACATCGCCAGGTTGGCCGCTACGGTGCTCTTGCCAACGCCACCCTTGCCGGAGAGCACCAGCAGCTTGCGGCCGATACGACCCATGCGTGTCGCCAGCTCGAGCGCCTCCAACTCGCGCTGAGATTCGTCGAATTGCTGCTGTGATGGTTTGTCGGTAGCCATATACGTTATCTGTCCTTTCAGATGCGTTACAATAACAGACTGTCTTCAGCTATGGGCAACAATCGTGCCAGAGGCAATGTCCCGAAGCTTCTGTCGGGCCGCGAGAGCCGTAAGGGAGGGAGCGAACCGGTGGACGCTTTTCCGCCGCAGTACGGCGATAAAAGCGCATGCAATGCGGCGACAGGACCCTACGTCATGGGGTTGGCTTGCCGGACGGGGGCTTGCCGTGGGTGCTGAAGTATAGCGGAACAGCGGAGCCACGGGGGCACCAAGTGCTCCGGCGATGGATACAGAAAGGCATTATGCAAGACAAGCGTTGGCATAAAGATGCATTATGCTTGTCTGCGCGAGGGCCGAGGCGTGCTTGTGTAGTCTTTAAGATGCGTATGAACAGGGTCTTAAGCAGGGGCGTTGTCTCTGGCATGGCGATTGAACAGTAGAATGCCTGAGGCCCTATTGTCGATGGCCGGGCCGATGGTGTGGCCGCGTTAGGATCGGGTGTGACGAATGAAGATAGCCGTCGCCAGTGGCAAAGGCGGAACAGGAAAGACCACGGTTGCCACCAACCTGGCCGTGACAGCGGCATCGGCGGACCGGTCTGTGAGTTATCTCGACTGCGACGTCGAAGAACCGAACGGTGCGGTTTTCCTTAAGCCGGAGATTACGGAGACTCGGCCTGTCAGAGTCAGTATCCCGGAGGTGGACCAGGACAAGTGCACCTCGTGCGGGCTGTGCGGGCAGATATGCCAGTACGGCGCGATAGTGCCCGTGGAGGGGCAGGTGCTGGTCTTCAGTGAACTGTGTCACGGCTGCGGCGGGTGCTGGCTGGTCTGCCCGACGGGGGCTATTACCGAATCCTACCGCCAGACCGGGCAATTGGAACTGGGCAAGGCCGGGTCGGTGGACTGCGTACAGGGCCTGCTTAATATCGGCGAGGCGATGAGCCCGCCGGTCATAGCGGCCGTCAAAGACGCCGCCCCCGACACGGATCTGATTATTGTCGATTCGCCACCGGGCACGTCGTGTCCGGTGATAGAGAGCATCCGCGACAGCGATTTCGTGCTGCTTGTCACCGAGCCGACTCCGTTCGGGTTGAACGACCTTAAGCTGGCCGTCGAGATGGTCCGCGCGCTGAAGCTCCCGTTCGGCGTGGTAATCAACCGCTCCGACATCGGCGACGGGGATACGGTTGCCTATTGCCGGCAGCAGAACATTGAGGTGCTGGCGGAGCTGGGCGACGACCGCCGCGTGGCGGAGGCGTACTCGCGAGGTGAGGCGGCATGTGAGGCAGTGCCTGGATATCGCGAACTCTACGAGGAGCTGCTGCAGCGAGTTACCCGTAGCGTTGGCCGACTCACGGGCCCATCGAAACAGCAGCGGAGCTGAAAGGTAATCGGCCTATGCCGACGGAACCCAAGGAACTGGTGGTCATCAGCGGCAAGGGCGGGACCGGCAAGACGTCCATCGTCGCGTCGTTTGCGGCTCTTGCCGGCAACCTTGTGCTGGCCGATTGCGATGTGGACGCCGCCGACCTGCACCTTCTGCTGGAGCCGAAGGTCGTGCGTCGCGAGAACTTTTCCGGCGGCAAGCGGGCCAGGATCATGCCGGGTCACTGCACGGCCTGCGGAAAGTGCGAGGAGGTGTGTCGCTTCGACGCAATCTACTTCGACGGACCCGGTAACGGCAAGGTGGATCGGACGTTTCGTGTGGACCCCATCGCCTGCGAGGGCTGCGGTGTCTGCTCGTGGTTCTGCGACTATGACGCCATCGAATTTGCACCCGTGATCAACGGACAGTGGTTCGTCTCAGAAACGCGACACGGGCCGATGGTCCACGCCAAGCTTGGCATAGCCGAGGAAAACTCGGGCAAGCTGGTCAGCACGGTCCGCAAAGAAGCCGGCGTCGTGGCGCGCGAACGGAATGTTGATCTGATTCTGATAGACGGCTCGCCGGGCATCGGGTGTCCTGTCATTGCATCCATTACCGGCGCCGACGCCGTGCTGATAGTGACGGAGCCGACTCTCAGCGGTCTGCACGACCTGGGACGGGTGGCGGAAGTGGCCGGGCATTTCGGCGTCAAGACGATGGTGTGTATCAACAAATGGGACCTCAACCCCGAGGTAGCTGCGGAAATCGAGAGGCAGGCCGAAGAGCGTGGCCTTACGACCGTAGGGCGCGTGAGATACGACCGTGCCGTTACCGAAGCCCAGCTTCGCAGGCAAGCGGTGGTGGAGTACCAGCGCGACGGCTGCGCCGCGGACGTCCGCGAAGTCTGGTCCGGCGTGTCCAAGATGCTTGCCGGAACCGGCGAGGGGGTCTGACGGCGGCATGGCCAGGAACAGGTGGTGCTGATGAAACACATATTCGGGCCTGTACCGTCTCGACGGCTGGGACGTTCACTGGGCGTGGACCTGGTCCCGTTCAAGACATGCAGCTACGACTGCATCTATTGCCAACTTGGCCGAACCACCAACAAGACCGTCGAAAGGCGCGAGTGGGTGCCGCTGGACGACGTTCTGGCGGAGCTGAAGGACAAGCTGTCCACCAATCCGGACTATATCACGCTCAGCGGCTCGGGGGAGCCGACGCTGTTCTCACGCCTGGCCGAGCTGATCGACGGCATACGCTCGATGACCGACATCCCCATAGCGGTGCTCACCAACGGGTCGCTGCTGTGGCAACCGGAGCTGCGACGCCAGGTTGCGGGCGCCGACCTTATCGTGCCGTCTCTGGATGCCGGGAGCGAGGTCTTGCTGCGGGCGATCAATCGGCCGCACGAGAGCATCTCGTTCGACATGATGCTCGAGGGGCTGATTCAGCTTCGTCGGGAGTATAAGGGTCTGTACTGGCTGGAGGTGTTTCTGCTGGCCGGTCACAACGCGATCGACAGCGAGATTGACCGAATCAGCGAGTGCGTGAAGCTCATAGCCCCCGACCGCGTGCAGCTCAACACGGCCACGCGCCCGACGGCGGAGGACTACGCGGTGATGGTGGAGCGGGGCAGGATGGCCGAAGCTGCGGCGCGGTTCACGCCGTCTGCTGAGGTAATCGCGGACTATCGCGGCGTTCACAAGACTCGCGAGTTCCGGGCCGGACAGGACGGAGTGCTGGAGATGGTCCGACGCCGGCCCTGTTCTCTGGACGACATCGCCGACGGTTTGGGCATGCACCGCAACGAGGCGGTGAAGTACGTCGAGGAGCTGGACGCCACCGGCCGCCTGGAGAAGCGCTATTCAGGCGGCAAGCTCTTCTACAGCGCGAAACACGCGGACGACCACACCGAAAACTGAAGGAGACGGCATGCGCAAGGCAGACATCGTTGTCCTCGGCGGAAGCGCCGCCGGCATCACGGCGGCCATCACCGCCCGGAGGCATCACCCCGACAAGAGCATCTTGCTGGTCCGCCGCGAAAAGCAGGTGCTCATTCCCTGCGGTATCCCCTACATCTACGGGACACTCGGCGAGGCCGAGAAGAACCTTATTCCCGACGACGTGTTGGGGTCGAACAAGATAGACCTGGCAATCTGCGAGGTTACTTCTCTCGACCGCCGGCAGCAACGGCTGGCGACCGACGACGGTGAAATCGGCTACGAGCGGCTGATACTGGCTACCGGGTCGGTGCCCGGCAGACCGCCGATTCCCGGTGTGGACCTTGACGGCGTATTCGTAATCCTCAAGGAAGTGGAGTATCTCCAGACGCTTCAGCAACGTCTCGAGAACGCCGGCGACGTGGTCATCATCGGCGGCGGTTTCATCGGCATAGAGTTCGCCGATGAGATAAACAAGCTGGACGGCAAGAACGTCACGGTCGTTGAGCTTACGCCGCATTGCCTGAGCTTGTCGTACGACAGCGAGTTTTGCGCGGAGATGGAGGAGCATCTCGGTTCGCGGGGAGTGAACGTAAGGACCTCAGCGAAGGTGGCGCGCATCACGGGCAACGGCAGCGCCGACGGCGTGGAACTGGCCGACGGCACGGTTATCGACGCGGATGTTGTGATACTGGGCATCGGCGCTAATGCCAACGTGGAATTGGCCGAGAAGGCCGACATTCGGCTCGGGCTTACCGGCGGTATCTCGGTGGACCGGACCATGCAGACCTCCGACCCGGCGGTCTTCGCCTGCGGAGACTGCGCCGAGAAGGTGTCCTTCTTCGGCGGCAGACCGTCGGGGCTGAAACTCGCCTCCATCGCCCAGCTCGAGGCGCGCATCGCCGGGGCGAACGTCTTCGGCCTGCGCCGCGAGAGCGAGGGCACAGTGGGTGTCTGGTCAACAGCGGTCGGAGACCTGGCTATCGGCACGGCGGGTCTGACCGAGTCGATGGCGCTGGAGCGCGGGTACGAAGTGGCGGCCGCCTCCGTGGAGACGCCCAACCGCCACCCCGGCTGCATGCCCGGCTCGGCCGCGGTGAAGGTGAAGCTGGTTTTCGAGAAGAACTCGCAGGTTCTGCTGGGCGGGCAGGTGCGCGGCAGCGTATCGGTGGGAGAGTTGATAAACACCATCGCCGCATGCGTGCAGAAACGCATGACGGCCGAGGACATCGCAACCTTCCAGATGGGAACGCACCCGGCGCTGACGGCCTCGCCCATCGCCTATCCTCTGGTGAACGCCGCAGAGGTCGCCATCAGCCGGATGCAGTAATGGCGCGAAAGCGGATGGCGCAAAGGCAGGAGAAACGGCATGGACATCAAACCCGTCGGCTGGTACTGGATGCACGAATTGGGGCGGAGGAACCGCCGGGCCATGCCGGTTTGCCCGCAGGGCGTGTATTATGACGCAACTGAGCCGTTTTTTTGAAGCCGGACGGAGCGTCCGGGAGTGAGACATGGAGCAACGGAAGCTGAAAAAGTGCAAGGCCTGCGGTACGGACATAAGCCCGCTCAGCCCGTTCTGCCGGAACTGCGGCCATCCGCAGGGTTCGGCGGTGGCGATCTGGCTGCTGGTGCTGTTCGGCGTGTTCCTGCTGGCGGGCTATGTGGCGTTCTGCCTGTACGGGATTACGCTGTGTAGATGATTGGCGCCCCGCGAGCGCCCGCTATGCAGCACCCCGGCGCAGGCGGCGGGCGGCCGGTATGGTCAGCAACAGCCCCGCCGTCGCGTAAACGGCCGACCATGCGGAGATCCTTGCCATGGTTTCTCCGCGGCTCTGCCGGCCGCTGGGCCAGTGATAGCTGCTATTTCGATGCCCAGAGTATCCCCTGTAGCCGTGGAAGTCGTGATCCACAACAACCACTATCTGAGCCCAGGGCGTAGCGTCGGCATATCGCGCGGGGAAACTGTCGTCGGATACTGCGTCCATGCCCAAAACCAGCAGAATGGGGATCAACACCCACAGGACGATGGGCAGGAGTATCGTCAAAACGACGGCCGTTACTGTCCGTCGGAACACCGAGCCGAAATACAACCCCACCCCGGTCAAAAGCGCAACCACACCACCGACAATAATGCCGAGGTGCAGCCAGGTCGTGGCGGGGAACATCCCGCAGAGCGTAAACAGCCCCAGGTGCAGCGCACCCAGCCCCCAGTACGGCCAGCAGCGACGCAGGATGCCGATGGCCTTGCCGAGAATGATATCCTCGGCGCTCAGGCCGGATATGAGAAGAAGCGACAGCGTTCGCGCTTCCTTTTCTTCTCCGACGGCCGAACCGGCCGTCGTGGCGGTCCCCAGTACGCCGACGCTGAAAAATACGAGCAAATACACCATGTGCACTTCGTCATCGCGAAGGATGTTTTCGGAAGCGCACAGCAGATAGGTCAGCGACAGAAGCGCCAGCGCCGCGCCGCCTCTGAAAACGGTTCGACGCCGGTTCCGCCGGACGTGCCGAAGCTCCTTCCACACCATTGGAAGCCCGCGAACGGGGATGATGCGGCCGTCGTTGACGGAGCGGGTGTTGGACCAGGTGAAAAGACGTCTCAGCAGCCCGGGCCGGTCCGGATTATGCGTCCGGCCCGACGCCTGGCCAAGTGCGACCTTCCGCACGTATGCCGCGCCGGCAAGCACGACCACCGCCGACGCGCCGAGCAGGACTCCGCACAGCAGCACCCAACTGAACCAGACACCGGCGCTTCCCGCCAGTGACGGGTACATGAGCACCTCGGTCATGTACAGCAGGCCTACGTAGGGATTGAAGTTGGTGAATACACCGAGCACATCGTCTTCGTAGTAGCCAAACTCGTCTGCAATAAATACAGCGAGTATGGGAACAAGCGCGAACAGGATGCCGACGACCACAACCGTGATGATGATGACCTTGTAGGTCCGGCGCTGGAAAATTGAGAACCACAGACTCAGTGAGCCGACGAACAGGCACGTGCAGACGGTGACGCAGGCGCTGCCCAGCAGATAGTCCCACGGAACACCCCCGAACACACGCACCACCGCAAGCACCGGCAGCGAAATCGCCAGCAGAAGCAGGATTTGCCAGAGACGACTGAGCAGCTTGCCGGCCACGATCTGCAGACTGTTTATGGGCGTGGTCATAAGCGTGCCCAGCGTGCGGTGGGTAATCTCGTCGCTGATGGCGCTGCTGAGCAGAACGATCGCCACCAACTGGCACGTGAAGAATTGAAACCACGTCGCCACGGCGATGATGGTGCGGCCGGCTTCGGCCATCCTGGAAGCGTAGTACGCCGACCCGCTGACCGTGTACGAGACCGTGTCCAGCCAAATCAGAGCGATGAATGCCAGAAGCAGCAGCACATACGTGGACCGCAGCACGTAATAGCGACGCCGACGGCTCGAAGCGCGCAGCTCCTTGGAGAAGACAGGTCCCGTCAGCAGGGACGGAAGAAACAGAATTGCATCGGCTGCCTTAGCCAGCATTTTCCAGTCGAGCTCCTCAAGCGGCTTTACGTCTCAGACTCCCGACGGCTCCGAGCCAGAGAAGCCCCGCCAGCAGTGCATGGAAAGCGAAGGTAACTCCGGCGATTACCAGGCCCTGAGCCGCTCCGCCCTCGGCGACGGGTTCGAGCGATCCTACGGGATACGCGTCGTACACACCGGAGGTAGCCGTGAGTGACCAGGCCTGCAGGGGAGGAACCGCCAACACGACGATATCCAGTAGTTCTCTGAGACCATCGCTGGCCAGGGCGTGGGCCAGGAAGGACAGAAGCACCGGCAAAAGTATCCAGATGATTCCGGCGAAAGCCATGTTGGCTATTACGGCCGACATGGTTTTACGCAGCCGGCAGCCGAGAAGCAGACCGCTCATCGTCAGCAGCGCCGACGTTCCGAGAGCCAGAAGCAACAGTTGCGGCAGCAGAATCACGTGGAGGAACCCGACGGCCCCGAACAGGGCCGTATGGAGGAAAAGCGGGATCCACAACGGTAGTGACCTCCGCAGCACGCCGGCGGCCTTGGCTGTGACTATCTGCGAGTCGCCTATCGGCGTGGTCAGCAGGATGCCCAGCGTACCGGATTCCTTCTCGCCGGTGATATTGGTGGCCGCTATCACCGACGTCCCGACAATTGCGACGAGGACGTACATGAACGCCATCGTTGCGTGGGCCTGGGCGTCTTCGAAGGCATGGGACATCCCCATAGGGACGTAGAAGGAAAGCATCGCAACCACCGCGACCACGATCAGGACGATGCGGCCGGCGAGACTTCGGATCATGGGCTGACGAAGCTCGTGCCACATCAGGGGCGAGCCGCTGATCCGTCTGAGCGGTCGCTCCTTTATCTTACGGGCGCGGGCGGACGGTTTGGGCGGCTCGGTGGCAGCCGACGGCAGCGGCGGAGCGTCTGCCGCTGCGGCCATGGCGGCGGCGGGCGGCGCCGGCGGAGCATCGGCTGCGGCGGAAGGAGCCGGTGCGGACGTGGGCTTGAACTTGCGTCGCTTCCGGCGGCCTGCGTTGCCGAAGGCGTTGCGGAAGGAGACCTTGCGCACCATCAATGTGCACAGTCCCACCATGACGGCACAAAGAATCAGCATGACGATGCAATGCCCTACCCACCCCCAAGCGAAGCCCACCGGCAGAAAGGCCGGCTGATAGAGATCGAACGTGAGCAGCATCATTGCGGTTGGGGGATTGGGCCAGAGCATCATGAGGTGCCCCAGCAGTGAACTGTGCGAGGTCCCAAGGAGCAAGAAACCCACCAGCATCAACACGTTGGGGACCACGCCGTAGAGCACGAATCCGGTGGCAAGGGACAGAAGAATGCTCACGTAAGCCCGCCGGAAAATGGCCGAGTAGAACATGGCCACAAGTCCGGCGAACAGCGACGCGGTCAACGTGATGCACGTTCCCGCGATTACGAATCTCCAGGGCACGCCCCCGAAGACCCGAACCACGCCGAGCAGCGGAAAGCTCATGGCCAGCAGCAACAGCAACTGCCACAGCCCGCTGAAAAGCTTGTCCACGACCAGGCGGGCGGCCCCGACGGGCGTGGTCATCAGCACGGGGAGCGTCCTGTGATAAAGCTCATTGCTTATGGATGTGCTCATCAGAGCGACGGCCACAAGCTGCCCGGCCATCAGGGAGAACCACATCACCGTGACGATGATGTGCTTGCCGGCTTCGGACATCTGGACAAGCTGGTAAGCCCCCGTGGCTTCCTGCACGCTGCTTACGTACACCATGACGACAAACAGCGTCAGCAGCGCCAGGAAGCCGAATCGCATGAGGTAATGCCTTCGGCGACGGCTGGCGACACGCAGCTCCTTGGTGAAGATCGGTCCGACGGTCCCGCACGCGCACAGGCGGCGTCCCAGAGAACCCATTGCCGTGATAATCCGTGCCAACCCGTCAGCCCTTTCCGGCCGGCCCGCCTTCGGGCGCCTGCTAGAAAAGCTTCTGCCTCAACAGTGCCTTGGCCCGCCATGCGAACAGCAGCCCCGCAAACGCATGCACGGCCAGCGACTGCAATACCATGAATGTTGTGTCCTTAAGCTCCAGGATTCCAGAGGGCCAAATGAACTCCCGCCCGAAGCCGCCGCCGTCACCATTGACACAGCCCTGCACGGTTACGGCTACCTGAACCGCCGGTGTCATACCTATGGCGTACCGACTGACGGTTACCTCCCCCGGCGCGGTTGCCATCGTCATCAGGAAGCCGGGCAGAATCCATGCCGCCGCCACTACCGCGGCACTGGCAAGCACGGCCGAGACGCTCGAATGCAGCCGCGTGCTCCAGTAGAGACCGACCCCGGTCAGGAACAGGCCTGTCGAGAGGGATATTATCGCCATCAGGGGCAGCACGGCCGGATGGATTACCCCCATGGCCACGAACAGCACCAGGTGTGCGAACAACACTATCCACGCCGGCATTGCCTGGCGGAAGACGCCTATCGCCTTGGCCAGTACGATACGTCCGTCGCTGATGGGGGTCGTCAGCAGAAGAGTGAGTGTGCCGCCGCTTCTCTCGGTGGTGATGGCGCGAGGCGCCAGCAGCCCCAGCACGATAGCCCCGCACCAGAAGTAAACCTGCCCGTACAGCAGGTGCACGGGGGCATAGTCCAGCATTTCCTGTGCGCCCATTCCGGCATAGGAGGACGCTATAACCGCCGCGACGGCCATCGATGCCAGTATTGTCTGCTTCCGGCCGGCGGGCATGTAGAACCGCAGTTCCTTCCACACCAGCGGCGCGCCGTGGACGCGTCGAATCGCTTTCCGCAGTTCGGCGGGACTGGGCTTGCGCTTGATATTCTGTGGTGGGGTGCGTTTCTTCTGCCGCCCGATCCTGCCGCCGCTGACGGAGGGGTTCGTGGCTATCCGACGGATTCTGTATGCGGTCGCCAGCAGCGTCAGGAACGTAAGAAAGAGCATCAGACCGCAATTTACCGGCCAGTAGGCCAGGTAGCGCATTGCGCCGAGCGAACCGGCCATGAAGTCCGACGCCGCCTGCATCGCCATGATTGGCGCAAAGGGCACTTTCAGCGCTGTCGGCACCGCGACAGCGGGGACTATGATGAACAGAATCACATACAAAGCGGCAGTCCGCCACATGACGCTGAGCGGGTGGTAGTGAATGGTGGAGAAGAACAAGCTGATCGCGCCGACAAAGAGGGTGGCCGTTATGGTCACGCCCGTGGTGGCGATTACGAACGACCAGGAGACACCACCGAACACGCGCACAATCGCCAGAACGGGCAGGGATATCGCCAGCAGCAGGACCACGTGCCAGAGCTTGCTGAAGAGCTTGTCCGCGGAGATCCGCAAAGCCGTCAGCGGCGTGGAGGCCAGAAGCCCAAGCGTTCGCTGTCTGATCTCAACACTGATACCGTCGGACAGCAGAACGGCCGCCATGACATGTGCGGCGACAAACTGGAACCATGCCACCGACCCGACGATGGCCTTGCCCACCTCGGAGAGATACCCGGGCTGGTGCGTGCCTCCGGCGGTATAGCTGTGACTCCAGAGAATGGCGATTACGCCCGCCAGCATGGCCACGTAGGCAAAGCGCAGCAGGTAGTAGCGGCGACGCCGGCTGGCGACGCGAAGCTCCTTGGTGAAGATGGCCCCGGGGCTGACGGTTCTTCCGGCCCGGGTCAGCAGCTTGTTTACGGTTCCTGCGATCATCGCTTCCGGTAATGGTTTCCGTCGCCTGTTACGGCTACTGAACAGCCCCGGTGGTCAACTGCAGGAACGCTTCGTCCAGCTTCAGTTCCTCCGGAACCAGCGCCCGCAGCCCGATGTCCTTGCCTACCAGCACTCTGGCGATGAGGCCCTCGTCCTTGACCCCGTCGGTGAGCGTCACCGACAGGTAGGTCTGTTTGCTCTGCACGTCGGAGACCTGCGGCAGGGCGGACAGAACCCCGATGGCATCGTCCTGCCTGTCCGGATCGACCTGCACGCGGAACTTGCTGTGCAAGCCCATGCGCCGGCGGATGTCGTCCAGCGTGCCGCTGAAGACCAGCCGTCCCTGCTCGATTATCGCCACGCGGTCGCATATCTCGGACAGCTCGCTGAGTATGTGACTGGATATCATGATGGTCTTGCCCATGCGCTTAAGCTCGCGGAGCAACTCGCGTATCTCGATGCGGGCGCGCGGGTCCAGGCCGCTGGCCGGCTCGTCCAGTATGAGCACCTTCGGGTCGTGGATAAGCACCCTCGCTATCTGCAATCGCTGTTGCATGCCCCGGGAGAGACTGTCAACCGCGGCGGCCCGCTTGCCGTCCAGGTCCGTCAGCTCCAGAACACCATCGACCAGGGCCTTGCGCTTCTTGCGGGGGATGTCGAAGGCGGCCGCGAAGAACTCCAGGTACTCGAACACCTTCAGGTCGTCGTACACCCCCATGAAGTCCGGCATATAGCCGACGCGGCGGCGGATTTCCTTGCCGTGTCGGCCTACGTCCAGACCGTCCACAGTGGCGCTGCCGCTGGTCGGCTCCAGCAGAGTCGCGAGAATCCGCATGGTGGTGGTCTTGCCCGCGCCGTTGGGGCCGATGAAGCCGAATATGTCCTGCTCTTCTATGCGCAGGTCCAGATCCATCAAGGCGGGGGTCTGCCCGTAATACTTCGTCAATCCCTGTGTCTCGATCATTCCGAGGCCTCCTTCGGCTGGACGGCAAGACGGACAATCTGCAGATGGTCGCCCTCACCGCTGCGGCCGGAGATGTCGAACCATACGTCCGGCCGTCTGTATTGCACACACACCACCGACGTGCCGGCCTCGAGCATTCGCTCAAATGCCTCGGTTCGCGGCTGCGTGGGCGGGGTGCGGAAACTGCTGGCTATCACACGCGAAATGGCAGGTGGACCCGTATATCCGTAGGGGGTGGCGTGGCTGGACTCCCAGTACCCGCCACGCCGGAGTGTCGAGGAGAACGTGCGCTGACCGCCGGCGGGCACCTCCCCCAGGGGGAGCCAGCGGGTGGACGACACGCGCACCTGCCCGCCTGTTATGGGTACGTCGGCATGGTTGACTATCACCACCTCGGCGTGGTCGCCGTTGACGGTGACGGTCGCTTCCACAGGTATCTCATCGGTGGACGCTTCGCACAGCAGGCACTGCATGGACCAGATGTTGATGGGAACGGAACTGGGGCGGTTGCTGCCGTCGCTCTGGATGCAGTAGAGACGGCGGGTGACGGAGGCATGTCCATAGCTGTATAGCGTATCGCTGCGGGTGGGCGATACGGCCGACCACCACTCGTTGTCGGACAATCCCTCCGGGACATAGTCGTCGCTGGTGGGCGCGAAGATGCCGGCGTACACGGTCTTCCAGGCGCTGCGACCGTCCACGGAGTCTATGACCGAGACCGCGCGGACCTGCATCTTACCGGCCCGCAGGGCCTCGACGCCGTAGTACGCTCCCACCGAGAACACCACTATGGTCGCCCCGGATGTGATCCATGTCAGCGGCAGACGGTCGAGCTTCTTGAGGACAAGATAGTCCACCGGGCCCAGCAGGACCGCCAGCCCCAGCAGCAGCAGAACAACAACCCATATGCTGAGCGGACGAAGCTCCGGGATGCTCAGCAGATGCTCCAGCACGCTGTTGACCGCCCCGGAGGACTCACCCAGCTCGTAGTAGTGCATATCCGAGGAGTAGTGGGAAGGTTCCGAGGAACTGTACTCAATGCTGCGCTTGCCGCTGAGCAATTCGTTCAGCCGGGCCACCCAGAACCGGGCCTTGCTCTCGGCGTTATTGTCTATGGCCGCCTGAAGTGATTGCGGCGAGAACGGCAACACGCTAACACGCCCGAACCCCGCCGGACCTGTGGCGACGAGCGGCAGGCCCGGGCCGGAGACAATCTGCGTCCAGCCCGATGGCGATTCTCCCTCCAACGGCCAGATTGTTACTGCCGCCCCTTGCGAGGGACGTTTGGCGAATCCCAGTTGCTCAAGGGTCTCGGCCGCAAGTTGCACGCGGCGGCTGCTTCCGATGCGATATGGAATGAGCGACGCCACCGGATGCCGGGCGGGCAGGGGGTTGCTGCCCAGTACCACCATCAGATGCCCGCCGCCCCTGACCCACTCGGCGACGGCCTCGGCCTGGTGGGGCTTCATGCTCACCCAGTCCGGATTGTAGAGCACCAGTGCGTCGAGGGTGTCGTAGCCGGTCCAGTCCCACGGCATGACATCCAGTTGCTTGTGTTTGACGAACACGCGACCGTCCGAACCATACGGATGAATACACCGCGAACGGTCCGACAGCGTCCCCAAACCGAACCCTCCGTACTCCACGACGCCTATGAGCAGTTCATTGAGTCCGACGGGCTGAATGCTCTGCATGCCGTGGCCGTAGTTCCAGAGGTCCCAACTTTGACGGAAGCGTCTTCGCGACCTGTCATCCTCTATGGATACCTCACAGTCGGATGCCCCGAAGGCGAACTTCGTCGCCAGTGGCAGACGCAGTGTTGTATTCGGGCTTATAACCACCGGGTGGCGGATGATGAGAGTGTTCAGTTCGTCCTGGTCGGCCGAGAGCCGGACAAAGCCCTGGTAAGGCTCCTGGAGGTTCTCGCAAGTGATATCGACCTGCACGGCCGTCCAGTGCATCGGACGGTAGCATCCGCCCCAGCCGACCTGGAACTGCACCTGATATTTCTCATCGTCGGCGCCAAGAGGAGCCGTCAGAAGCGTCAAGGCGATCAGCCCCGCAGTCCAATACCTCATGTCCCCTTCCTTACTGAACATGCGTTTCACAATCGGACCTTCGAATTGTACACCAACCACTCGATGCACACCAGTACCAGCGCCGCCAGCAGCAGAAGCCCGCCGAGGTCGCGGTTGGCCCGTATTGTCTCCGGCTGCTCGGAGATAACGGTCCGACCGGCGGCCAGTAGCTCGCTTCGCGGCGCGATGTCGCTTTCATCGCCTTCGGGGATATTCACGGCGAAGCGCTCGACCCTTCCGTCGGCGGTTGCGACCTTGTACACACCCGTCCGGCGTGTGTCCGGGAAGCGGAAGGTTCCGGAATCGTCCGCGCGGATGCGGTGGGTCTCGCCGTCCGGGGCGGTCAGCTTCGCCTCCAGCAACGCCGGGTTGCCGGTGAGCATGATCGCTTCGCCGACGGCGAGCTGCCTGCTTTCACTGCGCTGCAGTTCCATGCCCATGTACCGGATGGCATTCTGGCAGAACATCACGAAGCCCGGCTCGAAAGGCCAGTTCGTCTGCGTCACGTCGAAGCCCACCAGCAGCAGCGCCATGCGCTGCCGGCGGACCAGCACCATCGCAGGACCGCTCTGCACCTCGGCCAGGACGTGTGCGTCGCGGGGTGCCTCCATTTTGAAGCCCTCGCGGATGTAGAGGTTGTTCAGATTCACGTGGCGCAGCACGGGGTGCCGTCTGCTCCAGTCCAGCACCACCTGATCCTCGGTGCGTCCGGCCGGCTCGACCCCGCAGCCCGGTGGCGGCGGACCGAAGACGATATAGCGGCAGGGCGGCAGCCGCTGCGGTACGTGGGCGTCCAGGACCACCAGGTCGTAGCGGTCCGCGCCGACGAAGGCGGCTTCGTCCATCGCGTCGAACTCCGCCGGAGTTACCTCGTCCAATACCTGTGGCGAGCAGGCCTCTAGAGCGGCCGACAGTGCGATATTTCCCTCACCGACAAGGAGTATCCTCAGCGGTCGCGGCGGTTCGAGCACGTACCAGGCGGCATCGTCGGCCGGTAGCGAATCCCCACCCAACAGGCCGACCTCAACAACAGCGTGGGTCGGGTGTGTCAGATCGAAGGTTACCGATGCCCGCCCGGGCTGTTCCTGCCCATCGCTGTCGGGGCTTTGCGCCGGCAGGGACACACGCTCCACGGCGCGGACGATGCCGTCGATACTCAGTTGAACGTCCCGCGTCCGCTCCTGCGAAGAGTAGTTCGCCAGAGCCGCGAAGATGCGCAGGTCCTGAGGCCGCTGGTCGCTGCGCCTTGCTCGCATGGCGACTATGGCCTGGTTCTCCCGTGCCTCGCCCACGCGGTGGTAGTTGAGCTTCTCGGCGCCGATTCGGGTGTCCTGGAGGTCGGCTATGCAGCCGTCGCTGAAAAGCTCCACCGACGCGCCGGCAAACGGTTCCGCAGTTTCGGTTTCCCCGCCCCTTTGTGCGAACGCACCGGCTACCCGAAGTGCTTCTGAAAGCCGCGACACCCCGTCGGTCTGTTCTATCGCATCGATGGCCGCACGCAAACGTCGCTTGTCCGACGTGAAGTTGCACCGCACGCTCGCGGCGCCGTGAAAGGCCACCACCATCGCACTGTCCGCCTCACCCAGCGAGAGATTCCGCAACGACGCCTCGCCGGTCCTGAGCGTCTCCACGAACTGCCGGGCCTTCTGTTTCGCGTGCTCCAGCCGCGTCCGCCCGTCCTGTTCGACCGCGCCCATGCTCGCCGAGCAGTCTATCAGCAGCACGTAGCGCTTCCCGGCGCCTCGCAGCGACAGCACCGGCTGCGCAAGCGCCATCAGCAACGCCGCCATCGCCAGGAGCTGTAACAGCAGCAAGATGTTCCGCCTGAGCCGCTGGAAGGGGGCGTTGGCCTGCAGGTCCCGCACGGCCCGCTTCCAAAGCAGAGTGCTGGAGACCGGCTGGGGGCGGCGTTTCAGCTTGAGAAAATACATCAGCACCAGCAGCGGCACGGTCACCGCGGCCGCTATCAACGCCGTAATGGGAGACAGGAAACTCATATATCCATCCGTCAGCCGAGCAATCCGCGACGCCGGAGATACTTGAGCATCAGGTCCTCGACGGAATCCTCGGTCGAGACAAGGGCGTACGTCGCTCCGCGCGAGGTGCAGAAGCCCTTCAGCTCGTCACAGTAGGCGGTCAGGTTGCGTTTGTAGTAGTTCATCAGGGCCGCGTTGATCGTCACTTCCGCGGCGTCGCCGTCCTCGATGTCCACAAGTTCCAGGTCCCCGCTCAGGTCCGGGGACATCTCCTGCGGGCTGAGCATCTGTATGACATAAAGGTCGTAGTTGCCGCCTATCAGCCGGCGCAGACCTTCCTCATAGCCGCCTTTGAACAGGAAGTCCGATATGACCACCATTACGCCGGAACCGGTCCGTGCGGCGGCCGCCTGGCGGCAGGCGGAGGTGAACAGGGTAGGCCCCTGGGGTTTGCCTCCCAGCAGCAGTTCCACCACGCGGTGCATGCGATGCCGTCCGCGCAGGTTTGCCCGCCGGGCGGTCAGACCGTCGGCGAAGGTGCTGACCGTAACGCGGTTATTGTTCACCAGTCCCACGTACGCAAGCGCGGCGGCGAGCTTCCGGGCGACGGCGGCCTTTGCCGGCTCGCCGGAACCCATCGACTCGCTGCCGTCCAGCAGTATCTCAACGGACAGGTCCTCCTCCGCCAGGAACAGTTTCAGGAAGAACATGTCCATCCGCGCGAAGATGTTCCAGTCCACGAAGCGCAGGTCGTCGCCGGGCACGTAGCGGCGGTGGTCGGCGAACTCTACGCTGCGGCCGCGACGCTTGGAGATACGCTCACCGGCCAGCTTGCCCTGGAAGATCTTTCTGCTGAGCACATCCAGCGCGTCCAGACGCGCCAGGAAGTCCGGATCCAGCAGGTCGGTGATGGACGGCTGCGAGGTTGTCTTTCCCGCGGGCATTGTCTGTCAGCTCCCGGCCGCTTCGCCGGCGGTTACGTCCGATGTTCTCGGTACCGTCGCCAGCACGTCCTGAAGTATCTCGTCGTTGGTGATGCCCTCGGCCTGGGCCTCGAAGTTCAGCAACACGCGGTGCCGCAGGGCCGGCAGATACGACTGCTTTACGTCGTCGAAGGCAACGTGGTACCGGGCGTCCAGCATGGCCCGGACCTTGGCCGCCAGCACAGTCGCCTGCACGCCGCGTGGGCTGGCCCCGAAGCGGACATAGCGGTTGACCATTTCCGTGGCGAACTCCCCGCCGGGGTGTGTCGCCAGCACCAGCCGGATGGCGTAGTCCTGCACGTGGGGCGCGATAGCCACGCGGCGGACGAGTTTCTGGGCGTCGAGTATGTCCTCGGCCGCGACGACCTGCTCGGCGACGGGCTGATGACCGGTGGTCGTGCGGTGGAGTATCTCGCCAAGCTGCCGGCGGTTGCTGTAGCCCACCAGGAGCTTGAAGAAGAACCTGTCGAGCTGCGCCTCGGGCAGCGGGTAGGTGCCCTCCTGCTCGATGGGGTTCTGCGTCGCCAGCACCAGGAACGGCTCGCTGAGGCGATACAGTGTTCCGCCGCTGGTTACCGAATGCTCCTGCATCGCCTCCAGCATGGCCGACTGCGTCTTGGGCGTAGCGCGGTTGATCTCGTCGGCCAGGATTATCTGCGCGAAGATCGGTCCCTGCTGGAACCTGAACACGCGGTCGCCGGTGGCGGGGTCCTGCATGACCACGGTGGTGCCGATGATATCCGCAGGCATCAGGTCCGGCGTGAACTGGATCCGCCGGAAATCCAGCGACACCGCCGACGCCAGCGTCCGCACCAGGAGCGTCTTGCCGAGTCCGGGCACGCCCTCCAGCAGCACATGGCCGCCGCAGAACAAGCTCACCAGAACGTTCTCGACGATTTCGTCGTGCCCCACGATTACCTTGCCCACCTCGTCGCGGAGCCGGTGGAACATGTCGCGGAAGTCACGGCATTGCTGTTCGACCTGTTCGGTACTGTCGGACATTGCTGTCTCCTTCGTCCCGGCCGCATTGTAAACCGCCGCGGCGGGGATGGTCTTGCCTACGGGGCTTTGTCGCTATGGTCTCGTTGCTTTCGTTTGGCCTTAAGGAGGCGGTCCAGGTGCGTGCCGCCGGTCTCGCCGGAGGCGGCTTGCTCCTGTTTTTCATGTGTTTTCGCGGTGTGTTCACCGGCCGTCTGCGCAGGCCGGGCCGGGCGCTGCGGCATGGTCGGCTCCGCCGCCTTCGGCGCTTCGTAGCGTTTCGATGCGTCGGCTGACGCCGCACTGCCCAGACGCTCCCGCCACTTGCGCCTCTGGACGCGGAGGCGGTCTATGGTCGCCTCCGCGGGCGCCTTGCTGCGCCACGACGTCAGTACGCCGCGAATGCGCCGGGCGACCGCGCGGAAGTTCACCGACAGCCGCCGCACCGCGACGTCCAGCAGGAACACCGCCAGCCAGGCGAACATCAGCGGCATCATCAACGGCCGGGCGACACGCGGAAAGCTCACGCCCTCGCGGCTGAACAGATTCGCCTCGGTCGGGTCTGGCGGCAGCATGCGTCCCTTGCTCTGGGCGGCGATGTCGCCCAGCAGGGGCGTGTTATCGGTGAAATGCTCGAACTCCGGGCTGAAGGGCACGGTCACTATGGTCTGGCTCAACCCCGGTTCGGAGCTGTCACGTCTCTGGTAGCGAAGGTTCACCACGAAGCTGCCGCCCTGGACGGTCCTGAGCGAGCCGCTGAACTGACCCGGACCTGTCGGACTCATCTCGAGCCGCTGCCTTTGCATCTCCGGTGTGATTACGTCGCCTGCGACATGGGTTATCTCGTCGGCGTCCGCGGCGTTGGCGACCTCCGCGGTGACCGTGATGGTCCGTCCGTCAACCTCCGTATAGACGTCCAGGTCACGGTCTTCGCCGGGCCTGCGGGCCCATTGGACGACCTGCTGCCAGAAGCCCGCGAAGCCGCCCCATGCCAGCCACTGTGGCGCCCAGCGGGCCGTTCCGGATGAAGTGAACGCCACCGACCTGCCCAGCCCGGCGTGCATCGCCGCAAGCAGGGGGTCGCCCTCGTCGTTGGTCAGCAGGACGCGGCTAAGCCCGCCTCTTTCGCCGGTGAGCACGTAACCTCCGAGCGGCGGCAGGCGGTCCACACCGCGGACTATCTCGTGGGTCGAATCGGAAAGGACCGGGGAGAAATCCCTCTCGACTATAAGGGAGCGGCGGACCATCTGGGCTTCTTTGACAAATATCCGCGGGATTTTCTGAAGGTCGTTGACCTGGTAGGGCCGCCCGCCCGTCATCGTGGCGATCTGCGTCAGCAGCTTCATATCGGCTTCCTGCCCGACGGCCACCGTCGATACCGTCACGCCGCTCTGCGCCAATCTCGCCGCTACCGGGCGGGGGTCCATTCCGGCGGTCATCCCGTCGCTCAGCAGGATTACATGCTTGACGGACGCCTCCAGCGTCTCCATGCCGTCGGCGGCCAACGCCAGTGCGGGGCGTATGTCCGTCCCGCCGCCTGCGCCGACCTGCATTATCCTTTCTCCGATTGCGTCCTTGTCCTCAGCGGTGGTCGGCTCGATGAGCCAGCTCGGGCTGGAATCGAACGCGACCACGCCGACGTGGTCCTGTCGGCTCAGCGACCGCACGGCCCCGCGGGCGGCGAGCTTGCAGATGTGCAGCTTTTCGCCGCTCATGGACCCGCTGCGGTCGAGCACGATGATCAGCGCGCCCTGGGGCATCTGCATTTTCTGGGGCGGGTCGAGGTCCACCGGCAGCACCTTCGCCACCGGCGAGCCGATCCAGCCGCCCGCTCCGAAGGAGTCCGGGCCGCCGACCATCACCAGTCCGCCGCCCAGGTCGTCCACGTACGACGCCAGCATCTCCTGCTGGCGCAGCGAAAGCATGTGAACCGGAGTATTGACCATAACCACAGCGTCGGTCTCCAGCAGTGAAGCGGCGCTGCGGGCAAACCGCTCCGCAGGGGCATAGTCGACGGGGACTTCACCTGTTCTGAGAGCACCAACTATCGCCGCGGCGTCGCCGGGGCTGCCTTCAGAGCCGTTGGCGTCCATGACCAGCACGCGCCCGTGCCCGCGGACAATGGTGACGGCCGTTGCGAAGTTGTTCTCGTCAATGAGGTCGTCCCCCGGCTCCGAGGGGACAAAGCCGGCGCGGAACTCGTGTATGCCGGTGTCGCCTATAGGCAACGAGATAGTGTGCACGTTTGCGCCCGGCCGCAGCGTTACGTCCACGCCGTTTCGGCCGGTTTCGGGGTCCAGCGTTACCGGTTCGTCGTTCAGCGAGAGCAGCAGCTCGCCGCTGGTCTGGTGTGTGCTTCGCAGGACGAACCTCAATTGGACGGTCTGCCCTTCTGCGGCGCGGCTGGGCGCGATTAGGCGGCGAAGCGCCACTTCCCGCTCGTACTGGTATTGCAGGGGCAGCACGTCAACGGCTACGTCGTTGGCGCCGGCGGCTCGTGCGGCCGCCACCACGTCTCCGGCCGTCTCCCGCCCGTCGCTGACCAGCACGATGCGCGTGGCAGTGTCCGGAGGAGCGATCGCCATCGCCATGTGCAGGCCCTCGGCGAGGTTGGTGGCGTTTCCGGAGAGTGTGGTCTCGCGACGCGGCACGGAGCCGGAACGGCTGGGCAACTGCGATATCTTCGCTTGTTCGGAGACGTCAACTACGGCGAAGAGGTCCTTGTCGCCTGTTTCCGTAACGGCCTGTTCCAGATAGTCCAGCGCTTCGGATCGCAGCTTTTCCGGCACCGAGCGGCTGCGGTCCACCACGGCGATTACGGTCAGACGCTCGTGGCTGCGGGTAAGCACCGGCCGGGCCAGCAACAACGCCAGCAGCAGAATCACAAGTGCCCTCAGGACCATCGCCGACCATCGGCGCGAAGCGCTCAGCGGGGCAAGAGCCCGTCGCGACCACCACAGCAGCGGCAGAGCAGGAAGGGCACTCAACAGCCACCACGGCTGCTCGAAGTAGAAACCCGCCACGGCCACTAGAAACTCCGCCCCCGCGATACGGGCCGGCAGACGCCGGTCTCTGTCGGCGAAGTCGGCGGTGTAACCGTGCCGGAACACGTCCGGCCTCCCGCCAGTGAGTGTGGGGTGTGCTGTTGCCGGAAGGTTCCGCCCATTGTGTTACTCGTCTGTCTCGCCGTCGGCGAACTGTTCAAAGTAGCGTTTGACGGAAGATTCGTACCGTCGCGGTATCTCGTGGCGGTCGATGGCCTCGGCCGCCCGGTCCCTGGATGCCCGCACAACGTCGGAAAACTCCCTGCGTGCCTCTCCTCTGATCTGGGCGGCGCGTGTGTACCATGTCGCCAGCACGCGCCCTTCGTGCGTCTGCGACGGCGACAGGCGGCTCTCGAGATCGAACTTTTCGTCGTCGAACTTCTCCGGCGGGGTGTCGCGGCCCGGCGAGAGGTCCGCACCGCCGCCGGGGGAGGCCGCCGAGGCAAGAGACAAGCTCAGGCCGTTGGCTTTGTTTGCCCCCGAGCCGCCCAGCTTTTGGATTTCCTCGTCTATCTGGGCCAGTGCCGCCTCCAGCGCCTCGGCGTCCAGGTTTGCCCGCTCCAGCTCGCTGAGCTGCGCGAGCAGGGCGGCCATTTCTTCGGCGTCGGGTCGGCTTCCGCTGCCGGCGCAGCGACCCAGCCGGTTGGAAAGCTCTTTGCACTGGCGGCAGGCACTCCTGCAGGCCGACAGTTTCCTCATCAACTCGTTTATCTGTTCGTTGGACAGCCCCTGGTTGCGCAGGAGTCGGCGCAGCTCTTCGTCGGATAGTCCCTCGACATCCTCGTCGATACCCGCGCGGCGGAGCTGCTCACGAACCGCCTGGTTCCCGTCGCCCAGTTCGGCGAGCTGACGACTGAGGTCGTCAAATTGCCTCGACAGGGCCTGCATCTGCTCCTGGGACAGGTCTCCCTCGGCCATCCGCCTGCGCAGCTCGGAGAGCAACTCGCCGGCCTGGTCGAATTGTCCCCTCGCCAGGGCGCGGTACAGCTCGCTGGATAGACCGCCGGGAGTGTCTCTGAGGTTTTTCAGGCGGTCGCGAAGCAAATCGCGGGCCTGAAAACGTTCTTCGCCGGCGGTCTTGCGCAGTTCATCCGAAAGGTCGCCCAGCTTGCGGATCGCCTCGCGGCGCACCTCGGCGGGCCTGGAGCTTTCGGCTATCTGCTGGAGCTCCGCCGCCTGTTGGGCGAGTTCGGGCTTGTCGAGGCGGGCAACGGCGGTCTCCACGCGCTGCGACGCTTCCTCCAGGTCGCTGCGGGCCTGCTTGAGTTGCTCGGCCTCGCGCTGCTCTTCCGCACGCTGCCGCCCATAGCCCAGCAGGTCCACCGCGGGCAGCAGCGTTGCCAGGACGGCGGCCGTCCAGACCGTCGCGGTCCAGGCCCACCGCTTCGACGGGCGGACCGGGAAACTTCGGCTGGGGGATATGTGCTCGGCGGTTCGGTGTGCGTCCTCTACCGTGGCGGCTGCGAAGGGGTCCTCGCAACCCGACAGGGCAACGGCCGTCGAGAAGCGTTCCCTCAGGCCCAGCCGCTGGTCGATGAGAAGGGCTGTTTTGATGCGGGTCGGAAACCGCCGCAACCAGAGCACCAGCGAAGCGGCCAGTCCCAGAGCGGCCAGCGCAATAAGCGACCGGGTCAACGGCAGGTTCAGCGCGAGCAGACGTTCGGCTATGACGATCGCGACGGCCGCGCCCCCGCAAACACCCAGACCCCAGGCAATCGAGTCGAACAGGTGGTTCAGCCCGCAACGCAGGCGAACGGATCGAAGATTCTTGTCAAAGGCCCGCATATCCGGCCCCCGGATGGACTTCCGAATTCACTGAACTAATTGTGGCAGGAAAGAACGTTGCGGACAAGGTGAAAACCCTTGCGCAAGGGCCGGCTTTTAAGCTTTGCCGTCATAGTGCACTCGGGTCGAGCCGTTGGCTGACGCGCGGACGGACGCAGCCCGGTGATTGCGGCCTGGCTATCGGCGCGGGCGGGAACACTCTTGCAGTCAATGCCTTGTCCGGAAGCGTAATGCGTGTGCGTTGCAGTGGCAAGATCACTTAAAAGCGGGTAAAACAGTCCTGGCCGCGGCGCTCGGGGTGGTGCGTGATTCGCCCTGCCTGTCGCCTCGCCGTTGAGGCCGGAGTTGTGTGAGTACATGGCTGGGCGCACAGCGTCTCAAGGCCGGGAAGGAAGCTGCTGAAGACGGAGAGAGGTCCATGAAGCGAACTATTGTCATTGTCGGCGGAGTCGCGGGAGGCGCTTCGTGTGCGGCCCGCGCCCGCAGACTCGACGAGGATGCGGAAATCATCATGCTGGAGCGGGGGAAGTATATCTCCTTCGCCAATTGCGGCCTGCCGTATTTTGTCAGCGGAGAAATCGACAGCCGTGACAAACTGCTGGTCACGTCTCCCGAGCGGATGCGGAAGCGGTTCGCCATCGATGTCCGCACCAGGCACGAGGTCCTGTCCATCGACCGGGCCGGCAAGACCGTGGAGGTCCGCAACCACGAGGACGGGAGCGTATATCATCAGCCCTACGACGCGCTGGTTCTCTCGCCCGGCGCCGAGCCGATTCGCCCGAAGCTGCCCGGGATGGACGACGAACGCGTGTTCTGCCTGCGAACCGTCCCGGACGCCGAGCGCATCCGCCGGTTCATAGAGCAGAACGACCCCCGCTCGGCCGTCGTTGTCGGCGGTGGCGCCATCGGACTGGAGATGGCGGAGAATCTGGTCCACCTGGGCCTTCGCGTGACGATGCTGGAGATGGCCGACCAGGTGATGCCCTGGCTGGATCGCGAGATGGCCGAGTGGATACATCAGCACCTGGGCTTCCAGGGAGTCGAGGTGTTCCTGAACAGCCCGTTGGAGCGGATCGACAGAAACGATGCGGACCGACTGGTTGTACAGGCCGGCGGCGGCCGGGAGATCGTCTGCGACATGGTCGTCAGCGCCATAGGCGTCAGACCCGAGTCCCAACTCGCCCGGCAGGCGGGGCTGGAAATCGGCCCGCGCGGCGGCATCGTGACCAACGAGTACCTGCAGACGAGTGACCCGGATATCTATGCCATTGGTGATGCGATCGAGGTCGAGGACCGCGTCCTGGGGGGCAATAAGCTCACTCCGCTGGCTAATCTCGCCAACCGTCAGGGCCGTCTTGCGGCCGACCACATCTGCGGGCGGGATATCCGCTACGAGGGCGCTTTCGGGACCGGCATTGTCCGGGTTTTCGACCTGGCGGTGGCCGCAACCGGAGCCAACGAAAAGGTCCTGAACGCCAGGGGGCAGGCCTACGAGAAGTCCTATACCCATCCCGCGTCGCACGCGGGGTACTACCCCGGCGCGGTGCCGATGGTGATCAAGCTGCTCTTCAGGCCGGACGACGGACGTCTGCTCGGCGCGCAGGTGGTCGGCATCGACGGGGTGGACAAGCGAATCGACGTACTGGCGACGGCTCTCTATGCGGGGCTGAGCGTAGATGACCTATCGGCGATCGAGCTGGCGTATTCGCCGCAGTTCGGCACCGGCAAGGACGCCGTGAACCTGGCGGGCTATACGGCCGCCAATATTCTGCACGGCGACACGCAGGTGGTCCACGCGGATCAGGTGGACGCCATGGTTCAGGACGGCGCGCTGTTGCTTGACGTGCGCACGGAGGCGGAGTTCCAGCGAGGCCATATCGACGGAGCCGTCAACATACTGGTGGATGAACTTCGTGACCGCCTGGAGGAGCTCCCGCGGGACCGCAAGCTCGTCGTTTACTGCCTGAGCGGTATCCGCAGCTATTACGCGTGTCGAATCCTTCGACAGAGCGGGTTCGACACCGTGAACTTCAGCGGCGGGTACATGGTCTATTGCGCCTGTCGGCCGTCGAGGTGCAAGGGTATCCCGGGCCTTCGCCGCTGGAAGCGCACGCTGGCGATGGAAACATTCTGCTCGACGCCCGAGGAGCGGCAGATTCTCGGCAACAATGCCTCTCGCGGCCGGCTGGAGGAAAATGGCTGTACGGCGAATTAGACGACAAACAAGCAGGCCCGGCCGAATGCTTAACGGCGACCATTGCTTTCGACCCTATCAATAACCTCGCGGGGCTTCTGCGCTTCTCTCCGTGCACGGCCGACCTCAAATGCTCTGTGCAGTGTTCAAACGGTGTGCGTTGTGAGGCGTTTTGTCTCTATCATGCCCGCAACAAGCAGCCAGGTTGTCGGCCGTGTTTGAGCTTGTATGGAGTGCATAATGTTTCGATTGATTGCGGTAATGAGTGTGGTCCTTGCGTCTGCCGTCTGCGGCGCGGTGGGGGCCGAGACGGTTCACGAGTTCGAGATCCCCAACGAACTGGGGCTGGGCTGGCCTCTTGAGCTTATCTACGTGGACCTGCCCGAAGGCGTTGAAGGTCCGCTGGTGGCGGAGTTCGGTGACCACGTTCGTCCGGTGCAGGTGGAGGAAACCCAGGATGAAGCCGGCCGGAGCGTTAGGCGCGCCTGGATGCTGGCGACAGTCGAGCGCGGCGCCGAGCGGCTGAACGTGCGTCTGCGCCAGGGACGGGCGGACTCTCCGCTGCGGCTGCGTCGTGAGGACGGTTTCCTGTGCATAGACAACGGAACCTACAGCTTCCGCGTGCCCGACTATGGGCGGGTGAAGCTGGATTCGCCGCGGCCGCTGTCCGACCTGCCGGCGCCGCTGGCGGGCATGAAACTCGCCGGCGACGATACCTGGTACGGCCGCTCCTGGTGGGAAGGGGATACTCCCATCGCCCGCGCAAGCACTACCGTGGTCAGCGAAGGCCCGGTGTTCATAAAAGTCCGGTTACGTTTGGCCGCGGCCGGGCCGGTGGACGGCGAAGACGGCTTCTACGAGGCGGAGTTGCGTTTCGTAGCGGACGACCCGTGGGTGGACGTTACGGAGTCGTACAATCTGCCGGACGGCTCGGGCCACCGGCTTGTGCTGAGGGAGGGGCTTAAGGGCGAGACGGTCATGTGGATTCCATGGTTCGGCTTCGAGCGGTTCGGCGGCAATACCGACCTGAGGTTCCACGACCTTCGTCCGCAGCGCAAGCAACGAGGGCCTTTCGTGACGCTGCAGCCGCGGTGGACGCAACGCCCCGGCGCCGGACAGGACTTCTTCGTTACCCGTGGGGGCGAAACAGACCGCGAAGCTTCCGACTACAACGCCGACTCGCCGGCCGTCGGCGTCATCGCCACGTATCCGATGAAGTGGATCAGGGGCCCGCGAGAGGTTATCAACGCATGGGCCGAGGAAGGCGACACCGCTCGCATCGAGTTCAACACACCCACCGGCGGTCGCAGCTACGCGGTAGTCGTCGGCGAGCGGTCCAGGTTCGACACCACCGGCCGGATGAACAACATCGTCCGTCGCCACACGGACTGGACTCTCAACGACCAGATACATCACTACATTCTGCAGTGGCGGCGCGACCCGGACCTCGCCGGTCCGCATATACTCATCACCGGCGAGCGACTGGAAGAGCTTCGTCGGCAGTATCGAAACCAGTCCGACACGCTGGATATGCGCACTGTCCGGCGCTACGAGGGGCGTTATGACGAGCTCAAGGACAACGAGAGAAACCTCATAGACCTTATCGCCGAGCGCGACGTCCCCCGGAAAAGCCCGCCGAAACCGGACCTCTGGATCGCACGGCGATACCAGGACGATTTCCTGAACCCCACCACTTTCACGCGACGGCTGATGGCCGGTTGGCCGCCGGCCGACCTGGTTGCCGACGGCAAGCCCATCGGCGGGCCCTGGCACGCCGCTACCGGGTACATCTTCAGCGACCTGGACCAATGGCCGGGATATGAGCTGGGCTGGCATCCGGGTAATCCCAACTTCCACACCGACAAGTACATGGTGGCCATATACGCCGGTGCGGGCATGCTGGACCATCCGCACGCCGAGGATTGGCTCCAGTTCGGCTGGGAGAACTTCCAGGACGACATCGACCGCGTCTTCCTGCGGCCGGACGGGGTGGGCTACGAATGCCCCGGATACAGCATGTACTCGCTGAGCTTGCAGCTAAAAATTGCCCGTGTGTTCGACAACATCGGCTACGGCAACCCCGTCGCGGAGGATGACCGCTTCCGCAAGCGCATGCGGTGGCATCGTAACCTGCTGACCCCACCGGACGTCCGGCTGGGCATCCGCCACCAGGCGCCCATAGGCGATACCCACCGCTGGGGTGACAGTGAAGGTAAGAACTTCGGCATCGTCGCACGCTTTCTTGCCGAGTCCGACCCGCAGGCGGCATCGGAGCTGATGGGCATCTGGCGGATGTACCGCGACCAGGGCATGTCGGGCGACCTGTTCCACGACCTGGTGGAGGTGGACCAATCCATCGAACCGACGCCGCTGGAGCAGATGGACTGGTCAAGCGACGTGTATTACGGATTCGGGGCGATAATGCGCAGTCGCTTCGGCAGCGACCGGGAGACGTTCGTAACCCTCAAGGCCGGTCCGATGAGGGGGCACTACCATAACGACGAGCTTGCCTTTCATTTCTACGGCGCCGGAGAGCCGCTGAGCTTGGACTACAATTGCAGCTACAGCCCGCGCGGCGACCACGCGGCACTGCACAACAGCGTCACCTTCGGACGCACCGCCGAATACACCCACACCGGTGACGACAAGGCCGTCCCCGCCATGGAGCAGATACACGGTACGGGACGCGTGGGAGCGTTCGCGTCCACCGACGTCGCCGACGTGGTGGTCGCGGAGCGGTCGGCGGATTCGCTTGAGCTGCGGGCCATTTATCCGAAACAGGCCATGTTTGGCTATCCCTACCCGAAACGGGACGTCCGGCCGATACACCACAGGCGTTTCCTGGCGCTTGTCAAACACGACGCCGATTCGCCCATGCAGGACTACCTGGTCGTGAGGGATGAGACCGTCAGCGAAGAGCCGCAACAGCTCAACCTGCACCTGCTGGTGCGGGACCTCAAACGTGACGGAAACCTCATTCGTGGCCGCGGACAGTGGAACACCGATGCGCTGGTCTTCATGGCCGATGCCGACGAGACCGGCTACGCCGAAGGCCGATGGTTCTACGGCGGCGGGCGCGTCAACGAGGAGCTGGAGATTACCGACGAGGATATCCGCCGCACCGACGGCAGGGCGCTTATCCCTCCGGAGGGCTGGGACGGGCAGTGGCGCGTGGGAGAGTACCAGAAGTGGATAAAGCTCCACACCGCTGCCGGCACACCGATGTTGTGGGTGCTGTACCCGGTGCCCCGGGGCGAGCCGGAGCCGACCTTCGAGACCATTGACGGTGGTCGGGGAGTTCGCGTGACGCTGGGCGAGACAACGGAAGAGATATTCCTGAATACAGACCCCGGCGATGCTCCGGGCCAGGCGGTCCTGCGGCGCAACGGCCGTGAGCACGTGCTGCTGGGTCCACGGGCGGTGCCCGGTATCGGCGAGATCGACCAGAAGCCGCTGGAGGACTGATCGGCAGGGACAAACCGGACTGCGAAACGCTGTGTTCAGTCCTGCGTTGCCGGGATCGACACGGTGACGGTCGTTCCCTTGCCGAGTTCGCTGTCCAGCTTGATCGAGCCGCCAAGACGTTCGGCCGCGTACTTGACTATTGCCAGCCCCAGTCCGGTTCCGCGGCCGGCGGCCTTCCCGTTGCGGGAAGGGTCGGCCTGGAAGAACCGCTCGAATACCCTCTCGGTCAGCCCCGGTGGTATGCCGCAGCCGGTATCCGAGACCTTCAGCGTGACATCGCCGTCGGAGGCGGTCAGCAGGCACTCCACACGACCGCCCGCGGGCGTGAACTTCAGCCCATTGTCTATGAGGTTCTGGAGGATCATCCGCAGCAGCTTGCCGTCGCTGCGGATGGTGGCTGTTTCCTGCTCGCAGCGGACTTCGAAGTCCAGTTTCGCTTCCTCGGCCCGCGCCGCGAAGTGCGCCCGTGCCCAATCGGCCAGGTCGCCCAGTCGGATGTCTTCCAGGTGCGGCTCGGAACGGGTCTGCTCCAGCAGGTGCAGGTCCAGCAGGTCCTGCGTCAGCTCCTCCAGCCGTGACACGTGCCTGCTGATGATATCCAGCAAACGTTGAGTGGCATCATGGTCGGCGGGGTCGGCCGTTGCGAGCGAATCGACGGCCGCCCGCAGCGTCGCCAGAGGGGTGCGGAGCTCATGGGAGGCGTTGGCGACAAACTCCGCCTTTACAGTGGCGGTCCGGGCGATGTCGGTTATATCCCGCAGGACGACCAGTGTGCGGATGCCGGCGGCGCCGGAGCCGGACAGTTCCGCGACCCGCATGTCCAGAATCCGTCGAGGCCGCCGCAGCTCGACCTGCTTGCGGATGCTGCGTTCGTGTGGCGCTCGCCCGACGGCGTCGGCCACCTCCGGTATGCGCACGACCGACTGTACGTGCCGACCCGTGGGATCCCCGGCGTCCGGGCAGACCATCTCCACGGCCGAGCGGTTTATCAGGACGATGTGCCCGGCGGTGTCCAGCGCGATCAGCCCCTCGGTCATGTTCGCCACGACGGTACGGAGGTTCTCGCGCTGGGTGGCTATGGTATCAATCTGCTCGGAAATATTGCGGCGCATCTCATCGAGCGCCTCGGCGAGTTCCCTCAGCTCACGGGACCCGCCTATATGCCGCTGTCGGGTCAGGTCGCCCGAGGCCAGCCGCCGGGCCGTGCGTGTAACCTGCCTCAGGGGGCGGGACCACAGCCAGCTCACCAGCAGTCCGCCGGCGGCCGCCGCCAGTGCCGCCGCCGCGATCGACCAAAGAAGCGACCGCCAGATAAACCTCTGCCGCTGGACCAGTCCGCTGACGGGCATCGCCAGTCGAACCGCGCCGACCACCTGCCCGTCGCGTCTCAGTGGCTCGGCGAGATAGCGAAAGTCGATGTTCAACGTATCGCTGCGCCGGGTGGATTGGCCGGGTTGGCCCTCCAGAGCGGCCAGCAGTTCCGGGCGATCGTCGGTGCGGTGGTTCTCCATCGTCAGGGGGTCGGCGTGGCTGTCGCCGAGCACCTGTCCGTCGTAGGCGACCACCGTCAACCGGCCGGGCAGCTCGCCGACCAGTTGCTGGCACAGACGGTCAATTTCGGCCGGCTCGAGTTCATCATGACGCTGGATAATATCGCGGAAAGTGCGCGTCAGGCGGCGCTGGCTCAGGAGTTCCTTGCCGTGGTATTCGTGGTTCAGATAGGCATATGAAACCGCACAACTGACGGCGATTATCACACCGACCAGCAGCAGGTTGCCTACGAAAAGGCGGAAGAAAAAGCTATGCGGTCTCATCGTCCTGGGAGGCGAGTCTGTAGCCGACGCCGCGGACAGTCTGTATGAAGCGACGGGCGTCGCCCAGCTTGCGACGCAGCGCGGTCAGGTGAACGTCGATCGTGCGGTCCGTTACCACGGCGTCCTGGCCCATGGCCTTGTCGATTAGCTGGTTTCGCGTCAGCACCCGTCCTCTGCCGGCAAGGATCGCCGCCAGAAGGCGAAACTCCGTCAGCGTCAGCGACACGCTTTGCCCGTCCACCTCCACGGTGTGGGTCTGACGGTTGACCCGTATCGGACCGGCGGACAGGACGTCGCTTTCGGGGCCTGCGGATTCGCTGCGTCTCAGCACGGCGGCCACACGCGCCGAGAGCACCGAAAGACTGAAGGGCTTGGTGACGTAGTCGTCGGCTCCCAGATGCAATCCGGAGACGACGTCGCTTTCCTCGCTGCGGGCGGTAAGCACCACGACGGGTACGTCCGAGCTGTGGGGGTCGGACCGGAGCCGACGCAGGACTTCCTGCCCGGAAATGCCCGGCAGCATCAGATCCAGCAGGACCAGGTCGGGCGGGCGTTTGAGGATAAGGTCCAGACCGGCGGAGCCGTCGTGGGCTACCTCCACTTCGTAGTGCTCACGACGGAGCTGCATGGCCACCAGCTCGGCCATGTCCGGCTCGTCCTCGACGATGACAATCCGCTTGGCGGACATGTGAGCGACATTCTAACCGGCTGTACCGACAACCGGCAACGCGCCAGGGGCAGTCCTAACACAATCTTAGCGAAAGCTCAGGCATATCTGAACACCGCCTTTGGAAAATACCTGTGAGCAGTGAGCGGCAGTTGGTATCCGCGCAGACGAGGCGAAATGAACTTAACGCCATCTTTATCCGAGCTTGCCGATTCTCGCATCCGCGACCGGTACAACAAGCAGGCGAATCGGAACGGGTCCGAGAGTAACGCAAGGGTTTTGGAAGGAGATGAACAGATGGCACGCAAGCTACAGATGGCTGCTGCTGTGACGGTTGCACTGGTGGCGTTGCTCGGTGTCTGCGGCGAGGTCCTTGCCCAGTCCGCCGGCGAAGAGCAGCAGATACAGATCGAAGGTTCGACCACCGTCGGACCAATCGCCAAGGCCTTCGCCGGGGCGTTCATGGACGAGCACGAGAATGTAAACATTACCGTCAAGCTCACCGGCAGTGGCGACGGAGCGGCCGCCCTTATCGACGGTCGCTGCCACATAGCGGCGATGAGCCGGTTCATGAAGCCGGGCGAGTTCGCCAAGGCGATTGAAAACGGCGTCCTGCCGGTCGCCCACACCGTTGCGGTGGACGGCGTCTGCCCGGTGGTGCATCCGTCCAATCCCGTCGGAGAGCTTACGATGCAGCAGCTCAAGGACATCTACCTGGGCAACATCACAAACTGGAGGCAGTTGGGCGGCGTGGACCAGCGCATCGTAGTCATCAGCCGCGACTCCTCCTCCGGCACGTTCGGCGTCTTCAGCAAGCTCGTCATGAATGACGAGAAGATGGCCGACGGCGTTGAATACGTCAACTCGAACCAGAACATGCATCAGCGGATCGCCTCCACGAGAGGCGCAATCGGGTACGTCGGCGTCGGCTTCCTGGACCGCAATGTCAAGGCCATCAAGCTCGATGGCGTTGTACCCGCCCGCAGAGCACTCGCCACGGGAGAGTTTCCGCTGGTCAGGCCGCTGTTCCTGTGGACCAACGGATATCCGAAGATCGGCTCGGTGGTTCACCGGTTCGTTACCTATCACCTGACCATGGACGGCCAGGACATCATCGAGGAAAAGGGCTTCGTTCCTCTGACCAATTACTGATCGAGTTTGTGCGAGACTGCTATTGCCACGCAAACAGTCCTCAACCAATGACCGGACGGACACGGCAGCGGCGGTCGGCTTCGACCGACCGCTGCTGCTGACTCCGGGCAGGGACCTCGCCGGCTACGTCGGCAGGGGTGTCGGATGGTCCGTTCTGACGGCCGTGGCATTTACCTCGGTCGTCGCGGTGTTGCTGATCTTCGTGTTCATCATCAAGGAGGCCTGGCCGTTCCTGGCCGGCGGGCGTATAGCCGAGATGTTCGTCTCGAAGTCGTGGCATCCCACGCACGACCCGCCCGACTTCGGCGCCTTGTCGCTGTTTGCCGGCAGCGCCTACGCCACCCTCGGCGCGATGCTGATCGCCGGTCCGGTGGGTGTTCTGGCGGCGGTGTTCCTCAGCGACATCGTGCCCTTCGGCGTCCGGCAGGTTCTAAAGCCGATTGTTGAGATACTGGCCGCCATCCCCTCGGTGGCGTACGGGTTTTTCGCACTGCTGGTGGTGGCTCCGTGGATGCAGCGAAACCTGGGCTTCTCCACGGGCACGAACATCCTGAACGTTACTATCATGCTGTCGATCATGGCCATTCCTACGGTCGTCAGTATCGCCGAGGACGCCCTGACGGCCGTCGGCAGAAACCTGCGCGAGGGCGCCTACGCGATGGGCTGCACCCGCGCCGAGATGCTGGTGAAGGTTGTCATACCGGCGGCCCACAGCGGAATCGTGGCCGCGGTTATTCTCGGTATGATGCGGGCGGTGGGAGAGACCATGCTGGTCTGGATGGCCTCCGGCAACGCAGCACAGATTCCCCACCCCTGGTGGGACCTCAGTCAGTCCATACGTACACTGACGGCCACCATCGCCGGAGAGATGGGCGAGGCCGAGAAGAGCGGCGAACACTACCGGGCGCTGTTCGCGCTGGGCTTGATACTCCTGGCCGTGACGTTCGGATTGAACCTTGTCAGTGAATACTTCCTGGGACGGGCAAAGCGCCGCCAGGGAACGGGTGGATAATGCCAAGGTCTCTGCGACAACTGTTGGACAAGCTGTTCACCGGTTCCGCGGGCCTGAGCGTAGTGCTGATGGCCGTGGCTCTGGCGGTGATACTCGGCGTGATCTTCTATCGCGGCTCCCAGGCGGTGATCTTTGAAGGGACCGTGGAGTGGAGACTCATGCAACTGGCGCGGTTCGGGCGAGGCGATGACGATGAGGTTCGCCAAGAGGCCGAGCAGACCGCCCAGGCGCGCCGTCGCATCTATGAAATCATGGATACCTTCGGCCGGGCACTGGACCCTGACGCGCTGGCCGACAAAGCCGACAATATCTACCGGCAGTACCGCCGGCAGGTTCGCAACCGCATAGAAGCCGGACGGCTGGAGGACGAGGCCTACATACCGCTGCGCAACAAGGCCCGCGATATCCGCTACGACCTGATAGCCGCCTACGAGTCCACCGACACCACCGAGGCCGAGGGGTTGATCGAGAAGGTTCTCGCTCACGAAGAAGACCCGGCCTTTACCGGCACCATCGCTGAGGGCTACTTCGAGCTGGCGCGGGAGTATCGGCGGGTGCTGTCGGCGGTGGACCTGTCGCGACGCGAGGAATACGCTGAGGATTATGTCAAGCTGCGCGATTTGCTTCGCGGGCTTTTCGGTCCGCGACCCGGTGAAGAACCCCCGCCGCTGGAGCGGCTGCGATATGGCGCCACCCGCTGGGACGAGGCCCAGGGCATCCTCCACCGCATTCTCTATGTGGAGGAGTGGGTTTCCCAGGGTCCCGGACAACCTCTGAGAAAGACACTCGTTCCGCGCCGGGAGAAATTCGAAGGCACTGCGATGGTGGAGGTCTTCGACCTGCTTGAGGACGACCTCGAATCCATGCTCCATCCCCGCCGTACGGTCTATCTGAATTACTTCACGGACGCAGCCAACGCCGAAGGCGTCTTCGGCGGCGCAGGTCCGGAGATATGGGGAACGTTCATGCTTGCCGGTCTGGCGATTCTGATGGCGTTTCCGCTGGGTCTGGTGGCCGCCGCGTTCCTCGTGGAGTGCACCAGCGGCGGTCCCCTGGTGCGGCTGCTACGGATGTGCATCAACACACTGGCGGGCGTGCCGAGCATTGTGTTCGGTCTGTTCGGGCTGGCCGCCATCGTGATGTTCTTCCAGCCGAAGGTTCTCGGGTGGGAGTCCAACTCGACCACGCTCGCCGGTGGGATGACGCTGGGACTTCTCGTCTTGCCGATCATCATTCGGGCCTCTGAGGAAGCCATCCGGTCCGTGCCGAAGTCTTACCGTGAGGCGTCACTGGCGCTGGGAGCCGGCAAGCTGCGGACTTTCCTTACGGTGACGTTCCCGGCCGCTTTGCCGGGCATACTTACCGGAGTGATCCTCTCCTTGGGCCGGGCCGCAGGTGAGACCGCTCCGATACTCTTCACCGCGGCCGTTGCTGTGGGAGACTGGGCGACGTCCCTGAAGGATGCCACCCGCTGCCTGCCGTACAGCAGCTACCAGTTCGCCACCAGCGATCGTCTGGCCTCGACCTCACCGCACGTGCAGTGGGGTATGATAATGACGCTGGTGCTGCTGGTGCTGGTTCTGAATCTCGCAGCCATTGTCATTCGCTGGCGCATTTCCCGCCGCCTGCGGGGCGGATAGCTGAGAGTTGAGGCGAAGAGGAAACAATGACAGACGACGCGCAAAGGGCGGACATGACCGTGACGGAAGATCAGACTGCGGATAAGCACGAGAGAAAAGGCCTGTCGCTGCCCCTGGCGGCCGGCGAGAGACCTGCGGTCCGGGCCGCCCGCGAGAGCGGCTCGGCGTGCTGCGAACCAATCGTCCGCTCGCGGAACTTCAGCTTGTACTACGGGCAGAAAGTGGGCGTAAAGGACGTTACGCTGGATATCTATCCATGCAGCGTAACGGCCGTCATCGGCCCCAGCGGCTGCGGGAAGAGCACCTTTCTTCGCAGCATCAACCGCATGAACGACCTGGTTCCCTCGGCCCGCGCGGAAGGCGAGCTGGAGGTGGCCGGCACGAACGTCTATGACAGACGCGTAAACCTGGTGAACCTACGCCAGCAGGTTGGAATGGTGTTCCAGAACCCCAATCCGTTTCCCAAGAGCATATACGACAATATCGCCTTCGGGCCGCGTCTGCAGGGAATCCGCCGCCGTCGTCGGCTCGACGAGATCGTCGAAAGCTGCCTGCGGAGCGCGGCTTTGTGGAACGAGGTGAAGGACGACCTGAAAAAGTCCGCCCTTGCGCTTTCCGGCGGGCAGCAGCAACGGCTGTGCATAGCCCGGGCGCTGGCCACCAAGCCGAAAATCCTGCTGATGGACGAGCCGTGCTCGGCGTTGGACCCGGTCGCCACGGGGCGCATAGAGGAGCTTATCTCGCAGCTTCGCGACCGATATACCATAGTCATCGTCACCCACAACATGCAGCAGGCGGCCAGGGTGAGCGAGCGGACGGCGTTCATGTGCATGGGGGAGCTCATCGAGCACGGCTTTACGCGGGACCTGTTTACGAACCCGAAGCAGAAACAGACCGAGGACTACATAACCGGCCGTTTCGGCTGATATGGAAACAATAATGAGCGAACTCCAGCAGAGACTCGACCAGCTTGTGCTCCGCCTCGACCGGATGGGCATGCGTGTGGAACAGGCCGTAATAGACGCACTCGCCGCCGCCGCCAACGGCGACATACAGGCCGGTGCCGTCGTGGACGAGAACGATGCCGTCGTGGACCGTGAGGAGGTCCAGATAGAGCAGGAGTGCGTCCGGCTTCTGGCGCTGTACCAGCCGGCGGCCGTCGATTTGCGGACCATCTGCACCATCATCAAGGTCAACAGCGACCTCGAACGGATAGCCGACCTCGCCGCCGGCATAGGACGGCGTGTCAAGCACGTCGTCAAGGATGAGCTGGACCTGCGCGAGGACGAGGGCTTCCGTCGCCTCAGGGAGTCGACCCTGGACTTGCTGGGAAGGACCGTCCGCACGCTTACCGCCACCGACGCTACCAGCGCCCGCGCCGTCATTACCGGTGACAAGGAAGTCGACGACGCCTACGGCGACTACGTCCGGGCCGTACTCGACGCAGAGGACCGACACGCCGGCGGCGCCGAGCCGGCCATGACCCGCATCAACCTCGCCAAGGCGCTGGAGCGGATCGGCGATCTGTGCACCAACATCGCCGAGGATGTCATCTTCCTGCGGACCGGTGACATCGTCCGGCACGCCGACGCATTCGGCGAAGCCGAGTAACCAATTCTTCCGGCCGGCGCAACAACTCAGTCGGGTTCCCAACGCGCTTAGACCAATAGACCTGACGGTTTTTTGCGCCGTCCTGATATGCCGCGCACACGCCTTTACTTAGCGCTGTTTTAACGCCGTCCTCACCGGGATTACGCGCTGTCGGCGCATCATACACGCACGTAAGGCAGCCGTGGCCGGTCGAAACGGCGGCCGGGATCCATACACAGGGTTTAGCACGAAAGGAAATGCCTCATGCTGAAACGCACTTGCAGCGTCGTTGCCTCGGCGGTGCTGTGTATCGCCGCGACAGCCGTCGCCGATCCGCCCGGCGACGACGGCGAGGACCTCCAGACCACCATACAGGTCCTTAAGATGCAGCTCCGCGAACAGCAGCGTCGTCTGGACCAACTGGAGCAGAATCAGCAGCAGCAGGAGCAGCTTCAGCGGGAGAACCTGCTGGAAATCGTCAAGGAGATGCAGGCCGATGCATCCGGGCGCTCGTCCATGCCGGGCTGGCTGGAGGGCCTGGATTTCGGCGGCGACCTGCGACTGAGGTTCCAGACCGACGACGCCGGTGGAGACAAGGACCGCCACCGCGCCAGGTTCCGCCTTCGCTTCGGCGTCGAGAAGAGCTGGATGGAGGACCAGTTGACCGCGGGCTTTCGCCTGGCGACCGGCTCGGCCGACGACGAGGACTGGGACGAGCTGGGCGGCAGCGACCCCACCAGCAGCAACCAGACCTTCGACGGGTTCTTCTCCCAGAAACCCATCTGGGTGGACCGGGCGTATGTGACTTACAAGCCCAATGCCGTCGAGGGGCTGATGCTCACGGCCGGTAAAATCTCAAACCCCATACCCACCAGCTCGCTGTTCATCGACAGCGACGTCAACCCCGAGGGCGCCTGGGGTCAGTACACCCACGGCGCGTGGGGATCCTTCGTTCCGTTCGTGGGAGCGGGCTTCTTTGTCGTGGAGGAAAGCAGCGGCTCCGACGCGGTGCTGATGGCATACTCGACCGGATTCGACTGGGAGGTCGTCGATGGCGTCAAGTGGTCGATGGCCGGCAACGTCTGGGATTACGACAACTACGACACGCACGTAGTCTCCAACCGCGGCAACACGACCGGATGGGACCTGGATTTCCTGGTGCTGAACCTGCACAACCAGGTCAAGTTCCGGGCGATGGACCTGCCGATGGCGCTGTACTTCGACTGGGCACACAACTGCCGCGAGGACGAGACCACCGCCGGCCTGACCGGTCAGGACAATGCCTATCACGCGGGCATCAAGGTCGGACAGAACAAGAGGCAGGGCGATTGGTCGGCCCGGTATGAGTACTTCCATATCGAAGCCAACTCAATGCCGGGTTACTGGGTTGACGGTGACATCGGTCGGGCCAACCGCAGGGGCCATGTCGCCAAGGCCGCCTACAACCTGACCGACTTCATGACCGCCGGTCTGGCGCTGTTCTGCACCGAGCGTATCGAGTCCACGAACGGCGATGATAAGGCCTTCACCCTTCAGGCCGATCTGGTCTGGAAGTTCTAGAAAAGCATTCCCGGAGCGATGACGGTCCAGGCCCGGCCGGTGTGACGCAGTCCGGTCGGGCCTGACGTCGGAGTAACCCGCCATGGTACAAAGAATCTACGAGTTGCTCGCAGGTGCGTGCGAAGCGGCGCTGTTCATCGCGGCCGTCGGCTTGCTGCTTACAGCCGCCGCTTAGGCGTACGCCCGCAATCGAATAGTGGTCGGTGCGATTCGCTTCCTGCGGCTCGTCGAAGGATGCGTTGGCGGTTAGTCGCCGCCAAGTCTGTCCAGAAGATCTTCGCCTTCTTCGCCGGCCTTGGCGGCCTCGATGGCGCTCTTGGCGGAGGCAACGGCCTTGTCGAGGGCTTCCTTTGCCTCACCGGAGGCGTCCTCGGCCATCTTCTGAAGCTCGGCAAGGGCCTCTTCGGCCTTGTCCATGTCCTGGTCCTGGATATACTGCCTGATTTCATCCAGCTTCTCGCCGGCGACTTCGCTCGCCTCCTCGGCCGTCTGAGGGGTCTCATCCTTACCGCAACCGACCATCAAAACCAGTCCCGCGGCAATCAGTGTCAGCAATAAGGTACGTTTCATGGGCACGCTCCCTTTGGTTCGTCACACCGCCCCTTGCCCGGAGACGCTCCACGGCAACAGCGACGGTGTTTTGTGGAAAGTGTATGCGTCGGATGTCCGGGAAACCACAAATATCGCCGCATAAACGTACTGGGCGACCTATGATGGTTTGTGCCTTCGGCACTGGAAGCGGCCGAAACCGCACCTTGGCGAGCGCCTTTAAGCCGGAGTCTCAACTCCGGGAGACTGCCCCCATAACACAGCGGGGAAAGTCCGCATGGAACGAGCAAAGGTTGTAAAAGTCAACTCCACCGGCAATGTCGCAGCCGACGTGGAAACGCTGGTAGGCGAACTCGGAGGCATCGGTGAGTTTGTTCGGCCGGGCGAAAGCGTACTGGTGAAACCGAGCTGTAACAGCCCTGACCCCTTCCCGGCCGTCACCGACCCGCAGGTCATTCGCGCAACGGTGAGGCTCGTGCAACGGCAGACCGACGCCGTGACCATTGGCGACAGCTCGGGCGTGCTTTACAAGCCGACCGCCCAGGTCTTCGACGCGATGGGGTTGCCTCAGATGGCCGAGGAGATGGGCGTGGAGCTTGTGGACTTCGACGAGAGAAAATGGGTCAAAAAGAAGAACCGGCGTGCCCGGCGCCTGCGGTCCCTGCGGGTGACCGAGGAACTGGACCACTACGACCGGCTGATCTTTCTGCCCACGATGCGGACCCACCGCGGGCCGAGGTTCACCATGAGTCTTAAGCTGGGCATGGGCCTGCTTAAGGTCCGTGACCGGCTGAAAATGCACGCCCGTGGGCTGGAGGAAAAGGTCGCGGCCATGAACTTGTACTTCAAGCCGGATCTGATCGTGATGGACGGCCGGAAGACGTTCATCACCGACGGTCCGGAGCATGGGGACGAGAGGGAACCGGGCGTGATGTTCGCCTCAACCGACCGCGTGGCCATAGACATGGAGGGGCTGAAGGTCCTGAAGTCATACGACGCCGAAAAGCTGGATATGCCGGTCGAGGAGGTCCCGGTCATCAAAACCGCGCTGGAACTGGGCGTGGTGTGATCCAGGACTATGGACGGGCGCAATGGGGGCGCTGGATTCTGGCACGCTTGATAGCTTGGTAGCTCGGATGTGTCCTTCCATCGTTCTGCGCAGTGAGTTGCATACTATTCAAGTGACCCGGAATGTCTGGCAGTCGTGCATTTCGCAACGGTGCAGTCAGTCCTATCCGCTTATTGTGCGCGTTTGATGCGACCAGGACTGTAAAGTCGCGCATGTATCCTGCTGAGAACACAGGACCTATCCTGTGGCCAGGAACGAGGCGCGAGATTTGCAGTTCAGATTGTCCGGAAAGAGTGCTCAAAGGCCCGAGTGACGGCCGGGCAAGCGAGAGAAAAACAGCGGAAGTCTCTTCGACTTCTCCGCGAAAGCCCGTGGAGGCGGCTCCTTGGGCCGTTTCCTGTCATGGAGGTGGGAGCGATGAAAGTGTACGCAGAGGTGAGTCTGTACCCACTCGAGACCCACAGCATCGCCGAACCCATTGACCGCTTTGTATCGGAGCTGAAGCAGGCCGGGCTCTCCGTACACATGGGCAGTATGAGTACGAACCTCTCCGGCGAGGCCGACGCACTACTGGCGGCTGTGAGCAAGGCCTTCGAGGCCGTAGGTGGCAGCGACCGCGTGGTTATGGTGATGAAGGTATCGAATTCGTGCCCCTCCGGATACGAACAGAAAGAATAGACACCCGCGGGGGCAGCCGCCTGAAATGTGAGGTGCTGCGATGGCATACATCTACGGTCCGGTACCGTCACGACGGCTCGGCCGGTCGCTGGGTGTGGACCTGGTGCCTTTCAAGACCTGCTCGTACGACTGCATCTATTGTCAGCTTGGCCGGACCACGAACAAGACGGTCGAGCAACGAGAATGGTTCCCGCTGGACGACGTCCTGACCGAGCTTAAGGACAACCTGGCGACGGCGCCGGACTATATCACGCTGAGTGGATCGGGTGAGCCGACGCTGTATTCACGGCTCGGCGAGCTGGTTGACGGGATACGATCAATGACGGACGTACCGGTGGCTCTGCTGACGAACGGATCGCTGCTTTGGCGGAAGGACCTTCGGGAGCAGTTGATGGGTCTGGATCTGGTCGTTCCGACGCTGGACGCGGGCAACAGCAGGATGTTCAAGCTGATAAACCGACCGCACAGGAGCATCTCGTTCGAGCAGATGCTCGAGGGGCTCATAACGTTCCGCCGGGAGTTCAGCGGGTCTTACTGGCTGGAGGTTTTCATTCTGGCCGGTCACAACGCGGAGGAAGCTGAGGTCCGCGAAATAGTCGAGTGTACGGACCGGATACGTCCGGACCTTGTGCAACTCAACACGGCGACGAGACCGCCGGCGGAGGAATACGCGGTCATGGCGGACCGGCACGTCATGCACGAGGTTGCGGCCAGGTTTGACCCGCCTGCCGACGTCATTGCCGACTACAAGGCAGGGCACGGTCAAAGCGAGTTGGTGTCGAACCGGGACACTGTCCTTGAGATGATCCGGCGCCGTCCGTGTTCCACCGATGACATTGCCTCCGGGCTGGGGCTGCACCGCAACGAGGTCCTCAAGTACCTGGACGAGCTTGATGCGGCCGGTTTGCTCCGGAAGCAGCGATCGGGCGGCAGAACGTTCTACAGCGGCAGACATGATTCAGCGAAGGACGACTATTAACTCGGTACCCGTCGGCACTGGGACGAAGGCCCCGGCTAGAGCATACCGCCCAGGCGATTCGGACGGCTTTCTGGAAAGGTTCGGGCGGGATGGGTAGCAGTAGCATGGGTATTCGAGACAACTATCAGCGTTTGCGCGAATCGATTCCAGGCCACGTTGAAATCGTTGTGGCCGCCAAGACGCGCACTGCGGATGAAGTCGCGGCCGTAATCGATGCCGGCGCCAGGCATATCGGCGAGAACTACGTGCAGGAAGCCATGCAGCTTCGCCAGGTTCTGGGGTCCGGGGTGCGGGACGTTACCTGGCACATGATCGGCCATCTGCAGAAGAACAAAATCAACAAAGCTCTTGTCACGTTTGACGTGATCCAGTCCGTTGATTCGGTTCAAAGCGCCGAGGCCATCGACAAACGGGCGGAGGCGGCCGGTCGGCAGAGCGTGCCTGTTCTGCTGGAGATCAACATCGGCAGTGAATATACCAAGAGCGGGCTTGCTCCCGCGGAGCATGAGCCGTTTGAGGAGTACATGGAGGACTGTGCCCGGCAGGTCTGCCGTCTGGAGCACATACGACTGCAGGGGCTGATGACCATGGGACCGCGCGTCGGCGACCCGGAGCAGTCGCGACCGTATTTTCGCAGGGTCAGGAAGATATACGACCGTCTCTCGACCCTCGGTCTGGACGGCGCCGAGATGCGGTACCTGTCCATGGGAATGACGAACTCCTACAAAGTCGCCATCGAAGAGGGTTCGAACATGGTTCGGATAGGAACGGCTGTGTTCGGAGCCAGGGATTAACGCCGGTGCCGGCGGGCTGCAGGCCTGCCGACGGACAGGGCTTGAATTTCGGCCGGCCGAGCGGTGTGAGTGCGGATGAGTAAGACGAATGCAGATGTTGCGGGCAACGAGCCGGACGGAAACCATCCGGGCAGGCACAACATGCGGTATGGCGTGCTGCACGGCGCGGCGTTCCATATGGCAACGGCGTTTGCCGATCCGCATGCGGTCATTCCGCTGTTTTTGGCGGGCTTTACGGAATCGCGCGCCCTTATCGGGCTGGTCGTAAGTCTGGTGGGTGCGGTCGGCATTCTGCCGCAGCTTGCGATGTCGCGGCAGCTTCGCAGGAACCCGCGTTCGGCTCGCCCGTTCATGTTGGTCGCAATATGGACGCGGTGCGGAGCGTGGGGGCTTATAGCGGCCATGGCGCTGCTTATGCCCGTGCAGAGCGTCTGGATCCTCATCGCCTTCGTCTGTCTCATCTCCGTCTATTCCCTCGGCGGCGGAGTCGCCGTGCTGCCGTTCAAGCAGGTCGTCAGCGACACGATTTCTCCCCAACGTCGCAGCAGTTTCTTCGGCTGGCGCCTGCTGATCGGAGGCATCCTCGCGGTGGTGGCCGGCGTGATTGTCACGCAGGTGTTGGGTTCGGGCATATTCAGTTGGCCGCGGAATTACGGTGTCCTGTTCGCCTTGTCGTTCATCACGCTGGCGGCGGCCTATATCGCTATGTCCCAGTTGAGGTTCAGCTATCGCCGCCTCGAAAGCCCGCCGGCTGCTTTGCCTGCGTTGCGGCAGGAAGTGGCCGACGCCTTCAGACAGTATCCGATTCTCAAGCGGCTTATCGCGGTCCGCTTGTTGTCCGGCGGCCTGCCGCTGGCGTTCCCTTTCCTGACGCTCTATGCGACCGGCGAACTGGGCATCTCCCTGGCCTGGGTCGGAGTCTATGTCGCATCGCGCCAGGCCGGCGGCATACTGAGCAATTTCGGCTGGATGCCATTGGGAAACAGATTCGGAACACGGTCCGTCATCCTTTCCGGTCTGGCTCTGGCGGCGCTTGGTTTTGGGGTCATACTGCTTTCCGGGTCACCCGTCGCATTGGCCGGCGCGTTCGCTTTGGCCGGGGCCGGGATGAGCGCGATGACGGTCGGCTTCAGCGGGTACATTCTGGAACTTGGGACTCCGCAGTTGCGTCCGCTATTGTTCGCGCTGGAAGACACGCTGTTGATGCCTCTGTATTTCATGCCGTTGCTGGGCGGCTGGCTGGTGGATGGATTCGGCTATCTTCCCGCGATCCTGGTCGGAGGCGCGTTGCTGTTGGCCGGCTTTATCTGTGCGTGCGCTCTTTGTGAGCCGAGGCGGGGTGATCTGGCATGCGGTCCCTGTACGCCGGCCGGCGAAAGCGAGGTGGAATAAGCAAGGTTTCCAGCCCACTATTCCTGGCGGCGCCGTTGCGGCGTGTCTTGCAGGTAGAAGTCCTGCCGGTAACGCTCCGTGGCGGCAGCAGGGCAATAATGGTACCCACACGGACACAATGCCGGCTTGTTGGTTACGGAAAGGCAATCCATGGTTACATTCGGGACGAAACTGAACTGGGATGGACAAAAGCAGGGAAATCTGATCGCTCGGGACAACCCGACACTGCGGGTGGCTGCGCCGCCGGAATTCAACGGGCCGGATCGCACCTGGTGTCCCGAGGAGCTCTTTGTGGCAGCCATTGAAAGCTGCTTGATGAGCACGTTCCTGTATTTCGTGGAACGCTTTGGTCTGTCCCTGTCGTCGTACGCCAGCGAGTCGAAGGGCGTGTTGGAAAAGACGCGCGAGGGGCTGCGGTTTTCGGCCGTGGAGGTGAATGTCGAGGTGGCGTGGGAGGACGACGAGTCCCTGCGGAAGGCGGAGTCGCTCCGGATGAAGGAGAAGCTGGAGAAATACTGTCCGGTCTCGGCCTCGCTCAACTGCCCGGTTGTCCTGGAGCTTGAAATGCGGCTGACATAGCCCGCTTCAGCCGATCTCGGAGGAACCATTCGCCGGTCCGGGTGGAGTGTTCCGGGCTTTCTTGCCTCAAGCCATTGCCGTCGTGGAACGACCGGCGGGAAGATGGTACCCTGCGGCCGTGACTTCCAGGCAATCGATGCATCTTAAACTGGCCGTTATCGTGACGGGCATCGTTGTGCTCATCCTCGTGCCGTACTTTTTGTGGAACGAGCCGATGGATGAGTACTTCCAGTCGGCTGAATTTGCCGAGTGGGTCGCTTCGGCGAGGCCCTACGCCTGGGCCGTCGCCATTGGTCTGCTGATAGGCGACCTGTTTCTGCCGATTCCGGCACCTCCCGTGGTGGCGGCCGTCGGCGTCATCTACGGCGCATTCTGGGGAGGCGTAATCGGGGCGGTCGGGTCGTTTTTGGCCGGACTGGTGGCCTATTGCTTGGCGCGGCTGGCCGGACGCAAGGCCGCCAGGTTCCTGGCCGGTGAAGAGGAGATGGCCGACCTTCAGCAGTTCTTCGACACCTGGGGCGTGGGAGGGATCATCGCGTCGCGCGCCATGCCCGTCGTGCCGGAAGTGCTGACATTCATGGCCGGTCTGGCAGGGATGCGCTTGAGACGCTTCATGTCCGCATTGGCCGTGGGGGCGGTTCCCATGGGCTTCCTGCTGGCCTGGGCCGGCAGCGCCACCGGCACGTCGTCCACGCTGCTGCTGGTCCTTACGCTGGTGCCCGCGGGGCTGTGGTGCGTCTATCTCGTCTGGGCCCAGTCATTACGGGGCAGACGGCTGGCAGCCGCCGCCGTCGAGGAACAGGCCGACTAGGTCTCCACAGGCCGCCGTATTGGAAACGGGCGGTATCCGGCAGTGCGGACCTGAGCAGGGCAGCACGCACCGGAGTATTGTTCTCTTGCATACCCTTGCGAATGGTGCATGGGACGTTTTTAAATGCTGTAGGGTAAGTACCGTACCTTCTTTGTTTGTATATATTTACATCATTTTGTGCTTGGAGAATCGGCAAATCGCTGTAGAATACGAACGCTTCGATGGCGCTCAGAGCTTCGCCACGGCGAACAGGTGGAATCCCCACGGCAGGGGTGACACAGCGAGGAGGAATGGAGAACCGCTCGCTCGTTCAAATCTGCTCGACTTCGCCCAATGCTGGTTCTGAGCGGGAGCTTTACGCGGAAGACCTATCCGCTCGGGAGCTTCTGTGCCAAAAGCCACTGCTCACATTTCGAACAACTGCAAACCTGAAGCGACGACGGCGGACGAACGGGGACTCAATGTTTCCGGGAGCCGGGCCGGGGCAGGTTTGCTCGCCTGGGGCCAGACAGGGGGCCTCGGCAGATAAAGCTCAAAGGAGGGAAGGCACCATGAGGGAAACGCACCTAACCATCGTACTGGTGGCGGTCCTGATTTCTGCGCTGGCTTCGCCGGCGCCGGCGGACTTCATACTCAGCGGCGACCAGCATATGAACGTGGGCGGCAGCCATTACTCCGGCAAGCTCTACGATTCCAGCAGCGCCGATATCTATTCCGGCGGCGCCGTCATGAACCTGTACGTCTATGACGACGCCTTCGCTGATATACAGCACCTTGGCAGCGCCGACTGGATCTACGTGTACAACAGTGGCACGGTCAGCGTAAGCGGCGGCGAGGTGCCGTCCTCAGAGTCGTGGTTCGGCGGTGAGATATCGGCCTACAACTCCGGCAACGTCATCGTCACCGACGGGACGGTCAGCGCCATCCACGGCTACGATACGACCAACGTCGATATAAGCGGCGGACAGGTGGGCGCCCTGTACGGCCACAACGACGCCTCGTTGGCTGTCAGCGGCGGAATCGTCACCACGCTGTACGCTTACGACACCGCCGCCGCCGAGATCAGCGGAGGCGAGATTGCCTCGCTCTACGCGCAGGGCAGCTCCGATGTGACGATAGCCGAGGGCCTCGTCAGTCTGCTGGAGGCGACCGGCGACAGCACCGTGACGGTTACCGGCGGCGTTCTGACGGAACTGCACAGCTTTGATACGAGCATCATTAATGTCGGCGGCGGGGAGGTTGCGACCCTCTCGGCCGACGGCGCCGGCAACGTCAGCATAACCGACGGGTCAGTCGGTACTCTGAACGCGACGGGCACGACCAACGTGGCTGTTAGCGGTGGCAATATCGCAGAACTGGACGTGCGTGAACTACGAACCGACGGCACTTTGAGTATAGACATCTCAGGTGGTACGGTACAAACCCTGGTGGCGGGGATACGGCTCTCGGGCGAGGAGCACCTTGAAGTTACCGAAACCCCCAGTTGGGACTATCTGGCGTCTATCGGGCTAACCTTTGCCGAGGACGCAGTCCAGCATCCACGGTTTTCAGGCTTCCGCACCTGTGACAGCAGTAGCATAAGCATCGGCGGAGGTGAGATGGGTGTGGTCTCAGGCGGGGACAGCAGCAGCATTAGCGTCAGTGACGGTGTCATTGCGCTGCTTGAGGGCAGCAATGACACTACTATCAATGTCAGCGGCGGGGCGATCGACCTTCTGGAAGTGAGGGAGGCCAGTGACATAGCCGTTGCCGGCGGTGATATTTCACGACTTAATTCGCACAACGATGCCGAAGTTTTGTTAAGCGGCGGTAAGGTCTGGTCGCTTTCTCTCTACGAAAGCAGCGTAGTCAATATGACCGGCGGGCGGGTTACAAGCGTGTATGCTTACAACGACAGTACGTTTGCACTCACGAACGGATCAGCTACTATCCGTTCCAGTTTAACGGCCTACGACAGCAGCACTGTTAGCATCAGTGGCGGCGAGCTGAACATATTGTACGCCTACGACAGCAGCAGCGTTTTAGTGACTGGCGGGTGCATTACCGGGAACGCAGCTCTTAGAGTGTATGATCTTCGCAGCGACGGCGGGCCAACTGTAAATATAACAGGTGGAACTGTCAGCAGTGTGCACGTGGGACGCCTGGACCTGGCAGGCATAG
>JBNGDC010000007.1:26152-93383 GCA_049975485.1 Phycisphaerae bacterium | reverse complement strand
AGCGGCGGGATGGAATGAACTTCGAGAAAATGCTAATCAGTGTAAGTCAGGTTACTATGGGGACAGGGGTTATAGTGCTGTTGGACGCAGTGATGCCTGTGTGGCTGTATTTGACAGTGTTGACTGGATTGGGCTGTGTTGCGGTTGTATACCTATGCATCAAGAGGCGTGGTGGCAGATAGTGTGAGCCGCTGGTGGGTTGACCACAGGACCGCTGCGCTCGGGATTAGGGCGCAGGCTATGGCGTGTGATGTGAAGAGAGCAAAATGATGAGCCAGCGACCGACGGCTGCGACACTGATAGGATGGGTCTTTCTGGTTGCCGGCGTCTATGCATGCGTCGTAAACCTTATGGTCATGGCCATGGGCGCGTTGGGAATTGACGCAAGGGGACCTGAAGTGTCCGCTCAGTTCGGTTGGGCGGCAAAGATCCCGGAAGTTGTGTTTGAACACATATCGTTGTTTGCAGGCCTTGTGGCGTCTGTGGGGCTTGTTGGCATGGTTGGCGGCATTGGGCTCCTTCGAGGCCGGGAGTGGAGCCGGAGAGTGCTCGAGTCTCTAAGCTGGCTTGTGCTTGTGATATCGGTGGCCTACGCGGTGGTGATGTATGCCGGCATCATGATGAGTCGCGCTGCCGAGTGGTCGGTCTTGTTCTCCGTTATCGTCTCTGTGTCGATGGCCGCAGGGATGATGATGCCGGTAATCGTGCTAGGGGCGATTATACGCGGTCTCAGGCGCGAAGACGTCAGGAGTTTCTGCGGGCGACAGCGCGCCGGCGAGTAAGATTGTCGTCGGCGAGCCGGGGTTGGCCAGATGGAGTGTCAGCGTATCACAGAATGAATGGGCAAACACGCGAGTCGCCATCAGGGTAAAGGACAAGGCTATGTGGCACACCAGGGCATACGCTGCAATGGGTATAACTGCTTTATGCTGTGCGCTAATGTGCATGGGGTGCGGAGACGACGGCACCGAAGAAGATCCCGGTGAAAAGCCGATGGACGAGCTCCCGGAGGCCTTGTCTGTAGAACCGGATGAGCTTGAGGAGCTGCTTAAGCGGGATGCTGTCCACGTTTTGGAGGATTTGCTTGACGATATAGAGGCAGGACCTGCGGATATGGCTAACCGTGACCTTGCGATGCGTTTGGTGAAGGAAGGCAGGGTCAGGGAGCTATCTAGGCCAATGTGTCTATATGCAGTAGTTAAGCGTGCCGAACCGGACGGCCCGGGAATGTTGTGGGTACTTGCCCTGAACCCGCGACGCGAGATCGACACGTTCATCCTACGGTGCTGGGTGAACGACGGCGAACCACTGACCTTTGTGCATCACCTGTCCCTGGAGGTGAAGGCACCATCATGGATTGATGGGGATGCGGTTCCTGTGGAGTCTGCTCCAGTAGAACATTTGGTGGAAAAGGCGATGGTCAACGCCAGTTCCTTCTCAGGCCGCGTGGTTGAGACCACGTATGGGACCACTGCGTTAAAGCTCCCTCGGGACGTCAGAATGGCTGTGGCAGTGCGCGACCGCTCAGGAGCAATCAGCAATTTCATACCGCTGCGCGAAACGGTGTATGAGGCTGAGTAAGTGGTGGCTCCAGCCCAGAAAGGTGCGGCACGGAATCGCTGGATGACGGCAGGTTGAGGACATTAAATTGAAGCAGCCTGGAGAAGAACGCAATGAACAAACAGTATGTGCGATACCCCATACAGTGTCTGTCTGTGCTGGCTGCGTGTGTATGGACGTGCACTTTGGTGGGATGTCAAAGCAAAGGCTCGTCGCACGAGCGGCTTGCGTCACGAATACACGCTGCTGTCGAAGAGGCCTCCGAAAACACTGACCAGCACGTTCGTATGCGTGACCTGACGGACTTTGAGTGGGACGGGTTGTACATTTTTCCGCCCTATACGGGCCACCAAGAGATCGAGAATACGCTTGGATACAGCTGGCCGCCTGCTGAGGACAGTGGAATAGACATGGATGACACCTTCTGCCTACTTGTATTCACTCATAACAAGGAGGTGGTAGCGTATGTCGAGTACCCCATAGAACGCGGCGACTTTGCGGACGTAGGCGGCACGACCAAATTAAGCCCCGATGACGCTGTATTCCTGGTCCGAATGGAAAACGGGCGCCCGATAATGTCGTTTGCTGAATAGTCTGTAGGCGTGCAACTTGTTGCCCACATGGCTGCTATGGTGGAGTGCGCTGCGGCCGGCTGTGCTACCTGCCGGATACGGCCAGCGAGAGGTTTCCGTCCTTGACGGTTACTCGTTGCCGGCCCACCAGGGCCCAGTCGCCGGAATCTGAGACTTTGACTTCCGGAGCGGTCTCGGCCGTCGGGAAGAAGAACGTCATCGTATGCCCGGCCACCTCCACGGACTGTCCCTCCGCCTCGCCGGTGGTCACGAGCATTACGTCCGCGCCGGATGCGCCGGTGAAGTCCACCGCGAAGCTTGTACCGTCGGACAGCGTCAGCACAGACGTCTCGCCTTTCGGCGTGCTGTGCCAGTACTTCGCCGGTCCCTGGCTGACGGTGCCCCAGTTGATCCGTCGGCCTTGTGAGTACACCCGCAGCGCCCTGTCCGACCGGGCGGCCATGTAGCCGGCCGTCCGGGTCGTCAGAACGGAGATCACGGTGTCGTCGCCGTCGCGCCACCGGTTGCGCCAGGCGTAGAAGTGATGGGTCGAATCGCGGTAGCAGTGCGGCAGGACTTCGTTGGGGTCTTTCGCCTCCTGTTCGACGGGCCAGTTCACAAACGCGCTGACCGCCACCTGCGGATACCTGCTGACTGTGTCGTACGGGCAGCCGCGTTGGCTGTCGGCGTCCCGCAGAAAACGGTTGTAGTACCATTTCATCGCGGCCTTCTGCTCGTCGGTGACGGCCGCGAACCCGTGGGCGAAGTACCCCGCGCCGCTCAGCCCCTCGCGAGACCAGACGTTATGCCCGTAGGCGCCGCGGATGGGCCAGAAATGCGGCTGTCCGTCGCGCACGACTGTCAGGTATATCCACTTCAGGGCCATCATCCGGGCGTTGGGGCGTTCGACGTTCACGAAATCCGTGCCGCGGGCGTTTCGCCAGGCCTGCAGAGCGGTCAGGAAGACGATGTGCGAGGACATCGAGCCGGTGCCGTCGCCCTCGGCGAAGAAACCACCGTCGCCGAAGCCCTCACTCATGTTCCTGATCATGCTGTCCCTGGCTATGTCCAGCAGCGTGTCTATCCTGTCCTGGTTCACAAAGTCCTCTCCGCTGACCGCAAGCAGCGCCAGCGCCGCCCCGCCGACCTGCATTCCGAAATGGTTGCTGGACGGCGGCATATCTCCGCGGGCAAGCGTCTCCAGGTCCACCGTGCGGTCCTCGTACATGGCGACATAGGGGTCCTCGGGCTCCTCGGCGTCGCGGGCGGCCTCGGCTGCGTACTCGGCGATGGCCCGGCCGAACTTCTCGCGCGTCTCCTGGTCCCAGCCGTCGTAGCACAGGTCGTATCCCACGGCGTACCAGCCGAGCGTGGGCCCCGCGCGCAGTGTGCCGCCGGGCGCGCGGAAGCTGTAGCGGTCGTCGCGGTCACGCACGCCTTCCAGCGCTTTCTCGAAAGCGAGTCTGCCGAACTCGGCGTATTTCTCTTCGCCGGTGAGCTGGTACAGCAGTCCGTAGCCGGCGACGTGCCCCAGCGTGTACACGCCGGGCGTATCGACGGACTTGGACCTCCAGCCGCCCTCACTGTAGGCATGGGTGGCGTCGGAGAATATGGACGTCATAGTCTCGCCGTTCTCGCCGTCGAGCAGATAGCGCAGGCGTTGGAGAATGGCCTGGCCTTCGGGTGTCTCGGCCTTTCTTCGCAAGGCGGCCAGGTCGCTTTCGCGGAACAGCAGCCGCGGGTGCTCGCCCGCCTCGACGGGACGGAAACCCCTCACGCCGACAGACCAGGGCCTCCTGTCCGGCTCGGGCATGGGCGAGACGCCTTCGTGCCAGTTGCCGTCAAACGCGCCGCTGAAGCTGACGTCCTCGCGGCCGTCGATTTCGACAGTCAGGTCGTACGTACCGACGAGCAGACCGTCGTAAGGCCGACCGTCGATCTCAAAGACGTAGCGGCACGGCTCCATGTCCAGCGTCTTCGTCGGCACCGTTATCCGCGCCCGGATCCGGTCCTTGTCGACGGAGGCCGTGCTGCTCTCGACCTCAAACCGCGTCCGGCCGTAGGTGGTGAACTTCCGACTCAACAGCCCGTGACTGGCGGAGACCAGCTCGCCGTCGCGAATGCCCAGCCACAGTACCATGCACCGGTTGCCGTAGCTCGGCTTTCCGCCGACCAGCGAGCCCTGCATGTTCAGCACCATTGTGACCTCTTCGGGCATGGGCGGCTGTGCCTTTGTCTCGCCGATTGCGCCGTGGAACCGCCCGGAGCGGCCCAGCCCGCGAGCAGTGCTGTCCCTGCTGTTGATTTCCACGATGCGGAACGACCCGTCCAGCTCGCCGGCGTCGTTGACCTTGGCATCGACCTCGAATTCCATCGTGTACCCCTTGTGGTCCCGGGGAACCCAGAGGTCGGGGGTCACGTGCAGCGTGAAGCTGCCCTGCATACGGCCGTCGCGGATGGGCACTTCCGACATGTCGGCGTAGAGCCAGCTCCGGTTATACGTCCTGCCGCCCATGCGGTCCGGGTCGCGAGAGCTACCTACGGCCGTGACCCACTGCCCGTCACGCTCGCGCGCGTATATGTACAGCGGCTTCGTGCCGTCGTGGAAAATGTTCTCGAGGCGCAGCGTCCAGCGGTTCTCGTCCTCGTCGGCAGATGCCGTTCCGGCGGACACCATCACGATTCCCATGGCCATGATGAGTGCGATGCAGGCGAACTTCATCGGTGTTCTCCTCGAAAGGCGGTTGCTTCACGCACGGCCGGGCCTGCCGGATGTGCCGGCTTCCGCCACGTCCGCCGCGCTGTACTGCGGTCCCGCGGCGGCCTGGCGGTCAATGGCCGCTTCCTTCCTGAAACGTCGTGATGGGCCGGGAGTATTCGAGGAAAGCGGATTTTCACCTCTGAATCCGGCCGGCAGGACTGGCGCGTCCAGCCCGGCCGGCATCACGTGCAGGCGCCAATAAGCAGCGCCGCTGCGACCAGGCCGCAAGACAGGATCGCCCATGCTTGATATGCGCGCCGTAGTGGGTATTCTGGCTCCGGTTTGCCGCCTGGCGGTGAGCGTGTGGCCAAACCGGGGCCGGCGACATGAAGTCAGGGATACGGGTGGTCTGCGCGTAGCAATCCGGTGGCCAGAGGACCGTGACCATGAGCAATGACAATGGCATCCGCTCTACCATCGGCCGGTTGTGGTTCAAGCTGGTTTGGGGCGAGGCGTACCAGCAGTTGAGCACCACTGAAACGTATCCGAACAAGTCGGTGGTCCTTGAGTTGCTTGCCTCCGAGATGAGAAGAAAAAGGTCGGCAAGCTGCGTCTTGAAAGAAAACCAGTTGGCCTTTCGCACGGGAAAGGGGATACTGTCGCCGCTTGCCGGGTGGCTGCTTGGTGTCTCCAAGGGTAGCTTTCTTTTTGTGAGCGGCCGAAATGGAGCAGGGATGGAGATCCGGGTATGTTTCTTGCCCTTTATCGTTGGGGTATCGATTATGCCTGTTGTGGCTGTTGTTATTGTCGGGGCTGCCTATGGTTTGGGGGGTCCTGACGGTTTTCCATGGCCCGTGGCGCTGGCGTGGCTGGTCGCGTTATGGGGAGCCGGGTATCTCCGCAAACGCGTCGCAATCGAGGGTTTTCGGCATCTTGTCGCGAAGTGTGCCGCAGAAGCGACCAGAAAAGCCAAGGTTCTTTAGCAGGTAGCAGGTAGGGTGGGCAACTTGTTGCCCACGCGAGTATTACGGTTTCGCACTATGCAGTTTGCTGCGGCGGTTGGATACAGCCGGTTTACGACGCGGGCGGGCGCGAGGCCCGAGGGGCCGATACTCAAATAGCCGGGGTCGTGAGGCCCCGGTAGGGTACTGCTGAAAAACCAAGAGCCCCGCAGGGGCGGCACGAAAGGCGGGCGTTCAGCGACTCGTGCCGGCCCGTCGGGCCTCCAATACTTCGGGACGGAGCTTTCCGGGGGTTTACACCCCCGGCTAATCTCGTGACGGCCCTGCGGGCCTGAGATTGCAGCCGCCGGGGGGCAAGCCCCGGCCTATGTGTGCTACCTTGGGAAGCGCTCTGCTTTGACCTGGTTAGCTACGCAGTGCAGGGTCGCTACGAAGCACGAGTTGTCCCGTTGGGACTACGCAGAGTAGCACGCGCCGGGGCTTGACCTACGAACTAACCTATACCCAAGCGAAGCCGGACCTTAGGGATTGGGAAGAGTACGAAGGAACGCCCGGTAGGAAAAGTGCCTGTGGCTATGCGGAGGACGCAGGATGGCGGTAAACGAGGACAATGGAGAGAGACCCGGACCGCGAGAGGTAAGAGCTTTTCCTCCCAGGCGGATTGTGCGCATCGTTGAGCATTTCGGGGGACTAATGACGGGAGTCGTGATTTATTCGGCGTGGGTGTTAAGACTGGAAGGGGAGATAACGCTCCACGCTATGGCAAAGCACTTGTCCTGGGTCTGGTCGGTGACCTTGCTTGTGGCTTGGGCAGCCGTGTTTGGGATGGCTGAACTGACCTGGCGGCTCGCCGTCAGAGATATCTCGGGCGGCAACGCGGGTGATGACACTGTGGGGTGAATGGCAGTAGGTAGCGGGGTAAGGTCTTGTCCACCGGAGTTTTACGATAAAATACGCTCTGGGCAATGCGGTTGTGTGACGTGTCGGTAGGTACCCGACGCAGGCGGTGCTGGCGGGATACGAACACCGACGGCACAGTGGATGGGACCTTGTACTACACCAACGACCCGGCGTCGTCCCGACACATCCGGGGCTACGCCGCGGGAGCCGCCAACATGAATGCCGATAGATCGCGACGTGTGGTTCGCACGTGCGGACACTTGAGCGGACGGTGGCGCTTCGTCCCGATAGTCATCATTACTGCGGTGTTCTTGGCGGGGATCGTTGTCTGGCGTGTGTGGCCGTCGTGTCCCGCGCTGGATGGGAGTGAGCGTGCAGCCGTGCTGAGAATGCTAGGACTGGAGAATCTGCCGGACGTGATAGCGATGCGAACCTTTGTGTTGTCGGAGGACGGATATGCAGACTTGTGGGTGCGGATCGACAGCGGGTCTTTCGAGGAGTTGCGTACGGCCTTGGAAGAATCAGATTGCTATGCAAGGGAAGGTACATCGCAGTCCGACAAGGCCAGGGTCCTCGGCGCGGATTGGCTGCACTGGTGGCCTTCCAGGCCCCCTCGAGCAAACGACGTATATTACCGAGGTTCTTCAGAAGCGGAAGGTGTGGACAAGGTGCATACGTTGCTGAGGCGGGAGGAGACAGGCGGATCGCTTTACCTTCGCTGGTCCGGAAGGGAGGATGCCATTCCCAGCGAAGCTGCGGAGGCGCTGAAACGATGTCGGCGGAACCCTGGGTTTCCCGCGCAAGGCGCTTGGTATGAGGGCGAATGGGTGTTGGAGGACGAGTGACTGTCTGTGACGGAGGCGTTCTGGTAGGGAGCCGCTAGGAGCTGTGACGATGAGGTTTCCCAATGGAGCGACGTGTAGTATGTATGTCTGGGCATGATCTTTATGGGACCAAAGAGACCATGATAAGCATTGGTAAACTCGTGGACGTGCTGGTGCGGAGGACAACATACGCGCGTATGGCAAGTGTCTCACAGGGGCAAAGCCACATGCTGGCCTTGCATATACTTGCAGAGCAACTGAGGCGGAGGGGTGCGACATGTGCAATTGAGTCGGAGACTCGGCTGACATTTCGGTCGGGCAAGGCCATGCTGGCCCCAAGCTACGCTCTACTACCAGGTATTGGGGGTGGGCGAGTGACCCTTGGGACGGGCCCTGAAGGTGACGGAGTTGAAATCGTATTGTCCTTTATGCCTTCGCTTATTGGCATAGCATGTCTCGTAGTTGGACTTGTCGTGTTTATGATTGCCTACCAATTCCCATGGATCTTGGTGCTGGTCTGGCCGGTCGGCATGTGTGGATGCGCCTACTTTGTTACGAGGGAAGTGAAGGTCGAGCGTTTTCAGCGGCTTGTCTACAAATGTGTCGCAGAAGCCAATGCGCAGGCGTGCGAGCAAGATTGATCGCTGGTCGGTTGGACCCAGGTGCGAACGTGGTCAAAAAACGAAGAGCCCCGAAGGGGCGACACGAATGGCAAACGCTCAGCGAATCGTGCCGGCCCGTGGGGCCTCGAGTACTTCGGGACGGAGCTTTCCGGGGGCTTACACCCCCGGCCAATTCCGTTACGGCCCTGCGGGCCTGAGATTGCGGCCGCCGGGGGGCAAGCCCCGGCCTATGTGTGCTACTTTACGTAGTCCCGACGGGACGAAGCGTGAGCCGGAGGACTTCAACCGTTCAATAAGCCGGCGAGGAGATGTTTGTCCTGCGCACGGGTCTGAGGGGTTTGTCGGTCGGCGGGTCGCCGGCGGGGGCGATTATCCGCAGTCGGCTGCGGACTCTCAGGATAATCGCGTCGCGCGGGTCGCCGGGGATTATCGCGCCTCTCCACGCCTGCACGCGGTCGTAGCGCTGCGCGAACGCGTCCTCGTACGGCACGAGCGAATCCAGCTCTGTCAGCCGTCTGCCCGTATGGTCGTACAGCCCGCGCCAGCCCGGGCCGTCGCAGACCAGCAGCAGCTCGCTGTCGCGGCCGGTCCAGTTCACCGCCAGGGCGTGCTGGCAGACGAAGCCCGGCTGGAACCGCCCCAGGCGCGTACCGTCCGCGGCGTATATGCCCGTGACGCCGTAGCTGCCCCAGCGGCAGGAGGCGATGGCCTGCACGTCCGGCCTGCCGGGGACGACCCGACCGGCCTCCACCGCCTGAACGTGCCCCTGCGGGTGAACGGCGATAAGCTCGCCAGTCCTCGCGTCGGCCACCAGGTGACCGGCCGAGCTGGAGGCCATGTGCACCGTCGGTGGACTGTCCGGCCCGGCGAAAAAGCCCATCACCGAGCTGTCCACGTGTCCGCCGTTAGGGCATTTCAGCCGGGCGGCGACTTCCTCCTGCGACCACAGTATCCGGCCGTCGGCGTCTATCAGGCACGTACCGGCGAAAATCTCCTCTCTGCCGTCGCCGTCCACGTCGCAGGCCGAGACGTGATTGCCGTGCCCCGTGCCGGAGAGGGTTTCCACCCGCCAGCGCAGCGAAAGGTCCGGGTCGAACGCCCATATCTCCTTCTCGTCGGCCGAGACCGTCATGAAGAACTGCCTGGCGACGCCCGCTCCGTCCAAATCGGCCGTCTCGGAGGGGCAATTGCCCGTGCCGACGCGCTTGCCGGAGGCGGCCTGCGGCGGCTCAGTGCGTCGCAGCACCTTTCCGGTGGCGCCGTCCACTATCGCCAGCTCGTGGCCCATCGCGACCAGCTCGACGGGTTCGCCCGGCTTGCCGCCCAGCGGCACGAGCTTGCCGACATTGCCAAGGTTCTGTTTCCAGATAATCTCCCCCTCGGCCGTCAGAAGGGCATGCGTGGCCCCGTCGGGGGCGTTATGCAGATCCACCAGCAGTTGCGGCTCGCTTCCGCCGGCGAAGGCGCCTATCTGCACGGTCGCGTTGTGCCGGACGGTTTTCGACAGGTCGCCTAGGTCGCTGAGGTCGATGTCGCGGACGACTTGCGGTTCGGGCAGGTCGGTTTCCGTTGGCGGCGTCGGTTGCGGGAAACGCGGCGGGATCGACTCTATGGTGAACTCCGTGACCACGCTGGTGCAGGTGGCGCGGACGCCGGCCCAGCCGTCGGCGTAGGCGTAGTCGGTGGCGGTGAAGAGCTTGTGCCCGTCCAGAAACGCCCGGAACGTGGAGCCCCGCATCTCGAGCTGCAGCGTGTAGGCCGTCCAGACGTCCAGATGCACCTGCGCCCGCGCCACCGGCAGCCATTGGTGGTCGTCCCTGCGGTAGAGGACCACGTGGGACGGATATTCCAGGCACAGGTAGTAGTACCTGCGAAGGTCCCTCATCCGCGCGACGATGCCGGTCCAGGGGCGGACGTGCTCCATGTTGTCGCCGCCGAAACCGGCGGTAAGTTCTTCGAGGGCGAACGTGCCGGTCAGCACGCAGTCGGCCGGGGGTTGGGGCCGGGCGAGGACGGCGTTGTCGTACCAGAGGTGCCAGCCCTTCTGCCATACCTTCTCGGGCACGCGCTTCTCGAAGGCGAAGTGCAGGCCCTTGTTGCCGTCAAAGAACCTGTCCACCAGGATGAAGCTCTCCTGGTGATGCCATACCAGCGGGGCCTCCCAGTCGGCGAAAGCGCGGTCGTTGTGGTCGTCGGGGTTCGCCCTGTCGAAGACCACGCCCTCGCGTGCCTCGGCTATCGGCAGGGCCATGTGAAAGCCGCTCATTTGTTTCCCTCTTCCGTTTCCGGGGCGATTCGCACTTTGCGGACGACGAGGTTGGAATAGTCGGCTATCAACGGGGCCATCTGGCGGAAGCCGATGTAGCCATCGCCCAGGACCGGCCCGGTCTGTTCGCCGTCGTCGAACCATTCGTAGAGCGTCAGGTCGTTCACGCTGAAACGTATGTGCCCGCCGCACTTGATTATCTGAATGTGGTAGCTCTCCAGAACGTCAATTACCGACGGTATGGGGTCGGCGCCCTGGCAGACGAGGTGGAATCCGTGGCTCTTGCGGAGGTTTGCGGTGTGGAATGTCCGCTCGTGCTGGACGTTTTTGCGGCGGAAGTACGAGGCGTGATAGCCGTTGATGTCCCCGGAGTGGTACTGCTTGTAGTCGCCGGTCCGCGGCGACAGCGACGGGTCGAAGAGGTCCTTGCCCTCCCGTCCGTCGGCGCAGAACCACATCATCGCCAGTCCCGGCTCGCGGATGGGTCGGAAGTCCCATTCGATGCAGATATCCGCGGGCATTTTCTGCGGGCACCAGAACAGGTAGTTGGCCGCCTGTCCCAGCTCGGGGTCCATTGCGTTTTCCAGCCGCATCGCCTGCATGGGGAAGCTGGTCACGGGGCTGCCCTCGGCGACGAAGTCGGCCACGTCTTTCTCGCTCGCCAGCGGGTTCTCGTACACTATTTCGCCGGTCTGGAAAGAAGGCATCATTCGACTCCCAATATGCTTTTAACGTTTACGCGTTGCGGCGGCGCCTGCGTTCGGCCGTCACCTGCTCCCACGGCAGGACGCCAGCGCGGTTTGCCCAGTCCTCATACATGCGGGAGAGGCGATCGACTTCGTCCGGTTTGCCGTCGGAGACGTCGTTCAGCTCGGTACGGTCTTCGGCCATGTCGTAAAGCTCCCACCGGCCCGGGTCGCGGGCGCTAACCAGCTTCCACCGTCCGTCGCGGACGGCACGGTTGCCCTCGTGCTCAAAGTATATGGGCTGATTGCGCGACCAGCTTTTCCCGGCCAGCAGAGCGGCGAAGCTTTCGCCCTCTATGGGTGTGACATCGCGGCCGTTGAACCGACCAGGATAGTCCACCCCGCAGACGTCCAGTATCGTCGCGACGATATCGACGACGTGGTTGGGCTCGTGTACGATACGGCCGCCCGCCACGCCCGGGCCTTGCACTATCAGCGGCGTGGAAATACCGCCTTCGTGGACCCAGCTTTTGAACTTGCGGAACGGGGAGTTGCTCGCATTAGCCCAGGGCAGGTCGTAGCTCATGAAGGTGTCGGCGTCGCCCGGTTCGAGGCCCGGGATGTTACCGATTTTCACTTCCCGGCCGTCGAGCGTGGTGGACAGCTCATTCTCCTTACGGCCGTTCTCGGCGAGGAACTCGGCGCTGCCGCCGTTGTCGGAGAGGAACATCACGTAGGTATCGTCGGAGACACCGAGTTTATCCAGCGTCGCCAGCAACCGGCCGATGTTGCGGTCCATGCAGTCAACCTGTGCGGCATAGCAGGCCATGCGGGAATCTTCCCAGTCCCGCAGCTCGACCTGCTCCCAGGGCGGTGCGTCCTTGTCGCGCGGGGAAATGTCCCATTTGTCCGACAGGATGCCCATGCCCTTGAGCTGCTCGTGGCGGGCGGTGCGGACGGCGTCCCAGCCGTTGCGGTACTTGCCGCGGTATCGTTCGATATCCTCTCGGTGCGCGTGCAGAGGCCAATGCGGGGCGTTGTAGCATACGTGCAGGAAGAACGGCTCGTCGTCGCCGACGGCGGAGGTCATCATCTCGATGGCGCGGTCGGTGTAGGCGTCGGTGGTGTAGAAGCCGTCCTCCGGCTCGATGAAGTCGTGCCCCCGCATCAGTGGCGACGGGAGGAAGTAATTACCGCCGCCGGGTATGCCGTACCAGTCGTCGAAGCCGCGGTCAACGGGCAACGGCTTGCAGGGGTCGCCGGGACGCCATTCGGGGCCTGGTATCCTCGGCCAATGTCCGCCGACGTGCCACTTTCCGCTCATCAGCGTCCGGTAGCCGGCCTGCCGCAGAAGCTCCGCCACGGTGACGCAGCGGTCGTTGAGGAATCCGCGGTAGCCCGGTCGGCCGATGTCCTGGACCATGTGACCCACGCCGGCCTGGTGGGGGTAAAGCCCGGTGAGGATGCTCGCCCGCGTCGGGCAGCATCGCCCGCAGTTGTAGGTCTGCGTAAAACGCACGCCGCCCGTGGCCAATGCGTCGAGATTCGGCGTGGATATCTCCGAGCCGAAGCAACCGATGTCGGAGTAGCCCATATCGTCGCAAAGGATCAGCAAGACGTTGGGTCGCCGGGAAGATCGGTTTTCTGGCATTGGATTGGTTCCTTTACTGCTGGGCCGGGTCCGGCTTTTTCGCGGAGGCGGCGAACCTGGCCGGGGGCAGAGGTATCCGGCTGGGCGCGGTTACTTCGCAGGCCAAGCTAGGGCGTCGCGTCGCCGGCGTCAAGTTGCAGGGGTCGCGTTTCCCAGCGCCGCACCGCGCCATAAGCGCTGCGGTGGGTGCTGCCAGGCACAAATCGCGCTCACCGGGCAAAGGGACTTTCGCCGATGTTAAGTGACTGCTATCATCACGCCCGTTCGACACGTCATTGCCGGGAAGGGCAAACGGCCATGGTTCATATCATACGAGTGCTTTTCGTTCTGGTTGTCCTGGGGATAACCATTCCGCTGGCCATGCAGGAGCCAATAGCCGAGCGGGGCTTCTGGTTCATGGCGGTGTACGTGCTTGTCCCCGCACTGCTTGCGGCAGCGGTAGTGCTGGCGGACATGTTCTGGCGCCGCAAGCGACTGCACGTGCTCAGCGGTCTGTTTGTGGGAGTTCTGGCGGGACTGGTGTTCGCTTTCATCATATCGCTGGTGGTGGACCTGGTGGCCATGATGTACCCCTCACCTCCGGAAGTCCAACCGCCGGTCGAAATGGTTGAGCCGGTGCCGGCCGAATATCCGCGGGACGGGATTACCTACGAACAGGCCATGGAGGACTACCGGCAGCAGATACAGCGGCAGGAGGACCGTCTCAGCGCCCACCGTGCGTATGTGAGGTACACCAGCACGGTGAGTCTGGTCAAATGGGTGCTCGGTGCGGCCGCGGTGTTCCTGTGCGTTACCATCGTGCTCCAGACCAAGGACGATTTCCGCTTCGTCATCCCCTACGTGGAGTTCCAGAGGCAGTCCAAGGGTCCCCGGCAGCTTCTGCTGGATACATCTGTGATAGTTGACGGCCGTATCGCAGACATAGCCGAGACGCGCATAGTCGAAAGCGAGCTGGTTGTGCCGCGGTTTATCCTCGCGGAGCTTCAGGCCATCGCCGACAGTGACGACAAGCTCCGCCGCAACCGGGGCCGCCGGGGTCTGGATGTGCTCAACCGGCTTCAAAACTCCGACAAGGTGGACATCCGGATAATCGACCCACACGTAGCTGCTGTCGAGGAGGCCCCGGCCGTGGACGCCAAGCTGGTCGCACTGGCCGAGCACCTTAACGCCCGCGTGGTGACCAACGACTACAACCTGAACAAGATTGCGCAACTCCGTGGCGTGGACGTCATCAACATCAACGACCTCGCCAATGCCCTCAAGCCCGTGGTGCTGCCCGGCGAGACGCTCTCGGTGCGCATAATCCGCCCCGGTGAAGAAGCCGGTCAGGGCGTCGGATATCTCGACGACGGCACCATGATAGTGGCCGAGCAGGCGCGGGATTACGTCGGAAAGGACGTCAATATTATCGTAACCAGCGCGCTGCAGACCTCCGCGGGGCGGATGATCTTTGGCCGGACCGAGGGAGCCGCCGGCGGCGGACAGCCGACCACCGGCAACGGAAGGAACGCTCGCGGCAGGAAATAGCGGCCGTATGGTGCACCCGCCGGCAGGGACGGAACATGGTTTTCCTTGGCGCGGCTTGCAATCTTCGTAGGGTATCAGGACGATAGTAAACGTGTCCGGGCGCTCCGGTGGCGTCGATTCCTCCGGTGCGACGGAGCTATCGCTCGCAGCAGCCGAAAGGACCACGCCCGTAGTCACAATGCCCAGACCGGGCGGATTGTCACTGAAAGCGGAGCCGACAGATGGCTGAAACCATTGAATCCTTCGTTCAGAAGCTTCAGCAGGACGGTGTAGAGGCGGGGCGGGCAGAGGCCGAGAAGATACGCGCCGAAGCCCGCGAGGAAGCCGAACGCATCGTCGCCGACGCCCGAAGCCGGGCCGAGAGCATCGTGGAAGAGGCCAACCGGCAGGCCGAGGACCGCCGCCGAAAGACCGAGACGGAGCTGACCCTTGCGGCGCGGGACAGCGTACATCGGCTGAGGGAGGCCCTGAACCGGGCCATGAAGGCGGTGGTCGCCCATGGCGTGGAGCAGAAACTTTCCGACATCGAGTTTCTCGGAGAGGTCCTTCACGAACTGATAATAATGTACGCCCAGTCGGATATTGACCGGAAGCAGGGCATTGAGATCAACCTGCCGGGCGAGACCCGCGACAAGCTCGTGCAGTGGGCGCTTAACGAAATCGGCCAGGACGCCTTGGATGCGATGCACATCGGCATCGATCTCAAAGGCAAGCTCAGGACGGTCGGGTTCGAGTACACCGTCTCCGGCGGGACCGTCGAGGTTACACGCGAGAGCGTTGTGGAGACGCTCGCGGAGATGATCAGCCCGGAGCTTCAGCGCGTGCTTGCTGAGGCGGTGGGTGGAGAATTCCAGGCGAAGCTTGCCGCCGAACAGAAGGCCCAGGCCGACCAGCGCCGGCAGAAGGATGAGCAGACCGGCGGCGAGGGCGAATCCGAAGAAAAGGATGATTCGTCGGCGTCGGGTGAGTCCGACGAACGGTCCAAGGGCGAGCAGGACTAGCCGATGGGTGGAGAGAACTTCTATCTGCTCTCGTCGCTTCCGGCGCTCAATCGTCTGGGCGACACCCCGCCGTTGAGCGAGGCGGAGCTGCTGGAGAAGGTTTCCGGCGCGCCCGGGCCGCAGCGACTCATCGAGGCGCTTTTGCTCAGCGACGACCTGCTGCAGCGAGAAGCTCTGCTGGCCGGTGAGCTGGAGGAAGTCTCCCCCGCGGTTCTGACGCCCGCCCAGGCGCGCAACGACGAGCCGTTGCCGGAGTACCTGGTCTCGTCCGAACAGACCGAAGGCGAATCGCCTCGTGCCGCAACCGACGCGGTGTGGGAAAGCTACTTCCGCCAGGTGGCAGAGGTCGCCCGCCGGGCCGGCAGCCGATTTCTGACTGCGTGGGTCGGCTACGAGGTGGCGCTTCGCAACGCACTGGCTGCGGAGCGGGCGCGGGCGCTGGAGCTGGAACCGGGACAATACATGGTCGCGCCGGACCTGGCCGACGAGTCGGCCGACCTGGACGAGGCGATATCGCAGTTTTCATCGGCCGATAACCCGCTGGCGGCGATGAAGGCGCTGGACCAGGCCCGATGGTCCTGGCTTAACGATAACGAACCGTACTACAGCTTCGCGGACGATGAGCTGGCTGCCTACGCCGCCAAGCTCATGCTGATGCAACGTTGGCACCGACTCAGCGGCGAGGACGACACCCGCCCGTCGCGAGTCCGTAGCGCAACCGCCGATACAGACACCGGAGCTACCCCGTGAGCGAGAACGTAAAAGGACGGATTGTAACCATCCACGGAAACATGGTAACCGCCGCCACCGACCAGCGCGTGGTGCAGAACTCCATCGGGTTCTGCCGCCGCGGTGACGGGGCACAGCTACTCAGCGAGGTTATCCGCGTCCGGGGGACCCACGCGGACCTGCAGGTCTTCGAGGAAACACGCGGACTGAAAGTCGGCGACGAGGTGGAATTCCGGCCGGAGATGCTCTCCGCGACACTGGGGCCGGGCCTGTTGGGGCAGGTGTACGACGGCCTGCAGAACCCGCTGCCGCGTCTGGCGGAGAAGGTGGGCTATTTCCTCGAAGCCGGTAACTACGTCGATGCCCTCGACAACGAAAAGAAGTGGACCTTTACCCCCAAGGCCTCCGAAGGCGACGAGGTAACCGCTGGTGACGTGCTGGGAACCGTTCCGGAAGGCATCTTCGAGCATCGCATCATGGTGCCGCTGAGCTGGGACGGCACTTTCAAGGTCGCCGGCGTCGCTTCCGAAGGCGAGATGACCATCGCCGACGAGGTGGCCAAGCTCACCGACTCTGAAGGCAACGAACACTCCGTCACCATGCAGCAGACCTGGCCGGTGAAGATTCCACTGGGCCGCTACCGCAGACGAATGCTTCCGACCGAGCCGCTGGTCAGCCGGGTGCGGATTGTCGATTCGCTGTTTCCCATCGCCCTTGGCGGGACGTACTGCATTCCCGGACCGTTCGGCGCGGGCAAGACCGTGCTTCAGCAAATTGTCGCACGGCATGCGGAGATCGACATCGTGATCGTCGTCGCCTGCGGCGAGCGCGCCGGCGAGGTGGTGGAGGTAATCAACGAGTTCCCCGAGCTGCAGGACCCCCGCACGGGGCGGTCGCTTATGGAACGGACCGTTATCATCTGCAACACATCGGCCATGCCGGTATCGGCACGCGAGGCGTCGGTGTACATGGGTGTCACGCTCGGAGAGTACTACCGCCAGATGGGGCTGAACGCCCTGGTGCTGGCCGACTCCACCAGCCGCTGGGCGCAGGCGCTGCGTGAGATATCAGGCCGGCTGGAGGAGATCCCCGGCGAGGAGGCCTATCCGGCGTACCTGGAAAGCCGCATCGCGGACTTTTACGAGCGTGCGGGTGTGGTGGAGTTGCCGGACGGGAACAAGGCGTCGGTTACCATCGGCGGGTCGGTAAGCCCCGCGGGCGGAAGCTTCGAGGAGCCGGTTACCCAGAGCACACTGAAGGTTGTGGGCGCGTTTCTGGGTCTCAGTCGCGACCGGGCCGAGGCCCGCCGCTACCCGGCCATCGATCCGCTGGAGTCCTGGAGCCGGTACACCGGCATTATCGACGCCGCGAAGGTTGACCGCGTCCGCGAGCTTCTGCGCCGCGGCAACGAGGTGCGGCAGATGATGACCGTCGTCGGCGAGGAAGGTACGCCGCAGGACGACTTCGAGGAGATGCTCAAAAGCGAGTTTTTCGACAGTTGCTACCTCCAGCAGAACGCCTTCAATGAGGTGGACGCCGCCACCACCAGCGAGCGCCAGCAGTACGTGTTCGCGAAGGTGCTGGAGGTGCTGGACGCGGACTTCCCCTTCGAAAGTAAGGACCAGGCACGCGATGAGATGTTCGAGGTGCGGGACCTTTTCATCAACTGGAACTACGCGGCCTGGAACAGCGACGAGTTCAAGAAGATCGAGAAACAGATAGACGACTTCCTCCAGCGTCACGCCGCCGATGGCGACAGGCAGACCGACAAGAGCGACAAAGAGGATGAGAAATCGGCTCAGCCCCAGGAAACCGGCGAACCGGAAGACGATAAAGAGTCCTCCGACGAGGAAGCTTCGTAGCCGAGACGGACACCGAACCGAGGTCGGAAAATGCGAAAGTACTATAACCAGATAACCCGTATCGCCGGCAACGTCGTGACCGTGACGGCCGGTGGCGTGGGCTACGACGAGCTTGCGGTCGTGGAGACCGAGAGAGGCCCGTCGCTGGCGCAGGTCATCAGCTTGGACGAGGACCAGGTCTCGCTGCAGGTCTTCGCGGGTACACGGGGCGTATCTACTGGCGACAAGATTCGCTTCCTTGGGCGTCCCATGCAGGTGCCGTTCAGTGACGACCTGCTGGGGCGGGTCTTTGACGGTTCAGGCCGTCCGCGAGACGACAGGCCCGAGGTCGAGGCCGACATGGTGGATATCGGCTCTCCGCCGGTCAACCCGGTCCGGCGGCGCCGTCCCGACCGCATGATCGAGACGCGGATTCCCATGATCGACATCTTCAACTCCCTCGTGGAGTCGCAGAAGCTGCCGATCTTCTCCATACCAGGCGAGCCGTACAACGAGCTTCTGGCGCGTGTGGGCCTCCAGGCCGAGGCCGACGTCATCATCCTCGGCGGCATGGGGCTTAGGCACGACGACTACCTGAAGTTCCGCAACACGTTCGAGGAAGGCGGCGTGCTCGGTCGGAGCATCATGTTCATCCACACCGCGGCCGACCCGGTGGTGGAGTGCCTGATGGTTCCGGATCTGTGCCTGGCCGCCGGCGAGCAGTTCGCGTTGGCCGGCAAGAGGGTACTGGTGCTGCTGACGAACATGACCTCCTTCGCAGACGCGCTGAAGGAGATCGCTATTACGATGGAGCAGGTCCCGTCCAACCGCGGCTACCCCGGCGACCTGTACACCCAGTTGGCGCGGCGTTACGAGAAGGCCGTTGACCTCGACGAGGCCGGCTCAATGACCCTGCTGGCCTGCGTGACCATGCCCGGCGACGACGTGACCCACCCGGTCCCGGACAACACCGGATACATCACCGAAGGTCAGTTCTATCTGCGGAACCAGTGGATCGAGCCGTTCGGCTCGCTGTCGCGTCTGAAACAGCAGGTCAACGGCGAGACGCGCGACGACCACCGCGCGATTATGAACGCCTGCATCCAGCTTTACGCCCAGTGCCGCGAAAGCCGCGAAAAACGCGACATGGGCTTCGAGATGTCCGCCTGGGACAGGAAGCTGCTGAAGTACGGCGACCTGTTCGAGGATCGCATCATGGACCTCGAGGTGGACATACCGCTGTTCGAGGGGCTGGACCGCTGCTGGGACGTACTCGCGGAGTGCTTCGAGCCGCGCGAGACCGGTATCCGCCGCGCGGTTATCGACAGCCACTGGCCGAAGAAAACAGAGGAAGTCGCAGAAGAATCGGACGAGACGCAGAAGACGGCGAAGGCCGAAACGTCAGCCGCGGCGGGAAACTAACCAGTCGACCATGCGGCGCTGTTAAATCGACAATCGATAATCGACCATCGGCAATCTGAACCTTGGCTAAGAAGAAGATCAGACTGACCCGCCCCGAGCTTCGCCGTCAGCGGGAGATGCTGCGGCGGTTCGAGCGTTATCTGCCCATGCTGAAGCTCAAGCAGCAGCAGCTTCAGCTCACCATGCGCAAGTTGGCCCGGCAGCGCAGCGAGGTGGCCTCTGCGAGGGATGAGGCGCGGGACAAGTTCGCCGCCTACGAGAATATCCTTGCCGACCTGGCGGGCGTGAATGTCGAGAAGCTCGCCGAGCCGGAGGAAGTGCACACGGAGATCGACAACGTGGCCGGGCTGGAGCTGCCGAGGTTTGAGGACATCCGTTTCCCCGAGGCCGACTACAGTCTGTTCGCCACTCCGGCGTGGGTGGACCAGGCGCTGGCGGACCTGCGGGACGTAAACCGCCTCCAGGCCGAGCTGGACGTGCTCGAAGAGCGTTACGAACTTCTTGAGCACGAGCTGACCAAGGTAATCCAGCGCGTGAACCTTTTCGAGAAGGTCATGATACCGCAGTGCCGCGAGAACATCCGCCGCATACGCATCAAGCTGGACGACGAGCAGACGGCCGGTGTGGCCCGCGCGAAAATCGCCAAGGAGAAGCTCGCCGAGACCGAGATGCCCGAGCGCGGCGGCGAGCAGGCGGTGGTCGTACAGGAGGAAGGCGGCGAATGATAGCCCCGATGCTCAAATGCTACTGCGTCTGCCGGCGCGACGACCGCGAGCGTCTGCTCGAGGCGCTGCGCGAGCTGGGCGTGGTGCACGTCCAGCCGGTGGACCCCGCCCGAGCGGTGGCCGACGAGAAGGTTACGCTGGCGGTGTCGCGGCTGGACAGGGCAAGGCAGATACTCGCGGACCTGGAGCCCAAAGGGCCCCATCCGGATACGTCGCCCGTTGATGCCGCTGCGGAGGTGCTGGGCATTCAGCGGTCGGCCGCCGAGCGCAGAAGCCGCCTCAATGCGCTGTATCGCGAGATGCAGAATCTTGAAATGTGGGGCGACGTCCGCCTGGAGCAGTTCGAGCGGCTTCAGGAGGCGGGCGTGCGGGTGAGCTTCTATTCCGTGCCCGCGGATCAGCTTTCGCAGGTCGGCGGGCAGTGCGTGCAGCAGTTGCGGGAGCTGCCGGCCAAGCGCGTGCTGGTGGCCGTTGCTTCCCGTGACGAGGCCGAGCCGGAGGTACCCGAAGACGCCATTGCCGTTGAGCTGCCCACGCGCGACCGTCCGAGCGTCCGAGCCGAGGCCGCCCAGCTTGAGCAGCAGCAGAAAGACGATACTGAGCGGCTGCACGAACTGGCGCACCTGACCGGCGAGATGGGGCGGGAACGGCAGAAGCTCGCCGAGGAGGTCCGATGGCAGAGCGTCGAGCGAAGCGGCATCGAGGCCGAGTCGCTCTACGCCGTCGGCGGTTGGGTGCCCGCCGAGGACGCCGGCGGCCTGGCCGATGGTCTGTCCGAGCGCGGCGTCGATGCCGGCGTGCAGACCTTCGAACCCCCGGAAGATGAGCAGCCGCCGACTCTGATCAAGTACCCCCGCTGGGCCAGGCCCATGAAGGGGCTGTTCGACATGCTCGGGACGCTGCCGGGCTATCGCGAGATGGACCTGTCGGGGTTCTTCATGCTGGCTCTGCCGCTGTTCGCGGGCATACTCATCGGCGACGCGGGCTACGGGCTGCTGTTCATAGCGCTGGGGCTTGTGTTCTACAGGCGCATCTCCGCGGCCGCCGGCAGCGAAAAGGCCCAACTGATACTCGCCGTGGGCGCGTGCACGCTCATCTGGGGTGTGCTGTCGGCCAACTATTTCGGCCTCACGCCGCAATCCCTGGCCTCGGGGGGTGGGTACGTAGTGGAAGCAGGCGGCGAGACACGGCCGGACTACGATGCGCTGTTTGCAGCCGAAGACGCCTGGGGCACGGCCGCGAGGGTCATGTCCGCCCCGGCGCTTCTGTGGCGGCAAGACGAGCAGGAGGGGCTGTTCCTGCTGATGAAGATCGCCTTCATAATCGGCGGCGTGCACCTGGCGCTGGCGCACGTTCGCAGGGTGATATTCCTGGCGCCGGACCAGCGCATGCTGGCCGACGTGGGCTGGTGCATCGTGGTGGTGGCCATGCTGCTGGTGGTCTGGAACATGGTATTCGCGGATGTGGCCGACACGCCGATGGCCGTCTGGTGGGCGTTGCTCGCCGGGCTGGTGCTGGCGTCGGTGTTCGGACGACCTCACAAGAATCCGCTGGTGCGCGTGCTGGGCGGGTTCGCTTCGTCGCTATTGCCGTTGATAAACACCTTCGGCGACACCATCAGCTACATCCGCCTGATGGCCGTCGGCATCGCCACGTACTTTATCGCTTTGGCTTTCAACGGGATGGCCGCCCAGCTTGCCGGAGCGGCCACCTGGTTCGCCGCGGCGCCCGTACTGGTTTTCGGGCACGGGCTTAACATCGCAATGGTAATCATCGCAATCTTCGCCCACGGCGTCCGGCTGAACATGCTGGAGTTCTCCAGTCACGTCGGCGTGGAGTGGGCGGGCTATCCGTACGAGCCATTCGCCGGACAACAGACGAAGGAGAGTTGAGAATGGAAACGTTCCTTGGGCAAATGGGACTGGGCCTGGTGCTGGGTCTGGGCGCGCTGGGAAGCGCCCTGGGCATCGGAGCGGCGGGGCGTTCCGCCGCAGGCGCCTGGGCCAAGCAGGCAAAGGCCGGTGAGCGGCTGAGCTTTACGTATATGGTGCTTCTGGGCATGCCGCTTACACAGACCATCTACGCGTTCATCCTGATGTACGTCGGGCTTAGCGGTCCGAGTCTGGATGCCGAGATGGTCGGCAGGTTCGGCGGCGTGCTGCTGAGCGTGGGCATAGCCGGCGGGCTTGCGGAGATGTTCAGCGCCTGGATGCAGGGACTTATCGGCTCATCGGCCATCCGCGCCCTGTCCGAGGGCGAGGGCAAGGGCTTCGTGTTCATGATCATCGCCATGGGCATCGCCGAGACCGTCGGTGTGTTCGGTTTCGTGTTCCTGTACCTGCAGCTCACGGCGCTCGCGACGGTGTAGGGACAACGGGTTGCCGACCGGAAATGCAGACCAATGAAGGCCTCCCGGTTCCGCCCAGGCGGGACCGGGGGGCCTTTTCATCGCCGGGCCTTACCGCGTGGGCTGTGTGGGCTGGGCCGGGCGACGTTTTTCGAGGAAGAACTGCATTGCCACTTCGGGGTGTCTCTCGTGGCCGGCTCCGGGCAGAACGTCGGTCTCGACCCGGAAGCCATTGGCCCGGAGATACTCGGCCGCCTGTCTGGACTGCGCCTGGATGGCGCCGGGGTCGTTTTCGCCGTAATAGACCATCACGTTGACGTCGGTTGCTTCCGGCGGATACCACCCGTGCAGATTATGACGGCTGAAGTTGGCGTTACGCGCCACCACGCAGTTGAACAGTTCCGGATGCCGCAGTCCCACCCAGTACGTGGGAAAGCCCCCGCCGGAGAAGCCAGTAATCATCATGTTCGCCCGGTCGAGGTTGTAGCGGTAGGCGAGCTGCGAGATGATGTTGAGGATGGAACGTTCATTGGTGAGCATGCCCACGATCGGGCCGTCGCCCAGAAGCCCGTCCGTGCCGATCAGCTCCGGAGCCACCACGATACAGCTGTTCTTCTCGGCGAGCATCTTCCACTCCCGGATGTGATGTTCGGCTACGTCGAACGGCGGCGTGCCGTGGCAGCTCACTATGAGGGGCGCGGGTTTTTCGTGGCGATAGGTGCTGGGGACGTATAGCCAGTATCCGCGCCCTGTCACGGGGTCCAGTTCCCGCTGCTGGCTGACCGGGGTATTCTGCGGCTGTGTGACCGCGCAGCCGGAAAGCAACGCCGCCAGCACGGCGAAGGCGGCGCTCAAATGGGTGCGCGATGACCTTTTAACTTCCCTCATACTGAGGACAACAGGATAGCCATTCCTGCCCCCGGAGCCAACCCCATGCGAGCAATTGTGCCGGGTCAGGTGCAGAGCGTGTACCCGCAGTTTGGACAACGCGCGCAGGAGGGCTCGGCGGGGATTTCCTGGCGACACTGCGGGCAGACGCGTGTGGGGCGGTCGGCTTCAGTGGCCATGGGCTGGCCGGCCCGGCAGCCGTCTCGATAGACCGTCACGCCCTTGCAGTCCAGGTCGTACGCGGCCTGGTACACCTCGGCCACGTCGTCAACCGTGGCGTGGTTCGGCATGTTGATGGTCTTGGAGATGGCGCCGTCTATGTATTCCTGGAACACCGCCTGCATGCGCACGTGCCATATCGGCGCGATGTCGTGCGCGGTGACGAACAACTCCCTGGTCCGCTCGTCCACGCCCGGTTGGTCGGAGAGCTTTTGGCCGGAGGCAAGGCGGTCGGCCAACTCCTGCGACCAGAACCCCGCCTCCTCGGCGTGTCTGCGGAAAGGTGCGTTCACGTCGGCAAGCTTTCTGCCCTCGAGCACGTGACGGTAGAACGCCAGCGCGTAAGCCGGCTCGATGCCGCCGGTGCAGCCGGCGATTATGCTCAGCGTGCCCGTAGGGGCGACACAAGTAACGGCCGCGTTGCGCATCGGTCGGTTCGATTCAACCTGCCAGCGGCTGCCTTCGAAGTTGGGGAAGCTTCCGCGCTCGGCCGCCAGGGTCTCGCTGGCGGCGAAGGCGTTCTCGGTCAAAAGCTTCGCGACCCGACGGCCGAACTGCAGCCCCTCGTCGCTGTCATAGCGGATTCCCAGCTCGTACATCGCGTCGGCAAAGCCCATCACGCCCAGTCCGATCTTGCGGTTGCCGGTGCAGATGGACTCGATTTCCGGGATGATGAAATTGCTGACGTCTATTACGTCGTCCAGGAAGCGAACCGCCTGGCGGACCGTTTGACGGAATGCCTTTTCGTCCAGTCGCCCGTCGCGGACGAACTTGGCGACGTCGATGGAGCCGAGGTTGCACGCCTCGTAGTCCAGCAGGGGTTGCTCGCCGCAGGGGTTGGTCGCCTCGATGCGCCCGAGCTTCGGCGTGGGGTTGTCGGCATTGACGCGGTCGATGAAGCATACGCCCGGTTCGCCGGTGTCCCAGGCGCCGGAAACTATCATCCCCCACACGTCGCCGATGGTATACGCTTCCGTCGGCGGCTCGCCGCTGTCGGCCGGCGCCAGGTCCGCGAGCGTGTAGGAGGCCACATTCAATCCCTTCGGCAGGTAATAGCTGCTTTCCGTTCGCGGGTTGATGACTACGTGCGGGGCGTCGGCGTCCTGACGCAGTCGCTCCATGAACTCGTCGGGGACCTTTACCGATATGTTGAAGTTTTCGAATGCCGACAGGTCGCTCTTGGCGGTGATGAACTTCAGGATGTCCGGATGGTAAATCGACATCATCCCCATGTTCGCCCCGCGGCGGAACGCGCCCTGCTGGATGGCGCGGGTGGCTTCGGCGAAGACGCGCCAGAAGCTTATCGGCCCGGAGGTCCTGCCGCCGGAGCCGGCGATGTAGTCGCCTGTCGGCCGCAGGCGGTCGAAACTGAAGCCCGTGCCGCCGCCGGCCTTCTGAATCTGGGCGGTGTGCTTGACCGACTCGAAGATACCGTCCACGCTGTCGTTGACCGGCAGTACGAAGCACGCGCTGAGCACGCCCAGAGACCTGCCCGCGTTCATCAAGGTGGGGCTGTTCGGCAGGAAGATCCCGCGAGCCATCAACTTATAGAAGGTCTCGGCGGTGGCTTCCACGTCGCCGCCGTATCGCGATTCGGCCTCTGCGACGAAGCGCGCCACGCGGAGGAACATCTGCCGGGGGGTTTCGGTAACCTCGCCGCGCTCGTTCTTGATGAGATAGCGCGCCCGCAGTGTTTCCTGCGCGTTCTCGGACAGTCGGGGCGGTTCCGTCGTCGTCATCGGCATCGGTCCTTTCGGCAAAGGCGCGTCGTTGACAGAATCATTATTCGCCCCGCGAAGGCCGCGCTCAAGAAACATCGGCGGCGATATATATACGAGCGTCCAATCGAAAAAAGTGATCGCGCGACATGCTTGCGCAAAACGCGCGCAGAATTGCTTAACTCCGCGCGCAAAAAGTGTCGAGAAAATTTGCAACAGCTCTTGCATATTTGTGCGCAGGGTGTTTGATGGTGTGCTTAAGGTTGCTCTTCGCTGATGGCTTCACAGAAAAAACAAGGAAGGAGGTGAGAGCACATGGCGAAGAAGAAGAAATCGAGCAGCAAGAAGAAGAGCACGAGGAAGAAGTCGAGCGCCAAGAAGTCCACGGGGAAGAAGTCGACACGCAAGCGCAAGTCAACGGCCAAGAAGTCCTCGCGGAAGAAATCGACCGCGAAGAGGAAATCCACGGCCAAGAAGAAGTCAACGCGCAAGCGCAAATCGACTGCGAAGAAGAAATCCTCGCGGAAGAAAAGCTCGACGAAGAAGAAGAGTTCCGGCAAGAAGAAGACTTCGCGCAAGAAGTCCTCGCGTCGCAAGAAGACTTCCGGGAAGACAGCCGGAAAATAGCAGCAGCATTCGCGCCGAGCAATGCTCGGCGACGGCTGTCGCCGCGAGGCGGTGGTCGGAAAAGGCCGAAAGCGGCGAGTGTCCTGCCACGGCGATACTCGCCGCGGCTTTTTGCGCACTTGTCCGCCCGCCGTAACCGCTTATAATGCCGCCGTGCGGACTATCGCGGTTATCAACCAGAAGGGCGGGGTGGGCAAAACCACCACCGTCGCCAACCTCGGCGCCGCTGTTGCCGACAGCGGTCGAGGCGTCTGTCTGATCGACCTCGACCCCCAGGCCCACCTGACGCTGCATTTCGGCCTCGAGCCGAGCGACGACCAGCCCGGCATGTACGAGGTGCTCAGCGGCGACGCCAAGCTGACAGAAGCACTGCGACAGGTGCGCGAGTCGCTGTCGCTGGCGCCTTCCAGCATCGACCTGGCCGGAGCCGAGGTGGAGATGGTGAACACCGTCGGCCGCGAGCAGGTTCTCCGCGACGCACTGGCCGAGGCGGACCTCAAGTATGACTTCGCCTTCATCGACTGCCCGCCGAGTCTGGGTCTTCTGACGCTCAATGCGCTGGCGGCCGCCGACGAGGTGGTAATTCCCCTGCAGCCGCACTTCCTGGCATTGCAGGGCCTCGGCAAGCTGCTGGAGACCGTTTCGCTGGTGCAGCGGCGCATCAACCCGACGCTGAGGGTCTCCGGCGTGATTCTGTGCATGTACGAGACCACCACGCGACTGGCCGGTGAGGTCCGCGACGACCTGCGCGATTTCCTGGCCTCGGCGCGGGGCGGAGACGCGCCCTGGTCGGACGCGCACGTTTTTGAGACGTTCATCAGGCGCAACGTGAAACTCGCCGAATGCCCATCCTACGGAACGACCATCTTCGATTACGACGTTTCCAGCCACGGCGCGAAGGACTACGCCGCGCTGGCGGCGGAGTTTCTCTCGTTGACAACGGCCCTGCCGGTCCGCAGAGAGGACGTTCCCCAGCAGTACGTTCCCCAGTGGGCGGTGCGGGATGTGGCCGACGCCTCCTCGCCTGACTCCCGGCAGCAGTCGTCGGAGCCGCGGGAGTGACCGCCGGGCGTACCGGTCAAGCCGCTGTCCGCCGCGTCCTGCTGAGTGTCTGCATTGTCCTGTGGATTGCGGCTTTCACGACCTCGCACATACCGGCCGATCGCATGCCGGAAATGCCCACCTCGCCGACCTCGCTGCACGTCATCGGCTTCTTCGTGCTGGGGACGGCTCTGCTGGCGACGCTGACGGCCTACCGCGTGCTAACCTGGCGGCGGGTCGTGATCGCCGCGGTAATCCTGGCGTGTTACGCGGCCATCGACGAGGCCACTCAGCCGTTCTTCAACCGCTACGGCACATTGGAGGACTGGCAGGCGGACCTTCTTGGAGCCGCGATTGCGATTGTGGTCTGGGAAGGCGGCCGCGTACTGGTCAAGCTGCTGCGCCGACGGACCGCGTAAGAATCGTGAGTCGCAAATTGCGAATCGCGAACTGTCCCGCCATCCCGATGCTATCGGGACTCTGGGCCTTGGGTTCGCCGAAGGGCGGATCGCCGGCTGCCACAGCCCGCCGAAGTTTCCGTCGGAAACCTCAGCGGACATGGTGTCTTCGTAACCCTCGCGAAATGAAGCCGCCCGTGCTCTATCGTTCGAAGCCCGCCTCGGCGACCTCGATTGCCCTGAGCAGCGCCCGGGCCTTGTTGATGGTTTCCTCGTACTCCCGGGAGGGGACGGAGTCCGCGACGATACCCGCGCCCGCCTGGATGTATATCTTGTCCTTTGTGACCACCATGGTTCGCAGGGCTATGCAGGTGTCCATGTTCCCGCCGAAATCCACGTACCCCACCGCGCCTGCGTAAGGCCCGCGTCGGGTCGGCTCGAATTCGTCGATGATCTCCATAGCCCGTATCTTCGGCGCTCCGGAGACCGTGCCCACCGGCAGCGACGCACGCAGCGCGTCGAAAGGCGTCATGCCCTCGGCCAGCTTGCCGGTGACGTTCGATACGATGTGCATGACGTGGCTGTAACGCTCCACGGTCATGACGTCGTCGAGCTTGATGCTGCCCGGCTCGGCCACCCGCCCTACGTCGTTCCGCGCCAAATCCACCAGCATCACGTGCTCGGACCGCTCCTTCGCGTCGGCGAGCAGTTCGGCCTCGAGCTGCTTGTCCTGCTCGTCGGTCTGCCCGCGCGGCCGCGTGCCCGCCAGCGGACGGCTGGTTATCACGCCGTCCTCCACGCGGCAGAGGATCTCCGGGGAGCTGCCCACCAGCGTCACGTCCGGCGTGTTCAGCAGGAACATGAACGGCGAGGGGTTGACCACACGCAGCGCGCGGTAAATGTCGAACGCATCGGCTTTCGCACGCACGGCCAGCCGCTGTGACAGGACCACCTGGAATATGTCGCCCGCGCGGATGTATTCCTTGCACCTTTCAACGGCCTGCTCGAAGTCCTCCCGCGAGAAGTTGCTCTCGAAGGGAATCTGCGGCAGGTGCTCCAGCGTAATCTCGCCGACGGCCTGTCCGTCGCCCTCGCGCAGGCGGGCGATGGTCCTTTCGATGGCCTCGGTGGCCTCGCTGTATGCCTTGCCCGGATCGTCGGTCACGTGGGCGTTGGAGACCACCTTGATGGTCTTGGAAACGTGGTCGAACAGCACCATCGTGCGGTACAGCCCGAAGTAGATGTCCGGCAGGTCGCGGTCGTCTTCGGGGCCTTCGCCGAATTGCTCGTAGTAGCGGACCATGTCGTAGCCCGCGTAGCCGACCACGCCGCCGGTGAACCTCGGCAGACCCGCAAGGTGAACCGGGCGATACTCCGCGACCAGCTTCTGCAGCTCGGCGAGGGGGTCGTCGCTGGTCATTTCCTGCGGCTCGGCCGCCAGGCGGCGGATGGTGATCTTGCCGCGGCGGGCCTCGAAGACGGCCTCGGGGTCGGCGGCTACGAAGCTGAACCGGGCGATGCGCTCGCCGCCGACGACACTCTCCAGCAGGAAGGCGTTCCTGGCCGGCGCGAATCCCGGTGGGCGGCTCAGACGCTGGAAGGCCGTCACGGGAGTCAGCGCGTCGGCCAGCAACTGACGGTACACGGGTATGGTGTTTCCCTGCTCGGAGAGCTTCAGGAACTCATCGAAATTCGGGTAGTAGTGTTTCATTGTCTTTTCCGCATCCGGGCGTCCGGTGAATTCGCGGTCCGCGATATACACATATCGGCGGTTTTGGTCGGGCATTTCATCGGCCGAACGCCCGCCAGGCCACGCCCGCCGCACCCACGACGCCGGCGTCGTTGCCCAGCCGCGCCAACGCTATTTTCGTCGTCACCGGCGCCATGGACCAGTGCAACCGTTCGAAATGCTTCTGCAGCGGGCCCGTCAGTACTTCGCCCGCCCCGGTCAGACCGCCGCCGAGCACAATCTCGTCGGGGTCGAATATCCGGCAGATATTCACGCATCCGACGGCCAGGTAGTAAACCGCCTCGTCCCACATCTCCGCCGCGAAGTCGTCGCCGGCTTCCATCGCCCGCTCGATATCCAGGGAGTCTATCTCACCCTTTTCCCGCAGTTTCCCGGCCAGCGGACCGGTGATGTTCTCATCCCGTATTCGCCGGGCGGCGCGATGGGCCAGGTACTTCGCCGAGCAGTACCGCTCCAGGCAGCCCTGCTGACCGCAGCCGCACTGCTCGCCGCCGGGTTGGACTATCATGTGGCCTATCTCGGCGCCCATCTCGTGGGCACCGTGGAGTATTTCACCTTCGATTATGATACCGCTGCCCAGCCCGGTCCCCAGCGTCAGCAGCACCATGTTCTGCGCCGCCCGACCGGCTCCGATAAGGAACTCGCCCAGGGCGGCCGCATTGGCGTCGTTTTCCAGCACGGCCGGCAGATTAAGCCCTTCGCCCACACGGTCGCGGAGCTGCACGTTTTCCATCCCGGCGATGTTGGGCATCGCCACGATGACGCCTTCTGATATCCGCAGCGGCCCCGGCGCCCCGATTCCCACGCCGACGATTTCGTCGCCGCCGGCCTTGGCCTGCTCCAGCAGCTCGCGGGCGCCGGAAACCATCTGTTCGACCACGCCGTCGCCGCCGCGGTCGGTCGGTGTGGGACGCTGTATCGTCTCGCTGAACTGGTTGTCCTCGTCCAGCAGACCGAACTTTATTGCAGTACCCCCAAGGTCTATGCCGATGCATTGTCGCGCCATGTGTGGTCCTTTCCGTCGGCCGAGGAGTTCGGTGCAGGGCCGGGTTCGTCGGAAGGTTCGTCATTGTCCCGCCGGCGGGGACATATGTCAAAGCCGGCGGGGAACCTGCCGGTGGTCGGCAAGCGCAGGCGTATCCTATAATAAAACAGCGGCGGTGGAAGGGACCGCCCGGGAGGGACCGATGCGCCGGGCAACAGCAATGCTTCTGGTCGTACTCGCCCCGGCCGCGTTTTGTCGGGCCGGGGAGAACCCCACAGACCCCGACCGGCTGGGCGAGCTGGTATTTTCGGACCTCTACGGGGACGAATTCCGGGCCGTCGCCGACTCCGACGGCAGCGCCAAGCTCGAGCTGGCCCGGAGTATGCTGACCCGGGCCGAGCTGTGGGGCGGCAACCGCACGTTCGTAATCCTTCACTACCGCCGGGCCTATGAGCTGACCAGCGGGTACGCCAGCCACTACGACGTCGCCGTCAAGGCCATGCGCAGGCAGGCCGAGCGGTTCCCCGACACCCGCATCGAGTGCCTGCAGCGCGTAGCGGAGGTGCAGCGACGGATGGCGGGCCGGTCCGGTTGGTCCCGGGACGTTTCGCGGCAGCTTATGACGACGCTGCTTGAGCTTGCCGAGTCGGCCGAGCGGGACGGCAACCTGGCCCGCGCTGCGATGCTGACTCGCGAGGCGGGGCAGGTCGCACGTCGCAGCGGCGGGGATGGCGCCGATGAGCTTCAGCAGCGCGCTCGTGAGCTGGTCATTCTGGCCAACGTCGCCCGGCGCGCCGATGCGCTGAAACAGCGTCTGCAGCGCGACCCGGACGACTCCGAGGCCCGCACGCATCTGGTGCTGTTGGAGGTCACGGAGCGGGACGACCCCGCGACGGCCCGAAAGCTGCTCACTCCTGAGCTGGACGCGGACCTGAGGCATCATGTACGGCTGGCGGCCGCGGACCCGGCCGAGCTTAGCGCCCGCCAGTGCCGCGAACTGTCCCGATGGTACGAAGACCTCGCACGCACCGGCAGCCCCGTCGCCCGGCGGAACGCCGGCGATCGCGCCGAGAAGTACGAACAGCTCGCCGCCGGCGGGCCGCTCGCCGCAGCCATCGGCGCGGACGGTTGAAAAATGCTCTGACTCCCGCGGCCGCGCGTTATAATTCGCCGGCAAACTGGTCCGGACGAAGAAAGGCGCGGCCATGTCCAGAACTGCCCCTCGGTTTATCGCGTTGGTTTTTCTCACGGCGACGGCGACCACGGCGGCCAACGCCGCTGCGAAGCTGGTATGCGAGCAGCCGGTCCACGACTTCGGAACAGTGGGCAACGTTGGTACGCTTTCCCATACCTTCGTGCTTCGCAACGACGGCGACGAGCCGCTGAAGATACTCAACGTCCTGACGTGCTCCAGTTGCACCAACCCCCGGCTCAGCCGCACCGAGATTCCGCCCGGCGAGACGGCGGAACTCACCACCGAGGCGTCCATGTACGGCAAGGTGGGGCGGGTTTCGCTGGACGTCACCATCCGCACCAACGATCCGTCCAACAGGCGGCTGAAGCTCGAACTGCGGGCCATGGTGGAGACGTGGGTGAGCGTCAACCCGCTGAGGGTGTCCTTCCAGCGGACTGGCGACGACGAGGCGGCTTCGCATATCGTAGAACTCCGTGCGACCGACAGCGACGAGCCGTTCGCTGTCACGGACCTTGAGCCGGGTGTGGACTGGCTCAAGGCCGACGTCGAAACCGTCCGTCCGGGGCACCATCGCATCACCGTCCGCACGGTGCCGCCGATGCCCCGCGGCTGGCACGACACCTACGTGCGGGTGAAGACCGACAGCGAACGAATCGGCAGCTTCGATATCCCGGTAAGAGCGATGATCATCGGCGAGCTTATGGTCTGGCCGGAGAAGATATCTCTGCTGGAGCGCGACTCGTCACGAAGCGTACGGCGGCACGTGGACGTTTTGCCGGGCAAGGTGGACGAGTTCGAGATAGTCTCGGTCCAGCCGCCGGTGGCGATGGAGGTGGAAGTCGAGCCAACGGGTATGGACGGCAAAGGCCGCCGAATCTGGATGAAGGATATACCGGTATCGCCGGAGCTGAACGGCCGCGAGCTTGTGATAAAGACCGACGTCGAGCAGATGGAGACCATCCGCGTCCCGTTCGAGGTTACCAAGGGGCAGCCCTGCCCGAGTTGTCCGTAAGAGCACCTCAGAGACCGCACAGCCGGGCATAGGGGCAACGGCGGCATGCCGGCGATTGCTTCGGCTCGAACCGTCCGCTGCGGCGCGCGGATATGAGCCGCCGGGCCAGTTCGGAAATGTCCCGCTCGGCGGCCGAGAGCTTTTCATCGGTTACGTCAAACTCGTAAGTCCGTCCGCTTCGCAGGAACACCAGACGCGCGCTTGAGGGCGCTTCGCCCATGCAGGCGCGGACGGCCAATGCGTAGCAGAGCATCTGCAGTTCATAGCCCGCGGCGTGCTCGGGGAGGTGTTCGTCGGACACCCGGTCGGATTTGTAGTCTATTACTTCCCACCCGCGGTCGGGGAAGCCGACCAGCAGGTCTATCTGCCCGCGGAGCACGGCCGGGGAAAGCTCCAGGATGAAGTCCAGCTCGCGCAGCTTCGTGTCGGCTTTCTTCAGCGACTCCCAAAGCGCTGTCTGCCTGAGCGTCTCTAGCATCCGCTCGAATTCGGCCGTTATGGTCGCCGGCTCCGCATCGTCGTCCAGTTCCGTATCGGCCGCCGCCCGGCGGATGAGGGCATCGGCCGGCTGGGGACGGTCGAAGTCCACCAACTCCATCGCGCGGTGGTAGAGCGTGCCCAGAGTCAGCGCGTCCGGGCCTGCGGAAGCTTCGGCGGCCCGGCGGTCCGGCGGCGGCATGCGCAACTCGTACCGCCGACGGTACAGCAACGGGCAGTGTTCGAAATCACTGAGTGCAGTCACCGCGACCTCAACGTCACCTACGTCGGCTGGGAGAGGGCCCAGCAGGGGCGGTTCGCTTTCCTTCTTGCCGCCGGCCGACGCAACCGCCTCCACGAACTGAACAGGCGACGAAGCCGCACGCAACAACTGCCCGCCCCGGCTGGACTGTTTGCCAAGCCCGCGCACCGGGCTCCATTTCACCTGTTTCAGCGCCAGCTCATATCCGTCGCCGTAGCCGATGCGGTCGCGCCCGGCGTCCGCTGCCGCCGTCAGACCGAAGACCTCGTTGAGCTGCGAGAGTGTATTGTCGCCCTTGATAGTCTCGCCGTTCTTGTCTCTCACATCCGCGCCGACGAATACCAAGTGGTCGCGGTGTCTTGTAACGGCCACGTACAGCGTGCGGATGTCCTCGCTCTTCTGGTCCTCGGCCTCTATTTTTCTGGCGACGCGGAAGGACAGCGGCTTTTCCTCCGACGGACCGGACTCCTCGTCGCCGCTGACGTTCAGCGTCCATCCCCAGTCCAGCCGGTTCAGCAACGGACCCTTCGGTCCCTGGCGGGTGTGGTTGAGGTCCGGCAGGATCACCACCGGAAACTCCAGACCCTTGGCCTTGTGGACGGTCATCAGCCGAACCACGTCCTCCTGCTCGCCGCTGACGGCGGCCTGCTCCTGGCGGCTCTGCTCGGCCGTCTGTTCGGACATCTGCCTCACGAACTGAGCCAGCGTAAGGCCCGATACCGTCGCCTGCCTGGCAAGCTCCACGGTGCGTCGGATGTTCCCCACCATGCGCCGGCCCTGGAAGCGGCTCAGCAGGACCGCCTCGTACCCCGTCGCCGAGAGGACCTCCTCCAGCAACTCGCCTATCCCGACGGAATCCTTCCGCCTGTGGAGGTCGCGTATCATCTCCACGCAGCGGCGGCAGGCGTCGGCCTGGTCGTCGGGAAGCGCTTCTGCCGGGCCGTCCGCCAGCAGGGCGGGGAAGTAGGGCGGCGAGACACTCTCGCGGAGCTTCAGCAGCGACTCGTCGGTCACAGCGAACATTTCGCTGCGCAGCACGCCGACCAAGGCCACGTCGTCCCGAGGATTGTCGATGGCGCGGAGCGCGTTCAGCAGGTCCAGCACCTCCTGGCGCTGGAAGAAGCCGGTGCCGGCCACCACGTAGTAGTCGATCCCGCGCTGCGCCAGTGCCCGCTCCAGCGGGGCTGTGTTGGTCATGCGCGTCATAAGCACGGCGATGTCGCCTTGTCGCACCGGCCTCCATCCGGTGTCGTCGGCGTTGCGGACCAGCGCCTCACGACTATCCAGCATCTCGCGTATCCTCTCGGCCGTCGCGTCGGCCTGGGCGCGCCATGCGTCGTCGGAGTTGCTGACAGGGCTGTGCTCGTCGCCGGAAACCAGCACCATTTCGACGGACGGCTGCGGGGGGCTGTCGCCGCGATGTGCCTGGATGGGCGCGTAGGTCTGTCCCATCAGCCGCCCGAAGAGATGGTTGATGAAGGCCACTCCCGCCGGGTGTGTGCGGAAGGACAGGTCCAGATCCTCCAGCCGGCGTGGGCCAAGCTCGTCGCACCAGTCGCGGAAGACCTCCACCTGCGCGCCGCGGAAGCGGTAGATGCTTTGCTTGTCGTCGCCGACGAGGAACAGCCGGCCCTCGCCGTCGCCGATGACCTTCTTTAGCAGCTCCACCTCCAGCGCGCCGGTGTCCTGGGCCTCGTCCAGCAGCAACTGGTCCAGACCCTCCCGAAGCCGCCGGGCCGTTTCGTCGTGCTCGGACAGAAGCGTGTGAGTCGTCAGTAACAGGTCGTCGAAGTCCAGCAGTCCGCGGCCACGCTTCTCGGCGGCGTACAGTTCGTTGGCCTCCTGGGCCAGCCGGACCAGCGTAACCAGAGTTTCCGCCGACTGACGGTCGGCTTCGCCGAGCCCTTCGGCCGCCTCGATCCAGCTACCGGCGGCCTGGCGGACGACCTTCAGGGCTTCGACAAGCTCCTTCTTGGCTTCCTTGCCGCCCCAGTTCTTCTGGCTGCCGCCCCTGAGGTCCACGCCGGCAACGGATTCGGCCGCCTCCCGCGACGGCCTGGTTCCTTCCTGAAAGACTTGAACAGTGAACTCCCGAGCGGCCGCGTGCGCCGGCGCCAGCTTGTCCGAAGGGTCGTCGCAGGAGAGGTCCTCCAGTACCCTTGCGGCGGCAGCCAGAGCGATGTCCCGACGCATGTCGTCCAACAGCTTTTCGCGGTACTGTCGCAGAAGCTTATCCCAGCGGGCGAGAACAGATTCCGCATCGGAGTAGTCCTCCGGTCGCCAGCTCGTGCGTGTCTCCAGAAGCGTCCGGGCGCCCGCGGCCGCGGCGTCGAAGGTCAGCAGGTTCAGTGCCGACATCGCGTCCTCGTCTTCGCGTTCGACGGCGGCCAGCAGGGCCTGCTCGGCCGCTTCGTTGCGCATCCGGGCGGTGAGCAGCTCGTCGGCGCAGACGGCGAAGCCGGGGTCCAGCCCCGCCTCTACGGCGCAGGTACGAAGCAGCCGGGCGCAGAAGGCGTGGATGGTGGAGATGCGCGCCTCGGGCAGCTCCTGCACCCAGTTGCGCCAGAGCATGCGGTCCGCCTGCGAGCGGGCCTGTGCCGCGCGGGCCGAGAGGAACTTCCGCACGCGGGAGGTCATCTCCATGGCCGCCTTTTCGGTGAACGTGACGGCCACCAGGCGGTCCAGTGGATTGGCGTCGCGGCCGACGTTCAGCAGAAGCTCCGCGAACCGGCGAGTCAGGACCAGTGTCTTTCCGCAGCCGGCGCCGCTGCGCAAGGCCAGGTTGTCGCCGATGCGTTTGATGCCGGCGCGGCGCTGTGCGTCGGTAAGCTTGCGGACATCAATCATGGTCGCCCCCTTCGGGTTGCTTCAGCTCGCCGCGGAAGCGGCTGAAGCGGCATATGCCCTTCACCGGGCACCACGCGGGGCACTTGTCCGTCGGCAGTACGTCGAACCGCCCCTCGCGCATAGCGGCCGCGAAGCCGGCCGCCGTCGCCAGAACCTTGTCACGTCGCTCGACGAAGTCTTCGCGCGTCGTCTTGGCACTTTCGGCGAACCTGCGCGTTTCGGCTTTGCGACCGATGCGGTGGAACTCCCCGCCGGCGCCGATGACGTTGAACAACGTTTCCACGGCCGCCGAGTAAAGCGGAAGCTGCATGCTCCGCCCCTCGTCGATGTCCCTGGCGGACGGCAGTGAACCGGTCTTGTAGTCGATTACCATCCAGACCGGCTTACCCTCGGTCCCTGCGCGGTCCACGCGGTCGATCTTCCCGCGTATCTTCAGCGGACCGTCGGGCGTGTCCAGCTCCGCGGGTTCGGAAGTGCTTGCGGCGTCGGACTCATCCAGCCCGCGGTCGAGGCCGAAGCCAAGCTCGAAGTGAACGGCCTCGCCGTTGTCTGCTTCCCGCAGGCGGGCGAGATAATCCGCCATCTCGCGGTGCATCTGTCTTTGCTGGAGCCGCCACAGCGCGGGATACGGCGGCCGGGTCCGCTCCACGCGCCGGCTTTCTTCCTCCACCGCCGCGGCCAATGCCTCCTCGATGCGCCGCTCGTCGATGTCCGTAAGCCGCACCGACCCGCCGGGACCCTCGCGCAGAGATTCGAACGTCCGCCGCAGCACGGAATGAACGAACAGCCCCCGGCCGACGGGTTCGAGGCGGCGCTGTGGCTCGACAGGTGGTTCGAGGCCCAGCAGATACGTCGCGAAGAACAGCCAGGGGCACTGACCGAAGGTATTGAGCTGGCTGGCGGAGAAAACCGCCTCCGGCCCAAAGCGGCGCTGGAGTTGCCGGAGCAACCGCTCGTCCGTGACCCTTCCGTCGTACTCATTGCACGGACCGTTCTGCCAGCGTCTTTCGTACGCCCACAGTCCTCGCGCAACCGAGGTCAGCGATTCGCGCGCCTGCGACTGCGCCCACGCCAGTGCGGATGGATTCTCGCGCGCGCCGAAGAGTCCGGCGACGGCCGCGTTCAATGCATCGCGACGGCTGCACAACTCATCATCCGGTTGTACGAAGCGGCCCGGCGGGACGGTCTCGAACCTTCCGGCGTTCCGCAGGGCCTCAAGCCCGCCGAACGGCTCCAGCAGCGACAGCAGCAGGGGGCTTACTCCCAGACCCTCGGACGAACCGTCCGGTGCCTGGTAGCTGAAGGTCAGTGTCTGGTCGGCCCGGCTGGCGGCCAGGTAGAAAAGCAGCATCTCGCGCCTGGCGATTTCGTCCCGCTGGTCCAGCCGCACGCCGTGCTGCGACCATCTGAGGCGGTCTGATTCCTGTATGAGCGAGCTTTCCGTGAAGCGGCGGGGGAAGTCACCCTCGGCCGCTCCGAGTACGAACACATGGTTGTAGCGGATGGGGCGTGCGTCGAGGGCGTCAAGCACCTCGACCATTTCCTCGCTCCGTGGCGCGGGTATCGAGACGGTGCCCAGCGCCCGGGCAAGTTCCGTCATGTCCGCCGGCGCCGGGTCCATCGCCTCCAGCGCCGACTCCAGCGAATTCAGCGCCAGCATGTCCCGGGCACGGATGACATCGTCGTCCGCCTCGCAGGCCGCGTCCCGCAATCGGAGCTTTTCCGCCAGAGTCGCCAGAGCGGCGGTATCTACGGCCTGTCCGTCGGCGGCCGCCGGCGCGACAAGACCGAACAGCGCCTCCAGCATCCGCCCCGCCGAGCGAAGCGTAGTTGCGTCGTAGGGCAGGCGAGCCGCAGGCACGTCCTCCTCGTCCTCGGGTTCCTCGCCGGGCGTGTCCCTTTCGGCAGTTGCGGCCAGCCGCTCGAAGGCAGCCGAGTAGCTTTCCCGCCCCTGCAGGATATTGGCGTAGCGGATGACGGCCTCGGCGGCACAGACGGTGGTCTCGTCGAAGTCGCCCAGCGCCTCCGGGCGGAAGTAACTGTTGCGTATCATCCGCAGTACGTCGTGGGAGGGGAAGTTCGCTGCCGCCAGCCCGGCCGCCGCCAGCAGAAATCGCACTATGGGCACGTCTGTCAGCGGACGCGGCGCCGGGCGGACCGGAACGTCGTATGCGGCGAAAATACGCTCGACGCTCTCGCGGTAATGCTCCAGCGAACGCGCGATAACCGCTATGCGACCGGCCGGCGTCCCACCGGCCAGCAGACGCTTGGCTCGCATGGCTACCGCGGACACCTCCGCGTCCGTGTCCGGCGCCGATATGACGCTGACGCCATCCGGCGGCGGGTCGTCCGCCGGCGTGTTGAAGCCACGATCCCACAATGCCCGCAGGCCTCCGGTCGGCGGCTCCGGCGACAGGGAGATCTCCTCAAGACTGTCTGTGAATGTGCGGCGGATCTGCTCCAGCGTCCGGTTCGTCCAATGCCACAATCGCTCTCTGCCGTCGTCGGCCACCGGCAGCGTCAGCACGACACGCCCGGTCAGCCGCAGCAGGTGCGAGAGGATCTCCAACTGCGTCGGTGTGAAGTCGGTGAACCCGTCGGCCGCCACCAGGCGGACGCCGTCCAGCCCCACGTCGCGGGCCTCCCTGGCGGCCGCCAGCGTGTCCCGGGCCAGCCACATCCGCCCCTCCAGGTCGTAGGTGTCGCTGTCATGCAGCTCCTGCTGGTATCGCGTGTAAACCTTCAGTAGGTCGGCGGTCCTGCCCTCGCGACCCCGGACGGCGCGGGCCAGCTCGTCCGGCTCGACCGCCGCCCGCTTAAGCTCCGCGATTGACGCCTCCAAAGCCGGCACAAGCCCGGGCGTGTCCGCCAGCGGACCCAGCACCGCAAGCTCGCCGGCCGAGGCAAGCAGACGCACGATCCGCCGCAGCAGCAGGTGTCGCCGCAACGCCGACAGCGAACGCCCGCCGCGTTGCGTCGCAGCGAGCACGTCGTCGGCAAGCGCGGCGAAGGTCTGCACGCGCGGCGAGACCAGCACGCCGGTCTCCGACGACTCAAGCAGCGTTCGTCGGTACCGGGCTGAGGCGCGAACGTTCGGAGCCAGCAGCATCGCCGCCGGCTTGCCGTCTGTGCCGTCGAGACGCCGGTAACATTCCAGCACCGCCCGGGTCTTTCCGGTAGCCGCCGGTCCGCGCAGCAGCACAGCCGCAGCGGACGAGGAGATAATCCGCCCGGCAAGATCGAGGTGTTCTGCGGAATCACCCATGCCGACTATTCTGCCCCCTACAGGCCGCCGGGACAACAGCCCGCCGCAATTCTACGCACCGCACTACTCAAAGCCCCTGCCAACCCTGATCCCGAAGTCCTTCCTGCATCCCCTTGCCCGTCCAATATTCACGGTACTGCTTTCCAAACGGCTTGGACAGTTTTCGCCCCAAGCCAACTTGTTCAAGAATCTCCTGAAGCGATATCCCTTGCTCCCCTTTATTCGTATTGCCGAGAACACGGTACACGATTTTATCAGCCGAGCAAATAAGGCATGGCTCGGACGAGTTGAACAGATAGGCCAGGGACTCGGCTTCGCCGTCATGCAGACTTTCCATGTATGAGGGGCCAAACCGCGAAAGGAAGTTTCTGATTTCGGTGAGCGGTACGTCAAAAACGGCGATCTTCCCGTCAGCTTCGTATTCCAACAGGTCGAAATAGTGGCGCTCGCCCAGGTCATCCTCGTAGAAGTGCGCCTCATCAACGACCGTACGAGCGAGATGTATCTCACAGCGGTCGAGAACGTCTTCCCATATTCCCCGCTTGAAGAGTTCGATGACCACGCAGGCGTCAAGCAGGAGCAAGCGGAACTTCTTCGTCATCCATGACCTCCTGCTCGACATACTTCAGTGCTTTCTGCCGCGATATATCCAGATATTCAGCAAAACGACCTATCGAAATGCGGCCATGTCTTAAGGCCCTTAATGCAAGCTTTTCGTACCTCTCAGGCCATTTTGACGGTTCTGTATCTTGTCGTTCTTCAAACGCTGGAGCCATCTTCTGAACCGTCCCTATCAGGCGTTTGGTATTGTCGTTATCGGGGACGATGCTGCGCGTATGGTGCAATCGCCAAAGCATGGCCTCGGTAGATACGTCGAACTCACGGGCCATGTCAAAGACCGAGTCCAGACTAAGCTTGCTCTGCCTGGTCTTTGATGCAACTGCTTTTCGAACGGCATCAACGGGCATCAGCAGATTACTGGCAAAACATGTGGCCCATTTCTCCTCCTGCTCGTCGGCAGAAGAGGAGGTATCGGAGTCATCCGAAGGTGTGCGGAATACTTTCCACGTCAAAAGGTGGAACAGCTCGTGAGCAAGGTCGAAGTTTCGCCGCCATCGCACGTTATTGCTGTTTAACAGGATCGCAGCCCCGAACGTTTCACTCAAGGTAGAAGCTGCCGTCCCCGTTGGTCTCAACGGGAGGTGAAAAATCTTTACGGCACAGTCTTCTTCCAGCACCGACAGCAACGACAAGGCCGGGTGGTCCCCAAGCCCAAGCTCACGCCGTACTTTGTCGGCCAGGGCTTCCGCAGCCGGATAGTTGAACTCACGCGCCTTGCTGTGTGCGAAGGGCAAATCGGCATCGCGTTTCTGCTCCGTCCAGACTTCCAGATTGTGATACTGCTCACAAAGGCGCAGGAACCGAGCTTCGATCTGCCTCTGTTCTTCGTCCGGGCACTCCCGCCACAAAACGGTTTCCGGCGGAATATCGCCTTCTTCGAGAAAAAAAGAGGTTGACCGCTGATATGCTTCCGCAAGCTTACGGAGCTGACTCAGACTCGGCTGACGTTTCGCATTCTCGAACTCGGAGAGGGATGACTCCCCAAGTCTTGTTATTTCACTGACTTGCGAGAGCGTCAATCCCATGCGATTACGAGCGTAACTTAACCGTTCCGAAATGCCCAAGGTATGCCTCCCGTGCGAGGAATATATCTTCGTTGAACCAGAACATTATACACCAATTATCGGAAATTCACGACAATAAACTTCGTGATTACAGAACAATATTCGTCACTGTCGCCTTCGGACACTTTGAGCAACGTGTGCGGAGCAGGACCGCCCCGGCTACTGCCGGAGTCGCCGCTGAAGTTGGGCGTCGTAGAGCGAAGGCGGGTTCGGCACGCGGCCGTGGTCAACGACGATACAGCCCTTGTCGCCGGGAGGCATGGCCCAGGGGTGGTCGGTGCGGCGGATGTCCGTTCCGCGAACGCCCACCAGGGCGCCGTTTGGCATGTAGTCGGGGCAGGCGACCCAATCGGCGCTGCCGCCGGTCATGAGCACGTTCCAGTGCACGACGCGTCGCCCGGCGAAAGGCCCGGCCGAGCTTGCCCCGCCCGGGCGGCCCCGGCTGTTGATGCGGATATGCTCGCGAAGCAGGTCGAACGGCATGTTCCGGTGTGAGTCGAAGGTCCCGTGGTCTATCCGCCCCCGCCGCCACACCACACCCGAGGCCAGCCCCTCGCAGTTGATGCCGTGGTAGGACTCGGCCTGGAGGCGGAAGAGGTCGAAGAGTACGTCGTGGGTGTCCTTGCTGTATGTTCCGTGGTGGTGCCCGCGCCCGCTGAGTGTGAAGTCGCTGAACGTGCAGTTGGCGATCGAGGTCGTCAGGATGCCGTTGTCGGCGTTGACTATCAGCACGTCGCGGACCCAGCAGTGGACGGCCTTCTGGACGTAGATGCCGTTGTAGCCGGGATAGCGGTTGTGCGAGGCCAGTTGAGTGCGCGGGAACAGCACGGTCAGGTGCTCAATGCCGACCTCCCGTATGTGCGGGCCCGGCGTGGTCAGCTTTACGTTCCATTGCCGGCGGACAGGCAGTCGCAGCGGCTTGCGGAGCGTGATTGTCCGACCTTCCACGGTCTCAATCTCCACAGGCCAGCGGAAAGTGGTGCCCGCGAGGCGGTTCCAATCGGCCTGTTTCATCAGCTCGTGTCCGCCGATGAACTCCAGCAGCGAGTGGTCCGGCGGGTCGTGGTAGTTGATGAGCACAAGATCGCCCGGGCTGAGGCGTCCGGCGGTCGATTCATCCAAGGTTATCTCAAACGCTCCCTGCTCGGCGGTTTCGGCGACCGGGCCTATGTCTTCGGTGTCCCCCCAACGCTCATAGCCGCCGGTGCTGCGCAGGCGGCCGGCGTCGTCGAAGGTATTGTCCGGGCCGACCCATAGTAACCCGCCACTCCAGGACCAGCGGGACTGTCCCGTTCCGTCGGTAAGCTTCTGCACCGCATCTTCGAGCGGACGCTCGAAGAACAAGGTGCTGCGCCCGACGCCTTCACCGCGCAGGACAATGTCTGATGCGTCAAGGTGGATAACGCCGGTCAGCCGATAGCGGCCATGCGGGACCAGCACGGCCCCGCCGCCGGCATCCTTGGCGGCGGCGATGGCGGAGCGGAACGCCTCGGTGTCGTCGGCCTGGCCGTCGCCGACGGCGCCGTGTTCGCGGACGTTGGCGACCACATCCGGCTCGGGTATCTCGCGCTCGCCGTAGCCATAGCCCGCCCAGGAGAAGTCCGGCAGGTGGCTGTGGCGCTGCGTGGGCGCATTGGAGAACTCCCGCCAGAGCTGTTGTGCGGATTCGGGGGCATCGGCCGATACGGGCGGGGAAGTCATTACTGACGACAGCAGGGCAACAGCAGCGAACTTACGCATGATCATTACAGAGACATTTATACAGTGCCGGAGCACCGCCGCAAAAAAGAAAACACCCCACCGATGGTCCGTAAGCCGCAGTCACGGTGGATCTTCCAGGCGTTCCCGTCTTCTGGGGGATTTGTCGCTTGCATCATTGTTCACTACGGCGCATAATGTTCGAAGAGGCGAACTTTGTCCCGTAAGCGGCGTATTCAACGTTTGTTGGAAAGCAGTATCGCCGCCCCGGAAGGCGGATGGATGTCACAGGCGAAGGACATGGAGAAGCCGCTGTCGGCGGCCATGGAAGACTATCTGGAGGCGGTGCTGGTGTTGGTGCGCCAAGGCCGGGTCGCCCGCGTCAGTGACATCGCCAAGCGCCTCGGGGTGGGCAAGTCTTCAGTGACGGCCGCCCTGAAGGCGCTGGGCGAGCGGAAGCTGGTACACCACGACCCGTACCAGACGGTTACGCTCACGGACCGTGGTCGGGAGCTGGCCGAGGAAATCAGCCGGCGGCATCACGTTCTGCGGCGGTTCTTCGCGGATGTGCTGGGGCTGAGCGGCGATGTGGCCGATTCCAATGCCTGCCGCGTGGAGCACGCACTGGACCGTGACGTTCTGGAGCGTCTGCGGCTGCTGGCGGAGTTCATCGAGCGCTGCCCGCGGGCCGGCAGGGATTGGATAGAGAGTTTTCTGCACTATTGCTCCGTGGGCCTGGAGAGGGAGCATTGCGATGAATGTCTCCGCGAGCTGGTTTCGGCCCGTCTGGATGAGGAGTCTGCGTGATGTCGGACCCGTCAGAAAAGCCCCAGAACGCCAGATCCCGCAGTCAGGGCGCTCCGCCGATGCCGGTGACACTGGCGCCGGTCGGTTCACAGGTGGAGCTGGCCGAGATCCGCGGCGGAAAGGGGCTTGTGTTCCGACTTGCGGAGATGGGTCTGACGCCCGGTGTGAGTTTTACGGTCGTCTCCCGGAGCCGGCCCGGTCCCCTCATAATCAACCTTCGCGGCACCCGGCTGATGCTCGGCGCCGGCATGGCCGCTCGCGTGTACGTGCGACCGGTGTAGAAGGACCGTGCCATGAGTGAGCATCGGCTGACGATAGCCCTGGCGGGTAACCCCAATTCCGGAAAGACCACGCTGTTCAACGCGATGACCGGCTCGCGGCGGCACGTGGGCAACTATCCGGGTGTCACTGTGGAGATAGCCGAGGGTCTGGCCCAAACGGACGACGGTTCGGCTCGCGTGGTGGACCTGCCGGGGACGTACTCCCTGACGGCCTACAGTCAGGAGGAGGTCGTCGCACGCGACTTCGTTATGGAGCGCGATGTTGACGTGGTCGTAAGTGTAGTGGACGCCTCCAACCTGGAGAGGAACCTGTACCTCGCGGTGCAGTTCATGGAGCTGGGCGTCCCGCTGGTGCTGGCGCTGAACATGTCGGATATCGCCGAGTCGCACGGGCTGGACATCGACGAGGGAATGATTACCGAGCTTCTGGGCGTGCCGGCCGTCAGGACCGTTGCGCCCAAGGGCGAGGGTATATCCGAGTTGCTGGAAGCAGCACGCAAGGCGGCCGCCGACGCCAAGTCGGCCGTGGCTCGCCAGCGACCGCCGCACTATGGCCACGAGGTGGAACCGCACGTCGAGCAGCTCGCCGACGCCGTCGCACGGCGATGCGGCAGCGCGGAGCACCGTAGATGGTTCGCCGTGAAGCTGCTGGAAGGCGACGACCGCACCCACCAGCGCCTGCGGGACCTCTGCGGCGAGGCGGCCGGGGAGCTGTTCGCGCAGGCCGATAAAATCCGCCACCATATAGAGACCGTTGTCGGCGACTCGCCCGAGGTGGTCCTGGCGGACCGCCGTTACGGATACATCGCCGGCGCCTGCCACGAGGCCGTCTCACGACGCACCGCGGGGCGGCTGGCGTTCACGGACAAGCTCGACACGGTTCTGACCAACCGCTACTTGGGGCTGCCGATCTTCGCGGTGCTGATGTTCGTGGTCTTCCAGGTGGTGTTCTGGCTGGGCAATCCGATCGTGGGGGTCATGGAGGAGGGGCTGGCCGCGCTGGCGGGCGGCGCCAGGGAGACGCTTACCGATATCGGCGCCGGCGAGCTGCTGACCGGCCTGATAGCCGACGGCATTATCGAGGGCGTCGGCGCGGTGATTACGTTCGTGCCGCTGATAATGCTGCTGTTCATGGCGATCGCCATTCTGGAGGACAGCGGCTATATGCCCCGGGCCGCATACGTGCTGGACCGCCTGATGCACAGGATAGGCCTGCACGGCAAGAGCTTCATACCCATGCTTATCGGCTTCGGCTGCACGGTGCCGGCGGTTATGGCCACCCGCGTGCTGGAGAGCCGGCGCGACCGGCTGGTGACGATACTGGTGCTGCCGCTGATGAGTTGCGGCGCCCGGCTGCCGGTGTACCTGCTGATTATCGGGGCGTTCTTCAAGCCCGAAGAGACCTTCGAGTTGTTCGGCTTCATCCCCATTACCAACCAGGGCCTGCTGCTGTTCACCATCTACGTCATCGGCGTGGTGCTGGCGATCGTATGCGTCAAGATCCTGCGCTCCACGCTGTTTCGCGGCGAGGTTACGCCCTTCCTGATGGAGCTGCCGCCTTACCGCATGCCGACCGCACGGGGCCTGGCGGTGCACATGGCCGAGCCGACCTGGCACTACCTCAAAAAAGCCGGCACCATCATCCTGGCGATAGTCATAGTGCTCTGGGCCTTGAAGACCTGGCCGCAGTTGCCCGAGTCCACGCAGCAGCAGTTCGAGAGCCGGATCGCGGCCGTGGAGGCCAACGAGGAGCTACCCGACCAGCAGCGCGGCCAGCGGGTGGACGAGCTGCAAAACGAGCTTCGAAAGGCCGAGCTTGAGCACTCCACCATCGGGCGGGTCGGCAAGGGTTTGGAGCCGGTGATGCGCCCGGCGGGTTTTGACTGGCGGGTAACGACGGCGCTGGTCGGTTCGATGGCCGCCAAGGAGGTCTTCGTCGGGCAGATGGGCGTCATCTACGCCGTAGGCGAGGCCGACGAGGAAAGCGAGTCGCTGCGACAGAAGCTGGCCGCCGACTACACGCCCGTGCAGGGCTTCGCGATGATGCTGTTCGTGCTCATCTCCTCGCCGTGCATAGCGACGGTCGCGGTTACCATACGCGAGAGCGGCTCGTGGAAGTGGGCCGCCCTGCAATGGGGCTACCTGACGGTCCTGGCGTGGGTAGTGACGACGGCGTTCTACCAGACGGCCATGCTGTTTACCTGACGGCCGGCTAGCGCCGGATGCGCTAGAATGGTTTGACCATGTGGGACCTGGTAATCGTAATCGCGATAGTGGCGGCCGCCGCGGCCTTCGCCGGCGTGCGGTTGTACCGCGCCATACGCGGACGCGGAACCTGCGGCTCCTGCGGAAAACGAACCAACTGCCCATTCGCCAAAGGGCAAAGGGAAAACTCCTGACCAGAGGGTACCTTGCTTGCCCAGGGCAGCCCTACGGATTTTAGCCAAACACCCCCTCCCGGCCCTGCGGGCCGGCCTCCCCCTCAATGGGGGAGGGGTTAACATGCTCCGCCTGCAAGCTAGCCCCGCCCTGCGTCTAACGATACTTTGCCGGGTCGGTGGCGCCGGCGTCTTTGAAGCCGGCGAGGCGCAGGCGGCAGGCGTCGCAATGCCCGCAGGCGGCGCCGTCGGGCGCGGGGTCGTAGCAACTGTGCGTCAGCGAGTAGTCCACGCCCAGCTCCAGCCCGGTGCGGATGATCTCGGCCTTGCTCATGTGCAGCAGGGGTGCGTGGATGGTGTATCGCCCGTTGCCTTCGACGGCGGCGGCCGTGGCGAGGTTCGCCAGACGCTCGAACTGCTCGATGAACCCCGGCCGACAGTCCGGATACCCGCTGTAGTCCACCGCATTGACGCCGATGAAGATGTCCCACGCCCCCAGCACTTCCGCACGCGCCAGCGCCAGAGAAAGGAAGATGGTGTTCCGCGCCGGAACGTACGTCACGGGTATGTGCCCGTCGTCGAGGCGGTCCTTGGGGACTTCCATCTCGTCGGTCAGAGCGCTGCGGCCGAGGCCGGCGGCCGCCGTCAAATCCAGCCGGGCTACGCGATGATCCGCCACCGGCAGCGACTCGGCGATGCGCTCCGCCGCGGCCAGCTCGTGTCGGTGCCGCTGGCCGTACTCGAACGTCAGCGCATGACAGGCGAACCCGCGGGCGCGGGCGATTGCCAGCGTGGTGGCGGAGTCCAGCCCGCCGCTGAGCAGCACGACGGCCGGCGGGGCGTTCGGATTGTCCGGCGCAGCGGCCACGTCGCTAAAATTACCCGTCTTTATCTCCGGAAGCAAACCGGGTAAGCTAATTGGGTCGGGGCGGCGAGGCCCCCGGAGCGACAGGTGCGGCATGGCCGACATTGAAACCTTCGACAATCCACACCCTCAACGGGATTACGTAATCCGCCACATCGCGCCGGAGTTCACGTCGGTCTGCCCGAAGACCGCTCAGCCGGACTTCGCCACCATCGTGGTGGAATACGTCGCCGACGCGGCCTGCATCGAGCTGAAGAGCTTGAAGCTCTATCTGCAGGGCTACCGCAACGTAGGCGTGTTCTACGAGGACGTGGTAAACAGGATTCTGGATGATCTTGTAGCGGCTTGTTCGCCGAAGTGGATGAAGGTGACCGGGCGGTTCAGCACACGCGGCGGCATCCGCTCGGTGGTGACCGCCGAGCACAATTCCGGCACGGGCTGAGCTTGCGGCGGCCGGGATAAGCCCCGGCCGCGGGAGGTGTCACATGTCATTGGCTGCCAGACGCGTGATGTGGGGAGGCACGTTCGCGGGCATCCTGGCGCTGACGTTCGTCGGGCTGTTCAAGAGCCGCGGCAGCGATCCGATCCTGATCCAGGTCGGTCCGCGCTCCATACCCGGCATCATGGGCACGCAGACGGAGATTACCGCCGTCGTCCGCGCCGACGAGGAGGAGTTGGGCGAGCAGGCCCACGAAGTGGCCGAGGAAGTCCTGCGGACCATGGAGTCGCGCCTCAGCGTTCATATAAAGCAGTCGGAGCTTGGCGCGCTGAATTCCGCCCCTGCGGGGCAGCTTGTGCCGATGTCGCCGGAGACCGTGGAGCTTCTGAAGCGGTGCCGGGAGCTTACCGAGCTGACCGAGGGGGCCTTCGACCCGACGGCCGCTCCGGTGTTCGAGCTTTGGGCGGAGGCGGGCGAGCACGGGCGCGTACCCTCGCCCGAGGATATTCGGCAGGCCCGCGAGCAGAGCACGTGGGACGACTTCGAGTTCTTTCCCGGCGAAAGCGACGGCGTAATGAAGCGGCGGGACTCGGCCGAGGTTGATCTCGGCGCCATCGCCAAGGGCTACGCCGTGGACCGTGCGATAGAGGCCATGCGCTCTCTGGGCAGCACCGGCGGACTGGTGAACGTCGGCGGGGACATGCGCTTTTTCGGGCCCCGCCCCGGCGGCGACGAGTGGACCATCGGCCTGCAGGACCCCTTCAACCCCGGATCGAGCGAGCCGATGATGCGTCTCCGTCTGCCCGCGGCGGCTGTCTGCACCAGCGGCAACTACCGCAGGTACTCGGAAGTGGACGGCAGACGGTACAGCCACATCATCGATCCCCGCACCGGGCAGCCGGCGGATACCGCCCCGTCGGTGACGGTGGTGGCCGGCGACGCCCTGGCCGCGGACGCCTGGGCGACGGCCCTGAGCGTGCTCGGACCGTCTGGGCTGGGGCTGGTAGAGGGGCAGGAGTCGGTCGAGGCGCTGGTTGTCGTCGGCGACGAAAACGAGCACCACCTTTACATGACGTCCGGTTTCGGGGAGCTGATACTCCAGAGCCCGGGCGAGACCATGGCTGAGCCGCCGGTGGCCTCGCTGCCGTGATGTCTCTTGCGGTTCTGGTGCGTAAGGTCCATAAATAGAAAATCTTGTGCATGCACCCGCCAGCCGGTCGGTACGAGGTTGGTTCCTGTCATCTCACCGGCGGCTTCCGCCGGCACGTCACCGGAAATAGAGTCTTGTCAAATACGGTATTTTCCGTATAATAGTCACAGCTCCGAATAGGTGACGCCGCGGAGCATTTGGAGGGTCTCGGAGGGGCCGCGGCAGAGCGAGCGAGCAGTCTTAAAAGGAGATGTGAGTCATGATCCGTCTAGTTCCCGTCGTTCTCGTGGCTTTGGTTCTCTGCGCGTCGGCCGGTGCACAGCAGGTGCTTCTCAACGACGATTTCAGCGACCTGAGCAACTGGGTTGACCTCAGCAAGGCCGTCACCTGGGGAGGCAACACTACGCCTACCAGCGCGTTCACCACCAACGCCGACGGCGCCGGCAAGGTGTCCATTTCCTCGGCCGGTCAGGCCGCCACCGGCTACGGCAGCGACGAACTGAGGATGTTCCAGTGCCTGGACTTCGTGTTCGATTCGCCTGTGGACATCAGCGACCAGAACGCCGAGTTGAACGTCACGTTCAACGCCAGGTGGGACAACCGTTCGCTGAGCAACGAGGGCAGCCGCTTCAACGTCTTCTACACCTACGACTACCCCGAAGGCGGCATGGACCTGACGCTGGACGACAAGTACAACGACTTTTCCGACCACTGGTGGGGTCGCCCGGCCTACAACATGCGGATACGCCACAACGCCAACGAAGCCCTGCTTATCTGGGGCGGCGGCACGGACACATCCACCAACCCCATCGAGGGCGAGTTCGAGCACAACGACGATTTCTGGATGCCGGGCTTCTCCTCGTCGCCCGGTGGGAACAGCCCCCAGCCGGGCGTGTTCGGCTGCGAGGGCGCCGGTGCGGGCAACTACTCCCAGAGCGAGTACAAGCAGTATCAGTACATACTGAAGTGGGATGAGGGCGACTTCGTCCAGCAGCTCTGGTACGACGGTGCCATGGTCGGCGAGCAGATCATCGCAAATGCGACGGAAACGTATAACGGCGATGACTATCTCGCACAGTACGACACCATCGAGGGCATTCGCCTGTTCTGGCGGGCGGCCGGCGACGACGCACAGGCCATCCTCGACGACATATCGGTAACGTACGTTCCCGAGCCGGCCACACTGGCGGTTCTGGGCCTTGGCGGGATAGGCGTGCTGTTGCGTCGCCGACGCGGATAAGCCGCTTCTGATTGACATTAGGCGCGGCGCTCTCGCACAACCGGGAGCGCCGCGTTTTTTGTGCGCTCGCTCACGCTGCAGACCGGCCGCCGGCAGGGGCGGGCGGGTAAAGCTCCCATTCTCCACAGAGCGCGTAGTCCCGCTTTCCTCCACGCGCCGCGCATAGAATAACTGCCGAAGCCGGAGCAATATGTCTGGTTTCGAGAACGAGCGATAATGAAAGGAACTCCCCATGTTGCGCTATGTGAACATTTCGTTGGTCATGATTGCTCTGCTGGGTATGGCGCTGGCCGTCGGTTGTGGCGACGAGGAGGAACCCTCCGAGCCACAGACGCCCGAGACGCCGGAAGCCCCTGAAGAGCCCGCCGACGATCAGTTGCCGGGCATCAGCGACGTGACCGAAGAGCAGGTGCCGGAGGCGCCCGAGCCGCCGGCCGACGAGCAGTTGCCCGAGCCGCCCACGGAGCAGGACGCTCAGGAGGCCGCCGACGCCGCCCGGCAAGAGGTTGAGGAAGACGCCGACGATCTGGCCGGGATGCTTCAGCCGCTGGCGGGCAAGCGCGTGGCGATGCTGCTGACCGAGGGCTTCCAGGACGCCGAGGCGATGAGCCCGATGGAGTACCTTGGCGGACTGGGCGCGGAAGTCACTGTCGTAGGCCCGGTAGTCGGGTCTGTGACGGCCTACAACAGCGACGAGCAAATCGAGGTGGAAACCGCCGTCGCGGATGTTTCGGTTGACGACTTCGACGCGCTGGTCATCCCTGGTGGACACTCGCCGGAGAATCTGCGCGAGCACGAGGCAGCCGTGAGCTTCGCCGGCGAGTTCTTCCGGTCCGGCAAGCCGGTGGCGGCCATCTGCCACGGCCCGCAGGTGCTGGTGACGGCGGGTGTATTGGAAGGCGCCACCGTAACGGCGTACTCGGGCATCGAAGATGAGCTTACCGAGGCCGGCGCCGAATACGTTGACGAACCGGTGGTCGAGTACGAAAACCTGATTACCTCCCGGCTGCCCGGCGACCTGCCGCAGTTCAACGCCGCCATCGCCGACGCGCTACAGGAACAGTAAGACCGGCTCAGTTTGCGGAATGTCGTCAAAGGAGGGCCGGGTGCCATGTTCCTGCGCAGCAGGAGCATGTTCACCAATGCCCCGCTAAGGAATTGTGCATCACCAAACATATGCCTTCGGTACTGCAAGTCCTGCTTGGTTGCGGTAACCGACGAGCGGAGGCGGCGCCTTTTCCGGTGCGGATTGGGGTCGCAAACCCGGATACGGTTTGTGGAAAAACAGCGGGGGCGGCTTGTATCCGCAGGCTGTTTGGGGCACAATCGTGGTCTCCGTTATTCGCAAACCTCTAGTTTCAGGAGCCACAGATGCCCCAGCAGCAAGCGAAGCTTACGAATCTCGCCGATCCTTCCCGCCGCGAAGCTTCCCAGCGCTACGAGACGTTCTTCGGCGGTGGCGGGGGAATGGTGGAAACCACGCAGGTCTCCCTCGACCGCGCCGAGTGCAGACAGACCGATGGCGGGCCGGCAGTGGAATTCGCCGAGAGCGGCGCTTCGGTGGAGTGGCTGCCCCAGGCCGTCGATATGCCCGAAAACTGGAAGGGCTACGACGCGCTGAAGCTCACGGCCGTCTGCGGCGACAAGCCGCTGACGCTCACGTTGACAATCCTGCATGCGCGCTGTCGCCTGGTCGAGACGGCCGAGCTTTCCGCAGGCGATACCGGCGAGTTGAACATCGACCTTATCGACCTGCCGCTGGCCGCGGGCATCAAGCCGCTGTACGAGCCGACGGGCGTGAAGGTCTCCGCGGAGTTTGAGGGCGAAGGCCCGCGAGAGGTCGTCCTGAAGGACCTGGTGCTGGTGCCGGCCGAGTCGGACACGCCACGTGCGTGCGTGGACCGCTTGGGACAGCGGGTCAACGGCGACTGGCCGAACAAGGTCACCAGCGAAGAACAGCTACGCGCCGCGGCCGAGGAAGAGGCCGAGCAGCTCGCGAAGATGGACCCGCCGGCCGACCGCGACGCCTTCGGCGGCTGGACAGGTCCCGACGCGCCGAAGTTCGAGGCGACGGGCTTCTTCCGCGTCGAGCAGGACGCGGACGGCCGCTGGTGGACCGTTGACCCCGAGGGCAACGCGTTTCTGTCCGTCGGGACCACCGGCGTGCGCACCACCGACCAGACGCCCACCGAAGGCAGGGAGTTCCTCTACGAAGAGCTGCCGGAGAAGGACGGTCCTTACGCATCGGCCTGGCTGGACAAGGGGCTGAGCTTCTACAAGTGGAACATACTTCGCAAGTACGGCTCGCTGGAGGGCTGGCGCGACCGCGTGCTTCAGCGTTTCAGCAAGTGGGGGTTCACCACCATCGCGAACTGGTCGCAGGAGATCATGCTCGACCAGCAGGTGGTCCCGCATGTTCGCACGCTGGGCAGCCGACTGGAAGGCGCGCCGATGGCCAGTAGGCGCTTCGCCGACGTCTTCGACCCGAAGTGGGAGAAGATGCTGGATGAATCTTTCGCGGAGCTGGCGGCCCCGCACGCAGACGACCCGTGGCTCATCGGCTACTTTGTGGATAACGAGATGCCGTGGAACAACATGCGTCTGCTCTCGGCCGACGCCGCCGCGGCCGTCCACAAGGCGTGGGCGGACTTTTGCCGCGAGCGGTTTGCCGATTTGTCCGAAGCGGGCAAGGTCCTGGGCGTGGAGCTTTCGGATTGGTCGGATGTCGCGAAGATGACCGACGAGCAGATTCCCGACAGCGGACCGGCGCGGCAGGCGATGGACGACTTCGAGGCGCTCTACGCCGAGAAATACTTCTCCACCGTGCGCCGCATACTCAAGAGCCACGACCCCAACCACATGTACATGGGCTGTAGGTTCGTGCGGCGCATGCCCGCCGAGGGCATAGTCAAAGCGGCCGGGGAGTATTCCGACATCGTCAGCGTCAACTGCTACGGGTTATACCCCGAGCGGAAGGAGTTCCAGCCCTGGCACGACGTAAGCGGCCGGCCTATCCAGATAGGCGAACACCACTTGCCGCTGCTCAGCGAGCGGCAGCTCCAGCCGCTGTACCAGGCGTTCACGCCGGCCGAGCGAAGGACCGGCTACGTCAAGTACGTCAGCGAGTTCGTGAAGATGCCGTTCGGCCTGGGCTGCCACTGGTTCCAGCACGCCGACCAGCCGCTTACCGGGCGATTCCAGGACGGCGAGGACCAGCCGGTGGGCTTCGTGGATATCACCGACCAGCCGCACCCGGAACTCGTCGAGGCCGCCCGGGAGGTTACTGAGAACATGTACCGCTGGCACGCGGCCAGCGAGTAACGGCGGAGGAAGTGCCGGATCGTCGAGGCCGCACTGCTTGACAGCCCCCGCGACGGTGGTACCATCGGCAATATGGATTTCACGGACCTTCACGGAGGATGTGCCATGCGCTACGCACTGACGGCAGTTTTACTGGCGGGGCTTCTTCTCGGCTGCAACAAAGACAACAGCGTGCAGACCACGGAGATCGACGATCCCCCGCAACGCTCGCTGGATCGGCTCTCGCCTTCCGAGACGTCCGACCAGACATCGCCGCAGCCCGCGCCGAGCCGGGAGTATTCCTGGGACGAGCCGGACGAGGCCCCGTCGGCCGCCACCTATGAGGCCAGACAGCCGGACGAGCCGCTTCCGCCCGATGTGGTTCCCGGCTCGACAACTTACGTGGTGAAGCGGGGCGACACGCTCTGGTCGATATCCGAGCGACTGCTCGGCGACGGGCAGAGATGGCGGGAGATCGTGGAGATGAACCCCGGTCTGGACCCGCAGGAAATGCGCATCGGCCAGGAACTCCGCATCCCCGCTCGCTGAGCCGTTACGCGAAGGCGGACGCAGTGGCCGATATCAAGCCGGACACCGAGGTGCGTTTCGTCAAGGGCGTCGGTCCCAAGCGCGCCGAGCAGCTCGCCGCCCTTGGTATCCGTACGGTCGAGGACCTGCTGACCTACTTCCCCCGGCGGTTCGACCTGCGCCGCCAGGCCCAGCCCATCGGCACGCTCCGTGGTGACGAGGACACCGCCACCGTCGCCGGCGAGGTGGTGTTCACGGATTACAAGTCATTTGGGCGGCGGCCTTATTTCGAGTGCACGCTGCGTGACGAGACCGGGTGGGTCGGCGTAAAGTGGTTTCACGGCGGCTACCTCCGCGGGCAGATAAAGGAAGGCATGACCATCGCCGTCAGCGGCAAGGTGGGCATGTACAAAGAAGCGCTTCAGTTCGTAAACCCGCAGTTCCAGACCATCTGGGACCCCGCCGGTACGGACCTTGGTCGCGACGAGCTTCTGCCGGTGTACCCCGCCGGCGCGAATCTCTCCAGCGCCCAGATAGCGAAGGTCATCTCGAACGTCTTGCCGGGCGCGAAGCACCTTGTCGCGGAGATACTGCCGCGCGAGCTTCTGCGCAGCCGGGCGCTCATGCCGCGGGCCAAGGCGGTCGCCGCCATGCACCGCCCCGAGGACCGTGAGCAGTGGGGCCGCGCCCGCCGCCGCCTGGCGTACGAGGAATGCCTGCTCATGCAGCTCGGCATCGCTCTGACGCGGATGCGGGAGGTATCCCGCCCGGCCCATCCGCTTGAGGTGACCGAGCAGGTGGATAGGCGCATTCGTGCGCGGTTTCCCTTCGAGCTGACGGCCGCCCAGGACAGGGCGGTTTCAGAGATATGCGCAGACCTGGCCCGGGAAAGGCCCATGAACCGCCTTCTGCAGGGCGACGTCGGCTCCGGCAAGACGGTCGTGGCGCTGTACGCCGCGTTGCTGGCCGTGGCGCGCGGCAAGCAGGTGGCGATAATGGCCCCGACGGAGATACTCGCCTCTCAGCACTACCGCAACATCAGCGAATATCTCTCCGGCAGCCGGGTGCGGGTGGCGCTGCTGGTCGGCAGCCAGGGCAGGGACCAGCGAGCCGAGACGCGGCGCCGGCTCGCCGACGGCGAGATTGACATGGTCGTCGGCACGCACGCCCTTATCGAAGGCGACGTCCGCTTCCGCGAGCTGGCGCTGGTGGTGGTGGATGAACAGCACAAGTTCGGCGTCCGCCAGCGCAGCGGCATCCGCGGCAAGGGCTACGCCCCGCACTATCTGGTGATGACCGCGACCCCCATCCCCCGGACGCTGGCGATGACCGTCTTCGGCGACCTGGACGTATCCGTAATAGACGAGCTTCCGCCGGGAAGGGGCAAGACCACCACGCGCGTGGCCGGCCACGGCGAGATGGACGAGGTCCTTGAGTTTGTCCGGTCGCAACTGGCGGCGGGCCGGCAGGCGTATTTCATCTATCCGCTGGTGAACCCGTCGGAGAACTCCGACCTGACGGCCGCCCGCGACGCCTGCGAGGAGCTTTCGGCGGGTCCGCTGAAGGACTTCAACGTCGCGCTTATGCACGGGCAGCTCCCCGCGGACGAGAAGGACCGCGTGATGGGCGACTTCCGCGAGGGGCGCGTGCAGGTGCTGGTCGCCTCGGTGGTGGTGGAGGTCGGCGTGGACGTGCCGTCGGCCGGCGTAATGGTGGTAATGCACGCGGAGCGGTTCGGACTGGCGCAGTTGCACCAGCTTCGGGGGCGCATCGGCCGAGGCCGCGACGACGCGCACTGCATACTCGTCGCCGGCGGTACGACCGCGATGGCCAAGCAACGCCTGGAAGTGCTCGAAAAGACCTCCGACGGCTTCAAAATTGCCGAGGAGGACCTCCGTCTGCGGGGCCCCGGCGAGATCTTCGGCACGCGCCAGCACGGGCTGCCGGAACTGAAGGTCGCGGACCTGGTGGAGGACTTCGAACTGCTCCGACTGGCCAGGCGGGACGCCTTCGCGATAGTCAAGTCCGACCCGGGCCTGAACGCACCGCACCATCAACGCCTCCGCAGCGAGATGCTCAAGCTCTACGCCGGCAAACTCGACCTGCTGACCGGCGGATAGGTCTGGGCCGCAGAGACACAGAGAGCACAGAGGACAGCCGGATTTTTTTGCTATACAGTGGGTGGATCAGGGGCACTCGGCAATCAGTTGAGTTTTGGGCAACGTCCCGTCAGATGCTCATGCATATCGTCTCGGTTACAGTTGAACGGCTTAACGGTTCAACGGTTTAACTGCTCAACGCTATAAGGCGCCTTTAGTATTACGTAACGTTTGTTATGTCAAACGCTTAGGGCTTGACGCCCGCCGGCGACGATGCGGTTTTCTTGGCGGCGGGGGCCTGGTCGGTTATACTGACCGGATTATCGGCAATGGCCAGGAAGCGTAAGACATCCCCGAAGACCAGGAAGGCCCGCAAGCGCCCGGCGCGGAAGAAGTCTTTGGCGATCTCCGCCGAGCGGAAGCCGAAGTCGTCTCCCGGCCGCAGTGAGGGCGGCAAGCCCTCGCCGGAGGTGGTCGAGCAGTTCGGCGACGCCCGCCGCGAGATAGTCGTTCTCGGCGCCAAGGAGCACAACCTCCAGGGCATCGACGTGCGCATCCCCCGCGACAAGCTGGTCGTGGTCACGGGGCTGAGCGGCTCGGGCAAAAGCTCGCTGGCGTTCGACACCATCTACGCCGAGGGACAGCGAAAGTACGTCGAGAGCTTATCCGCCTACGCCAGGCAGTTCCTGGAGCAGCTTTCCAAGCCGGACGTCGAGCACATCGAGGGCCTGCCGCCGACCGTCGCCATCGAGCAACGCTCCGGCCAGGCCAACCCACGCTCGACAGTCGCGACCATCACGGAGATTTACGACTACCTGCGCCTGCTGTTCGCCCGCGTGGGCGAGCCGCACTGCTGGATATGCGGCCGTCGCATCAGCAGTCAGACCGTCACGCAGATTGTGGACTCGGTGATGGAGTTGCCCGAAGGCACGCGGTTCATGGTGCTCGCCCCGGTGGTTCGCGGGCAAAAGGGCAAACACGCCGAGCTTCTGCGTCACATGCAGCGGGAGGGCTACGTCCGCGCCCGCATCGACGGCGAGATTCACGACCTCAAGGAACCGCCCGACCTCCACAAGAACAAGAAACACCACATCGACGTGGTGGTGGACCGGCTGGTGATGAAGCAGGGCGTGAACATCCGCCTGTCCGACAGCATCGAGACGGCCCTTACGCTGGCCGGCGGGCTGGTGCGTATCTGCTATGAGCCGAAAGACGACGACGGGCAGGACGGTTCCGGGTCGTCCTCCACCCGCAAGCCCACTACGCGCGACCTGCCCGGCTGGAAGGACTGGCTCTTCAGCGCCACGTACGCCTGCCCGCAGCACCCGGAGGCGAACCTCGAGGAGCTGTCCCCGCGGATGTTCAGCTTCAACAGCCCCTATGGCGCCTGCGAGGAATGCGACGGTCTGGGGACCATTCTCGAGTTCGACCCGGAGCTGATCGTCCCCGACCCCGGCCTGTCGCTCGTACAGGGCGCGGTGGACGCCTGGCGCCGCGGCGGCAAGCGCATGAACATCTACTACAACCGCCTCATCCGCCGCTTCTGCCGCAAATACAACGTCCCGCCCAACGAGCCGTTCGAGAAGCTCGACCCCGGCATCCGCGACATACTCATGCACGGCGACCCGGACGGCGACTGGGAGGGCGTGATACCCAACCTCGAACGCCGTTGGCAGAAGACCGACAGCGAGTACGTCAAGCAGCGGCTGCACGGGTATCTCTCCGAGCAGCCCTGCACGAGCTGCGGCGGGGCACGGCTGAAGCCGGCGTCGCTGGCCGTGACCATCGACGGCAGGAACATCAACGAAGTAACCAGGATGTACATCGCCGAGGCCCTGGGGTTCTTCGACTCCCTGGAGCTGGACGCCGAGCGCAGCAGAATCGCAGAGATTATCCTTCGCGAGATCCGCCACCGGCTGACGTTCCTGTGCGACGTGGGGCTGGACTACATCACTCTGGACCGGACGGCCGCCACGCTCTCCGGCGGCGAGGCGCAGCGCATACGACTGGCGACGCAGGTCGGCAGCGGTCTGGTGGGCGTCTGCTACGTGCTGGACGAGCCGACCATCGGCCTGCACCAGCGCGACAACCGCCGGCTCATACGTACGCTCACCCGTCTGAGGGACATGGGCAACACCGTAATCGTCGTCGAGCATGACGAGGCCACCATCCGCGCCGCCGACGAGGTCATAGACATGGGACCCGCCGCCGGCAGGCACGGCGGAAGGATCGTTGCACAGGGCACGCCCGAGGAGATATGCGAGTCGGCCGACTCCATCACCGGCAAGTACCTCTCGCGGCGCATGCGCATCTCCCCACCGCAGCGGCGCAGGAAGATGTCGCTAAAGAAGTGCGTGGAGCTTCGCGGCTGCCGGGAGCACAACCTCAAGGACATCGACGTGAAGTTCCCGCTGGGCGGCATCGTCTGCGTCACGGGCGTTTCCGGCTCTGGCAAGAGCACGCTGGTGAACCTCACGTTGCTGCGGGCGCTGAAGCGGCGGCTGTACAGCTCGCGCGAGAAGCCCGGCGAGTTCGACAAGGTCCTGGGCGTCGGGCGGGTGGACAAGGTCATCGAGATAGACCAGTCTCCCATCGGCAGGACGCCCCGCTCCAATGCTGCGACCTATACAGGCGTGTTCGACCTCATCCGGCAGTTGTTCGCCAAGACGCGCGAGGCCAAGATCCGCGGATACAAGCCCGGCAGGTTCAGCTTCAACGTTAAGGGCGGGCGCTGCGAGGCCTGCCAGGGACAGGGCACCAAGCGCATCGAGATGCACTTCCTGCCGGATGTGTACGTCACCTGCCAGCAGTGTAAGGGCGCCAGGTACAATCGCGAGACGCTGGAGGTCCGCTACCGCGGAAAGACCATAGCGGATGTGCTCGATATGCGCGTGGAGGATGCGCTGAGCTTTTTCGACAACTTCCCCAAGATAAAGCAGCTCCTCAAGGCCCTGAACGATGTGGGACTCAGCTACATCGAGCTGGGGCAAAGCTCCACCACGCTCTCGGGGGGCGAGGCCCAGCGGGTCAAGCTGGCCAGCGAGCTGGGAAAGACCGCCACCGGCCATACACTCTACGTGCTGGATGAGCCGACCACGGGCCTGCACTTCGCCGACATTCACAATCTGCTGAACGTGCTCAACCGCCTGGCCGACATGGGCAACACGGTCATCATCATCGAGCACAACATGGACGTCATAAAGTACGCCGACTGGATTATCGACCTGGGACCCGAGGGCGGCGACGACGGCGGTCTGGTAGTGGCCGAGGGCACGCCCGAAGAGATCGCCGAGCATGAGACGTCCTACACGGGCAAGTTCCTCGCCCCGCACCTGGCGGAGGAAAAACCCGTCGCCGAACCGGCCGATTGACGGACTCGCAGACTGTCCCCCCGGCCGGAAGACGGCGCTTATCGAAGGTGTGGCCGGTTATTGGTGGCGGATAGACTTTGGCGACATGGTCCTGAGTTCCGCGGGCCATATGAGTCTCAATCGCCCCCTTGCGGGGGCTCCGGCGGTTGATGTCTCCCAAAGTCCACGCCCTTGCGGGCGTGGCTATTTTCAATCGTCCCGGCTGCGCCGGGACTCCTCGCCCGGCGACCGGCTCGTGCGGGCGATCACCAATCATCCCGCCTTCCGGCTTCGCCGGGACTCTTCGCGCAACCGTTGTTTGAGCGCCAATCGCCGCGGACGTTGTAGCCCCCGTCAGGGGGCGTCTGACAGTAGCCACGGGCAAAGCGAAGCTGAGCCCGTGGAAACGGGCGGCCGCGGACGTGCAAGCCCCCGTCAGGGGGCGATTGACATATTCCTGAACCGGTCTCGGTTCCGGTTCGCGATCGGACGCCGCCATATTCCGACCGCACCCCTTCTCGGCGCGTTTCGGCGAATGGTCTTTGTCCCCTGGCGGATGCGCTTTAGAATTGTGCCGTTCATCTGCCCATCGGAGCGGCCATGCCGGCTATTCACGTACTTCCCAGACACCTGGTCAACAAGATCGCCGCGGGCGAGGTCATCGAGCGCCCCGCCAGCGTGGTCAAAGAGCTTGTTGAAAACGCCCTCGACGCCGGCGCCACGCGCGTGGAAATACGCCTTTCCGACGGCGGCAGGAAACTCATAGAGGTCATCGACGACGGCTGCGGCATGGACGGCGAGGACCTGGCCCTGGCGTTCGCCCCGCACGCCACCAGCAAGATATCCACCGACGACGACCTCTTCGCCGTCTCGACCATGGGGTTCCGAGGCGAGGCGCTGGCGTCCATCGCGTCCATAGCCCGCGTCCACGCCCGCACTCGCCGCCACGACGCCGCCAGCGGACATGAGATAGAGGCCTGCGACCAGCACGTCGGCGAGGTCCGCCCGTGCCCCGCGGCCGGCGGGACCACCATCACCGTGCGTGACCTTTTCTTCAACACGCCGGCGCGGCGGAAGTTCATGCGGACGGCCAACACCGAGCTGGGACACGTAACCGAGCAGCTTGCCCGGCTGGCTCTGCCCCGGCCGGACGTGGCCTTCCGGCTGGTCCACAACGACCGCGAGCTGCGGAACCTCCCCGCGGCACAGACCACGGCCCGGCGGGTGGCCGACCTGTTCGGACAGGAACTTTCCGACGCGCTGCTGCCGCTGGCGCCGCGGCGGGGGCCTGTGGTGGTGGAGGGGCTTGTCGCCAAGCCGTCGGCGGCCAGGGCGTCGGGCAAGTGGCAGTACTTTTTTCTCAACGGCAGGTACATCCGCGACCGGGTCCTGCTGCACGCCCTGCGGGAGGCGTACCGCGGGCTGCTGGAGCCAACGATGTCGCCGGTGGCGTTCATATTCCTGGAGGTGGACCCGGGCGACGTGGACGTCAACGTTCACCCCACGAAGATCGAGGTCCGCTTCCGCGACAGTCAGCTCGTCCACGGCGAGTTGCTGGCGGCCCTGAAGGAAACGCTCAACAAGGCGGACCTGGCGCCGGAGGCGTCGCTGGGCGGGCCGGAAGACTTCGGCGAGCCGCGGGAGCCAGGCGGCGACGAGGGCAGGCGGGAGTCGCTGCGGCAGGCGTTGGCCGACTTCTTCAAATCCGCTCCGCCCCAGCAGCCGCGATTGAGCTTTCCGGAGTCGTCAACACGGTCGCAGCAGGGCCGGCCTGAACAGACCTCTCAGCCGGGCCTGCTGTCGGGCATGTCGCAGGCGCCGCCGTCGCAGGGCGCCCCGCCGACTCAGCAGCCGGCCGAGGCGCCCCGGTCCACCCCGGCAGACGGGCAGCGGGATGAGGCAACTGTGGAGGGCTTCTATCAGCCCGTTCCGCACAGGCCTGCCGTCCAGATACACAACAGCTATATCGTCACCGAGGCCGACGAGGGGCTGATAATCGTGGACCAGCACGCATTGCACGAGCGGCTGCTGTACAACGAGCTGCGCGGTCGATTGGCCGAGGGCGGGCTTACCAGCCAGCGGCGTCTGATTCCGGAGACACTGGAGGTCACCGCCGGCGAGGCCGACCTGCTGGAGACGCATGCGGAACTGCTTAGGCGGCTGGGGATATCCGTCGAGCCGTTCGGGCCCCGGACGGTGGCGATTCAGGCGTTCCCTACGCTGCTGTGCGAGCGGGACGTATCGCCGGGCGGGTTTCTGCGGGAGCTTCTCGACGCGCTGGGGGACGACGAGAGTATCGACTCCGAGCGGCTGCTGGAGGAGGTTCTGGCGATGATGGCGTGCAAGGCCGCCGTCAAGGCAGGCGACCCGCTCACGCCGGGCGAGATGGATGATTTGCTGGACCGCCGCGAGCAGGCGGAGAAGTATTCCTCCTGTCCGCACGGCCGGCCTACCACCATACGCCTGTCGCTGAAGGAGCTGGAAAAACAGTTCCACCGTATCTGAGATCGCCGGCGGAGGGGGTAGAGATATTCGTCCGCGCGGTTGCAGGCGCAGAGGTTTCTGCTACACTCACCGTCGGCAGGCGGGTGCCTGTAGGAGCGGGCGAACCGCCAGGGCTACAGGAGAAAACCCATGAAACGCACGGTTGCGTCGGCCGCTTTATTCTGTGTGCTGGCGACAGGTCTTGGTTGCCGGCAGGACGAATACGCACGCCAGCTCATCCAGCCCAATACGCATCCGGGCAAGATCCGCGAGGACCTGACCGGCACCGGTGAGCAGCTCGTCGCACAGAACCGCATCTCCGAGCATCGGGTGTTTACCGCCGATGACGGCGTCGAGATCGACGTCTGGGTGATAAACGCCGCCGGCGAAGAATCGGCGGACCAGCCCCGGGGAACAGTGGTCGTCCTGCACGGAACGTCGGAGTCCAAGGCGACCTACCTGGGCGTGGGGCGTCGGCTGTCGGAAAAGGGCTTCGACGTGGTCCTGCCGGACCTTCGCTATCACGGCCGCAGCGGCGGCGAGGCCATAACCTACGGCGCCAAGGAAAAGCATGACGTCAAGATGGTCATGGACGAACTGCTTGCCGGGCAGGTGGTCGCCGAGCCCGTCTATGTCTTCGGAACCACGCTGGGGGCGGCGACGGCCATCCTCTACGCCGACATCGACGACCGCGTCGATGGCGTGATGGTGGTTACTCCCTACAAGGACGCCGAGACCATGATGCGGCGTCATCTGGCGATGGTGGCGCCGACCATGAGCCGTGAAAACGTGCAAGGCGTTATGGACCGGGCGGCCGAGATGGGCGACTTTCAGCTTTCCGAGGCCTCGGCCGAGGAAGCGGCGTCCCGGCTGGACTGCCCGCTGCTGCTGATTCACGGGCTTATCGACGTCAGCGTGCCGCTGGAGCACAGCGAGGCCATATACCGCGCCGCCAACGAACCCAAGGACCTCCGCGTGTTCACGCCGGGACCGGAGCACATGGTCCTCATCGCCCGCTGGGAGGACTGGATCGCCGAGCGAGTGGACGAGTTGGTCGAGACGCGACTGGCCGAGTGAAAGACCTTGTTTTCAGGCCCTGACACGGGGTCGAATCGCGGTTGTCTCCATGCCGTGCACCGGCCGCGAGCGGCGGCGTTTTCTACCTATGGATGCACCCGAGGCACAATCCGAGACGGTAGTAATCGTCGATTTCGGCAGCCAGTACGCCCAGCTCATCGCCCGGCGCGTTCGTGAGAGCGGGGTCTTCAGCGTGCTCGCACGCCCGGACGTTACCGTCGAGGACCTTCGGCGCCTGAACTGCCGCGGGCTTATCTTCACCGGCGGGCCTGCCAGCGTCTATGAACCGGACGCCCCGCAGGTCCGGCGGGAGCTGCTGGGCTTCGGCGTGCCGGTGCTGGGAATCTGCTACGGCATGCAGGTCGGCTGTGGTGTGCTTGGCGCGGAGGTCCGCCCGGCGCCCTCGTGCGAATACGGGCGAACCGCACTCAAGGTCACCAACGCCGACCGCCTGCTGCGGAATGTGCCGCCGCAGACGACAGTCTGGATGAGCCACGCCGACCAGGTGCAGCAGCTTCCGGAGGACTTTGAGCCGCTGGCCGAGACGCCCGCTTGTCCCGTAGCGGCCGTTCGCCACAAAAGCGGCAACTTCTACGGCGTGCAGTTTCACCCGGAGGTCACGCACACTCCCCACGGCCAGCAGGTGTTCGAGAATTTCCTTTATGACATCTGCGGCTGCAAGGGCCTGTGGCAGATGGGCTCGTTCGTGGATGCGGCCGTCGAGGATATCCGCCGCACGGTCGGTGCGGATGAGCGTGTGATATGCGGGCTGAGCGGCGGCGTGGACTCGTCGGTCGTCGCGGCGCTGATGCACAGGGCGATAGGCGACCGGCTGGCGTGCATCTTCGTGGACAACGGCCTGCTGCGAACCAACGAGGTGGAGCTGGTCCGCAGCACCTTCGCCGAGCATTTCCGGATGGACCTGACCACGGTGCCGGCGGGGGATCTGTTCCTTCAGCGGCTGAAGGGCGTTGTCGAGCCGCAGGAGAAACGGCGCATCATCGGACACACGTTCATTGAGAGCTTCAAGTCCGCCGCGGAGAAGATTCCCAACGCCCGCTACCTCGCCCAGGGCACGCTGTATCCGGACGTGATAGAGTCCGGGCGGTCGCTGGCGGGTGAGGCCGCGAACATCAAGCTCCACCACAACGTGGGCGGTCTGCCGGAGGAGCTGGGTTTTGAGCTTATCGAGCCGCTGCGCGACCTGTTCAAGGACGAGGTCCGCCGCGCCGGCGAACTGTTGGGGTTGCCGGAGTCGGTCGTCTGGCGGCATCCGTTCCCGGGCCCCGGATTGGCCGTCCGCTGCGTGGGCGAACTTACCCCCGAGCGGCTGGAGATGCTCCGAAAGGCCGACCAGATCCTGCTGGAGGAGATACGAGCGGCCGGTCTGTACCGCAAGACCGCGCAGGTCTTCGCCGTGCTGCTGCCTATCCAGACGGTCGGGGTGATGGGCGACGGACGGACCTATGAGCACGTGGTGGCCGTGCGGTCGGTGGATTCGGCCGACTTCATGACGGCCGACTGGTCGCGGATACCCTACGACGTGCTGGCGGGAATCTCCAACCGCATCATCAACGAAGTCCGGGGGGTCAATCGCGTTGTGTACGACATATCCTCCAAGCCGCCCGCCACCATCGAGTGGGAATAGGCCTATAGTCTGTAAAACAGTTAAGCCGTTGAGCAGTCAAGCATTGCAGGCGGGAGGCAGTAGGCAAGAGGCAGTAGGCAATAGGCAAGAGGCAAGAGGCAATAGGCAGATTTAGGCCGAGCATACCTGCACGACAGATCTATGATCGCGGATTGCGGATTGTGGATCAGGCCATGGCTTCAGCCATGGTACCCGGCCCCTCGGTTCACCCGTAACACGCTGCGGCGATAATTAGGCCATGGCTTCAGCCATGGTATCCGGCCCCTCGGTTCACCCGTCACACGCTGCGGCGATAATTAGGCCATGGCTTTGGCCATGGTATCCGGCCGCGGCGGCTATGATTGTTTGAGGGCGTTTTAACGTCCTTTCTTCAGGCCGAGATAAGCCCGTTAAAACGGGCTGGAGTAGAATATATAACCGGTCCCATACACCACGGCTAAAGCCGTGGGCTAAGAGAAGCAGCAAGCCGTGGCCTAGAGAAGCAGCAAGTCGTGGCCTGGGAAAGCAGTAAGCTGTGGCCTACTCAGGCAGCAGGCAAGCTTGTCCGCCGCAGCCGGTAGGCAGCAGGCGGAAGGCAACAGGCAGCAGGCAGGCGTAATGCTTAATGGTTTAACTGCTTAACTGTTCAACTGCTCAACGGCTTTCCCAATTAACCAAACACCGCTGCATTTGACGCCATGGACTCCCTGACACAAGGTCTTCTGGGTGCGGCGACGGCGCAGTTGGGCTTTCGCCAGCGTATCGGCCGCGACGCCACCTGGATGGCCTTCGGGGCCGGGGCGGCCGCCGACCTCGACGTCTTCTTTGGTCCGCTGCTGTCGATGACCGGCGCCGAGGTGGACGAGTTCACCATAATGCAGATCCACCGCGGGCCGACACATTCGCTGCTGCTGGCGCCGCTTCTTGCGCTGCCCATCGCCTTTGGCTGGTGGTATTTCCGGCGAAAGGTATTGCGACTTTTCAAGGCCGATGCGACGGAGTCCTCCAACATCGGCGACAGGCCCGGGGCGCCGGGATTTCTGCTTCTGTACGCCTGCATACTGGTGGCGTTTTACAGCCATGCGCCGCTGGACTACCTGACGGCCTACGGTACGCAGCTCTTCTCGCCGCTGACCAACGCGCGTTACGCGCTTAACACCATCGGCATCATCGATTTCATCTTCACGCCGCTGCTGATACTGACGCTGCTGGTCTGCTACGTCGTGCGGAAGTTCCGCGGCGGGAGCGCCCCCAGGGCCACGCTGATAATCGGCTGGGTGGGCTTCGCGCTGGCAATGGGCTATCTGGGGACGGGGCGGCTGATGCACAACCGCGCGGTCGATATCGCCGTACGCGCCGCGGGCGACGTGGAGATACTCCGGGCCGACGCCTACCCGCAGATAGGCACGATATTCCTCTGGCGGGCGGTGCTGGAGACGCCGGATGAGTGGATAGCCGTTCGTGTGCATCACTTCAGCGACGACCCGCCGAGCCGTCGGCGGATGAGCCGCGCTGCCAGGCACATATCCAACGAGTGGGTTGAGAAGGCCCGGCGTCTGCGCGAGTATGAAATCTACAGGTGGTTCGCCATGGGGCGCCTGCGGGCGGAGTATCGCCGGCTCAACGGCGTGCACGTTGTCGTGTTCCACGATATGCGCTACTCGCCGGACTCCGCCGGCATAGAGAGTTTGTGGCCGTTGCGTGTGGAGTTTGACGGCGAGGGCAATCTGATAATGGCCGGCCGTCAGCCGCCGGACCGCTCGGACGGCGATGGGATGACCATAGGCAGGATCTGGGCCGACATCTGGAATCCCTGACCACGGGGGAGTTGCGAATTACGAACCGCGAATCGCGAGTTTTCCGACCAACGACAAGCGGCGGACACCGCATCGGCGCTACTTACCGGCAGTCTGCGGGAAGTAGTCCTGCAGTGGCCGGACCCCCCAGCCGTTGCCGGCGGCGCCGGCGCGTAGCGCGGCTATGCCGTCCACGGCGGCCCGGGCGGCGGTGAGGGTGGTTATCAGCGGCACCTCATAAAGCGTCGCCATCGCACGGATGCGTCCCTCGTCCGTCGCAGGCCCGCGACGGGTGGGGGTGTTTATGAGCATCTGCACCTCGCGGTTGGTGATCATGTCCGCGATGTTCGGCCGACCTTCCTGCAGCTTCGGTATCCGCCGGGCGCGTACGCCGGCGTCGGATATCGCGGCGTAGGTGCCGGCCGTCGCGACGATATCGAAGCCCATCGCCGCCAGCCGCTGCGCTATCGCCACGGCCGACGGCTTATCAGCGTCGCAGACCGACAGGAACACAGTGCCCTCGACCGGAAGTCCCACGCCGGCGGCCATCTGGCTCTTGGCGAACGCCAGCGAGAAACTCATGTCCACGCCCATCACCTCGCCGGTGGAGCGCATCTCCGGACCGAGTATCACGTCCACGCCGGGAAACTTGGTGAACGGGAAGACGCTTTCCTTGACCGACGTATGCCGGGGCCGCTGGGGTTCGGTTACGCCCAGCGATTCGAGCGACTCGCCGGCCATCACCTTCGCCGCCAGCTTCGCCCACGGTACTCCGGTGGCCTTGGAGACGAACGGCACGGTCCGCGACGCCCGCGGGTTGACCTCCAGTATCAGCACCCGCCCGTCCTTGACGGCGAACTGGATGTTCATCAGTCCGCGGACCTCCAGGCGCTCCGCGAGCAGGCGCGCCTGCCGCTCGATTTCGGCGATGACGCCGGCCGACAGCGAGAACGGCGGCAGGGCGCAGGCGGAGTCGCCGCTGTGGATGCCCGCCTCCTCGATGTGCTCCATTACGCCGCAGACCACCGCGCGGGGGTTGTCCTCGCGCGTGCCGTCGGCGCGAGGGCCGAAGTCGGCTATGCAGTCCACATCCACCTCGATGGCCGCCGGAAGGAACTTGTCGATGAGTATGGGGTGCTCCCGCCCGACGGTCGAGGCGTCCACCGCCCTGGCCATGTAAACGTCGAGCTGGGCCTCGTCGGAGACTATCTCCATCGCCCGTCCGCCCAGAACGTAGCTGGGCCGGACCAGCACCGGGTAGCCGATTTTCGCCGCTATCTCACGGGCCTGGTCCACGCCCAGGGCCGTGCCGCTTTCCGGGCAGGTGAGATTCAGCTCTTTGAGTATCTCGCCGAAACGCCGGCGGTCCTCGGCGACGTCTATGAAGTCCGGGCTGGTGCCGATAA
>JBNGDC010000007.1:0-26052 GCA_049975485.1 Phycisphaerae bacterium | reverse complement strand
CCGAAACGCCGGCGGTCCTCGGCGACGTCTATGAAGTCCGGGCTGGTGCCGATAATCGGGATGCCCGCTTCCTCCAGCCCGCGTGCGAGGTTCAGCGGGGTCTGCCCGCCGAATTGCACGATTGCCCCGTGGACAAGCCCGCCCGGCTCGCCCAGCGGACGGCCGTTGAGCCGCTCGCAGACATTCACGACGTCCTCGAGCGTCAGCGGCTCGAAGAACAGCAGGTCGGACGTATCGTAGTCGGTCGAGACGGTCTCGGGGTTGGAGTTTATCATCACCGCTTCGTAGCCCAGCTCCCGGGCGGCGAAGGCGGCGTGCACGCAGCAGTAGTCGAACTCGATGCCTTGGCCGATGCGGTTGGGCCCGCCGCCGAGGATGACTATTTTCGGCTTGTCGCTGACGCGGACCTCGTCGTCCACCGCCCGCCGCCCGTCGGCCTGCAGCACCGGCGACTCGTAGCTCGAGTAGTAGTAGGGCGTGTAGGCCTCAAACTCCGCGGCGCAGGTGTCCACCAGCTTGTAGCCGGGCTCTATGCCGGCCGACTTGCGACGGGCGCGGACGTCACCTTCCCGGCACGACCAGACGCAGGCGAGCTGCATGTCCGAGTAGCCCCACTGCTTGGCCCGGCGGATAAGGTCGTCGGAGGCGTCCTGCAGTGACCCGACCGCCTCCAGCTCGCTCTCGAAATCCACGAGCTGCTTCATCTGGGTCAGGAACCACGGGTCGATCTTCGTCAACTCGTACACCTGCTCGACGGACCAGCCGGTTTTCAGCGCGTAGCGGACGTAGTACAGCCGTCCCTGGCTGGGTACGGCGAGCTTGCGGTGCAGCTTGCTTTCGTCGATGGGCCATTCGGCGTCCAACTCGCCGCGGTCGGCCTTTTCGCGCAGCTTCCCGTCGCGCTGCGCCCGGCGGGCGTTGAGGTACTTGTCGCAGCCGTCCAGCCCGAAGCCGAACCGCTTGACCTCCATCGAGCGGATGCCCTTCTGCAGCGACTCCTTGAAGGTCCGTCCGATGCTCATGGCCTCGCCGACGCTCTTCATCTGCGTGGTGAGCGTCTCGTCGGTGTCCGGGAACTTCTCGAACGTCCAGCGAGGTATCTTGGTAACGCAGTAGTCGATGGTCGGCTCGAAGCAGGCGGGCGTCTCCCGCGTGATGTCGTTGGGTATCTCGTCCAGCGTGTAGCCCACGGCCAGTTTGGCGGCAATCTTGGCGATGGGGAATCCGGTGGCCTTGGACGCCAGCGCGGAGCTTCGGCTGACTCGCGGGTTCATCTCGATGCCGACCATGCGGCCGGTTTCGGGATCGACCGCGAACTGTATGTTGCTGCCGCCGGTCTCGACGCCGACGGCCCGGATGACGGCCATTGCGGCGTCGCGCATGCGCTGGTATTCGGCGTCGGTAAGCGTCTGTGCGGGCGCGACGGTAATCGAATCGCCCGTGTGCACGCCCATGGGGTCGATGTTCTCTATGGAGCAGACTATCACCACGTTGTCCGCCCGGTCGCGCATGACCTCCAGCTCATATTCCTTCCAGCCCAGCGCCGACTCTTCGATGAGTATCTCGCTTATCGGCGAGGCGGCCAGTCCGCGGGCGGCGATGCGCTCGAACTCCTCCAGGTTGAAGGCGAACCCGCCGCCGGTGCCGCCGAGCGTATAGGCCGGGCGGATGCAGCAGGGCAGGTGGACCTCCTGGAGGATCTCGCGGGCCTGGTCCATGTTGTGGGCGACGCCGCTGACGGGCACGTCCAGCCCCACCGAAACGCAGATGTTCTTGAACTCGGTGCGGTCCTCGGCGCGGTGGATGACCTCGCGGTTGGCGCCGATCATCTCCACGCCGTGCTTTTCGAGGACGCCGTTGTCCCAGACGGCCGCCGCCGTGTTCAGACCGGTCTGTCCGCCGAGCGTGGGCAGCAGGGCGTCGGGGCGCTCGGCCTGGATGATTTTCTCAACGGCCGCGGGGGTTATCGGCTCCACGTATGTCCGGTCGGCGGTTTCCGGATCGGTCATTATGGTCGCGGGGTTGGAGTTTATCAGGACTATCCGGTAGCCCTCCTCCCTAAGGGCCTTGCACGCCTGCGTACCGGAATAGTCGAACTCGCAGGCCTGACCGATGACTATGGGGCCTGAGCCGATGACCAGTATGGTGTGGATGTCGTCTCTGCGGGGCATTGGGGCAAAATTCCTCAGTCCGCGGCGGTCGCGTGCCTTTCAAAAATCGAGGCACGTTATCATACACCCCCCGCGGCCTCAAGCCCCGCTGTGTGTGCTGATAGCTTATGCAACGCTTGCTTATCGGGCATTCGCGGTCGCTTCACGTCAGGTGATCATGAAACTGTCTGGGAGAGAGGATCAGCGTGCGTCCGAAGCGACCGAGCGAGAGCAGGTCCGTATCGCCCGAGATGAGGCAGTCGGCCCCAGCCGCATCGGCCGTGCCGAGCACGGGCAGGTCCGACTCGTCCCGACATGCGGACGGTGGCACCGCTGCCGGCTCCACCAGAGCTGCGTTGGTCCGCAGAAAATCGACGGTTTCCCTCGCGGCCGCCGCGGGCAGGTGGAATTTGCCCCTCAGATGGCGGTTCAGCTGGCGGAGTATGTGCTCGCAGAGCACGATCTGGTGGTCCGTCAGACAGATTTCGAAAACGGCCTCGCAAAGCCCCCGCGTGCCGAAGGCCGCCAGAAGGGCGTTGGTGTCCGGGACCACCTTCACGAGATCGCCTTGAATACGTCCTCATCGGTGAGGAAGCCCTGGGCCTCGGCGAAGGGCAGCGCCCTGCCGCGCAAGGTGCGGAACTTCTCCGCCGCGAGGTAGCGGCGAAGAGAATCCCGCACGACCTCGCTGGCCGAGCGGTTCTGTCGCCGGCACAAACCTTCGAGCTGTCGGCGAAGCTCGTCGGGGATACGGATGGTAAGGTTTCCCATGATGCACTACATTGCAGTGCGAAACACGTCTTGTGTGAAGAAAAAGGTATCACTGGTGATAGATAGTTAATGCCGACCTGTTGCCGAGCCGCCGCAATGCCTCGGCGTCTCTTCCGCCATGCCGGCATCAGCAGACCGGTTAACCAGTCAACCAGTTAACCAGTCAACCAATTAACCAATTAACCAGCTATCCATTCCCGCCGCCGTCGTAATACTCGCCTATTACCCGCTGCCAGTCGTCGGCGGTCTCGACGGCCACAAAGGCGGCCCGCAGCGCCTTTGCCCGGGGGTGCAGGCGTGAGTAGCGGATGCCGAAGCTTCGCATGCGCCGGCAGGCCTGTTTTGCCCCGTGGACCTCTACCGCGTACCGGAAGTGCCTCCGCAGGACGCGGGCCTGCTCGGCGAGTGTCGGGGGCGGAGCGTCTTCGCCGGCGGACAACTGCGAGACCTGCGCGAAAAACCACGGGTTCCCCAGTGCTCCGCGGGCGGCGGCCACTCCGTCAACGCCGGTCTCCTCAAGCATCCGCAGCGCGTCGGCCGGAGTCAGCACATCGCCGGAGCCGATCAGTGTCCATTCGGGGAACTCCCGCCGGATCCGCCGCAGGAAGGACCAGTCGGCCGGTCCCCTGTAGCCCGCCTCCACGCTGCGGGGGTGTATGCGGACGGCCGCGACCCCCAGTTCGCGCGCCTCGGCCGCTATGCGCAGGCACGCCGAGCCGTCGTCTTTCTCCGCGAAAGCGCGACGAAGCTTCAGCGTCACCGGGCGGTCCGTTACCTCCAGGACGCCGCGGATTATGCGCACTGCCCGGTCGGGGTCGCCCAGCAGTTTTCCGCCCCGGCCGCGACGGAGGACCTTCCTGACCGGGCAGCCGAAGTTCAGGTCGATAACGTCCATGCCCATCGCGTCGAGCTTGACGGCCGCGGCGGCAAGCTCCTGTGGCTCGGAGCCGATGAGCTGGCCCGCCAGCGGATGGTCCTCGTCGTGCGAGGCGGTGAGGCGCTTGCAGTCGGTTCTGCCCGCCAGCACCGTCCTGTCCAGCAGCATCTCCGTACCGGCGTAGCCCGCGCCCAGCTCGCGGCAGATGCGACGGTAGGCCAGATCGGAATAACCCGCCAGCGGCGCCAGCACCACGGGCATTGTTACCTCGATGGGGCCTATCCTCAACGGTTTGAGACGCGTGGGCGTCCGGGCGGGATGCTTTGTGGCTTTGGCGGACACTGTGCGGTAGGGGCTATGCCTTGATGATTTTCTCGCGTCCCTTTTTCACGTCGCGCGTGGCGTTGCGCGTATCGACGACCAGTTGAGCGTTTTCGACGATGAAGTCGTAGTCGTACGCGCTGTGGTCGGTGCTGATGAGGACGGCGTCGTATTCGCCCAGCATGTCGGCGCGGAGTTCCTTCGACTCCATCCGGAGGTCGTAGTCGCGCATCTTGTGCGTCTGCGGCACGTGGGGGTCGTTGTAGTCCACCAGCGCGCCCTTTTCGCGTAGCAGCTCGATAAGCTCCAGCGATGGGCTTTCGCGGACGTCGTCCACGTCCTTTTTGTAGGCCAGGCCGAGGACCAGTATTTTCGAGCCGCGCAGGGCCTTTCCGCGGTCGTTCAGTGCGTCCATCAGGCGGGATATAACGTAGCGGGGCATGGAGATGTTCACCTCGCCGGAAAGCTCGATGAACCGCGTCGCCAGACCGTACTCCCGCGCCTTCCAGGAGAGGTAGAACGGGTCGATGGGTATGCAGTGCCCGCCGAGGCCCGGACCGGGGTAGAACGGCTTGAAGCCGAACGGCTTGGTCGCCGCCGCCGCTACCACCTCCCATATGTCGATGCCCATGCGGTCGAACAACACCTTCAACTCGTTGACCAGTGCGATGTTCACGCAGCGGTAGGTGTTCTCCAGTATCTTCGACGCCTCGGCCGCTGCGCAGCTCGATACCGGCACCACGGTTTCGATGGCCGACTCGTAGCATGCCTTGGCGGCCGCCAGTGAGTTCTCGTCGTATCCGCCCACGACTTTAGGGATGGTGCGGGTGCTGTAGTCCTTGCGGCCGGGGTCTTCGCGCTCCGGAGAGTAGGCCAGATAGAAGTCTTCGCCCACCTTCAGCCCGCTCTCGGCGAGTATCGGCAGCATGACCTCCTCCGTCGTGCCGGGATAGGTGGTGGACTCCAGCACTACGAGCTGTCCTTTGCGGAGCCGGCGCGCCACTTCGCGTGTGGTGCTCTCCACGTAGGTTATGTCCGGCTCGCGCATCTTCGTCAGCGGCGTGGGTACGCAGATGAGTATGCAGTCCGGCTCGCCGAGGCGGTCGAAGTCGCTGGTGGCTTGGAAAAGCCCGCCGTCCACCATCCGCTTGACCTCTTCGGACGGTATATGCTCGATGTAGCTTCGCCCGGCCGATAGGGCCTGGACCTTCTCGTCGTCCACGTCGAAGCCAATGACCTTCATGCCGCTGCCGGTAAACTCGCGCACCAGCGGCAGCCCGACGTATCCCAGCCCGATTACGCCGATGACGGCCTGCTTATTCCGAATTTTCTCAACGAGTTCCTGAGACATTCTCTGCTCCCAAGTCTTTCGCCGCGCCCTGGCGGCGTCTCCGATCGAGTTGGAAAGATTACACCACCGCACGGCAAAATGGAAACATGCGGCGGCATTCGAATGTCGGTCGGCCGGCGTTGGGGAATTTTCTTGCCGCTCCGCGCCGGCGTCAACATCATGTCTGCCTTGCCGTCGGCTCCCGACGGCGCATGCGAGACAGGAGATGTTGTGATGAAGGTTCCGATGCTCGATTTGCAGGCCCAGTACGCCACCATCGCCGACGAGGTCCTCGCAGCCGTCCGCGATGTCCTCGAAAGCCAGCTCTGCTGCAACGGACCGGCTGTGCGCGAGTTGGAGAGTCAGATGGCCGACTATTGCGACTGCGCTCGGGCCGTCGGCGTCTCCAGCGGGACCGACGCCTTGCTTTGCTCGCTGATGGCGCTGGAGATAGGCGCCGGCGACGAGGTCATCACCACCCCGTTTACGTTCTTCGGAACGGCCGGGGCTATCTGGCGGACCGGCGCGAAACCGGTATTCGCGGATATCCTGCCGGATAGCTTCAACTTGGACCCCGAGCGGGTGGCCGAGGCGGTAACCGACAGGACGAAGGCAATCATGCCCGTGCACCTGTTCGGGCAGATGACCGAGATGGACCCGCTGCTGGAATTGGCCGAGAAGCACGGGCTTCACATCATCGAGGACGCCGCACAGGCCATCGGCGCCACGCAGAACGGCCGAAAGGCCGGCTCGCTGGGCACGACGGGTTGTTTGAGCTTCTATCCGACCAAGAACCTCGGCGCGATGGGCGACGCGGGGATGATAGCCACGCAGGACGAGGAGTTGGCCGGCGTCCTGGAGAGCGTCCGCAACCACGGGCAGGGCGAGGCGTACTTCCATCCGCGCGTCGGCGGCAACTTCCGCATGGACAGCATCCAGGCGGCGGTGCTGTCGGTGAAGCTGCGCCGGCTGGACGACTGGACCGCCGCCCGGCAGGCGAACGCCGCCCGCTACGACGAAATGCTCGCCGGCTGCGAAGGCGTCGTAACGCCGACCGTCGCCGAAGGCAACACGCATATCTATCACCAGTACACGCTCCGGGCGAAAGACCGCGACGGGTTGCGAAAGCATCTCGGCGAAAAGGGCGTCGCAAGCGGCGTCTATTACCCCCTGTGTCTGCACCAGCAGGAGTGCTTCGCCTCGCTGGGCTGTTCCGCCGGCGATTTCCCCGCCGCCGAGCAGGCCGCCGCCGAGGTCATCTCCCTGCCGGTCTATCCGGAGCTCAGCGACGAGCAGGTCGAATACGTCGCCGAGAGCATCCGCGAGTTCTACGGCTAGCCGGCGTCGATGCGCCGCGTTGACACCTTCGCCGCGGATGGCTAGCATGACTTCGACAGCGGACCGGCCTTCCGCCTGTAAGGAGCTTGCGCTTCGGATGAGACTTTCCAGAAAGAGCGAATACGCCTGCCTGGCGCTGATCGAGCTGGCGCAGCACTACAATAAGGGTTATCTGCGGACGGCGGATATCGCCTCGGCCCGGAAGATTCCCCGCACCTATCTCGAGCAGATACTGCTGATACTTAAGCGCACCGGCTACGTCGGCAGCGCCCGCGGGGCCGAAGGCGGATACAAGCTGTCCAAGCCGCCCGAGGAGATCACGCTCGCGGAGATACTTCGACTCATGGACGGAGCGCTGGCGCCGGTGGAGTCGGCCAGCAAGTATTTCTACGAGCACACGCCCATAGAGAACTCCGAAAAGCTGCTGGACATCTTCCGCGACATCCGCACGTACATCTCCGAAAAGATGGAAAAGACCACCTTCGCGGAACTCATCTGAACAGGCAACGGCGACACAGGAGGTCCACGTCCCTGCGAATCTCCACTATCCTCGGCCGTGGCGGCGCGGCAAACAGTGCCGAACGGCAAGCCACGACGAAGACAGGCCAGAGCTTGCCGCGCAAAAAACCTGAGGGGTTACATCAGCGGCACACTATCGCTCATTCAGCGTAATACGCATCCCGGTTAATTCTCGGGCGGTCTGCAGAAACGGTCACCGGCAACGCCATGCTGCCTGGCGGTGCCTGTACCCGCTTTTGCAGCACGAGTTCTATTTGGGACGCGTATAAGTCCTTATGAGAACAGGGGCAAGCCCATGCCAAAAAGATTCGGGGATTTCCTTCTTTACTATCTTGACCAATTTGGTCGAATAACATATATTACTTGTGGAGGTCGGCATGAAAAGTTTGCGATACATGATCTGCGGAAAGCCCACCCGCCTGTCGGATTGCCTGGACCTGGCGCGGCGTCACAGGCCGATTGGCGTCCGCCTGGAGCTTCTCGAACGCGAGTTGGTCGGGGAGTTCGTTACCGGCCGCCAGCTCGTGGCGAGTTTCCGGTGGCAGTGGAAGGGGCTGAGCGTCGCCTGCGAGGAGGTGTGCGGTTTCCGCGACGCACTGGGCGACGCCGACGAGCAGGCCGTCCAGCGCAAGGCCAACCGCAAGCTTGAGCGTCACATATCCGCCATCGAGGCCCTGGACGTGCCCGTTGAGGGCAGGGGGCGTCGCTTCGGCGGTGTTCACGTCTTCGCCGCATAACAGGAGCACCGACATGTCGTGGGAGGCCTTTTTAGACTACGGCCTGATAGTCGCGCTGATCGCCTTCAGCGCCGAGTACATCGACTCCACGCTGGGGATGGGATACGGCACTACTTTGACGCCGATTCTGCTGCTTATGGGTTTCGGTCCGCTTCAGGTGGTCCCGGCCATCCTGCTGTCGGAGCTTGCAACGGGCCTGCTCGCAGGCGCCGCTCATCATCGCTTAGGCAACGTGGACTTCGGCGTCCGCGCTCCCGGCGGGAAGATACGCGACAGTCTGCGCGAGCTGGGCTGGTTCGCGACGTTTCGCAAGATGTGTCCCCGCCACCTCAAGATATCCATACTCATCGCAATCTGCAGCGGCGTGGGTACGGTGCTGGCCGTGATACTCGCGGTCAGCGTCAGCAAGTTCTACCTGAAGCTCTATATCGGCATCGTGATCCTGTTGGTGGGCATCTTCACAATACTCACCAGCCGGCGGCAACTGCGATTCTCGTGGCAGCGGCTGACCGGGCTTGGGTTAGTCGCGAGCTTCAACAAGGGGCTAAGCGGCGGCGGTTACGGTCCGCTCGTGACCAGCGGGCAGATTCTCTGCGGCGTCGGCGAGAAGAACGCCGTCGGCATCACCTCCTTCGCCGAGGGGCTGACCTGTATGGTGGGCGTCGGCGCGTACCTGGCGATGTCCGGCGTGATGGACACGGTGCTCGTCCCATATCTGCTTATCGGGGCGGTGCTGTCGGTGCCGCTGTCGGCCTACACCGTCAAGCGGATGCCCGTCCGGGCGTTTCGCCTGATTATCGGGCTGGCGACGGTGGGGCTTGGCTCGATGACCCTTATCGATACGCTGCTGCGATAGACGCATAATCCGTGGCTGGATTCGGCGGCAATTTTGGCCCGCTTATCGGGCTTGATTACCGTGGGAATTGCGGAGACAATGCCCCTCTTTCACTCGGCCGGTCCGCGTGGTCGGCCGATTTCGTTTCCGCGGCGGCGGAGTTGACGACAAAACCCGAAATTGTCGGGAACCCCTTGTTCGGCAACCGCGTAGAGACAGTCATAGCGCCGCAAAGCGGCAGATCGCATCACCGACAAGCGAGGCAACTCAGCACAGAAAGGAAAGCGGACGCATGAGCAATCATCTAATCGAGCCACACGGCGGGCAACTGGTGGACCTGCTGACAACGCCCGAGCGAGCGAAGGAACTTAAGGAACAATCCCGCGACTTCCCCTCCTGGGACCTGACGCCCAGGCAGTTCTGCGACTTGGAGCTGCTTATCCACGGCGGCTTCTCGCCGCTGCGGGGTTTCATGGGCAAGGCCGACTACGAAGGCGTCTGCAAGGACATGCGGTTGGCCGACGGTAACCTCTGGCCGATACCCATCGTGCTGGACGTAACCGAGGAGCTTGCCAAGTCGCTCAACGCCGGCGACAAGCTCGCGCTGCGGGACTTCGAAGGCGTCATGCTCGCGGTTCTGACTGTGGAGGATGTCTGGCAGCCGGACCGCGAGGCCGAGGCAAAGCAGGTCTTCGGCTCCAACCACTCCGAGCACCCCGGTGTTTCGTACCTGATGAACAACACCAACCCCTGGTACGTCGGCGGGACGGTGGAGGCCCTGGAGCCGCCGCGACACTACGACTTCGTGGAGCTTCGCCTCACGCCCGCCCGCCTGCGGGAGCAGTTCGCCTCGATGGGCTGGCGAAAGGTGGTTGCCTTCCAGACGCGCAACCCCATGCACCGCGCCCACCAGGAGCTGACCTTCCGGGCGGCCAAGGAACGCGAAGCCAGTCTGCTCATCCACCCCGTCGTCGGCATGACCAAGCCCGGCGACGTGGACCACTACACCCGCGTCCGCTGCTACCAGCACCTGATGAAGTACTACCCGCGAAACACCGCGATGCTGAGCTTGCTGCCGCTGGCGATGCGGATGGGCGGTCCGCGCGAGGCCGTCTGGCACGCGATTATCCGCAAGAACTACGGCTGCACGCACCTGATCGTCGGGCGCGACCACGCCGGGCCTGGCAAGGACTCCGACGGCAACGAGTTCTACGGTCCTTACGACGCCCAGGAGCTTCTACAGAAGCACCAGGACGAGCTGGCCATCGAGATGGTGCCCTTCAAGCTCATGGTGTATCTCGCGGAGCAGGACCAGTATGTGCCCATCGACGAGGTGCCTGAGGGCGTCGAGCCAAAGATGCTCTCCGGCACGGAGTTGCGCGACCGGCTGGCGACCGGCAGGGACATTCCCGAGTGGTTCAGCTTCCCGGAGGTCGTCAAGGAGCTTCGCCGCACCTACCCCCCTCGCAGCCGGCAGGGCTTCACCGTGTTCTTCACCGGGCTGCCGAGTTGCGGAAAGTCCACACTCGCCAACGTCCTGCAGGTGAAGCTGCTGGAGATGGGCGGCCGGCCCGTGACGCTGCTCGACGGCGACCTGGTCCGCAAGAACCTTTCGTCGGAGCTGGGCTTCTCGCGCGAGCACCGCGACCTGAATATCCGGCGCATCGGCTTCGTGGCCTCGGAGATAACCAAGAACGGCGGCATCGCCATCTGCGCGCCCATCGCCCCATACGACAGCATCCGCAAGGAGAACCGCGAGCTTATCGGCTCGGTCGGCGGATACATACTCGTGCACGTTTCGACGCCTGTGGAGGTCTGTGAGCAGCGCGACCGCAAGGGGCTGTACGCCAAGGCCCGCGCGGGGATCATCAAGGAATTTACCGGCGTCTCCGACCCCTACGAGGTGCCCGAGGACGCCGACCTGCGTATAGACACCTCCGACGCCCAGCCCGAGGAGTGTGTCCAGGAAATCATCCTTCACCTGGAGCGCGAGGGCTACATCGGCGTGGAGAGCGATCGGACGAGAACCTAGTCGCGCGTATGTACGCGAGATTCGGCGTTAATCTGTTCGACACAGAGACGCAGAGAAACAGAAAAATTGCGATAAGACAATAGCACTTCTGACGATCTCTGTGCCTCTGTGTCGAGCAAAATGCCTTGCGGCACCGGCGATCTGTGCCGACAGCACACGGAGTTGAAAGTGGACAACGAACAACTGAAGACTCTGATGGACCAGGCGGCCGAGGTCGCGCGGACGGCCGGTGCGGCGATACTGGAGATAACCTCCGAGCGTTTGAAGACCCGCGACAAGGATGACGGCTCGCCCGTGACCGAGGCGGACCTGGCTTCCAACCGGGCGATACAGAAGGGGCTGGAAGCCATCGAGCCGCCGCTGCCGATAGTCTCTGAGGAGTCCGACCCCGAAGCCGCCGCCGCCGAGCGGCCCGAGCTGTTCTGGCTGGTGGACCCGCTGGACGGGACCAAGGAATTCGTCGCAGGTACTGGTGAGTACACCGTCAACATCGCGCTGGTTCGCGGCGGCGACCCGTTGATGGGTGTGGTCTATCTGCCCGACACCGACGTCATGTACACCGCCGTTCGAGGGCTTGGCGCGTGGAAAAGCACCGGCGGCGGCAGCGCCGAGCCGATCTCGGCCACCCAGTCCGACAAGCCCGCTCGCGCCGTGGTCAGCCGAAGCCACCTGGACGAAAAGACCGAGCAGTTTCTCGACAAGCTTGGCATTACCGACCGCATACCGCACGGCAGCTCGCTGAAGATGTGCGCCGTCGCCGACGGCGGGGCGGACATCTACCCCCGGTTCGGGCCGACGTGCCTGTGGGACACGGCCGCCGGGACGGCCGTCGCGCGAGCGGCCGGCTGCAAGGTGACCGACCTCGACGGGAACGACCTGTCATACGACCCGGCCGGCGGCATCAAGCACGCCGGCTTCCTGGTCTATCCCGAGCAGATGGCCGAGACGGTTGAGCAGTTGATCCGTTGAGCAGTTAATCCGTTGAGCGGTTGCGGGGCAGCGATTTCCCGCTCACTGCCGTTCGCGGCCAGTAAGGTTGGGCGCCTGCCCAACAGATAAGAATCTACTAGCCGCGAGCGGGAGCGAGCGGAAACGGCTGTTCTCGTGGGCAAACCCTTGTGTGCCCGACCACGCCCTGCGATCTGAGACCTACGACCTCTACGACCTACGACCTACGACCTGCCTGTTGCCTTCCACCTCCCGCCTTTCAGTAGGCCACGGCTTTAGCCGTGGTATCGAGCGACGGTGTGTTTGCTGGATGCAGCCCGTTTCAACGGGCTTCCCGCAGGCCGCGGAAGGACGTAAACGCCCTGTAAACCCATACCGGAGGCGCGTGGTACCATGGCTGAAGCCATGGCCTGATTACCGCCCGCCGCCGACATTTCCTGTTCCGCATTCGATGTTCCATGTTCCGGGTTCCATGCTCCGGGTTCCCGGTCCCGGATTCAAAGCCCTAACCCGCAGCCCCAGTGGAGCGATAGCAGAGCCAGGTATTCTCAAACTCGTGCCGGCCCTTCGGGCCTCAAATGCCATGGCCCGGTTTCCGGGGGCGTACGCCCCCGGCTATTTTTGTATCGGCCCTTCGGGCCTCTCGTCGTGCCCGTCCCAAGGCAACCTTTCGGACGCTCGGGTGTCAGTTTCCATGTTCCGCGTTATCCGTTCCCGGTTCCGCGTTTCATGTTCCACGTTCCTGGTTACGCGCTGGGCAGGATTGGTTTGTGCCTTCCGGCGATGCGACTCCGGCGGACAACCCCTGGCTCCCGGCTGCTGACTACCGCCCCCCGGACAAGCGGGCGTCGAAACCGGCCGATGTATAGTTTATCGTATCGCTGTATCGTCCGCGTTCATGTCCGCCGTGACGGTCGCCTGGATATGCACGGAGCCAACAGATGGCCGAGCCAGCCGCACTTTGGGACTACCTGATACTGACGGCAAGCAACGACCTCCAGGCCGAGGCATACCGCATTCAGCTCGACGCCCGTCGCCGACTGGGCCTGCTGGCGGGCATAGGCGAAGCGATGGTCGTGCCCGACCCCGACGGCCGGCGCATCGGCAGCGGCGCCAGCACGGTGCTGTGCCTGGCCCGCGTGCTGGACGCCCGCCTGCCGGCCGATAAGCGCGGCGACCCCGCCACCCGCGCCGAGGCGCTGAAGGGGCTGCGGATACTCATCGTCCACGCCGGGGGCGACTCCCGCCGGCTGCCGGCGTACTCGCCGTGTGGCAAGGCCTTCGTGCCGGTCCCCGGCGAGGCCGAGTCCGCCGTCCCGCTGACGCTGCTGGACAGGCAGCTTGAAAGCTTCATGGAGCTTCCGGCGACGGGCGACGGACAGGTGGTGGTCGCCGCCGGCGACGTACTGCTGATGTTCGATGCCAAGGCCGTCCGGTTCGCCTCCGACGGCGTCACCGCGCTTGCCTGCCACGCCCGCCCGGAACAGGCCGCCCGGCATGGCGTGTTCTGCGGCGACTCCCGCGGGCGCGTGCGGCGATTCCTTCAGAAACCCTCGCCCGACCGCCAGCGGCAGTGCGGCGCGATCGACCGCTACGGGCGGACGCTGCTGGACGTCGGCATCATGAGCTTCGATGCCGAAACGGCCGGTCGGTTGCTGGATGTCTGCGGGGTAGCCCCCGGCGAAGACGGCGCCCTGGGCTGGTCGGGGCAGGTCGGCGAGGCCATCGAAACGCACGGGCTGGACCTCTATCGCGAGTTCTGCTGTGCCCTGGGCACCGAAGCGACGGCCGATACGCACATAGCCGACGCCCGGGAAGCCGGCTCTGGATGGGATGAGCAACTGCTGCGAAGCATCCATGACGGGCTGAGCGGCTGTGAGTTTCATGTCCGAACGGCCGGGCGGTGCAGCTTCCTGCATTTCGGCACCACGCGGGAGATCATCACCAGCGGAGCGGAACTGCTCGGCGCCGGAGGCGGTTCGCAGGTCCGCATCAATACCGAAGTCACGGCCGACGGCGCCATAACCGGCGAGCCGGCATGGGTGGAGGGCTGCCACATATCCGCAGCCGTCGAGCTGGGCGGCGACAACCTGCTGACCGGCGTGAACGCCGACGAGCCGCTCTCGCTGCCGGCCGGTGCGTGCCTGGACGTTCTTTGCGGGCAGAGCCGCGACGGCGAGCCGGTCTGGTTCGTCCGCTGCTACGGCGTGGACGATTCCATAAAGGCGACTCTCGAGGAAGGCGCGACGCTCTGCGGGATTGAGCTGACCGATTGGCTAAAGGCCGTCGGCGCGGACGCCGGCGACGTCTGGCCGGACGACATCGACGAGAAGGACCGCAGTGTCTGGAACGCACGTCTGTTCCCTGCAATGGGCGCGGCGGGCGACTACCGCGATTGGCTGTGGATGTTCCGGCCGGACGACGCGCCGCGAAAGCAACGCAGGGCGTGGCGGGAGCAAGACCGCTACAGTTTCGCGGAGATGGCGACACTCGCCGACCAGGACGCGTTCCATCGTCGGCGGTCGGCCCTGACCGCCCGGCGGACGGCCCGCGAGCTTCCGCGGATGTTCCGCCCGGAAAGCGACTTCTCCGCGACCGACCTGGCGGAGGTTCTGTCCGCGGCCGACGGCACGGACCTGCCCGGTTCCCCGCCGCGCGCGGGCGAGCTTGTCGCACGGCTGATATCCGAGGCCCGCTCACTGGACTACGGCGAGTCGTCGGCCACGCTCGAAGCACTGGGCTGCCCGCGAATACTCCATACACTGGCCGACGCCGTATTGCAGACCGCTGATGGTCCCGACGTGCCGCTGGGGGACTTACTGCCGGGGCTGGGCGATCTGCTCGGCCGGCCGGACCGGACCTGGCTGGAGTCACTGTCGATGCCGGACGTTTCTCAGGCGAGCGTCGGCAAGTGGTGCGAGAGAGCCAGGCAGGCGGCGTTTGAGATAATGGGGCGCACCATCGTCTCAACGGCGGGCCGGCGGACGGAGCGGCCCCGCTGCATGCTGCGGAGCGACGAGATTGTCTGGGGGCGGGCGCCCGCGCGGCTGGACCTGGGCGGCGGATGGACCGACACGCCGCCATACTGCCTCCTCCACGGCGGATGCGTGATAAACGCGGCCGTCGATTTGAACTCCCAGCCGCCCATACAGGCCTACGCCCGGAAGGTGGACGAGCCGGTCATCCGTCTCGGCTCCATAGATGCCGGGATACGTTCGGAAATAACCACGCTCCAGGACCTGCTGGATTTCCGCTCGCCCACCAGCGAGTTTGCCCTGGCCAAGGCGGCGCTGGCGCATTCGGGGCTGTCGCCCGAGACGGCAAACTGGCCGGACAACGTCACGCTGCCGGCGATGCTGGAGCAGTTCGGCGGCGGCCTGGAGCTGACCACGCTGGCGGCGATACCCCGCGGCAGTGGGCTGGGCACCAGCAGCATAGTGGCGGCCGTCCTGCTGGCGGTCATACGACGGGTGATGGGCATCGAGCAGACGCAGGCGGAGCTTTTCCGCGGCGTGCTTCGCGTGGAGCAGGCGTTGACCACCGGCGGCGGCTGGCAGGACCAGGTCGGCGGCGTGGTGGACGGCGTTAAGGTGGTATCCGCACAGCCGGGCATGGTCGTCGAGCCGTCGGTGCACTATGTGCCCGCCGACGTGCTCGACCCGCAGACCAACGGCGCAACGACGCTGCTGTACTACACCGGCATAACGCGACTGGCGAAGAACATACTCCAGCAGGTCGTCGGGCGGTACCTCGACCGCGACCGCTCGGCCATGCATACGCTGCGGCGCTTGCACGCGCTGCCGCCGCTGGTGGCGGACGCGATGGCCCGGAAGGACGCCGAACAGTTCGGGCGGTACATCGACACGGCCTGGCGGCTGAACAAGCAACTCGACGCCAACAGCACCAACGAAGAGGTCGAGCAACTGCTGGACCGCATCCGCCCGCACGTATTCGGCGCGAAGCTGCTCGGCGCCGGCGGCGGAGGGTTTCTGCTTATGGTGTGCAGGTCGCCGCAGGACGCCGCGGCCGTGAGGAATATGCTCCAAAACGAGCCGCCGAACGACCGCGCCCGGTTCTTCGATTTCTCCATAAGCAACGAAGGCCTGGCCGTGAGCGTATGCTGAGCAGCGGGAACATGGAACCGGGAACACGGAATGTCGGCGGCGAACGGTAATCAGGCCATGGCTTCAGCCATGGTACCACGCGCCTCCGGTATGGGTTTACAGGGCGTTTACGTCCTTCCGCGGCCTGCGGGAAGCCCGTTGAAACGGGCTGCATCCAGCAAACACACCGTCGCTCGATACCACGGCTAAAGCCGTGGCCTACTGAAAGGCGGGAGGTGGAAGGCAATCGCAGTCCGCCATAGCCCGTAGGACGTAGGCGGAAGGCAGTAGGCAATCGCAGTCCGCCATAGCCCGTAGGGCGTAGGCGGAAGGCAACAGGCAGGTCGTAGGTCGTAGGTCTTAGAGGTCGTAGGTCGTAGATCGCAGGGCGCGGTCAGGCACATAAGGATCTGCTCACGAGAACAGCCGTTTCCGCTCGCTCCCGCTTGCGGCTAGTAGATTCTTATCTGTTGGGTAGGCGCCCAATCTTACTGGCCGCGAACGGCAGTGAGCGGGAAATCGCTGCCCCGCAACCGCTCAACGGATTAACTGCTCAACGGATTAACCGCTCAACCAATCAACCGTTCGTGCAATCTGTTTTGGTCTCCGCGATCTCCGCGGTAACCAGGCCGAACGCCTTTAAAACAAGCGCTTCGCCACAGGCGTATAAGATGCCGATAAGACACGGAGAGCCAATGCCGGATTTATCGGACGAAAACACGGCCGCTGGTGGGTCCGCAGGCGCGGACCGCCTCCTGGCGGTCAATCAGGTGGTCGGTCCGCTGATGGCCGAGTTGCTGAGCGACCTTGTCGCCGGCGGCATGGACTGCAGCGTCGTCGCCGGGTGGGTTGACCGCCGCGGCGGCGAGGCGACGCCGTTTGGTCATCTGCCGGCCGCCCGGCTGGTGAAGTCGCCCGCCTGGCAGCGGATGATGACGTGGTCGGCGTTCACGGCCGGTGCTGCGGCGCGCATTGCCGCCCGCCGGTCCGAGCCGCTACTGGTGACCACCAATCCGCCGCTCATGCCGCTTCTGATGCCGGCCCTGAAGCGATTGCTGGGCTGCCGATACGTGCTGCTGGTGTACGACGTCTATCCCGAGGTGGCCGAGCGGACCGGCTATCTCCGTCCCGGCGGCAGGGCGGCGGAGCTGTGGCGGCGTCTGAGCCGGCGCTCGATGCTCGCGGCCGATGGCGTGATCACGCTTGGCGAGCACATGGCCGAGACGCTGCGAAATCACCTGCGGCCGGGCGACGAATGCGACATCGAGGTCATACCGAACTGGGCGGATACGGACTTCATCCGACCGATTCCCAAACAGGACAATCCCTTCGCCCGCCGCCACGGGCTGACGGACAAGCTGGTCGTGGGCTACAGCGGCAGCTTCGGCGCGACTCACGATACCGAGAGCATCATCGCCGCGGCCGGTCTGCTGGCCGACGTTCCCGACGTTCGGCTGCTGCTGATAGGCGGCGGCACGCGGCGGCGGGAGGTGGAGCAACTGGTGGCCGAGCGCAATCCCGGAAATCTGACGCTCCTGGACTTTCAGCCGCTGGAGGTGCTGCCGCAGTCGCTGGCGGCGATGGATTGCGCCGTCGTCTGCCTGGACGAACCGTACCGCGGCGTTTCCGTGCCTTCCAAGACGTACTACGCACTGGCCGCCGGCGCGGCTGTTCTGGCGGTAAGCCCGCCGAATACGGAACTTACCGACCTTGTCGCCGAGCACGGCTGCGGCGTGCACATCCCGCCCCGCAGCGGCGAGAAGCTCGCAGCGGCCGTGAGGGAAATGCACGAAAACCCGGCTCTGCTGCGGCGTTACCGCTTGGCCGCCCGAAAAGCTGCCCAAGAGCATTTCTCACGCGGCCGGGCCGTTGAGCGGTACCGGCGATACCTGCGGGACCGCTTCAGTCCCGGCGGAAGCCAAAGCCCGCCGAGAACCTGACCGATAACACAGACGTACTCTATCAGAGGAGAACCATCCTCATGGCGAAGCGTGCGCTGATAACCGGAATAACCGGGCAGGACGGCAGTTATCTCGCCGAGCTGCTGCTGGGCAAGGGCTACCAGGTCCACGGACTGGTCCGCCGCTCCAGCACGTTCGGCACCGAGCGGATAGACCATATCTATCAGGACCCGCACGAGGAACACCCCCGGCTGGTGCTGCACTACGGCGATCTCACCGACGGCGCCGGGCTGCGGCAGGTGCTCACGAAGGTTCAGCCGGACGAGGTTTACAACCTGGGCGCCCAGTCGCACGTGCGGGTGAGCTTCGACCAGCCGGTCTATACCGCACAGGTCGATGCGCTGGGCACGCTGCGGCTTCTGGAGGCGATACGCGACCTGGGCCTGCCGACGAAGTTCTACCAGGCATCCAGCAGCGAGATGTACGGCAAGGTCGTAGAGACGCCCCAGACCGAGAGCACACCGTTCCACCCGCGCAGCCCGTACGCGTGCGCGAAGGTGTTTTCGCACTATCAGGCGGTGAACTACCGCGAGGCCTACGGCATGTTCTGCTGCTGCGGGATACTGTTCAACCACGAAAGCCCCCGCCGCGGCGAGACGTTCGTCACGCGCAAGATAACCCGCGCGGCCACGCGTATTGCCGAGGGGCTTCAGGAGAAGATTTACCTGGGCAATCTATCGGCCAAGCGCGACTGGGGCTTCGCCGGCGACTACGTCGAGGCGATATGGCTGATGCTCCAGCAGGACGAGCCGGACGACTACGTCGTCGCCACCGGTGAGACGCATTCGGTGCAGGAGTTCCTGGACGCGACGTTCGCCGAGCTTGGGCTGGACCCGGCCGACCACGTGGAGATAGACCCGCGTTACTACCGCCCGGCGGAGGTGGATTTGCTGCTGGGCGACGCGAGCAAGGCCCGCCAGAAGCTCGGCTGGGAGCCGAAGGTGGGCTTCGGCGAGCTGGTGCGGATGATGGTCTCCCACGACTGCGTGATTGCCAAGGAAGAGCGCGTGCTCGCCGACCACCGGCGCAGTAACGGATACGGGCCGGAACACCACCCGGCCGGGACGGGCCGATGGAGTTGACGGGCAGGCGAATCTTAGTCACCGGCGGGGCGGGCTTTCTCGGACGGTACGTCCAGGCGGAGCTTATCCGCGCCGGGGCCGACGAGGATAAGGTCCTCATCCCGCGTTCGCAGGATTACGACCTGACGCGCGAGGCCGACGTCGAGCGGATGTACGCGGACATGGCCCCGTCGGTGGTGATGCACCTGGCCGCGGAGGTCGGCGGGATCGGCGCGAACCGCGAGCGGCCCGGACGGTTCTTCTACGCGAACATGGCGATGGGCCTGCACCTGATAGAACACGCCCGGCTGTGCGGCGTGGAAAAATTCGTGCAGGTCGGCACGGTGTGCGCGTATCCTAAGCACACGCCGGTGCCGTTCAGCGAGGACGACCTCTGGAACGGCTACCCCGAGGAGACCAACGCCCCCTACGGCGTGGCGAAGAAGGCGCTGCTGGTGATGCTGCAGGCGTATCGGCAGGAGTACGGGCTGAACGGTATATACCTGCTGCCGGTGAACCTGTACGGGCCGGGCGATAACTTCGACCCGCGGAGCAGCCACGTGATACCGGCGCTTATCCGCAAGTTCTGCGAGGCGAAAGACAGCGGCGCCGAGACCGTCACGGTCTGGGGCACGGGCCGGGCGAGCCGGGAGTTTTTATATGCGGCCGACGCCGCACGCGGGCTGGTGCTGGCGACGGTCAAGTACGACGGCGCGGAGCCGGTTAACCTCGGTTCCGGCCGGGAGATAACTATCGCCGATCTGGTGGAGAAGATCCGGCGGATGGTCGGCTACGAGGGCCGAATCGTCTGGGACGATTCCAAGCCCGACGGCCAACCCCGCCGCCGGCTGGACACCACCCGCGCCGAGAAGCTCTTCGGCTTCCGTGCGGAAACCGAATTTGACGAAGGACTTAAGCAGACCATCGAGTGGTGGCGACAGACGGCCGGAGCGCAGAATGCGGGGTAGCTGTCTGTGTCAGGTGTCGAAGGCGAACAGAGTCATGCGCTTCGACCGGAGTTTCATCGCGGACAATGAGCAATCATCAAAATGACAGGCCGTCCGACACAGGAGACAACGGCCCACCGATTCTTGTTACGGGCTCGCATCGTTCGGGCTCTACATGGGTTGGTCGTATGCTGTCTCTTCCACGGCATGTTGGCTATATACATGAGCCCTTCAGTTTGAAGGTTCGTCCGGGTGTATGTAATCATGGATTCACGAACTGGTTCCAGTATCTATGCGACGACAACGGGGAACCCTACGTAGAAGAATTGAGCCGGTCGCTGCGGTTTGAGTACAAGCCACTTCTGGAGTTGCGGCATGTCCGCTCTGCCAGGGATGCGGGCAGATTACTGCGAGATTGGGCGTACTGTAGCTATCACTCGCTAATGGGTAGCCGGCCTCTCATGAAGGACCCGATAGCGTTGTTCTCAGCACCATGGCTGGCGAAGCGCTGGCGCATGCGTGTGGTGGTAGTGATTCGACATCCGGCAGCCTTTGTGGGTAGTCTGAAACGCACAGGGTGGCGGTTTTCGTTTGAGAACATGACACGGCAGCCGCTCCTGATGCGGGAATTGGCTGAATTCAGTGAAGACATCGAACGGGCCAGCAGGGAGAATGCCGGAGTTCTTGAAGAGGCCGTTCTGCTGTGGCGTATCATCCACCACCGGATAAACGTGTATAGGCAGAATCATCCGGACTGGGTCTTTGTCAGGCATGAGGATCTGTCACGGGATCCCGTTGAGCAGTATCGAAGACTCTACGACCTGCTGGACTTGGATTTTGCGCCGCGAGTACGTCGAACCATCCGCGCTCATTCGATGGCGTCGGAGGGCGGAAAACAACCCGGAACGATGTCGATTTCCCGGGATAGCCGTGCGAACATCTGGTCGTGGAGGAAGCGTCTCAGCGAGCACGAAGTGAATCGGGTTCGAGAAGGCACCCGAGACATCTCACCGATGTTCTATGGCGATGGAGATTGGCTCCCTGCATAGAGGGTTGCCCAGGCCTCGATGTTATGTCTGCGGCGATAGTATAGCCCGGAGATAAATCTGAATGGATGTCGCAATTTACGAGCCCGATGTTCGTGGGCACCGCCCGCGCTACCTGCAGTTGTTGCTTCGAGGTTTGGCCAGTCTGCGACCCTCGATAGGCATTCGAGTGTGCACATGTCAAGCGTGTCTGGATGCGCCAGGATTCGGCGCCTACGTCGAGCCACTGCTGGATCAGTCGGAAATCGTCTTGGACGGAACGGATGTGGAAGCATTGGAAAAGGCCGGGGCTTCCAGGATAGAGATTGCCCGACAACGCGCAGTTGATATCGCGAACATGCTTGAGAAATACCGGCCGGACCACGTATTTGCTCTTTCATCAGAGGCGGCTTTTGCGGTGTGGGGACTTGCTCGCCGGCGGTGGCCGGTTCCTTCGGGAACCGAACTCGAGACGATATTCCTTACCGACAAGACCACGAGCTGGTCTGATCGGCCGATCCGTTACCTCCGCGACCGTCTCTGGTGGCGGGCCGTCCGCAAGTCACCGTGTACGCGAATGTTGTTTCTGGCTTTCCGCTCATATCTCTGGGCGAAGCGACACGTGCCGTTGCGGGAAAGATCCTCGGTCGAGTTTATTCCGGACCCCGCCCTGGAGCCGGAAATAGACCTTGGTGTTGACGAAGCACGGTCGATTCTGGGTATTCCGACGGACGGAACTTACATCGGGCTGGCCGGCTGCCTTGACCGCCGTAAGAATCTGGAGCCCTTTCTGGATGCGTTTTTCAGCGTGCCCAGGCTGGCTCATGTGCGAGTGCTGCTTGGCGGCCGTCTTGCCGATGAATATGCCCACTTCCCCCAGAAATACCGGGCTCAGATTGAGTCCGGACAGCTTATACTGCGGACCGGCTATCTCGACGAGCGGGAGTACCAGGCAGTCCAGACCAGTCTCGACGCGATGGTCCTGCTGTACAACCAGGAAAACTGGATGTCCTCGGGACTCATCCTTCAAGCCGCCAGGACCCGCAAGTATGTGTTGACAAACCGAAGCGGGTGGGCAGGTTACGCTACGCGACGTTTCGGCCTGGGTGTGTGCGTAGAGGACCTGCGGGCTGAAACGATCAATGCCGGGATAGAGGAGTTGATGTCTCTTCTGTCACGGCCGTACCAGCATAGTGAGCTTGCCCGGCGATGGCTGGAATTATGCTCGCCGGAGTGGTTTACGGCTATTCTCACCAATCGCCTGCGCGAGCGGCTGGGCCATGAAACGTTCCGCCTTCCGCAAGGATGGGAGTCCATCTTCTGGGACGGTGGAGCCGCCTGGGATGAGTGAGCGTGGCGGTGCTGCTGAGGTCTCTCGGCCTTGAGGCGGTTAAAGACTTGGGAGAAGCACGCTGGATGGCAAGCAAACGAGTCATTTTCCTGTGCTCTACGGCGCCGGACCTGCGAAGAGGCGGTGCGGGCGAGTATAACCTCCAATTAATACGTGGCTTGCATCATTTTGGATGCGAGGTGCACTTGTTCTGCCTGGAGAAAGTCCACCAGGATGGCGATTGTCGAGCTTATTGCGCCGACATAGCGGCGGCACCGGGTTTACGAAGCATGTCTGCACCAGGTCGTCGCCTGCGCCAGGCCTGTTGCATCGCGAAGGGCAAACCGTCTTTGGGGCAGGTGGGGACCGCTCAGATAAAGGGGCTTTTGCAGTACGTCCGCGATGTGGGCCCCGAGGCCGTCTGGGTAAGCCATATGGCCGCGGCGGGCGTAATGCCGTCTTTACGCAAGACGTTTCCAGACATGCAAATAGTGTTCGTTTCCCACAACTGCGAGACGGACGTGCGACGACTGTACGGCCGGTATGGCCGGTTCAGGGATCGGGCGCTCTCGCGGTTGGACTTCCCGAGGGTCCGTGATCTGGAGCAGCAGATATGCGATTTGTCCGACGCGGTGACGGTGATTTCCGCGCGAGACAGGGACCTTTACGAGCACTACTTCGGAGCTGCGAAGAAGCTGCATGTTCTTCCTCCCAGCACCTTGCTGAGCGAAGCGCCGGATGAGGCCGGGAAGAACGCGGACCCACGGCGGGTGCTGCATTGTGGCTCATTCGGTGGTTACCGGGCGAAGCGGCTGAATCTGGAATGGTTCGTGCGCGAAGTATGGCCGCGGGTGGAGCAGTCTGTACCGGATGCGACGATGGACCTTATCGGCCGCAACCCGCCGGGGTCTTTGCTGCGGGCGGCGAAGCGGTGCAGCCGGCTCCATGTCCACGGCTGGGTCGAGGACCTTCGCCCATACTACCGTCGGGCGGGAATCTATGTACTGCCCACGCGGATCGGCGGCGGTTTCGAGCTGAAAACCATCCACGCCGCACTCAACCGGTGTGCTATTGTTGGCTCCGAAATCCCCCTTGGTGCGGCCCAGATGACCGACGGCGTCCACGCCCGTCTGGCGGATTCCGGCCGGCAGTATGCTGAGGTCATCGGCGAGTTGAGTAATGGGCCGCGGGAACTTGAGCATTTGTGTGCGTCTGCCCTGCAACACGTAAGCAGCGAGTTCAGCTGGCAGAAGTTCCTGGGAAGCATGGACATGGTCCTGAGCAGGAGCATGCATACAGTCCATGGCGGGGACGACCTTTCCGGGGCTACCGCGGGGGGCGTATGACCGGCTCTCTGTTCCGCGACAGTGGCAAAGATACGGCGCTGGGAAGAAGAACCGCGCACGCCGGAGCTTTTACGCTTCTGACGCAGTTGCTCGTTTTCCTGACCGGCTTCGGCCGGACCGTGATACTCGCCAGATTGCTGCAGCCGGAGGACTTCGGACTGGTGGCCATGGTCCTGGTCTTCGTAAGTCTGCTGCACACCTGCCGCAATGCCGGTTTCGGCATGCCCACCATTCAGCACAGTGGTGTGACGCAGGCCCAGATCAGCACCATGTTCTGGATTACAGGCGCGGCCGGCGTGCTCCTGGCCGGGGCTCTTGCCGCCTTGGGTCCCGTGCTGGCCTGGGTGTACGGAAGGCAGGAGCTGACGGCGATCACTGTGGCGTACGCGGTATTCTTTGTGTTGCCGGGGTTCTCCCTGCAGCATCAGGCGCTGCTGGAAAGGAACTTGCGCTTTGGTCGGTTGGCCCTGGTCCGGATAGGCGCTAATCTGCTGGGCAGTTCGATTGCGGTTCTGATGGCCTGGACGGGGTGGGGATACTGGTCGTTGGTGGCCTTCCATGGGGGCGATTATTTCGGCCTTCTGGTGGGAGGATGGATAGCCAGCGGATGGATCCCCGGGCTTCCCAGGAGAAATACCGGCGTTCGCTCCATGCTCCATTTCGGAAGACGTCTTGGGGGCGTGGAGATCCTCAATGCCGTTGCCAGGAACACAGACAAGTTTCTGGTGGGCAGGTTCCTGGGTGACTTTGCGCTTGGTCTGTACTCAAAGGCGTATGAACTGCTGATGCTGCCGGTGCGGATGTTGACCGTGCCGCTGACAAAGGTGGCGATCCCGGCTTTGTCGCGACTGCGGGAGCAGCCCGATAAATACAGGCAATTCTACTATCGAGGCATTCGCTTATTCGCAATGCTTTCGATACCTGTTCCAGTGGTGCTGTTCCTCCTTGCTCATGAGATAGTCTTCCTGCTGTTGGGTCCCAAGTGGCTGCCCATGGTGCCGATTTTCCGTATACTGACCATAGCCATGCTTGCCGATTCATTCGACGTCAGCGCATGGTGGGTGTTCATATCGAGGGGCGAGGGAGGACGGCTGTTCCGTGCTATCGCCGCCTTCTCCGTAGCACTGGTCGCGGCGTGTCTGATCGGGCTTCAGTGGGGCGTTCAGGGCGTGGCGTGGGCCGTGGCTGTCACAATGGTGTTTGCTCGGATACTCATCCTGTTCTACTGCTATCGTAAGACACCGTTGCGCCTTGCCCGGTTGTTCAAGGTGCTCAGCTTGCCCTTCTTCAGCGCCATGGTGGCCGGTGCGTGCGCATGGGCTGCCGGCTGGGCTCTGGGGCTTACGGATTGGCTCCGTGTCGTTGGCGTTGCGGGGGTCTATGCTGCTGCGTATGTGGCTCAGACATTGATGATTCCCTCGCTGCGGCAAGAGGTTACCAACACCGCAAAGCTGATGCTGCGCCGCGGACGTCCGGAGATATGAAAGTTTGCGACCCCTTCGTTTCGTCGGCCCCTACGGTACTGCGTCAGAAGTAGTCTGCCTGGCGCAAGTCTGCCTGGGCTTCGTTGGTACGGGCCAGGTAGCTTCCCCTTACTGCCAGACCAAGCGTAAGCCCGAGGATTGCCTGCCCCTGCCACAGTGAAACCGGGGCAAAGAATTCCGTTGCCATGATGCCCCACAAAAGGGCGTGAGCAGCGATTACCCACCAGGGGAATCTGGGGAAAAAACGTATCGACGCTACCAGGCCGCCCACCGTCACGAGATAAAACAGCAAGCCAGCAAAACCTGCCATGATTCCGAATTTGAGCCAGAGGTCCAGCATGTATTGATGGATGCGCCGTGTCTGAGCCGTCTGGAGATCGCCCATAAGGACAAGAGTGGCCGGGGCGTCGCTGATAATCTGCCAACCTTCGTGGGCTTGAGCAAGCCTATCCTGGCCCAGCGTTGTGAGCCGAGCCGCGAAGGATCTCGTTTGCTCGGCCTCGGTCAGGAGCGTCAAGGGATTGGCCACCACAAGAAGGACGCTGCCTATCAAGAACACCGTGATGATGAGTGCGGCCTTGCCGAAGCTCTGAATGCTTCTTCCGACCCAGGACCAGACCAGGGCCCAAAGAAGCATGATGGTCGTTCCTCGTGCCTGCACTACCACAACTTCCACTGCGAGGCAGAACAGGTAAACCCCGAGTCCGAGGATTCGTACGGCCGGCCGGCGCCCTCGGGCGAAGAACAGGCCCAGGGACAGGCAGCCTACAATGAACCCCCAGGGCACTCCGGGTGTGATCATGTACTTGTCGCCGCGGGCGCCGTGGGCCCAGCCAAACTCCACCTCCCTGCTGGGAGCAACCAGAAGACCAATAATCGGACCGCCGACTTCGGCGCTGAGGCGGAGTACGTAGAATACCCCTATTACGAGCAAGAG
>JBNGDC010000006.1:76583-109417 GCA_049975485.1 Phycisphaerae bacterium | reverse complement strand
CCCTGTCGGGGGCTCTGGGGGAGGTTGTCGCCACAAATCCACGGGCTGGCGCCCGTGGCTATTTTCAATCGTCCCGGCTTGTGCCGGGACTCCTCGCCGGACCGTTGTTTAAGGGTCAACCGCCGACGACGATGTAGCCCCCGTCAGAGCGCGCTTCAAAAGAGCGAATGGCCCATTCGTAACGGGTCCCCGCCAGGGGCGTCTGAAAAAGCCAATGGTCCATTCGTAACAAGTCCCCGTAAGGGGGCGCCTGATAGTAGCCCCGGGCGAAGCGAAGCTGAGCCCGTGGAAACGGGGTGCAGAAGTTGGAGCCCCCGCAGGGGGCGATTGACATATTCCCGAACCGGCCTCGGCTCCAGTTTGCGATTGGATGCCACCATATTCCAACCGAACCCTGGCCGGGGGAGCTTGCTCATAGGGGCTGAAGCGGCGGGGGCGATTCCTGTATAATGGCCAATTCGCCGTGAACAGCTAACTCAGCAGGTAATAGAGATGCCCGACTTGCAGGTCATATCGGAGATGGAGCCGAAGGGTGACCAGCCCCAGGCCATCGACAAGCTCGCCCGGAATATCAAATCAGGTCAGCGGCGGAACGTGCTGCTGGGCGTTACCGGCAGCGGCAAGACGTTCACGATGGCCCACCTCGTCGAGCGCCTGCAGAGGCCCGCCCTGGTCATCAGCCACAACAAGACGCTCGCCGCCCAGCTCTACGAGGAGTTCAAGGACCTCTTCCCCAACAACGCGGTGGAATACTTCGTAAGCTACTACGACTACTACCAGCCGGAGGCGTACATCCCCCAGCGGGACATCTACATCGAGAAGGACGCCTCCCGCAACGACGAGCTGGACCGGCTGCGGCTGTCTGCGACTACCAGCTTGACCAGCCGGCGGGACGTGATAATAGTCGCCAGCGTCTCGTGCATCTTCGGGCTGGGCAGCCCGGAGGAGTACAAGAAGGTCGTGGTCCCCATCCGCGTGGGCGGGTTCGTGGAGCGGGACGAACTGCTGCGGTCGCTGGTGAACCTCCAGTACGACCGCAACGACGTAAACTTCAAACGCGGCACGTTCCGTGTGCGCGGCGATACCATAGACATTTACCCGCCCTACGAGCAGTTCGGCTACCAGGTGGAGATGTTCGGCGACGAGATAGAGGCCATCCATCTCATCCATCCAACCAGCGGAGAGGTGCTCAGCGACACCGACCAGGCGTTTATCTTCCCGGCGGTTCACTACGTAGCCGAGGAGAGCACCATCGCATCGGCCGTCGAGAGCATAAAGGCCGAGCTTGAGCAGCGGCTGATAGAGCTGCGCAACCAAGGCAAGCTGCTGGAGGCCCAGCGACTGGAAGCGCGGACGCGATACGACATCGAGATGCTGCTGGAGGTGGGCTACTGCCCCGGTATCGAGAACTACTCGCGTCATCTGGACGGGCGTCGGCCCGGCGCCAGGCCTTACACGCTCATAGACTATTTCGACGACGACTATCTGCTGATTATCGACGAGTCGCACGTGACGCTGCCTCAGCTCCACGCCATGTACCACGGCGACCGCAGCCGAAAGGAAGTGCTCGTCGAGCACGGCTTCCGGCTGCCCAGCGCTCTGGACAACCGCCCGCTGACATTCGAGGAATTCGAGAAGCTGTGGGGCGACGTGGTATTCGTCTCCGCAACGCCGGGAAGCTGGGAGCTGGAGCAGGCCGGCGGTGAGGTTGTCGAGCAGATCATCCGGCCGACCGGTCTGGTGGACCCGGCCGTGGAGGTCAGACCGGCAAAGGGACAGGTGCAGGACCTCATCGAGCAGGTCCGCAGCCGGGTCGCCGACGGCGAGCGCACGCTGATTACCACGCTGACCAAGCGTCTGGCCGAAGACCTCTCGGAGTACATGCGGCAGGAGGGCTTCCGCTGCAAGTACCTGCACAGCGAGATCGACACGCTGGAGCGGGTGGACATCCTCCGCGAGCTGCGGGAGGGCAAGTTCGACGTGCTGGTGGGCGTGAACCTTCTGCGCGAGGGCCTGGACCTGCCGGAGGTGTCGCTGGTAGCGATACTCGACGCCGACAAGGAGGGCTTCCTGCGCTCGGCTACGAGCTTGATCCAGACCATCGGCCGCTGCGCACGCAACGTGCACGGCAAGGTATATCTCTACGCCGACCGCATTACCGATTCGATGCGAAAGGCCATCGACGAGACCGATCGCCGCCGACAGAAGCAACTGGAGTTCAACGAGCGGCACGGCATCACGCCGCAAACCATCCGCAAGGCGATCCGGACGTCGCTGGCCGACCAGTTGCGGGCACATCGCGTGGCGCGCGAGGCCGTCCAGATGGCTCCGGACGAGTACGACCGCACCGAGCTTATAGCCGAGCTGGAGCGGGAGATGTACACCGCGGCGGAGAATCTGGAATTCGAAAAGGCCGCCCGGCTCCGCGACCGCATCGCCGAGTTGACCGGCGATGAATCGGCCGAGAAACCGCCGGAGAAACGCGCCGGCGCGAACAAATAGCTTCCCACGGGCTGAGATGCGCTTCGCCCACGGCTACTTTCAGGCGCCCTTTGGCGAGGGCTTCAGCAAGCCCCGTGCATGAGCAGGGGGTTTATCGGGCTTGCCCCGCCTGCCGGCGGGGGCGTTCTTCGAACACCGTCCGTCTGCTCAACGGCTGAACTACCTGCCGGCTCACTCGCTTTTCTCGGCCGCTGCCTGGGGTTTCTTCTTGTGCTTCCTTCCGCCACGGCGGCCCCGGCGGCGCTTTTTGGTGGTGGACTTGTCGGACGATTCGTTCTGGTCGGAAGAGCCGGCCTGCTCGCCGTCGCTCTTGCCGTCCTGCTCTTGTGATTCCGACTGCTTGCCCTCATCGTCGGACCCGGAGGTGTCTTCGCCGGACTGTTCGGAGGCCTTCGGCTGCCCGGAAGGTTTCTTTTTCCGCCTGCGTCGCGATTTTTTCCTGTCCGTATCCTGCTTCTTGTCTTCCTGGTCCGGCTTGTCCTGAGCTTTCTGCTCTGGTTTATCTTCGGCGGGCTGGTCCTGATCCTCGCCCTCGGCCGCCTTTTTCTGCTCGGCGAGCCACTTATCGTAATCGCCGACATCCACGGTACGGACCTCGGGATCGCTTTTTCCGCCGTCGCCCTGATTCCAGTTTATTACGCTGCCGCGGTTGTTGGTGCATTCGATGCTGATTTCCTCGCTGCCCATGTCGGCCGAGGCGTGCACGCGGACGGCCTTGTGGGCCTGCGACTCTATGCGGCATATTTGTTTGCGGTGAAAATTGGTCAGCCGCTCTGCCACCGAGGGCGAGACGGTAACCGATATCGTCGCAACGTCCTCACTGGCGGCCGCTCGCTGTATGTCGCGCATCACCAGCAGTGCCTGCGACTCAGCCGAGCGGACCAGCCCGGTGCCCTTGCAGTTCGGGCAGTGGCTGTAAACGTCCTCCTTCAGCGACGGTCTCATCCGCTGGCGCGTCAGCTCGACGAGGCAGAAAGCGCTCATCCGCAGGACCTTGGTTTTGGCGCGGTCATCCTTCATCGCGTCGCGGAGGATTTTCTCCACGGCGCTGCGGTTCTTCTTGTTCTGCATGTCGATGAAGTCGATTACGATCACGCCGCCGAGGTCGCGCAGCCGCAGTTGGCGGACGATCTCCGCGGCCGCCTCCTTGTTTATCTTCGTAGCGGTGGTTTCGGCGTCGCTGTGGTCGCGGTACCGGCCGGAGTTGATGTCGATGGACACCAGCGCTTCGGTCTGGTCGATTACAATCGACCCGCCCGACGGCAACTCCACGCGGCGGGAGTAGATGCTCTCTATCTCCTGCTCGAGGCCGAACTCGTGAAACAGCCCCTTCTGTCCCACGTACACCTCCACAACGTGTTTTGTTCGCGGCATGGCGACGTCGAGAAATTCCCGCACTTTCCGTGCGACGGCGGCGCTGTCGCAGATGATCCGGTCTATGGAGCTGTTATAGACGTCGCGGATGGTGCGCGTGACCAGGTCGGACTCGCGGAAAAGCTCGGCCGGCGCCTTGGAGGTGTTTACGTGCTTGCGGATTGATTTCCACATCCGCTGGAGATAGTTCAGGTCGCGGTTGAGGTCGCGCTTGGAACGCCCCACACCGGCGGTGCGGAGGATAAAGCCCATCTCGGACGGCAGATTCAGCTCGTTGAGCTGCTTGCGGGCCTGGTCGCGTGCCTCCTCGTCCTCTATCTTCCTGGAGACGCCGAGTTTCTTCATCCCCGGCATCATCACCAGCAGCCGACCCGGTATCGACAGGTATGTCGTCAACGTCGGACCCTTGGTGCCTATGCCCTCCTTGGTCATCTGGACGATGACTTCCTGTCCGCGCCGCAGGCACGCCTGTATCGGCGGACGGTCGCGGTGCGGGCGCTTGCGTCCGACGGCCTCGGAGCTTTTGCCGCCCCCGGGGAAGTACTGCGGGTGCAGGTCCGAGATATGCAGGAAGCCGTTCTTCGCCAACCCGCAGTCCACGAAAGCCGCCTGTATCGACGGCTCGACGTTGGTGACCTTGCCCTTGTAGATATTTCCGACTCTGCTGGCCGTGGAGGTCCGCTCCACGTACAGCTCCTCCAGGTTGCCGTCAGAGACAATGCAGATTCGGCATTCCTGACCTTCGACCGTGTTGATGAGCATCAGTTTTGACATTGCGTTTCACCGTTCCTGTCTTTGGGGCGCTCGTCGATGTTCAGCCGAACGTGTCTGCGGACCACCTCGGCCAGCAGGGGACGTTCCGGCAGGGACAGCAGACGCAGCACTTCGCCCGGACGAGGCCAGAGGTCGCCTTCGGGTCGGGCCGTCCACCAGAGCCGTCCGTCGCGGACCTCCAGGTCGCTGAGCAGCCCGCGGAGGTCGATATCGCGACGAACAAACCCGCCCCGGCGGCTCTTCCGCGAGACCAGCCGCTGCACCGGCCAGGTGTCGCGCTCCAGCAACTCCTGTAGCCGCAGGCCGACGGCCGCCGTGTCCACAACGGGACAACAGTAGTCCATGCGCAGGGGTCGCGGGGTGGTCCGGGGCGCCGGTTCACAGGTCTCAAACTCCAGGCCTTGCGGCGACTGGCGGTTGAGCGCCTCACTCATCCGGCGGGTGTCCACAGGTTCGTCGGTAACCAGCAGCAGCGGGTCGTCACAGACGGCTACCGCCACCGGCCGCGGGCAGAGAAGAGACAGTCGCGGGCGGGGATTATACCCCCGCGAATACCGCAACGGCACTTCGGCCCGCGCCGAGGCCCGCTCCATCACCCGCGCCATATCATGGTGCGAGAGATATCGCAGGTCCCCGTAGACGCGAAAGCGTAGAAGCCAACGTTCGGGCAAAGTCCTTATGCGCCCTTTCGAATGTATTATCACGCCGCGCCGTTCGCGACGTTCGATTGTTTTCTCAAGGCGGTTCGAAACCGATACGCCTTGCCTTTCAGCGGTCCTGCCGCTGTCGGGCCGGCAAATCAGCCCCGCAACCACACTACGGTTGTTCTATTCCACCAGCGCTTCGGGCAGCACCCGGCGGGTCTCCGTGCGGAGGTAGTTAACGACCTCCTTGTCGGAGTCGAAGCTCAAAACCCGCTGGGCCACCTTAAGCGCCTGCTCCATCGTAACAGAGCGGATGATCTTTTTTATCTCCGGAATCGCCGGCGGCGAGCATGAAAAGCTCCGCAGACCCAGCCCCAGCAGCAGCATCGTATATACCGGGTCGCCGGCCATCTCGCCACAAAGACTCACCGGCACGTCGTGCCGCTGTCCGGCCCGGATGACCTCCTGTATCAGCCGCAGCACCGCCGGGTCGGCGACCGTAAACATCGCCGCCACCCGCTCGTTTCCGCGGTCCACCGCCAGGGTGTATTGCACCAGGTCGTTGGTGCCGATGGAGAAGAAGTCCACCTCCCTGGCAAACGCGTCGCACTGCAGGGCGGCCGATGGCGTCTCCACCATCATACCCAGCGGAACATCGTCGCGATGCTCGATTCCTTCCTCTTCGAGGTCCTCGATGACATCGCGGACGATGGTCTTGGCCTGTCGCATCTCCAGCAGGTTGGTAATCAGCGGGAACATCACGGAGATGTTTCCGCGCACGCCCGCCCTGAGGATGGCGCGAAGCTGGGTCTTGAACATCTGAAGGTTCTGGAAACAGTAGCGGATACTGCGAAGCCCCAGAAACGGGTTCCGCTCGGGTACCCTTGCCCGGGCCTGGGTGTACTTGTCCGCACCGAGGTCCAGTGTGCGGATGGTAACCGGGCGATCTCCGCACTCCTCCAGCACGTCGCAGTACGCCCGGTAGTGGTCCTCTTCGGTCGGCTCGAGGTCCGAGCCGAGGTACAGGAACTCCGTCCGGTAAAGGCCGATGCCCTGCCCGCCCTTATCCAGGACGGTGCGCACCTCGTAGGGGAACTCGATGTTGCCCAGCAGGCGGACCTCGTGTCCGTCGGCCGTTATCGCAGGCAGCTCGCGCAGCGCGTCCAGACTGTGGATGAACTCTATCTGACGTTGGGCGAACTTCTCATACCGCTCGATCGTCTGCTCGTCGGGGTCGATGATGACGATGCCCCGATTGCCGTCGATTACAACCTTGTCGCCGCCGGAGACCTCCGCGGTTACGTCGTTGAGTCCGACCACGGCGGGAATATCCATGGCCTTGGCGACAATGGCGGTATGGCTGGTTTCGCCGCCGGCGTCGATAGCCAGCCCCAGCACGTGCTCGCGGTCCAGACCGGCCGTCTGGGACGGCGTCAGGTCGCGGGCGAGTACGGCTACGTCCTTGCTCAGATGCTTCAGCGACTGCCGACGCTGACCTATGAGATTCCTGAGCAATCGCTTCTCGACGTCATAGACATCCTTGACGCGCTCGGAGAGGTACTCGGGCATGTCGCGGAAGTCGCCGGCGTATCCCCGCAATACGTTGGCGACGGCGTACTCTGCCGTTGTGTGCCCGTTGAGGATCGTCTCGGAGAACTGCTTGAAAAGCTGCTTGTCCTCCAGCAGACCGAGGTGGAAATCGAATATGCCCGCGGTCTCCTTGCCCAGCTTCTCGGCGGTGCGCTTGCGAAGGTCGAGTATCTCTCTTTTGGATACGGCCAATGCCCCCTTCAGGCGGTCCAGCTCGGCCTGGGCGTTATCCACAGACACGTGGCGCTCGGGTATATCGTACTCTTCGGTGTCGAGTACGATCGCCGTGGCGACAACCGCGCCTGGTGAGACGCCTATGCCTTTCTTGACCTTCATATCACGGTATTCCGCTTCCGCCCTTCGCCGGACGGCACAATGCTTCGGGGATCACTGGTTATCGGTATCACCTTCCATCTCGCCGAAGCCGCTCTCGACCAGTTCGACCAGCGCGGCCACTGCATCGTCGGCATCGTCACCATCGGCAACCACATGCAGCACGGTCCCCTGGGTGGCCGCCAGCCGCATCACCGACATGATGCTCTTGGCATCCACCGACAGGTCTCCGTTGGAGACCTCCACCTTGCTGGTGTAGCGGTTTGCCAGTTCGACAAACTGCATAGCCGGGCGTGCGTGAAGCCCGAATTTATTCGGTATTGTGACCTGTTTCTCAGCGGTAGCCACTTCTGCTTCCCGGGCCTGCCATACCTGCCGCGAATGCTTACGCCGCGGGTCTCAGGCCAGTTCGTCCGCTTCCTCGATGAGTTCAATGATTGCCTCGGCCGTCTCGCTCTGCCTGAGGAACTTGCGGAAAATATCTCTCTGCACGTGCTGGAAAATCGTTTCCATCGCCTGGAGGTGTTCGTCGGGGTTGTCCGGACTGCTCAGCAGCAGGATCACCGAATACACGGGCTTGGAGTCCAGGGCGGCGAAATCGATGCCCTCGCTGGAGCGCCCGATGGTCCCTACGGGCTTTTTGAGTCCCTTCAGCTTCGCGTGAGGTAGAGCGACCCCCTTGCCTATTCCGGTCGTCGCCTGATGCTCACGCTCAAGGACCGCCTCCGCCACTTCCTCTGCCGACTTTTTCGGCAGCGCCCCGGCGTCGGCCAGGGCCTGTACAAGCTCCCGAATCACCTCGTCGCGCCCGGCGCCCTGAAGCTCCGGGACAATCGCGTCTGTGACGATAATATCTGCCAGCTTCATGCATTGCTCCTGTCGTGGGGTCTTCGAGCCGCGCAGAAAAACCTCCGCACCGGTCGGCGAACCGCTGCGCAGCGCGTCGGGTGCGGAGGTGAGTTTAGCGAGTTTGCCCGCTTCTGACCAGTAGGGACAAGAGTGATTTTGTGTCGGCAAGCTCCACCAGCACCGGACAAACACACAAACCGCGGCGGCGATCCTTACAGGCCTTCGCCACCACCCATGGTCTCCTGATGCGGCGGACCCTGATGGTCCCGGACCTTGTCTTTGAATCGGCGGAGCTGTTCGGTAATCTTGTCCAGAGAGCCGTCGATTGCGCCATATATGTTCTCGTGCTGGGCCGATGCGACGAATGTGCGCTTCTTCTTCGCGTGGGCGATGATCTCGGCCATGGCGAGGTCGCCCTCGGTATCGAGCACCACCTCGATTTCCTTGATGTTGTTGTAGTAACGCGGCAGCTTGGAGACCTTCTTGTCCACGTAGTCGTGAATGGAGTCCGTGGCTTCCATGTGTCGAGCATCCACCGTGATATTCACTGGGGCGTCTCCTTCCTGCGTTTCTTCTTCTCCAGGGGGAACAAACTCTGCCGGGCCTGCTCTATTTCGGCCTGTCCTCGCTGCTCGTTCAACGGCATTATCACGCCGCCGCTGATGGTGAACCGCAGCGCGTCCTCTATGTTCATGGGCAGGTCGATGACCTCCTCTCTCTTTACTGTAATTGTATAGCCCGTCATCGGCGTCGGGCTGGACGGGATGAAAACCGTCAGCAATTCTCCGCCCACTGCGGCCTGGATGGTCCTCATGCCAGGCGCCGTCACCAGGCCTATCGACCAGATCCCCTTGCGGGGATACTCAACCGCCACCACCCGGTTGAACTCGATCTTCTGCTCCGAAAGCAGAAAATCGGTAACCTGTTTGACGTATGGATAAACCAGCTTGACTATCGGCAGTCGAATGAGCGTCCGCTCGATCATCCGCCAGATGCCCCGACCCAGGAAGCTGGCGACAAAACGTCCGAATATGTAGATGCCGACGATAGCCAGCACGAACCCCACCCATATCAACCAGGGCTCGTAGTATTCGTTCTTGATATGGTTGTACAGCTCGGCGACGTTGTCCCATTGGGCGCCGGGTCCCTTCGCCTGCCAGATTATCTTGGACGCCAGCCAGATGACCGCGACGTTTATATACTGACCGACATACTCGTGGATTTTGCGGAACAGCCATAGGATGATAACAATCGAAAGGACCGTAGGCAGGACAGCGGCCAGCCCCCGCAGGAAAAACCGCCTGAAATCGCTGCCAAAGCTCTCGGCCACCGGGTCGCTCCCATCGGGCCGGAAGCCGGCCCTTTACATTGCCAGCGGAGTGTATTCGCACACAGGCCGTCACGTCAAGTAAGCTCAACGACAACGGCGGATTGAGGCCCTGGAGCCGGTTGTAACCAAGAGGCACCTGGCAGCCGCGGGACAGAATAATCGATATGAGAATACTGGTCATCAACTGCGGCAGCAGTTCCATCAAGTACGAGCTTTTCGCCATGCCGGACGAGCGCTCGCTGGCCCAGGGTCAGCTCTCGCCCGGCGGGGGCGACGAGCAGGGCATGGTCGGCTTCCGCCCGGACGACCACGTCGCCGGCATCGCCCGCGTCCTGGAGGCCCTGGTCGGCGGCGACCAGCCGGTGCTGCGGGATGTCTCGGAAATAGACGCGGTCGGACACCGCGTGGTCCACTGCGGACACAGTCGTCTGGAAGCCGCCGTCGTGGACGACGAGGTCTTAGAGACCATCCGGCAGGCGGCGGAAATGGCGCCTCTGCACAATCCCCGCAATCTCGCGGGGATCGAGGCCGCCCGCGAGGCCCTGCCGGCGGCGACGCACGTGGCCGTCTTCGACACGGGCTTTTTCGCCGCCCTTCCCGAGCACGCCTGCCGCTACGCCGTGCCGGAGAGCTGGTACGGCGAACACCGCGTCCGGCAAGTACGGCTTTCACGGCCTGAGCCACCACTACGTCGCTCTGCGAGCGGCCGAGCTGCTGAACCGAAAGGCCTCCGAGACCAATCTCATCACGGTCCACCTTGGCGGCGGTTGCTCCATGACAGCCGTCCGGGCCGGCGGTCCCGTGGACCACTCGATGGGCATGACCCCCATGGAAGGCCTGATGATGGGCACCCGCAGCGGCGATGTGGACCCCGGCGCGGTCCTGTATATGCAGCGCAAGGGGATGTCCGCGGAGCAGGTTGACGAGGCGTTGAATTTCCAATCGGGCCTGCTGGGTGTCAGCGGCGTATCGGCCGACATGCGCGACATCCTGTCGGCCGCCGACAGGGGCGACGCCCGTGCGGAACTTTCCGTCGCGATGTTCGTCTATCGCATTGTGAAGTACGTCGGTGCCTATTACACCGTACTGCCGGCAGTCCACGCGGTGGTCCTGACCGGTGGAATTGGCGAGAATTCCCGCCAGATCCGTCGGCGCATCGTGCTCGGGCTTAGTCGCCTTGGGGCCGAGCTGGACGACGGCCGCAACAACGCCACGGTCGGCGGACAGGCCGGGGCCATCACTACCGACGGCTCCGAGTTGGCCGTCTGGGTGGTCCCCACGGACGAGGAGCTGATGATAGCCCGTCAGACCGTTCGGGCGGTTTCGGGTTGACCTCAACGGGCACTTGATACGTGGAGTTTTCTTTTGCCTCACCGCCGCGGCGGGTAATAATATGGGCAGTTCAGTAAACAGGCGCCGCGGCCGTGCAGATCAGGAGCTACTCAAATGCGCAGGGACGTGAAAATCGGGATAGCCGTGGGGCTTGGCGTCGTTGCTGTCGCTGTGCTCTATTTCGTCTTTACAGGCAATGGGGACAGCGGAACGGACGGAGGCGATTCTCCGGGCGACCGGCAGGCACAGGACGACGACCAAAGGAATATTTTCCACATTTCCGACAGGCAGGAAACGGAAACCGACGGCCCCGATGTGAGCGAACGTACCGTCACTGTCGAGTCGGAAACGCCAACCGGAACGGATACCTCCGGAGTCGATACGGTTGAGACGACCACCAGGCCTTCCGGGACGGACGAGACGGTCGTGGACCGGGAATCTGTGCAGGGATACAGACTTCCGCGGTTGACACCCCTTGAAACAGAGACGGGAGACCCCCTTGGGGACAATACTGCCCGTGCGACCCCGGACACCGGCGGTAACGGCATAAGTGTTGACCGACCGACCACCAACCGTCCCCGCACTTATACGGTGCAGGAGGGGGACGACGGTTTCTGGGGCATATCGCAGAAAGTCTATGGCCACGGCAAGTATTGGGAACTGATCCGTGACGCCAACCCCGACGTTGACAGCAATGCCCTTCGCGCCGGTCAGCGGCTGCGCATACCGGCATTGCCCGAAGAAGACCGGGTCTCTGTCAATGAGCCGGAGTCCGCACCGGGAAGCGTTCGCCCGCTTTCAGGAGGCAGAAGGATATACACCGTCCAGGAAGGCGATCTTGGCTTCTGGGGCGTTTCACAGACGGTCTATGGCACGGGCAGGTATGCACACCTGATAGCGCGGGAGAACCCCCAGGCCGACAGCAGTTCACTGCGGCCGGGCCAGAAACTGATTATCCCCCCAAAGCCGGTGGAGGCCGATACCCCTGAAGCCGCACGCGGCGGTGATACGCCCGTACCCGCCGGCGGGAGGACCTACACGGTCCAGGAAGGCGATAAGGGCTTCTGGGGCGTCGCCCAGAAGGTTTACGGAGACGGGACGCTCTGGACGCTGATTCAGCAGGCAAACCCTGGCGTTGACAGCAGTTCGCTCAGGGCCGGCCAGACTCTGGTCATACCGCCTCGCAGCGAAGCCGGCTCTTCGCGGACATCCTCGCGTAATGACGAAGACGAGCCCGAGACAGTCCGCCGGCCGGTCTTCGACTAGCAGCCCCTGACGCCAACCGGAAACAAAGACGGACACGGGCCAATACTGCTCATCGCAGTAACCCCGGAGGGATTTGCGACGCCGGGAGGGTTTTGGTATCATTCTGTGCCTCCAAACGGCGGGAAAACCACTAACCGCCCGCCGGAGCAACGTCCGATAACGATTATGGCATGAGGTGTCCCATGCGCGCAAAGGTCTTCTTGTCGGCAGCGGTCGTCCTGGCGGCTGTCTGGGCCGTCGGCTGCGGCGACAGCAATACTCTCGACACCGATGACGCCGCGGCGGAGCTTCCGCCCGTCCCCCCGGAGGTGGAGGGAACGGTAGCCGAATACGCCCGTCTTGTTCACGGCGGCGCTATCTCGGTGCAGGGGTACGGAATCGTGGTCGGCCTGGGCGATAAGGGATCTTCCGAGGTTCCCTCGCACCTGGCGGGCTACCTGGAGCAGTATCTCCGCAAACAGGACCTGGGCCGCTGGACCCGCGGCACCGAGAGTCTGACGCCTCAGCGCATCCTGCGGGACCGCGACACCACCGTGGTCCTGATCGGCGGCAGCGTACCTCCCGGGGCACCGGCCGGTACGCGGTTTGACCTTCACGTCACCTGCCTTCCCCAGACGCAGACCCGCAGTCTCGAAGGCGGCATCCTGATGCCGGCGGAGTTGAGGTTGGCCGTCGGGGGAGTCGCCAGTCCCGGTGGCCCCTCCCGTGTGGTCGCGGAGGGAGCCGGCTCGGTGCTTGTGAACCCGTTCATGGACAGCGAAGAGACCGAGGCCCGCCTGAGCAATGCCCGGCGCGGACGCGTCGTCGGTGGAGGCAAAGTCCTCTGGTCACGAGGCCTTCGGATACAACTGCTAGAACCGGATTATTCCCGTTGCGACCTTATCGGGCGGCGGATTAACGCGCGTTTCGGCTCGGCCAGCGAAAAACCCGCCAACCCGCGGGATTCCTCGGTAATCGAGTTGACGGTGCCCCGGGAATACAGAGGAGACTATCGACATTTCCTAGACCTTGTCATGCACCTGCCGCTGGAGTGGGGCCCGTCGGCCGAGGAAGGCAAGGCATGGGAAGTCGGACGGCAGATGGAGCAGGCGAACGCCGATCGCGAATCGCTGGCGTTGATATGGGAGGCGATCGGCCGGCAGATCCTGCCGGTCGTAAAGGAGCACTACACCTCCGACGACCCGCGGGTGGCGTACTACGCGGCCCGGACGGGCCTGCGACTGGGGGACGAATCGGCGCTGGAGATAGTCCTCCAGGCGGCCGGGGACCCGGACTCATCGCTCCAGACGGACGCCATACGCGAACTCGGCCGACACCCGCACATACCCGAAGGACGTCCCCTGCTGGAGGACCTGCTGAACGACCAGAATGAGTTTGTGCGGTTCACAGCATACCGGGCGCTGCTTCGCCGCGGTGGAAGCTCGGCCATACGCCGCGTAAATGTATCCGGCGAGTTCGAGGTCCACGCGGTCAAATCGGACCGGCGGTATGTCATCTATGCGTCACAAACCGATCGTCCACGCATCGTGCTGTTCGGACAGGATATGACGGTCCAGCGACCGGTGTTCTACAACTCTCCCGACGACCTTGTGACAATCAACGCCCACCGCGACGACGACAAGCTGCTGGTTTACCGCAAAATCCCCAGCAGAGGCGACTACAGCGACCCGTTCTATGTGGACTGCTATGTCCGCGAGCTTGTCCGAACGCTGGGAGACCGTCCCGAACCGGACGACAACGGAGACATCAAAGGTCTGGGACTGACCTATGGACAGGTGGTCAGTGTGCTGTATCGTATGTGCGAGGAAGGCGATATACCCGCGAAATTCGTCTTGCAGCCGCTGCCTGAGCTACAGAGAATCTACCAGGAGATGCCCGAGGTGGGCCGACCCGATGCACCGGCTGAGTCCTAGGCCCGCCCAGCATGGACGGTCGGGCGTTTCGCGTTAAGGAAAACGCACGATATGAAGCTGACCAAACTGACCCTGTCGGGTTTCAAGAGTTTCGCCGACCGCACCACCTTCGAGTTCGACGACGGCGTTAGCTGCGTGGTCGGTCCCAACGGCTGCGGCAAAAGCAACATCGTCGATGCGTTCAAATGGGTGCTCGGCGAGCAGTCGGCCAAGTCCCTTCGCGGCTCGGAGATGCAGGACGTCATCTTCAACGGCTCCTCGGCCCGCAAGGCCGCCGGAATGGCCGAGGTGACGATGGTATTCGACAACTCCTCCGGGCTTCTCCAACCGAACGTGGACACCGGCGGCAACGGCGACGGGGACACCCACCGGGTGGTATCCGTCACGCGGCGACTCTACCGCTCCGGCAACAGCGAATATCTCATCAACAAGACCCCCTGCCGCCTGCGTGACATCCGAGAGATGTTCATGGATACCGGCGTCGGCAGAAGGGCGTACAGTCTCATTGAGCAGGGTCGGGTCGAGGCCTTCCTCCAGGCGTCGCAGGAGGAGCGGCGTATGGTCTTCGACGAGGCCGCCGGCATCAGCAAGTACAAGGCCCGCAAGGCCGAGGCCCTCCGCAAACTCGACCGCGTGGAGCAGAACCTTCTGCGCCTCGCCGACATCCTCGCGGAGGTGGACAAGCGTCTGCGGAGCATAAAACAGCAGGCGGGCAAGGCCCGCAGTTATCAGAGCCACACCCAGCGGCTCAACGAACTGCGGTCGCTGCATTTTCTCGCCCGCTACCACCAGCTTCGCCGGCGGCGACAGGAGCTGGCCCGGACTCTGGAAGCCCAGAACGACCGGCTGGCGGGCATAAACACCCGCATCGACCAGCTCGAAAGCGCCCGCAGCGGCACGGAAGTGGAGTCGGTGGACCTGGAGCGGACCGCCCGCGACCTGCAGAGTCGCATAGCCGCGGTCGGCGGACGGATCACCAGTTGCGAGCAGCGCGTGGAGATGCTCACCTCCCGCGTCACTGAACTGGACGAGCAGCTCAAGAGCGAGAACCAACGCTGCGAAGAGGCGCAGAGGGAGATAGACGCCCGCGACGGGGATATCGCCTCGCGGCGTGAACAGCTCCGAAAATTCGACGAGGAAGCCCAGCGGCTCAACAGCGACTACGAAGCCGCCCGTCAGCGGCACAACTCGGCCGAGCTTGCCATCAACGACATGTCCGCCCGTCTGGAGGACGCCAAGGCCGACAGCATCGACCTTATGAGGCGGATAGCCCAACTGCACAACGATGTCCGTGCGACGGAGGCCCGCCGTGAGAACCTCCAGGCCCAGCGGCGCCGCCTCGACGAGCGGGCCGAACAGATCGAGCAGGAGCTGAAGGAGCTTGGGCAGAACAGAACCCAGGTCGTCGCGAGACTGGACGAGGTCCGGGGAAATATCGAACAGTCGCAGGACAAGCTCCGGGGTGCAAGGGCCAAAGCCGAGCAGCTCAGCGACGAAGAGCAACGGCTGCGAAACGAGCTTTCAGACGCCCGCGAGCAGCGCAGCGGGCTTCAGAGCCGCATTCAGGCGCTTCGGGAAATGCAGCGCCGGCTCGAAGGTGTCGCCGCCGGCGTACGCCGCGTCCTGGAGGCCAAGCGTCAGGGACGCCTTGAGAGCATACGCGGGATGCTTGGCGACTCCATATCGGCCGACGTCGAGCACGCGGCGCTGGTGGAGGCGGCGCTTTCCGGCGCGGACCAGATGCTGCTGGCCGACGATTTTGCCTCCGTCCGCGACGCCCGCGAGGAGCTGAAGGACGTACTCGGCGACAGCGGCGCGGTGGAGGTGCTCTGCCTCGACCGGCTGGGCGGATTCAGGAGCGATCTGGATATCTCCGCCTGTCCCGAAGTCAAAGGCCGCGCCATCGACTGGGTGCGGCACGAGCCGCAACTCGCCCCGCTGATGTGGCGGCTGCTGGGCAACACACTCGTAGTCGAGACACTGGACGACGCCCGCGCCGCGTCCGAGCGGCTGCCGGGCGGCGTGAGATTCGTCACCCTCTCCGGCGAGGTGCTGGAGGCCGACGGCAGAGTCCGCATAGGCGCCGCCAACCGCGCCACCGGCGTGGTCGCCCGGCGGAGCGAGCTTTCGGAGCTTGCGCGTAAGCTGGAGGAAACCGACGCCCGCATCGAGCGGCTGAGCGAATCGGCGTCGGCCACCCACAGCGAGCGCGACCAGCTTGAGCACGTTCAGCAGCAGCTTCGCACGGCGGTCTATGAAGCCAACACCGAGCGGGTGCACTGCGAGAGCCGACTGGAGCGTCTGGACGAGCAGATGGACAAGCTGCATCGCGAGAAGCCGGCCGTCGCCGAGGACATGAAGGCCCTGGCGAGCGAGGAGGAGTCCATCGAAGCCCAGAGGCGCGAAGCTCAGCAGAAAGCGGCCGGGCTGGAAGAGGAAAACAACCGCCGCAAACAGGAAGTGGAGCAGCTAAGCACCCGTCTGGAAGAGGCCCGCTCCGGCCAGAAAGAGCTTGCCGAGAAGCTGACGGAGCTGAAAGTCGCGGCCGCAGAGGCCGAGCAGAAGAAGCTCTCCGTCCGCGAGGCGCTGGAGGCGCTGACCCGCCAGCGTGAGCAGATGGTCGAGCAACTGCAGGCGGCCCGTTCCGGCATAGAGCTGAACCGCCAGAGACGCGCCGACGCCGAGAAGGCGATGGCCTCCACCCGCGAGGAGATAGACCGCCTCTACGAGCAGCAGCAGCAACTGAACTGCCAGGCCGAGGAAACCGAGGAGACCCGCGCGGGCCTGCAGGAAAAGGCCGAGCAGATCCGCGCCGAACTGAGCGAGCGCCGCAAGGAACAGGAAGCCGCGGCCGAGCGCGTCAACACCGCTCGCGTCGAGCTGGGTGAGGTGGACACCCGCGTGGACGACCTCATCGCCCGCGCTTCCGAAGAGATGCACATGGACCTCACCGAGTGCTACGAGAATTACGAGCACGACGAAGATCGCGACTGGGACGCGGTGGCCGCTGAGATTCAGGAGCTGCGCGAGAAGATCGACCGTCTGGGGAACGTCAACCTCGACGCCATCACCGAGCAGGAGGAGCTGGAGAAGCGGCGCGAATTCCTCGCCGGTCAGCTCGAGGACATCCAGGCCTCCCAGAGGCAGCTTACGGACCTCATCAGACGCATCAATCGCCAGAGCCGCGAGATGTTCCTGGAGACCTTCGGCAAGGTCCGCGAAAACTTCCAGACGCTGTTCCGCAAGTTGTTCGGCGGCGGAAGGGCCGACGTGATGCTGGTCGATGAGGAAGACGTTCTTGAAAGTGACATCGAGATTGTCGCGCGTCCGCCCGGCAAGGACCTTCGCAGCTTGAGTCTGCTGTCCGGCGGCGAGAAGACCATGACGGCGATCGCCCTGATGTTCTCGTTCTTCCGCGCCAAGCCCAGCCCGTTCTGCCTGCTGGACGAGGTGGACGCAGCTTTGGATGAATCAAACAACGAACGCTTCAACCACGTTGTAGAGGAATTCGTCGCCGACAGTCAGTTCATCATCATTACACACGCCAAACGGACCATGGCGATGGCGGGTGTGCTCTATGGCGTGACCATGCAGGAGCCGGGAGTCTCCAAGCGCATCAGCGTCCGCTTTGAGGACGCCCACCGCTACACGGAGCAACCCGACGAACAGCACTCCGAGCAGGAAGCCGTCGCCGGCGCCAAGTAACGGCGTGGGTTGCTGCCGGCCTTGGGCGACAGCGAACGGACACGTTCGCCGAAGCTTATATCGCCAGAATACCCGGCCGCCGAACCTTGAAGCCCTTCCACTGCCCCGTTACCGAGGGCCAATCCGTCGGTCCTTCCAGCGGAACGGTCTGGTCGCCGCGGCACAGGACGGTCACCTCGGACTTCGTTCCCGCTATGGACGGGTTCCAGGCGAAGGCCTGGTCCTCAAGCACGGCCGTGTCTTCGCCCGGAGCGGCCTTTACCTCGCGAGGCAGGTAGCCGATGGATCCGCCCTGGTGGTGCATCCGCCATTCGTCGCCGAAGCCGACCTCTCTGTAGGCCTCACAGGCGACGTCGAATATCTCCCCCAGCGGCGCTCCCGGACGGGTCGCCCCGGTAAGGGCGGCGTCCACCGTAACGGCCGCCCGGTGCTTCTCGGCCAGGTCGCCCGGGACCTTCCTGAAACACGCCACCCGCGTCGAGGCCGCCACAAGCCCGTGACGCTCAGCACCGGCCACGAGCATGAAATACTCCTTCACCTTCGCGTCGGTAGCCAACGGATGGCGCAGCCGCCTGGCCCGCTCGTCGCCGCCGACCAGCAGGACCCACGGCGTGCAGCCCGCCGACCGTAGCGAACATGCCAGCAGACCGGCCAGCTCGTTCTCGGTCTGACCCGGCTCGGCCGACTGTGCGACGGCCTCCACGGCGGCGGCAGTGTCCTGACACAGCTCGCGGTAGCGGTCTATCTCGCGGGCCGTCAGAGTCCAGCGCAGCCGGTCGAAGTCCGCCTCCAGCGGCGGCAGGTCCAGGCCCGCAACGGAAGCGTCGGCCGCGACACGCAGGGAGCCAAGCGCCGCCTCGAACAGCTTCTGCCGCGCTTCGGCGTCGAAGTACGCAAATGATCGCACCTCGATCCCCGTGGCGGGAAGCTCCTCATTCGATAGCCGCGTCGCCTCGATATTGTTGGTAAGGACCTCAGCCGAATCGGCCGTGACCAGCAGATGGCTGTTGCCGACGTCGCAGCCGGTGGATACGTAGTTATGCGCGCCGCAGGTGTACCAGGAGAAATTGCACCGTCTGCTCAGAAGCACGGCATCGAGGTCATGCTCGCGTAGATACGCGGCCACCCTTGCGTGTTTGATGGAGAGTTCTTCGCGGACGTTCATGTTCGGTCCGAAGCAAAACCCGGCCTGTCTGCGAGGCCCGCGGGATGCGGCTCGTTATGCCACGCAGTAATCCACCAGCCGGGCCAGCTCGCTGCGGAGGTCGCGGCGGTGGACGATGGTGTCCACAAAGCCGTGCTCCAGCAGAAACTCCGCCCGCTGGAATCCCTCGGGAAGCTCGGTCTTGATGGTGTTGGCGATGACCCGCTGCCCGGTAAACCCGATAAGCGCGCCCGGCTCGGCGATGATTATGTCACCCAGCGACGCGAAGCTGGCCAGCACGCCCGCGGTGGTCGGGTCCGCCAGGACGGATATATACAGCCCGCCGGCCTCGTCGAACTTGCCGAGCGCAGCGGAGGTCTTGCCCATCTGCATCAGACTGAGCACGCCCTCGTGCATCCTCGCGCCGCCGGAGGTGCTGACGATTATCAGCGGCAGCGACGAGCGGGTCGCCTCCTCGATGAGCAGTGTAATCTTCTCGCCCATGGCGCAGCCCATCGAGCCCATCAGGAACTGTCCGTCGAGCACGCCAATCGCCACGCGACGGCCCTTTACATAGCCCACCCCGGTTACGACCGCCTCGCGGTTGCCGGTCTTGCTCTGCTCTTTGGCGACGCGGTCTTTGTAGGACTGCCCCCGCCAATGGAACTCCAGCGGGTCGCCCGGCTCTATGTCCTCGAAAAGCTCCTCGAATGTGTCGGTGTCCAGGAGCTGCTCAATGCGTTTCCGCGCCCCGACCGGGAAGTGATGGCCGCAGCTCGGGCACACCTCCAGGTTCTCGGAGACCTGTTTTCTGAAAAGCATCGACTCGCACCCCGGGCAGCGCATCCACAGTCCGTCCGGAACGTCGCGCTTCTTGCGAATGGCCGGACCGTCGAATATCGAGGGGTCGTACGGTACGAAGGAACCGTCCTGCGACTCAGGCATGGGTGAATCCTCTATAGACTCTTCTCGTCGGTGTCGAAACTCACGCATCCGGCATCGTCGCCGAGCTGCTGCCACAGCGTATCAAGCGGCATGTCGCCCAGCTCGCATTTGAGTATCGCCAGCGCGACCGGCCTGCAGACCACCACAGCCGCCGCGCCTTTGTGGCGCTTCACTATTCGCCTGGCCGCCGACACCAAGCGTTTCCGGGCCTCGGCGAGCGTCTCACCCTCGGGCGGGCGAACGCTGTGAGGCGCCGATACCCACTGTCGGTACACCTTCGGCTGGCGGCGCTTGATTTCTTCAGTCGTCAGCCCCTGCCAAAGGCCGTAGTCCAGTTCGCGGAGGTCCTTGTACTTGTGGACCTTCACGCCCAACCGGTCGGCGATCATCTTCGCGGTTTCGGTCTCGGCCTCGCCGGCACCGGCATATACGGCCCTTATGTGGGTGTCGGCAAGGTCCGGCATTGCCGCGGCCACCTCGCTTCTGCCAAGCTCGGTCAGCGGCTCGCCGGCCGATGAATCCACCCGCCCCTGCCGCTCCCAGACGGTCTGACCGGTCTTCAGCAGGTACAGGCGCGTCAGATTGCCCAGCCCCAATGTCTGCGGCGCATGCTGTTCAGTTCGAAGCCGCATCGATCGCCCTCCGCAAAGACCGCACTGCGGCGGTGATGTCGCCGGAACCGAAGATATTCTCGCCGGCTACGAACACATCCGCGCCGGCCCGGGCGCATCGCGGCGCGGTCTCGGTATTAATGCCGCCGTCCACCTCCAGCCGCTGCTCAGGCCGGAGCATCTCCCTGACCGCGGAAATCTTCTCCAGCATGTCTTCCATGAACTTCTGCCCCCCGTAGCCCGGCTCGACCGTCATCACCAGCACCATGTCAACGTCCTCGATCACGCTGCTGAGAATGTCCGGTTCGGTACCCGGCTTCAGCGTGACGGCCGCCCCGAGACCAAGCTCGCGAAGTCGCTGTATCAGCTTCGGCGCCTCATCCGTGGCCTCCACGTGAAACGTTATGCTGTCGGCGCCGGCCTCGGCGAAACGCTCGATATAGTACGCCGGGTCGGTCACCATTATATGCACGTCCAGCGGGTGGTCCGTGAAAGCGCGGATGCTCTTGACGAACGGCGGGCCCATGGAAAGGTTGGGCACAAAATGCCCGTCCATGATGTCCACGTGCAGCACCTCGGCGCCTGCGGATATCGCCTCGGTTATCTGCTCTCCGGCGCGCGCGAAATCGCACGCCAGCAGTGAGGGCGCTATCAGCGGCCCGGAACCAAGCTTTTTCCAGGGGTTGCCTCTTTCCATGGAAGTCGCCATTTCAAAACCAAAGCCCACCGGAAAGCGATTCCCGATGGGCGTTGTCTGGATGCAAATATTCTACGTTTCCACCCCTCCTGCGCCTAGTGTCACTACCGTAGCACGAACCCACAGGCGACCGATCCTCGCGCCCTGAAAGCATTCGTGTCCGGCACGTATGCCCGACCTGTCCTGCGGGCTTCTTCTCCGCTCAGGCAGTCGCCGCCGCGGGCTGCTGGGACCGCCACGGGCGGAGGATTCCCTTGCTGTCGAGGTACGCTTCGCAACGCGTCATTATGCCGGCATCGTTGCTGTGAGCGTCGAACTGGATCGACAGGAACGGCTTGCCCGCGCTGGCACGGCGGATGAAGTGCTTCACGAAAGAATCCGGCCCGCACTTGAAGTTCGTTATGTGGATGATGTGCAGGTTGTCCCGTCGGCCGACGATTTTGGCGGCCGCCAGTATCCGCGCGCCCAGCGTCCAGTACATGTTCTCGTTGACGTCACGGATATCCTCCGACTCCAGGTCGAGGAAATCCATTGGTATCACGTTCACGCCGTAGGTCTTGCGAAGCTTGGAGCCCACAGACAGACTCACGCCGGCATCGTGGATATTGTAAGGCCGACCCACCAGCACAATGCCCATCTCGCCGGTGCGGTCCAGTTTTTCCAGCGCTTCCCTGCCGGCAGCCAGGAGCTTCTTCTGGAAGTCCGCCTGTGCCTCATACGCCTGTTCGACCGCCCGGCCGACGACGCGCCTGGACAGGCCCAGTTGCTTGCGGAAACAGTCCTGCAGTTCGCGCGTTACGAATTTCCGCCCCTCACGGAAGTGCACCGTCGGCGAGAGCATTTTGCCGGCATGCGGCTCGATCGCCGGCGCCCGTCGCGTTACGAACGGCAGCGTCTGATGCCAGGGGCAGAGATGGCTTTCGGTCTGAGTCCACGGCGATTCCAGCGAGACGACATTGGGCACCAGCACCTTGTCGACGTCCTGGCGTTCGCACAGGCGGCGGATGTGCCCGTGGGCGACGATAATGGGAAAGCACGGTTCGGCGACGGCCGTATCGCCGCCCAGCGACACCAGCTTGCTGTTGGTGGTCTCGGAAAGCTCCACCTTCAGCCCGCAATGCGCCAGCAGCGTCCGCCAGAACGGTAGCTGGTCGTAGGCGAACATGCACATCGGGATGCCCACGGTCGGCGCGTCGGCGGGCGGCTCAGGAAGGTCCGAGGCGTCCAGCAGCAATTCATTGCGCATGCTCAGAAGGTCGTCGATGACCGGCTTGCGGGCGCTCTTGGCCTGCTGACGATAGCGCGACGAGCACTTGTCGCCCCAGTAGGTCTTCTCGCCCTCCACCGTGAACTCCTGAATCTGGCAGTTGTTCGAGCAGGCCTTGCACGTGAACTCCCGCAGCGTGTAATTGACCCGCGAGAGGTCGTACCCGCGAAACTGGCTGCTGCGGGTCTGGGGCTTGCGGTCGGCCTCTGCGAGGTAGGTTCCTCCCTCGCCGCCGGATGCGGCCAGCTCCTCGGGCGGCAGCTCGGCGTTCATCTTATCCCTCGCCAGAAGCGCCGCGCCTATCGCGCCCATCACGCCGTTATGGGGCGGGACGATTATCTCCTTGCCGCAGACTGCGGCGAAGGCGGCCGCCACAGCGTCGTTGTAGGCGGTGCCTCCCTGGAAATAGATGCTCTCGCCGATCTTGCGCCCTCGGACGACCCGGTTGATGTAGTTGTAAACCACCGAATACGCCAGCCCCGCTACCAGGTCGTGCGTTTCGGCGCCCTTCTGGAGATAGCTGTTGACGTCCCGCTCCATGAACACGGTGCAACGCTCGCCCAGGCGGATGGGGGCCTTGCTGGAAAGGGCCAGCTCCGCGAACTGTCCCTTGATGGAGATGCCCAGCTCCTCGGCCCGCTCTTCCAGGAAACTGCCCGTACCGGCGGCACAGGCGTCGTTCATGGTGAAGTCCACCACGACGCCGTCCTGCAGCGAGATGTATTTGGAGTCCTGCCCGCCTATTTCGAAGATGGTGTCCGGCACCCGGCCGTCGAGCATCTTGTGGCCGATGAAGGTAGCACCGGTCTTGTGGGCGGTGATCTCGTCGTTGATGGTATCGGCACCGACGAGGATGCCGATAAGCTCGCGCCCGCTGCCGGTGGTCCCCACGCCACGGATATTAAGCCGGTCGCCCCACTCGTCGCGAATCTGCTTGAGTGCATCGGAGACCACTTCGATGGGCCGGCCCTGGGTGCGGGTGTAGATTTCCGTTATCACCTGTCCGGCATCGTCGATGACCGCCAGGTTGGTTGAGACGCTGCCGACGTCCAGACCGAGATAGGCATCTATCCGTTCACCGTCAAAGACGTCCTCGAACTCCTGTACGCGGTCGCGCAGCAGTATCACATTGTCCATGCCCAGTGGGGCAGTGGTTGGAAACGCCTCCGCGGCCGTATCGCTGGCGGACCGCAGCTTTGACATCTGCGAAAGGTCGGCGGCGTCGGTGGCTCGCGATGCGGTAGCGGCCGCCCCTATCGCGGGCAGGTGCGCGAAGCCATCGGGCACGAAAAGCTGCGATTCGTCCAGCTCGAACGCCGACCGCATGGATCGCACCACCGCTTCGTTGGCGGCTACCCCGCCAACCAGCGCCACCGGCGGCTCCACCGCGTGGCTGCGCACGACGGCCGCACGAAAGTTCCTCGCCACCGCGTCGCACAACCCCCGCAGGACCTCCCGCGGGCCGTAGCCCTTCTGCTGGGCGTGGATCATGTCGCTCTTGGCGAAGACGCTGCATCGCCCGGCTATCTGGGCGGCGCGGTCGGCCGACAGCGACGCCGGGCCTATGTCCTCGACCTTGAATTGAAGACGGCCGGCCTGCTGGTCCAGGAAGCTGCCCGTCCCGGCGGCACAATCGCCGTTGGTGGCGTAATCCACGATTCCACACGTGCCGTCCTCGTGGTGCTCCAGCCGCAGGTACTTGCTTGCCTCGCCGCCCATCTCAAAGACGGTGTTGGAGTCGATGCCGGCGGCTCCTACGCCCGCGGCCAGGGCCTTGAACTCATTGACCACGTCCGCGCCGAGCTTACCGGCGACCAGCTTCGAGCCGCTTCCGGTCAGGCACACCCCCGAGACATTGTCCGCGCCCACGACGGAGATGATTTCCTCAAGCAGTTCGGTGGCGGCCGCTATGGGCCTGCCATGCGTGCGACGGTAGCGGCTGAGGTAAACACGGCCCATGCGGGATGTGCCGTTCAGCGGCCGCAGCACTTCATTCTCCGCCAGATGCGACTGCTCATCACCGACGACCAGGACCGCCGCCGTTGCACTGACCGCGCCGATGTCTATTCCAACGTAGCAGCTCATGGCAACTCCGATTGGTAATCCCACCCGCGGCGAGGGGGCTGTCCCGTCGCGGCGGTCGCTGCAGAAACCTCCCACGAGCAGGCGGTTTTTGACAGCAGACGTTAAAGTACCGTAGTCGCAGCATTATGCGTGGGGAGGGTGGCGTTTTTCAAGTGCAAAGGCCCGTGGAGCGGCGAATCGGGGTGTGCCGGCAAGGGCCTGAACGCGGGGCCGGGGCGCCGCATCCGGCGCAAAAAGAAGGCCTCCGCTAGGTGCCGGTGACGGTCAACGTAAAGAACCCAGTCTCGTTAAGTGGGCAGCTGCCAGACGCCGGGGCGCCGTGGACTTCGCTTCCCTGAGTAATGGGGTATCGGTTCTTTTATTGTGGGCCGTCTGTCGAACACCGCAGAGGCGTCTTCTCTTGCCGATTATACGCGCTTTATCGGCATCCGCGGAGGAAAACTTGACCCTTTGAAAAACACGGCAAAACCTGTGCGCTGCGATAGCATTAAGTAAGGTATGGTGTCGCGATCATCTTGCCCTTTTTGACCTCCCGAGCGAGAACTAATGAAACGCCGGTTGGCAGACTCCATCGAACCGTCCAAGGCACAGAACGCACAGGCCCGCGGCCATCAGCGACTGCACTGGTGGCGGAAGGCCCGCTTTGGGGCGTTCGTGCACTGGGGTCTGTACTCCCTGGACGATTGCTGGACGGACCGACCCGCCCGCACCGACAACTGGACGCAGGAATGGGTCATGCACGTCCGCCGTATCCCGGTGGCGGAGTACGCCGCCCGGGCAAGCCAGTTTCACGCGCGGTGTTTCGACGCCGACCGATGGGTGAGAACATTCCGTCAGGCGGGTCAGCGGTACCTCATAGTCACAGCCAAGCATCATGACGGGTTCTGTCTGTTCCAAAGCAAACTGACCGATTACAACACTGTGGATGCCACCCCGTTCGCCCGCGACGCTATAGCTGAGTTGGCCGACGCGTGTCGCCGACACAATATGCCCCTCGGCGTGTACTATTCACAGACTCAGGACTGGCATCATCCCGACGGAGAGGGCAACGACTGGGACTACGAACCGTCCAGAAAAGACTTCCGCCGCTACCTTCAGACATACGTCAAACCTCAGGTACGCGAGCTGCTTACCAACTACGGACCGATAGCTGTAATGTGGTTCGACACGCCGGGGATACTAACCGCCGAACAGAGCAGCGATCTGGTGAAATTCGTCCACGATCTTCAGCCCGACTGCCTCGTCAACGGGCGCGTCGGAAACGGCATGGGAGATTACGCCAGCACACGCGACAATCAGTACCTGAACGGCGCCGTCGAGACGGACTGGGAATGCCCCGCGACTATGAACGATACCTGGGGTTACCGCAGGTCGGACCATAGCTGGAAGTCGGTGGACGAACTGCTCGCTAACCTGCGGGATGTCAACGCCAAAGGAGGCAACTACCTGCTGAATGTCGGACCCGACGGCGAAGGTAGAATTCCGCCAGCGGCGGCAGAGCGGCTTGAGGAGATCGGCCGCCGCCTTTCCGACGGTAACGCCGGCAACTGAACCCGGATGGCAAGTACGGCCGCAAGCGCCATGACCACAATAGGTACAAAGGCACTTTCACATATGCCCCCGGGCGGCCGCATTACGCCCCGCTGAGGGCTATCACTGCGAGCGGAGAATGCGCTCTGCCAATGCCAGGTCGGCGGGTTTGGTGATCTTGACGTTACGGGCGTCGCTTTCCACCAGGCGGACTTCGTGGCCTAGGCGCTGTACCAACTCCGCGTCGTCGGTTGCTGCGGCGCCGGTGGAGTACGCTTCGAGGAGCAGCTCGCGGCGGAAAACCTGAGGCGTCTGGGCCTGCCACAGCCCTTCCCGGCTGACGGTACGGCTGATGCGAGCACCGTCGGCGGACTGCTTCAGCGTTGCGTGTACGGGTGCGGCGAGTATGGCCGCTCCGTAAGTCTCCGCGGCCGCAAAGACCGCGTCTATCTGCTCGTCGCGAACGCAGGGGCGGACGGCGTCATGCACGCATACAAGCTCCGCATCGCCGCTTACCTTCGCCAGGGCGTTGCGGACCGAGCCGGTGCGGTCCGAGCCGCCTTCGACTATCTCCGCCCCCAGCCGGCGCAGCTCCCGGCCGTAGTGCTCCTCAAGCTCCCGGATATCACGCCGCGAGACCACCAGCAGCGTCTGGATTACGTCGGACCGCCCGGACAGCCGTTCCAGCGCGTGCAGGAATACCGCCTTGCCCAGAAGCGGCTGGAATATCTTACTCTTGCCGCCGCCGAAGCGTCTGCCGGCGCCGGCAGCGGGCAGTATTACCGATACCTTCGCCATGTCGCCTCACCGTAATCGTGGCGGCCGAAGGTATCTCCCACAGACGGCGAAATCCAGTATCGCCGGAGCATTTCGCGGCGGGAGCGAACCTTTCCAGGCCCCGCCAAGACCGCCCGGACACGAGCAGGAGCAGTTTTGGGCAAAACGCTTTACCGCCTCTGATACGTTCTGGTAGTATGTTGACCCCTTTTGCTGTCGGTCGCCGGCGGTGACCGGCCAGCGAGCGAAAATGGTTGACGAATCACCCGACAACAAGGCCGTCTGCACCGGCAGGGAGTGTTCGCATTGTCCGCTGGACGGGCATGAGCCCAAGGCCGGTGAGATAGCGGGCGGGCGCTTGGCGCTGGCGGCGGTAGCGGTGTTTCTGCTGCCGTTGGCACTGGCCATTGGAGGCGGCGTTGTCGCCCAGGCGGCGAACTGGATACCCGCCGCCGGAGCGGGTATCGGCGCGTGTGTGGGCGTGATAATCGCGGCCGCTCTGCGAAACCGCCTGTTCGCGGTTCGGGAGAAAGCATGAAAGCGGTATCGTCCGAACTACCGGGAAAGGGCAGTTTTCCCCGCGGGCTTCACCCGCCGGGGCGCAAGTCCTACGCAGCCGACGCGCCCATAGAGGTGCTGCCGACGCCGGAATCCGTCGCTGTGCCGCTTTTGCAGCATCTGGGCAAGCCGGCCGAGAACATCGTCAAGCCGCGGCAGGACGTGGCTCTGGGTGATCTTCTGGCCAAGGCGTCGGGGTTCATCTCGGCCTCGGCGCATGCTTCCGTCGCGGGCACAACGCAGGCCCCCTCGCTAGCGACGTTGCCGAACGCCCGGCATGTGACGACCATCCCCATCAAGTCCGGCGAGCAACCGCTGGCCGGTGAGCAGCTCAAGCAGGACCACTTCGGTGGGGATTGGCCCGTAACCGGTCTGGAGCAGCACGACCCGCAGCGGATACGCGACGCCGTCGCCGACGCCGGAATCGTCGGACTCGGCGGAGCGGCGTTCCCCACACACGTCAAACTCACACCCGGCGAGGCGAAGATAGACACGCTGCTGGTCAATGGCTGCGAGTGCGAGCCGTACCTGACGGCCGACTATCGCCTGATGCTGGAGTTCCCGGCTCCCATCATTACCGGTGCCCTGCTGGCCGGGCGGGCCTGCGGGGTCGAGCGGATAGTGGTCGCCATCGAGGACAACAAGTCCCGCGCCGCCGACGCGATTCGCAGGGCGGCCCAGGGAACCGGCATCGAGGTCGTCGAGGTAGAGACCCGCTACCCCATGGGAGGCGAGCGACAACTGACGGTCGCGGTGCTGAACCGGGAAGTCCCGACCGGCGGGCTTCCGTTGCACGTAGGCGTGGTGGTGCTGAACGTGGCCACGTCGGCCGCTGTCGCCCGGGCTGTGCTGCGGGGCAAGCCCCTGACGCACCGGGTGGTGACGCTAACCGGGGGCGGCATAAAGCGACCCGCAAACGTTTTGACGCCCATCGGAGCCAGCTACGCCGACCTTATAGGGCACTGCGGCGGGCTTACCGAAGACGCGGCAAGGGTGGTTTCCGGCGGACCGATGATGGGCTTCGCCATAGGCGACCTTGAGACCCCCATCACCAAGGGCGCCGGCGGCATCACCATACTGACGCGGGAGGATGTCCGCCGGGCGGAGGAAACCCAGTGCATCCGCTGCGGCCGTTGCGTGGACGTCTGTCCGCTGCACCTGGTTCCGACAAAGATGGCGCTGGCCGCCCGCAATAAGGACTGGGAACAGGCCCGCAGATACTACCTGAAGGCATGCTGCGAGTGCGGCTGCTGTGCGTATGTCTGCCCCGCGTCGATCCCGCTGGTGCAGCTTATGCGCGCAGGCAAGGCCGAAATGCCGCGCGAGTAGCCGCTGCAATCCGCCCGAAAAAGGCACTGAGAAACCAGAGATGACGATGGCAGAAGCAGAAGCGGACAAGACCGACTCTCCGGCTCAGCTGGCTTTGGCCGTAGCGCCGGGCCCACATACCGCCCACGGAGCCCTTACCACCCGGCGGATGATGCTGGACGTAATCATCGCTCTGGTGCCGGTCATGGTGGTGGCACTGGCGGTGTTCCGGCTTTACGCAGTCAGGCAGATGGTGCTGTGCGTCGTCAGTTGCGTGGCCGCTGAGGCCCTGTTCGACGCGATGCGTCGCCGCCGGCCTCGAATAGACAACCTCTCTGCCGTCGTCACCGGGCTGATTCTCGCCCTGTCGCTGCCGGGAACCGCACCGTGGTACGTAGCCGTAGTCGGATCAGCCGCCGGTATCGGACTGGGCAAGGCGGTGTTCGGCGGACTGGGACACAACATCTTCAACCCGGCGATGGTCGGCAGGGCGTTCGTGATGATCTGCTTCGCGTCGGCCATGGGGGCGTCGGCATATCAGGACGCCGGCTCGCACGTAGATGCAGTCACGCAGGCGACGCCGATGACGGCGTTGCGGCAGACGGGCGAAGCGACCGCCCTCGGCAAGCTGTTCATCGGAAACACCAACGGCTCCCTCGGCGAGACCAGCGCACTGGCGTGCCTGCTGGGCGGACTGTATCTGGTCATACGCAGGTCGGCCGCCTGGCAGATACCCGCGGGCGTGCTGCTCGCGACGGCCGTTCTGGCGGGGCTTCAGAATATTTTGCACCCCGACGCCGCATGGACGGCCGCCCATCATCTGCTGGGCGGGGCGCTGCTGTTCGGAGCGTTCTACATTGCCACCGATCCGGTATCCTCACCGCTTACTCCGAAGGGGCGGTTTATCTTCGGGCTGGGTATCGGGACGCTGGTGATGCTGCTCCGTGTCTTCAGCGGCTATCCCGAGGGCGTGATGTTCGCGGTCCTGCTGATGAACTCGGTGACGCCGCTGATAAACCGATGGACCATTCCCCGACCGGTCGGCGGACCGGTGCAATCCAAGGCGTAGCGGACGAAAGCTTATGCGCAACAGTGTGCTAAAACAGGCGTGGCTGGTGCTGCTGCTGGCGGTGTGCTTCGGAGCGGCGTTGGCGGGCGTTCACGTCGCGCTTTCGCCCCGCATCGACGCCAACCGCCGTGCTGAAGTCCAGGACTCCATCCCGATGCTCATAGAAGGCGCCGTAGCAGAGGCGACCGAGAGAACCGACCTGGGCGGACGGAGAGTTTACAAGGCCTATGATGCCGACGGCGAACAGCTCGGCTGGGTGATACACGCAATCGGCCAGGGCTTCGGCGGACCGGTGGAGCTTCTTGTAGGTCTGGACCTGACCGCGGAGCGGATTACCGGGATGTACGTGTTGGTCCAGACCGAGACGCCGGGTCTGGGAACGGGCATCACAGAGGGCGACTGGCGCGGGCAGTTCTCCTCAGCACCGGCGGCCGACGGCGTGAAACTGGTGAAGGAAAAGCCCACTCAGCCCGGTGAGATTCAGGCGATAACCGGCGCGACGGTTTCCAGCCAGAGCGTCTGCGACATAGTAAATGCAGCCGTCGCCGATGTACGCGCGGCAATAGCCGGCGGCGAATCGGCGGCGCAGGGAGCCGGCAACGATGGCCAATGACGGCGGACCAACCGCGGGCGAGCGGTTCATTCGCGGGATAATCCCGGAGAACCCGGTCTATCGGCAGCTTCTGGGCATGTGCCCCACGCTGGCGGTAACGGGCAACCTCCAGGCGGCGATGACGATGGCCGGTGCGACGGCCTTTGTGTTGTTCTGCGCCAACGTGCTGACCAGCTTGATCCGGGGACTGCTCAAGCCGCACCTGCGGATACTGGTATTCACCCTGGTAATCGCGACGTTCGTGACCATCGCCGACCGCATCCTCCAGGCGTTTCTCTACGACATGAGCAAGCAGCTAGGTCCGTATGTACCGCTGATTATCGTCAACTGCATGATTATCTCGCGATGCGAGGTGTGCGCTTCGAAGCAGTCGGTGTTCAGGGCGGCCTCGGACGCGGCCGGCTTTTCGCTGGGCTTCGCACTGGCTCTGGCGAGCATCGCGGCACCGCGCGAGCTTCTCGGCGAGGGTGCGTTGTTCGGCTTTGCCGTATTGCCGGAAACGGCACCGCAGTGGGTAGTCATGCTTTTACCGCCCGGGGCGTTCATAACGCTTGGTCTGCTGCTGGGCGGCGCGAACTGGATCGGCCGGGGCTTCAACCGGCGAAAAACCGCCACGGAGTAAGAAGCGATGGAGCTTTTGGGCGAAGTCATTCTGATCGCGATAAGCGCGGCCCTTATCAACAACTTCGTGCTGCACTACTTTGTGGGCATCTGCCCGTTTCTGGGCGTGTCGCGACGGGTGGACATGGCCTTCGGCATGGGCTGTGCCGTGACGTTCGTGATATCCGTGGCGGGTCTGCTGAGCTGGACGTTCACGACGTACATCCTCCAGCCGGGAGCCCCTCTGACGACGTGGGTATATCGACTAATCAGCCCCGAATCCGAGGCGGTACCGGACCTGAGCATTCTCAACTACATCGTTTATATCTTCGTCATCGCCTCGGCGGTGCAGCTTGTGGAGATGTACGTCCGGAAGTTCTTCCCGTCGCTGTACAAGTCCTTCGGCGTGTTCCTGCCGCTGATTACCACCAACTGCGCGATCCTCTTCGCGTGCCTGGAGATACTCAAGAATGTCACAGGCGTACCGGAAGCGCAGACCTGGGGCGTGGTGGAGGCGCTGACGCTGGCGTTCTTCGCCGGGCTGGGGTTCACGCTGGCGATAGTGATAATGGCCGGCATCCGCGAGGAGCTGGACAACTGCGATGTGCCCGTGCCGCTTAAGGGAGCGGGCATAACGCTGATAGTCGCCGGGCTGCTGGCGCTGGCGTTCACCGGCTTCACGCGAGTGGACCAGGGCCTGGCAGAGTTGATAAAGTAGAGCGAGAGATCCGGAACCGCGTGGAGTTCCCGCTCGTTATCGCTCGCGGCCAGCCGGATGCGGCAGGACTCACCTGCTTATACAAAAGGACGAATCTGTCGGGCAGGTATGCCCGACCTACCGGGTGCATCCGGCAACAAGTGAATCGCCGACGCGGGAGCGAGAGAGAATACAGATGGGTTGGATAATCATAATTCTTGCCGCTGGTACCATGCTTCTGCTGGCGGTGATCATGAGTTACGTCCTGGGGCGGGCGAGCATCGCCTGGCACGTTGAGGAAGACCCGCGCGTCGAACAGGTGCTCGATGCGCTGCCCGGCGCAAACTGCGGCGGCTGCGGCTACGCCAACTGCCACGAGTACGCCGACGCCGTCGTCTCCGGCGAGGCCGACATCGACCTCTGCTCGGTCGGCGGCGTAAGCTGCATGACCGCACTGGCGAAGATACTCGGCGTCTCGGCAGAGCCGAGCTGGCCGAAACGACCCATCGTGCACTGCCGTGCGACCTTCGACGACCGGCTCAGGAAAAGCCCCTACAGCGGCGAACAGACATGCTCGGCCGCCAATCTGGTCGCCGGCGTGCAGGGCTGCACGTATGGCTGTCTGGGCCTGGGCGACTGCGAGCGCTCCTGCCCGTTCGACGCGATACACGTGATCGGCGGGCTGGCGGTGGTCGATTACGAAAAGTGCACCGGCTGCGGCAACTGCGCCGAGGCCTGTCCGCGGAACATCATCTCCATGGTCCCGTTCAAGGCCGAGCAGGTGGTCGCCATCGCCTGCTCCAACCAGGATCCGGGCAAGGCCGTCCGCGCGGTATGCAAGGTCGGCTGCATCGGCTGCGGGCTGTGCGCAAAGGCCAGCGAGCTGTTCGCCGTCGATGACAACCTCGCCCGGCTGGACTACGAGGCATACGACCCGTCGCGCGAGGAAGAGCTTCTGGCCGCGGCGGAAAAGTGCCCCATGAAGTCAATCATCCGCGTGGGCAAGCCCTCGCAGGAGGATATCGACGCCACGGACGACGAGCAGCTCCCCCAGCCGGCGACGGCGGACTTCGAGACCACCGCCGACCAGGCACCCTATCGCGGCTGACGCAGGTCGGGATCGTCTGACGGCTCGGCCGCAGAGCGGCGGAGGACGCAGAGATCAGACAGGTTTTGCAGGACGGGAGAGACGCGGTAGTTCGCAGGAACACGGGCAGCTTGCCTGCGGAAGATTCTCGTCTCCACCACGGCCCGATATGTCGCGGGCACTCCCTACAAAAATCACCGTGATAGAAACCATCAGGGCCGCTCGCACTACTTC
>JBNGDC010000006.1:15066-76483 GCA_049975485.1 Phycisphaerae bacterium | reverse complement strand
CGTAGGTCGGGCATACTTACCCGACATCCTTTTCTTCTACTTCTCAGCGTCGCTTGCGTCGCAGCAGCACCGCCAGAGAGCCGATGCCCAACATCGCCAGCGTCGCCGGCTCAGGCACGACCGTGGAGATGTACGCCCGATTGTAGTTGGCGCCCAGGACGCTCAGGTCGGAAACATCGATTACACCATCACCTGTGAAATCGCCGATGGCCCACACAGCGCCGGAACCGGTGCCGTAGTTGGCGCCGAGCAAGCTCAGGTCCGAGACGTCCACCGCCCCATCCAATGTAGCATCACCGGGAAGCGCCACTTCCGCCAGCACCTCGTCGGCGCCGGTGTCGTAGGTCACAGCCAGCGCCTTGTCGCCGCCGTCGATGGAGACGCCCGCGACGGTGGCGAACTGACCGGCCAGCGTGCCTGCGTCGAACAGCGTGAAGACGTCGCCGAAGCTCGGTGCATACGAGCTATCCAGAGACAGGTCAAGCCCGCCCGCAACGGCCGCCGTGCCGCCGACAGTTACCTTGGTGGAGCCGGTATCGGAGTTAAGCAGAATCTGGAAATCGCTCGTACCGTACAGCGTCAGATTATCCGAGACATCCAGCACGGCGTCGCCTGCGTTGGCGGTCTCGGCCTGCAGGGCAGGTCCATAACCCGTCGGCGAAGCGGTGCCCGCCTCGAACAGGTTGTAGTAGTCGGTATCCCACTGATCGCTGCTGGGCGACCAAAGCCCGCCGAGCTTCACAGTGCCGGCCGCGTCGAGAGACTTGACCTCGTGCGTGCTCTCCGGACCGTAGCTGCTGCTGGTGTACCAGTTGTTCTCGATGGGGTAGCTGTACGCATGGAAATCCACTTCCGCACCCGCAGCCACCTGGATCTGGAGCGTCTGGCCGTTGCCTCCGCAGTAGTAGTTCGGACGATTTGTGGCCTCGTTGGAGTTGAACTCCACACGGCCGGCCTGAATGTCCAGCATAGTGCCGGTTTCGTATCCCTGTATGCCGCCTCGTGCGATCACCAGCGCACCGTCGCCTGTCTTGGTCAGCGTGGTGTTGGTGTAGCCCGCTCGGGTGCCGAAGCCCACGTGCGGGCCGACGGCCGCCTGCTCAAAGTGCGTGTTGCTGGAGAGAATCACGCCGCTCTCGACGTCCAGCGTCCAGTCGTTCCGCCAGTAAAGCCCGCCGTCGTAGGTCTGGTCGTTGCTGCGGACGTGCCACTCGCTGCACGTAGCGGCGTCGCCGGTGCTCATGATGTCGGCGAATATCAGCAGCCCGTGGTGGGACGTGAGCATGGCGCCTGTAGGGTTCCAGGCCCCGGTATCGGTAGTGGCTTTGAAGGCGGTGGCGAGATTCTGCGAAGCGTGGGTCACCAGACGCGCGTTATGCACGCGCATCGTCGTCATGCCACCCACGTAGCTGCTGTCAAGCACGTCGCCGATGGATATCGACCCGTCGCCGCGATCGGCATCGAAGCCCGCGTCAAACTCGAAAATCTCGTTGGCCGATCCGGTGTTGTTCGGATCGCCGTCTATCTGGAAGTTGGACGCATACAACACATTATAGAAGTTATTGTCGAATTCCGCGCCGGCGTTGATATACAGCCGGCTGCCGTCAACCCCGCTCCACTGCGACTTGCAGTCACGACGCGCATCCCAAAAGCCGCTGAATGTTGCCGTCCCGCCACCGGTGACCTGTGTGGTATTCTTGACATAACCAGTGGTCACGTAAGTGTCGCTGTAGTCGCTGCCGGACACGAACTGTGACGGGGGCGGAACCGACAAGGCCGGCAAAGCGCACAAGCCGACCACCAGAAGTGCAGTGCAAAAACGTATCATAATACCTCTCCTTTTCGAGTCTCTCTTGCGACTGCGACAACGCCCCGGATGGCCGAATCGCAGACGCGGCATGGATTTACTCACTTGGATTTATTGTACAGCAAAACCCTTATTTAGCAAGGGTTTTATGGTCCGCCAAACCGTATGCGCCGGCAGTATCTAAAGGCCTCGACCCGCACGACTTCGACCGCGGAGGCCCCCCGGCCGCAACCTTCCGCCGCCGTAACGTATATTCATGCCAAATTGGCGACACAACCGGCGTTTCCCGCCACAGCACGGGCGCCCAATCGGTTTGACAGACGCCGCCAAGCCGATAGGATGACGGGTTCTTCGGACCATCGGCCCGGCCGATTGCGGGTCGGAAAATGTTGCGGGAGCAGTGATGAAAGCTTCACTGAACTGGTTGACGGACTATGTTGATATTCCCATGCCCGCGAGCGAGCTGGCCGAGTTGCTCACTCGCATCGGGCTGGCGGTAGAAGACGTCGAGGAAACGCCCACCGACATCGTCCTGGACGTGGAGGTCACCTCGAACCGCCCGGACTGCCTCGGGCACATCGGGCTGGCTCGCGAGATAGCGGCCGCTTTGGGCACGGAGTTCCGCCCGCCGCAAATTCCCGACCTGCCGGCCGAGGGCAAGATTGACGACCTGACCTCCGTCGAGGTTCGCGAGCCGGACCTTTGTCCGCGCTACACCGCCAGGGTAATCGGCGACGTGAAGGTCGGACCTAGTCCCACGTGGCTGGTCGAACGCCTCGAAGCCGTCGGTCTTCGGAGCATCAACAACGTCGTGGACGTCACCAACTACGTGCTGATGGAATACTCCCAGCCGCTTCATGCATTTGACTACGACAAGCTTGCGGAGAACCGCATACTCGTCCGCCGAGCGCAGAACGGCGAGACGCTCACAAGCATCGACCAGACGCTCTGCAAGCTGGACGATTCGATGCTCATCATCGCCGACGCCAAGAAGCCCGTAGCCGTCGCCGGCATCATGGGCGGACTGGATACCGAGGTGGGCGACGCCACCACCAACGTGCTGATAGAGTCCGCCCAGTTCGACCCGCTGGTCACCCGCCGAACCAGTCGCAAGCTCGCCCTGATGAGCGAGAGCAACTACCGCTTCGAGCGGGGCGTGGACCCCGTCGGCACCGAGGAGGCGTCCCGCCGGGCATGCCAGCTCATACTTGACCTTGCCGGCGGGCAGCTTGTCGGCGGCCTTTGCGATGCCTGGGCGAACCCCTATACGCCGCCGAAGGTGACACTCAGGCCGGAGCGTACGCATCTGCTGCTGGGGCTGGACATCGACGCCGGCAAACAGCAAAAGATACTTTCGCGCCTGGGCTTGTCGCCGAGAAACGAGGACGGCCGAATCGTCTGCGACATACCCGCCTACCGCCCCGACCTCAGGCGCGAGGTGGACCTGATAGAGGAAATCGGCCGGCTGAACGGCTACGACGCCATCGAAGTCCGCAGCACGGTCAGCCACCGCGTGACAGCCGCCGGCCAATGGGAGCGACTGCGAAAGTCCGTCGGGCGGGCCATGTCGGCGCAGGGGTTCGATGAAGCGCTGACCTTCACCTTCGTCGGTGACGACGAGGCGAAGTTGCTGGGCTTCGAGAAGCTCATCCGCGTTGACCGCGTGGTGCGCCGCAGCGACAACGTCCTTCGGCCCACCGTGGTTATGAGTCTGCTTCGCGCCTGCAAGAAGAACCAGGACGTCGGCAACGAAAACGTTCATCTGTATGAGCTGGCACGGGCCTTCCCCGCCGCCGGCGACGGGGAGCTGCCGGCTGAATACACCGAGCTGGCAATGGCGTCCACCGGAGAGCTGCGCGACCTGCGCGGAGCCGTAGAGGCGGTTTGTGAATCTCTTACCGGAAACGCGGACCTGGAACTGCGGCGATGCAGCCGGGCGGGACTGGCCGAGGACGCCGCCGTGGATATCCACCTGGACGGCGAGAGCATCGGCTGGATGGGGCTGGTTTCCGAGGCGGTCCGGGACCATTACGGCCTGGAGAACGCACCGGCCGTCGCCTCCCTGAACTTCGACTTGCTCTCCGGGCACGCCCTCGAAACGCGTACCTACGCCGCGATTCCGCGTTTCCCCTCGGTGCGGCGCGACCTGTCGCTGATACTCGACGAAGAGGTAACGTACCAGCAACTCCGCGACGCCGTGGAGGCCGTGGACCAGCCGCTGCGGGTAGGAATGGACTACGTGACCACATATCGCGGCAAACCGATACCCGACGGCCGCAAGAGCGTTACCGTCCGGCTGGAGTACCGCTCGGACGAAGGCACTCTGCGGCGCGAGCAGGTTGACGAGCGGGTAGACGAGCTTCTATCGGTCCTGAGCAAGGAACTCGGAGCCGAGTTGAGGGACTAGCCCTCTGCTGCCTGCATCCGCACGGCCCGGCGGCGCAAACGCTCCAGGCGCTCCCGCTCGTCGGGCGTGAGTCGCTCGACGCTCTCGGGCCGGAGCCGATTGTCGATTTCCTCAACCTTCTGAAGCTGCTCCAGGCAGTCGCGCCCCCTTCCCGCCTCGAGCAGCATTTCGGCGTAGGGCAAGCGTATTCGCATGTTCATCGGGTCGCGATCGACGGCCGCCCGCATCCGCCGCAGTGCCTCGGCGCGGCGTAGTGGTTCGTCCGTTACGTCCGCGATCCCGGCTTCCAGTTCCCCGGCCAGCCGCTGCCAGCGGGCAGATGCCGGGTTGCGGGCCGCAGCTTCCGCCGCCCAGTTGGCGGCTGTCGATAGACAGCTCAGCCCGGCAGGTCCGTCCGGGCACAGAGTAGCGGTGAATCTGGCGACATCGCCGGCCGCGAGTGGGTCCAGCGCGTCCGCCTCCGCCGCACGGCTGAGCAATTGTTGTGCGGCCTGGGGTCTTCCGGCGGCGACTGCCTCCGCGGCCCGGTCGTAGTAAGCCGTTTTCTCATACACGGGCCACCACAGCACACACACCGCGGCCAGCAGCACACCGATGCCCGCAGCGCCCGTCAGACAGGCCGACCGCCGCAGAGGGATAGTCCCACCACCACCGGCCTGGGCCAGTGCCGCCCCCAGCGCCACATAGAACACCAGACCCGTCGCCGGCGCCCATAAGCTGAAGCCCACCATGTTGTGCAGCAGAAACCCCGTGGCCGCCACGCCCAGAGCTATTCGCGAAGCGGTGGCCGGCACGTCGAGTCCTCCGAACAGGCCCGAACCGCCCAGGGATGCCACTGCCAGAGCGATCAGCACCACCACAGCCGGCAATAGAGCATCCAGCACCAGCAGCAGCGCATCGGCGCGGGCCTCGGAAAACACGGCCCGCGCGGCGAACACGGCAAGCGTCACCCCGCACGCGATAGCCACCACCCACCCGCGGGACAGCTCGGAGCCGGCCGATACGTCCTTTTCATCGTCTACCGGTTTCCGCGGCCGAGACGCTGCAATCAACATCGCCACCGGTATGGCGAGATACACCACCCCGCCGGGCAGCCCATGCTCGCTGAGGGCGTGCATGACTGCGTTGTGGGGGTTCTTGACGGCTTCTTCGCCGGCCGGTCTGCGGTGGCGGAGGTAGGCGTCCGGAAAGTTGCCCGGGCCTGTCCCCAGCACGGGCCTTTCACCGACGATCTCCGCGGACGCGGTCCAGTAATACCAGCGAAACGTCATGGTCTTGGTCGGCAGGCGGTCCCGCAGCAATCCGTAGCCCACGACCGCCGCTGAGCCGGCCAGCCAAACAACAGCCGCCGCCGCCACTGCCTTGCGCCAGTGCCGCGCCAGACGGTCTCGCCAGACGAACACGGCCACTCCGACGAGCACCACCACAACTCCGGAACCGATTGCTCCCATGCTTCCGGTCATCAGCCAGACCGGCGCCGCCGCCAACGCCACGGCAAGCGTAAGCAGGCACGCAAGCAGTCCGACGTCAATTTCGCCTTTGGCCAGTGAGCGTTTATCGCTGCGGACGGCTCGGAACTTATCGACGGCCAGGCCCGCAGTCGCCGCAATCAGTACAACCATCAGCGACGCGAACACGTTCGCCAGTGAGAAGAAACCCGTCGGCGCGGGGTCTCGCACACGGGATTCGAACAACCTCGCCCGGGGGGTTCCCGGCTCTATGCCCACCTCCGCAAGCCGACGCGCGGTGTTAGCTTTGAAATCCGCGATGCGGTCGGGAATCTCCACCAGGACCTGGTAGTACCCCTTGACGGCCATCGCCATTGCCGCCGCGGCCAGCACAATCACTACAGCCGCGAACCGTCGCCTGTCCGCGCAGAGCTGGACGGTCAGGAACCCCGCCGAAAGCAGCGAGACCTGCTCCAACCATACGTCCAGTGCGGTCCGTCTGTCGGCGGCCGCCAGCGCGGAAGCCAGTGACAGGATGGCAAAGGCCGATATCAACCACGCCAGATACACCCGACGCACCTCAAGTCGCCTGTCGGCGAGGCCCGCCAGAAGCCAGAGAACCACCGCGGTCAGGAGCCCCACGGCAAATGTAACCCTCGCAAGCTCGGTGCGGTCGGCAAGCAGAACGTCGGCGTGCTGTCGCGCCGTCGGTGTTTCGCCGGCGACCACGGACGCCGCGCCCATCGGAAAGGCCGACGTGCGGTACGGCAGCTCCGAGAGGAATATACGCGACACCATTATCGCCAGCAGTAACGCAAAGGCGGCGTTGCGCAGCGCGGCCCCTCCGCCGCTGCTGCGGGCGGCATCAACCGGTTGTCGCGAGCGGGCCGGTGTCATGTTCTGGAACCGCCTGCCTCCAGAAGGGCTATGATCAGCAGAATCAGCAACGTCTGGACGAATATAAGCACGGCGGCGGCCATGCTCGTCACGTGTGAAAGCAAAGTCGCGCCAACGGCCGTCGCGCCAGTGCACAGGTAAACCGTAAGCACGGCCGTCCGCACCCGCATGCCGCGTCGCAGCAGCCGATGCGAGAAATGCCTGCGGTCCCCGACCATCGGGTTCAGTCGTCGCCGGACGCGCAGCAGCACCACGCTGGCCATGTCGTACAGCGGCACCGCCATCGCCACCACCGGCACGAACACTCCGTAGGCGTAGAACTCATCGCCGGGCGCTACGTAGGTCGTCAGGCAGCTCACGACGGCCAACATGTAGCCCACCACCAGCGACCCGGCATCGCCCATGAAGATCTTCGCGGGCGGGAAGTTGAACGGCAGGAACCCCATCAAGGCCCCCACCAGCAGGCACAGCCAGGCGGACACGAACACCTGGTGCAGATTCACTGCGGCCGCCAAAAGCGCCGTACCGCAGATAAGCGCTACGCCGGCGGAGAGTCCGTCCATGTTGTCCAGGAAGTTGAAGGCGTTCGTCACGGCCACCAGCCAGAGGACAGACAGTATGCTGCTGTACGGTTCGCCGATTACCGTCAGCACGCGGACGTTGAGCAGCATGACCACGGCCGAGCATACCACCAGCTCCGTCACCAGCTTTATCCACGGCCCCAGGGCGCGGCGGTCGTCGATCAGTCCCATCACGTGCAGCGCCAGCGCACCGAGCAGTATTCCAAGCGCCTGTGGCGCCTTTTCGGCCGCCCCGGGAATGTGGACGGTTACGGACTGCCCCAGCGGAAGCCACCCCGGAACGCCCGTGCGCGCCCAGATGCTCGCCAGAGCCAGGACCAGCACACTGGGCAGCAATATGGCGGCCAGTATCGCGCTTCCACCCAGAAGCGGTGTGGGGCGGGCGTGGAGTTTATGCCTGCCGGGTACATCCACCATGCCCAGGCGGAAGGCCACGTTTCCCGCAAAGGCGGTCGCCAGCGCGCTTAGAACCGCCGCTGTCGCCACGGCCGCCAGCGATACCCATACGATCATCATCGCCGCTCCTTAAGCTGCGCTCGGAGAGCTTCGCGCACCTGCGAAAAGAACGCATCGTAGCGACCCGAGGCGTAATCGGGAAAGGTCCACTCCAACGCCTGCCAGCCGTTACGACGAAACACCAGTGTCACCTCGCCGTACACTCCACCTGAAATGTAAATCCTCTGCGGGCCGTCCTTCATGCTTGCCAGGATGAGCTTCGGCTCGGCCACATAGCCGGGGTCCAGATTTATGGGGCGCTGCGGCCCGTCCGGCTCGGCCGCCGCGAAGCGGTCCTCCAGGTCGTTGGTGTGCAGCTTTACGGACGCGAGCTTGTCGGCGGGGATAAGCTCGTGGAAAGACACAAACTGCCTCAGCAGCGGCCCGCCCATGGACTGCTTGTAATAGTCTGTGAAGTCGAAATTCCATATCTCGCTGGTGTGCTCGACGGGTCCGAAGGCGTCTGTGAGCAGACGCGCCGCCTCGGTGAACCTGTCCGCGTCGCCCGAAAGCATTCCGCAGATGAGCTTTATCAGAGGTACCGGTCCCGGAGCAGCCATGCGGTCATTGTCCCGCCGACGCTCCGGGGTGTCAACGACACCGGTGGTGCTTGACACCGCCGCCGCCGGCGGGCACTATGCCGGCGACGGAGGCGATGCGGATGCTCTTTCGATTCAGCTTATATGGCTTTCTGAAGAACCAGCAGTATTACGACCCGTTCCTGATACTCGCGTTCCTGGACAAGGGACTGAGCTTCGCACTGATCGGTCTGCTCATCGGTTTCCGCGAGATTTGCGTCAATGTGATGGAGATCCCCACCGGCGCCATCGCGGACGTGGCCGGGCGCCGCCGGGCAATGATCTTTTCCCATCTGGGCTACATAGTCGCCTTTCTTGTATTCGCCTTCGCCGACGGCATGCCCCTGCTGCTGGCGGCCATGTTCTTCTTCAGCATCGGCGAGGCGTTCCGAACCGGGACGCACAAGGCCATCATCTTCGCCTGGCTGGACCGCGAGGGACGCGCCGACCAGAAGACCAGCGTGTACGGTTTCACCCGCTCGTGGAGCAAGCTGGGCTCGGCGCTGAGTGTGATCATCGCCGCGGGCCTGGTGTTCTGGCTGGAGGAATACCGCTGGGTCTTCCTGCTGTCGATTGTCCCCTACGTAGCCAACATCGTGAACTTCCTGACGTACCCGGCGTACCTCGACGGCGAGCCGGAACGCTCGCGAAGCATCAGGCAGATGACGCGGACACTTCTGTCGAGCGTTCGGGACTCTCTGGGTTCCAGGCCGCTTCGACGACTGCTGACGGAGTCCATGGGTTTCGAGGGAACCTACAAGGTCTGCAAGGACTATCTCCAGCCGGTGATCAAGGCGGCCGCCCTGGCGCTTCCGTTGATGGTCGGCCACGACGACCGGCAGAGGACGGCCGTGCTTGTCGGCGGTGTTTACTGCGTGCTGTACGTGGTAAGCAGCATCGCCAGCCGCAAGGCAGACGCCGTCCGTCGGCGCGCCGGCGACGAGCAGCGCGGCGCGCGTTGGCTGTGGTGGGGCGATTTCGGCATATTCGTGGCGCTGGCCGTCGGCGTGGCCATTGGCAGGCCCGGCATCGCCATTGCGGCGTTCGTGCTGCTGTCGATACTCCAGAACTTCTGGCGGCCGATACTCATCAGCCGCGTCGCCGACCGCGTGGACCCGCAACGGACCGCCACGGTGCTGAGCATCGAGTCGCAGGCCAAGGCGCTGTTCGCCGCTGTCATGGCCCCGCTGACAGGTCTGGCCGTCGATTTCATACTGAAAGCCGGTCCCGCACTGGGCGTAGAGGCCGATAAGCTGCCCGAGACGCTGCGGTTCCTGCCGGTGGGCCTGATCGGCGTTCTGGTGGCGGGAATAATGCTCGCCACGGCGCCGCGGGGGAACGGAAAGTCCCAACCCGCCCTCACCGAAGCTAACGGACAGCCCAAAACGGAAGGCAATGGAAACCATGCTTGATGACCTGTCGAAGGTAATGACGAACCCGCCGGACATCTGGGGCGAAGGAGCGTTGTTCGCCTTCTCCGGGATGGACGGGCAGACCGAGGCAGCCACTGGTTTCGTGGCCTCTCTCGGGGCCGATCCCTGCGACCTGCTGATACATACGCCGCGACGCCGCGTACTGGAGCTGCGAGTCGGCGAGCAGGTGAAACCGCGGGTTATTACAGGCGACGTTATCTCGCTAAAGGCCGATGACGGCGAGTTGCTGATGGTCTGGACCTCCCGTCACACCATGGTGGCCGATGTTCCACAGGGCGCCGAGGCGAACCTGCGCTTCGAGGACGGCACGCCGGCCGAGCGGACAGCCGACAGATGGCTCTGCACAGACGATGCCGCCGGCGATGCGGTGGCGCTGGCTCGCGACGGCAATCGACTGGCGCTTTCGTTCGGCCGATCCGGGCAACAAGCACAGCAACGGGCCGAGGACGGCCTGCGCTGCGATCCGGCCGAACACGCCCGCAAGCGATTGTCCGCTTTCGAGAAGCTGCCGAAAATGGACGACCCGGCACGAGCCCGTCTGCTGGCAAAGTGCTTCAGCGTGATGAAGGTCAACACCCTCTCGGCCGAGGGCGTCATCCGGCAGCACTGGAGCACGCCCGACCGCGTGCCGCATCGCGACATGTGGCTGTGGGATTCGGTCTTCCATTCGCTGGGGATGAACCACTTCGACGAGGACCTGTCGTGGGAGTTCCTCAAATCCATACTCGACTGCCAGCAGCCAGACGGACGGATACCGGGACAGGTCGGTGTCGCCGGAAAGGAGTCCCTGAGCACGCAGCCGCCGCTGCTGGCATGGGGCGTGTGGGAGAATTACCTCACCCGCGGAGGCACAGACGCGCTGGAGTATGCACTGCCGCGGCTGGAGGCATATGTCGAATGGGACTGCGCCAATCGCGACAGCAACGGCAACGGGCTTCTGGAATGGCAGATTGACTCAAGCCCCTTCTGCCGCAGCGGCGAGAGCGGACTGGACAACTCTCCGCGATTCGACGAGGCCGTTGACCTGGAGGCCGTGGACTTTTCGGTTTTCATGGCCAGGGAGATGCTGTTCATCTCGCGGATATGCGGGGAGCTGGGGTTAGAGGACAAATCGGCCGAGTGGCTGCGTCGCTCGCGTCGCATATCGGCGGCTGTGCATGACCTGTTGTGGAGCGAGCAGGACGGTTTCTATTACGACCGCAAGCTCGACGGCGAGCTGACGGGCATAAAGGCGGTGACGGGCTTTCTGCCTCTGCTGCTGGAGGACCTGCCGACAGGGCGTGCCCGAAGACTAACCGGGCACCTGGACGATCCTGATGAGTTCGCGACGGCCTTGCCCGTGCCAAGCGTGGCCGTCTCGCATCCGGCTTTCTCCACCGACATGTGGCGCGGACCGACCTGGGTGAACCTGAACGCAATGGTTGTCCGTGGGCTTCGTCGCCACGGGCTGGACGAGTACGCCGATCGCATAGTCGATGCGACGATTGAGCATGTACGGAAGTACTACGAGCAGTACGGCGTTATTTTCGAGTTCTTCGACTCCACCGACCGCGTGCCGCCGCCGGCGTGCGACCGCAAAGGTCCGCAACGCGGGCACTACAACATCCGCGAGAAATTCGACTCTATCCGCGACTACCACTGGTCTGCCGCACTGACGGCCGAGATGCTGCTGAGCGACGAAGGTGACCGCAAATCCTAGCCCGGCTTATTCACGAAGCAACAGCGTCTTCGTGAACAAGCCGCCGGTCGCCCTTCGACTACGGGCCTTCGGCCCAACGCTGAGGGCAGGTCCTGAGCGAGGCGCGAAGCGCCGAGTCGAAGCCGTCAGGAAAGCAGACGCTTTCCTGACGGCACATTATGAGCGAAAGTGAAACTTTCGTGAATAATGTGGGCTAGCGCGCGCCCATCGAGATGGAGATGGGCGAGGAGTGCACGGTTCGGCCTTCCGGAGACCTGTGGCGGGCGATAAGCGTCACGCTGGAGGTCCGCGGCATGCGGTCGCCCCAGGCAAGCTGCATGGAGTAGCCCCAAAGTCCCAGCCGTCGGATCATCAGGCCGCGCAGTTCCGAGGGTCCGAACCGCCAGGTCAACAGCGGGTCGGCCGACGCAAGCTCGCCACCCCGCAGGCGTCCCTCATAGAGCAGGAACTCGAGCTGACCTTCCACCGGAAATGGCTCCGGTTGGTCGATGCGATAGCAGAACACCTCCGCGCGCAGCCCGTCGGGCCCCGGCTCGTCGTCCCAGTTGATGGCGCTGGGCATGGCCCGCAGTTCCAGGGCGTCTATCCTTGCCACCGTGGCAGGCGCATTGGGGTTGACACTGGTGGGCTGACATCCGCCGACCAGCATGCCAACAGCCATCAACAGTGCCGCTGTCAATCTTTGCATCGACTACTCCACCTGCTGCTCAGTCTTCATCATCCTCTTCGGGGACCAATCCGTCCAGCGGAACAACCCGCCTTATTACAGGCCCTTCCGGACGGCGCCGCCCCTGTTGTTCCTGCGGCTCGTCACTCTCCGGCTCCTTCGGCTCCGGCCGGTCGGACCGAACGGGGGACTGACGGCCGCTCTCATCGTCCGATTCTCTCACCGGCAGGTACCGGTCCCAATGCTCACTGTCGATCCGCCTGGGGCTGGACCGCTCAAGCTGATACATGGTGTCGTATTCCATGTCCTGCCCGATGCGCTCATGCTGCCGCTGCAATCTGTCGAGATGCTGCCCGGTTATCTCGTCGGCATCGGCCGACGTCCGCAACACGTGCGGAGTGAGCACTATCAGCAGTTCCCTGCGTTGCTTCACCAGGGAGGTGCTCTTGAACAGGTTGCCCATGTAGGGGATATCACCCAGGACGGGCACCTTTTCCTCGCGGTTCTCGTCGCTGCTGGTGATAAGCCCGCCGATGATGATCGTGTGTCCGTCCTGGACGGTCACCGTGGTCTCGGCCGACCGGCTGTTCACAATAATGGCGTTGACGCCTTCGCTTATCTGAACTGTGGAGGTGGCGATGGAGCTTATCTCCGGGGCAACCTGCAGCTTGACGAAGCCATCGTCGTTTATCCGGGGGAGCACATCGAGATTGATGCCCACCGGCTCGTACTGGATGGTGTTGAGGGTGGTGCCTTCCTCGGTGACCCGGCTGTTCGTGATGAACGGCACGCGCTGGCCTATATTGATGCGTGCTTCCTGATTGTCGGCGGCCAACACCTGGGGCCGCGAGAGCACCTCGATGCGTCCCTGGCTCTGCAGGGCCCGCAGGAAGAAGTTTATATCGCCGCCGGTAACCGACAGACTCAGCCCGCCGAACTGGGCGATCCCGGCCTCTACGCTGAAGTCGGTCCCACCGCTGACATTGGTGCCCTCGATATTCTCGTTATAGTTCCAATCGATACCCAGCTCCGATGTGTCGTCCAGGGTCACTTCCGCCAGCAGCACCTGTATGAGCACCTGCGGTGGGGCCTTGTCCAACTCCTCGATCATTCTCTCTATGGTCTCGAAGTACCTCGGAGAGGCCGACAGCAGCAGCGTGTTGGTGTTCTCTTCGGCAACTATCGCCACCTCGCGCTCCAGCAGTTGCTGGGCCGCTCCCATCCGGTCCTCACCGAGCGCCTGCACCAGTCGGTCGCGCTCCTGGTCCAGGAAGTCGCGCAGCGCCGCCTCGATGTCCTCACCCTGGGCGTTGCGGAGGCGATAGACCCTGGTGGTGCGGTCTTGGGCGGGTGTGGCGTCCAGCTCCTGGATGACTTCCGCAGCGAGGTCCACGTAATGCTCCGTGCCGCCGACCAGCAGCGAATTGGTCCGCAGGTCTACCGTTACGGTCAGCGCGTCCTGCTCGGCCGTTCCGAGCGTGGCCGACGCGGGTTCGGCCGATTCGCCCTCGGCCGTTCTGAGGGTGTATCTTACGGAGCGGCCGTTCTCCGTGTCGCCTTCCAGGCGGAAAAGCTGCCGCAGTACGTCGGCCATCTGCGCGGCGTCGGCGTTGACAAGCTTGAAGACGCGGATCTCGCCCATCCGCGGACTGGTGGAATCCAGGGCCGTAATCAGCCGCTCCAGGAGCGTCATATTCTCCAGAGGCGCCGAGACAAGCAGCGAGTTCGTCCGCTCGTCCGCGGTGATAAGCACCCCTTCCTGAAGCGCGCTGGCGACAAGCTCCCGCCCGTCGGAAGATGACGTAACGAACCTGAGCAGCCATTGACGATTGGTGCCCTCGCCGACCGGCGACTGGGGCTTCTCGGTAAGTGCGGTGGTCAGCAACTCGGCCAACTCCGCGGCCTGGGCGTATTGCAGCGTGAAGACGCGGATTTCCGCGACCCGCGTAACCGAGTCGGTATCCAGGCGAGAAACGATCTCCGTAACCCGTTGGATGTCGGCCGGTCCGCCGGAGACGATCAGGGCGTTGGTGCGCTCGTCCATGCTGACGGCCACGCCCGCCTCCGACAGCCCGCCCTGCGCCTCGTACAGCTCGCGGACAGTCTCGGCCACCTGGGTGACGTTGGCCTGCTTCAGGGGGAATATCTTCGTCTCCTGGCCGGGGGCCTCGGGGGCAACGTCCAGCCGCGCCACGAGCGACTCGACCAGCTTCATGTCGGACGATTCGGCGCCCACTACCAGGGCGTTCCGGGCGGCGTCGGCGACTATCGTCACCGGTTCCCGCTGGTCGCCTCTTACGGTCCGCTCCTCAAACAACTCGCGGAGCATCGGCGCCAGTCCGCCGGCCGTGGCGTGCCGCAGCGCGAATACCCTGAACTCGCCCGCCGGTGGAACGTCCGGCCGGTCCAGTTTCTCCAGCATCGCCTCGACGGCCGCGAAGTGCTCCCTGCTTCCGGCCACCATGAGCACGTTCGCCCGCGGGTCGGGAACGACAACCACAGGCATCAGCTCCGCGTCGGGGGTTATCTCCAACTCCGCCGACCGCTTGGAGTCGAAGAAGTCCTCCAGCATCTCTGCCAGTCGAACGGCGTCGGCGTGCTCAACCGCAAAGACACGCATACCCGCCAGCGGCGGGATCTCCTCGGAATCCAGCCGCTTCAGCAGCGACTCGATCACGCCGAAGGTCTTCTCGTTGGCCCAGACCACCAGCGAATTGGTCCGCGTGTCAACGGCTACCGTAGGCCTGTCCTCATCGCGCATAAGCTCGGCGTTCGGACCGCTGTAGAGCGTGTCGATAAGCTCGGACATCCTGGCAACATCGGCGTTCTCCAGAGGGAAGACACGCACCATCGACAGCGAACCGGCGCCGGGGACGTCCATGGTGCCTATCACGTCGGCAATCAACGGCATCACATCCTCGCGGGCGGCTACCACGAGTATGTTCGTGGTTTCGTCGGCCTCGATAACCAGCGTCTCGCGCTGCTTCGGACGCGTCGTGGCGTGCCCTTGCCGCTCGGACAAAACGGTCCGCAGCCGCGTAACGTGCGTGCGCAGACCCTCGGTTTCCGGCTCACCCGTGCCTTCGCCGAACACGCCGGTCAGTATCGGCGCCAGCCGGGCCGCTTCGGCGTGCTCGAGCTTGAACAGACGGACTTCCGTAACAATCCGTCCCTGCTGGCGGTCCAGGTCCTTGACGATAAGCTCGGCCAGCGCGAGCGACTCCTCCACACCCGCCAGCACCAGAGTGTTGGTTCTCACGTCGGCGGATATGTTCAGCGCGTGGGTCAGCGCCTTTCCGGTCATGCTTTCCGGCTCGCCGCGTCCCTCCGCCGCCGTGCCGGGCCGACCTGCAAGCTGCTCGCCCTGCTCGAATATCTCGCGCAGGATCTCGGCCACCGACTCGGCGTCGGCGCTTGTGAGGTGCATCAGTCGGACGCGCACACCCTCCGCCACCGGTACCCTGTCCAACACGGCCACTACTTCGCGCATCGCGCGGATGTTGTCCGGCGTGGAGGAAATCAGCAGGGCGTTGGCGCCGGTCTGGGCCGGGTCGGCCTCTATCTTGATCGGCTTCGTCAGGTCCAGTTCGGGGATGTCTTCAGCCATGGCCGCACGGATGCGAAGGCGACGCACCTGCTCTTGCAAGGCCCGGGCCTCTGGTGTTACCTGCCCCTCGGACGCCGGACGCAGCATGTCGTTGAGCACCTCAGCCAACGCCTCGGCGCTGGCTTCCTTCAACAGGATGATCGCGACCTCGGCGGTTTCATACTCCGGCGCCTGGTCGAGTGCTTCGATAATCTTCGCAACCTGCTCGAACAGCGGCTCCCGGGCCGTGACTATGATGGACCGCGTCCGCTCGTCCGCCTCCACGTGCAGGTTCTCCATGGCCGACGCCTCCACCACCTGCTGCAACATCTGTCGCAGCATCGGGAGGACCTTCTCCGGCCGGGCGTGCGTCAGCCGGTAGATGCGGAACTCCAACTGCGGGGAGACCTCCGGCTGGTCCAGCTCCTCGATGAAGTGCGCGACTTCCTCCAGCTTCTCCTCGGTGGCCGTAACCACCACCGCCTGGGTCTGTCTCAGCGGCGTTACGAGCACCTCGTCTTCCGGCACGTTCGGCCTGGCGGCCGCGCGATACATCTGATTCAGCGCATCGGCCACCAAGGTGTTGGTCGCGTGTTCCAGATGGAAGAGTTTCACCTGCTTCCTGGCGCCCCTTGCGGCCGCGTCCAGCTCGGCGACCAGCTCCTGTATCTCCTCGAACTCCTCGTCCGAAGCGCCCACCAGCAGCGACCGCTGCTTTTCCATGACCGTTACCTCGACACCGGAACCGGAGGAGCCGGACGGGTTGCCGGGGTTTCGGCCGCGCCGGCCCGCGGGCTGGGCGGAGCCGGACCCCGTGTCGTAGATGGCGTCGATGGCGTCTTTCACTTCCTGCGGATCGGCGTGCTCCAGGCGGATCACCCGCAGCGGTCCGCGGGCGGGCTTCATCTGCTCGACCTGTTCTACCCACGCGGAGACCTGCTCATACATCGACTCGCCGGCCACCAGAACGATGGCGTTCGCACGCGTATCGGGCGAGACAGCCAGCGGCTCGACCTCCGTGCCGCCACGGCGGGCTGCCTGAACCTGCTGCTGGTAGAGGTCGCGTATGGAGGCGGCCACACCGGCGGCGTCGCCGCTTTCCAGCGGTATTACGTACACGCCCGGCTTCGACGATGTGCTCGCCTGGTCCAGTTGCATGGCCATTCGCATAAGCTCATCGAGCTTGGCCGACGGTCCGCTCATCACCAGCGCGTTGCTGGAGTTGTCGGCGGATATCACGACCTCCGGTCCGCGGCCGTCGGCGTCGGGCGCCACCCGCGAGAGCACCTCGGCCAGCTCCGTGGCCCGCGCGTTGCTCAACAGCAGCAATTCGGTGCGGGCGCCGCCGGCTTCAGGGGTGTCCAGAGTCTCCAGCAGGGACTTGATCCGCTCGAGGTTGCGTTCGTTGGCGGTGACGATAAGCGCGTTGGAATACGGCTCCGCCACGACGGTTACGAGATCGTCCGGCCGCGTGGGTTCACCGCGTTTGGGCTCGAAGGCCTGCTGGAGCGACGAGGCCACCGACTCGGCGTCGGCGTGCTCGAGCGACAGAACGGTCTGGTCGGCCCTTCCCACCGGCCCGGCCGCATCCAGCCGGGCGGCGAGCCGGCGGATTTCCTCAAAGGTCTGCTCCTCGGCGCGGACCATGATCATTCCACCGTCAACGTCCGGCTCGATTCTGACGCGCTCGGCCCCTGGGGTCCCGCGGTCGGCGTCCTCGGCTCCGAAAACGCGGTTAAGCACGCGCGCGACGTTCTCCGGGTCCGCATTCTGAAGCTCGATAATCTGCACCGGCAGTTCTTCGACGGGCGTTACGTCCATCTGCTCTATCAGGCCGGCAATGTGCTCGTGATCGCCCTCTCTTGCCCGGACGACCACAGAGTTGCTGCTCTCGTCGGCGCTGATGCGCAGCTCGCCGTCCGAGCCGCCGCGGCCGCCCTCGCCGGAGAGCGTATTGCCCAGGGCCGCGGCCAGCCCACGGGCCTCGGCATTGCGGATGCGATACACGCGCACCACCACCTGTTCACCGGTGGAAGCGGTGTCGATCTCTTCAATGGTCCGGGCGATAAGCTCGTGCCGATCGGCCGGCGCAGAGACGATTACCTGCCCGCCCGCACGGTCGCCGGTGATGACCACGGGCGTCTCCTGCCGCCGGCGCGCCTGGGCGCCACGCTGACCGGCGGCGCCTTCCACGAAGATTTCCCGCAGCGCCGAGACCGTCGTATCGACCTCTGCGTGCTCGAGCGGATACATCCGGACCACCGGAACTGTGCTCTCGGCGGCCGACTGGTCCAGCTCCCTGATTATGTCGGCGAGCACTTCCATCGCCTCGGCCGGCGCCGCCACCACCACCGAATTGGTCTCGGTGTTGGCCGAGACACTCACCATGGTCGCGATATCAACCTGCGTTTCGCCGTCGTCGCGGCGGACCTCGATCATCTGTCGTATGGATTGGGCACGCTGCTGCTGAGGGGTGCCCCGGCCCGGGTCGTCCGCGGCCGAGAGGCGGAACAGCTCGCGAAGGTTCCCGGCCACTTCCTCTGCGTCGGTGTTCTTCAGCGCGAATACGCGAACCTCGCTGACCAGCGTCGGCACGCGGTCGAGCTGCTCGATAATCTCGCCGATCATCTCGAAATAATCCGGCTTGGCACGGACTATGACACTGCGAGTGCGGACATCCGGAACAACCGTGATGTTCGGCGGGCTTGCCGGGATCGGCGCGCTGGGCTGGCGGCGGTCTTCCTCGCCGTTACGATCCTGGCGGTCCTGTCGCTGCTGTTGCTGCTGCTGAGGGGCTGTCGGACGCGGATTAAACAACTCGTCCAACGTCTGTGCGACCATAACCGGATCCGCCTTCTCGACCTTGAAGAAGCGGTATTCCGCCTCGGCCGTCTCGGCACGCAGCATCAGTTGCCACAGGATATCCTCGATGCTGTCGATGTCCTGGCTCATCCCAGAGACAATCAGCATGTTGGACCCCTCGTCCACGGCAATTGCGATCCGCGGGCTGCTGTCGGATTCGCCGTTCTCCGGCTGGTCATCGGGACTTGCCTGGTCCGAAGCTGTCTGTTCACCGCTGCTGTCCGGCGGTGAGTTCTCCGCTGCCACGGCGGCCGATGGGTTCGACTCATTCTCCGCGGCCGACGTATCCCCGGGGTTATTGGCCGGGTGAGGATTGTTCGACGGGGCCGGATTATCGTTGCTGTTGCTCTCCGGCTCTTCTGCCGCCCCGCCGTCATCTTCCCTGTCACGTCTGGGAAGCCGGTCGGTGATGATGATGTGGCTGTCGGTCATCTGGCCGTAGATGCGCTGAATCTGTCGGGCGACCTCGGCGGCACGGCCCTGCGAGACGGGGATGACCCGGACACTGACGTTGCTGTCCCGCGCGGCGGAGTCGAGCTGCTCGATGACCTGCTTCATCGCCTTGACGTCCTCCTCGCGGGCGATGATGGTCAGCGCGTTGGTGTAGAAGTCCGCCTCGATGACCGGCTTGTCCGCCCCCCTGCGGTCTTCGAACATCGCTTTGAGTTTGTCGGACACGTCCCAGGCGTCCGCGTTCTCCAGCCAGATATACTCCGCCTGGCGCAAAGGTCGTTCCGGCGCCTGATCAAGTGCGTCCAGCAGTTGCTCAATCAGGGCGAAGTGCGCCTCGGTGGTCGATACCACAAGCGAATTCGTCCGCGTGTCGGCCGAGACAGTCAACGGCGGCGCCTCGCGACGGGAGCCGGCTTCCCGGACCATCTCCTCGAACATCGTCCGCACGGTCTCGGCGAGCGTTTCGGCGTCGCCATTCTCCAGCGGATACACACGGACCTCCACCGGCTCGGAGGTGCTCTCGCCGTCCAGCTCGCGAATCATGCCGACCACTTCTTCAAGCTCGTTCGACGGTCCGCGAACCAGGACGCTGTTGGAGTTATCCTCGGCAGTAATCGTAACGCCGGCGGCGCCGCGCGTGCGCTGACCCATTACCTCGCGAACGGCCCGCACGAGCGAATCGGCCTCGGCGTTCTTCAACTCGACTATGCGGATGCCCGACCGCCCTCCCGCCTCGGCCGTGTCAAATTGCTTGATAAGCTCGTCGGCCAGCGCCAGCTTCTCCGACGGTCCCTGAACCACCAGTGTGTTGGAGCTTTCCAGTGCGGCGAGCTGCACCTCATCTCCGCTGGACTGCTGCCACCAGTAGTACCGTTGCTGGGCCCCCAGCAACGGCCGCAACACTTCTATAAGCTCCTCCGCACGGGCGTGCTGAAGCGTATAGGTGCGGGTCTCCTTGTCCACCTGTGTCTCGGCCTGAAGGTCCTCGACCAGCTCGTCGATGCGCTCGAATTGCGAGGACGTGGCCGAGACCAGCAGCGTGTTGGAGCTGCTGTCACCTTCGAAGCGGGGTTCCGGTTCGCCCTGGATGTCGCGGTTTTGCTGACGGAACAGCCGTTGCAGCGACCACGCAAGTTGCCGCGCGTCGGAGCCCTCGGAGAGCTGGTATGTCCGCACCGTCATATCTCCGGACGCCTGCTCGGTGTCCAGACTCGCGACCAGCTCGGCTACCTCCTCTATCCTGCTGCGAGGGGCCTCGATGATCAGCGCCTTGTCATGCGGAGCCGCCGTTATGATGACACGGTCGGCCTGCTCATCACGCTGCTGGGGCTGCCGCCACCAGCCATAGCTCGGCTGTTGTTGCTGATCGCTGTACAGCTGCCGAAGCATATCCGCCAGCGCCGACGCCGACCCGTATTTCAGCGGGATAATCCGCATCTCCCGGGCCTGGGTCTGCGTGGCGGTGTCGAGCTTGGAAATCATGTCCTCCAGCATCCTGCGCTGCGACGCCGGAGCGCGGATCAGCACCGAGTTGGTCAGCGCGTCCGCCTGGACATAGACGTTCTGCCGACCCATGCGGTCGCGGGGCATCATCTCGCGCAGCGTGGAGGCGAGGTCTTCGGCCTGGGCGTGCTCCAGCGCTATGACGCGTATCTCCGACGCGCCTTCCATCTCGGGCGTATCGAAGGTGGCAACAAGCTCCTCGGCCATCGTCATCTTCGTCGGCGACGCCTGCACTACGACCGAGTTGCTCGATTCGATGGCCGTGACGCGGACTTCGTCGCCGCCGGTCGCTCCATAGCGCCACCCGTAACCGGTCGGACTCTCGCTGAGCATCTGGCGGAGGACGTCGGCAATCTCGCCGGCGTCGGCGTGCTGGAGCTTGAAAGTCTTGGTCTGCTCGGCGGTCTCGCCGCCGGTCTGAAGCTCCTCGATGAGCTTTTCAATTTTCTCGAACTGCTCGGCCGTCGCCGAAACCATCAGTCGGTCTCCGGCGGCGTCGGACTCAAAACGCGGCTCCGGCTCGCCGGTCGCCGGCGACCGGTAGTCGCGTGCGAACAGGCGCGAAAGCGACCTGGCCGCCTCGCCTACATCGGTGCCTTCCAGCACATACGTCCGTACCTCGGTGGTCCCGGTCTGCTCGGCAACGTCCAGGAACTCCACCATCTCGGCTATCTCCTCCATATCCTCGGACGACGCCGAGACTATCAGACTGTTGCCGCCCCGCACGGCCGATATGCTTACCTGCGAATACGGGTCGCGCGGATCGCGGCGGTAGGCGAAGGTCCTGCTCAAGGCGCCTGCGAGCTCGTTGGCGTCGGCGTGTTCCAGCGGGATGACCCGCGAGACCTGCTGTGTACCCTCGTCGCTGGTGGCTTCCAGCTCGTCCAGTATCTCCTTTATCTTCGGCCAATCCTCCGGCAATGCCGAGATGATGAGACTGTTGGTCTGCCGTTCGGCCTCGACGCGAATGTCGCCCTGACCGCCGCGTCGTCGGGCGTCTTCGCGGAACAACTGCATCAGCGACCGCGAGACCATGTAGGCGTCGCCCGCCTTGAGCCGGACCACGTGGACTTCCCGGGGGAATGCTTCCTCCTCGCTCGGGCGGTCCAGTTCCCGGATCAAATCGGCGGCCGCGGTGATGTCGGCGCCGCTACCCGAAACGATGAGTGTGTTGGTCCGCTGGTCGGCGCTCACCGTGGCCGTGGTGGTCATCCGTCCCTGGGCGTCGCGCTGACGAAGCGCGTTGCTCAACACCGACACCAACGACTGGGCTTCTGCGTTTTCCAGCGGGAATGTCCGCATTCTGCCGCTTTCGGTGGGCGGCTCGTCAAGGTCACGGATAAGCTGCTCGATGGAAGGCATCTGGTCCACCGGCGCCGAGACTATCACGCTGTTGGTGGCATCGTCGCCGACGACCCGCGTCGGCTCCGGCTGGGCTTGCTGCTCGTTGGGCCTGCCACGTTGCTGCTGCGGCGGGGTCCGGAGAAGCTCGTTCAACGCCTGTGCGATCTCGCCGGCGCGGCCGTGACTGACCTTGAATATGCGCAGGTCTCCGGCGACGGTCGTCTGGGACGTGTCCAGCCGTTCAATAAGCCCTTCGGCCATCTCTATCTGGTCGCCCGCCCCGGTAAGGATGACGCTATTGGTCCGCGTATCGGCGGTGGCCGTGATGGTCGCACCGGCGGCCGGACCTTCGTCGGGTCGGCGAGGACGCCCCTGCTGATCGCCTCCTCCGAACAGGTCGTTGATAATCCCAGCGACACTGCCGGCCGATGCATGACTGAGCTGGTACGTCCGCACCTGCCGCTCCACCAGGGTCTCTGTGTCTATCTCGTTCAGCAGGTGCCTTATCTGCCGGACGGTCTCGATCTGGTCGGTCACCAGGACGCCCTTGCCCCTGGCCAGCGGCTGGACATTGCCGAACTCCGATACCATCGGACGGACGGCGTTTGCGGCGGTCTCGGCTTCCAAAAACTTCAAAGGCAGCACGACCGTGACGATCCGCCCCGGTCGGTAGTCCTCCGTGCCTTCCAGCCCCTGGTGGATGGGAAGCGACATCCTCTGGACGTCGCTGAGCCGGACCAGCCGCAGGAAACGCCCCTGCTCCATCAGCGTGTACCCGCGCATCCGCAGCAGTACGTTGAGTGTGTCCATCGCCTCTTCGTAGGTGTAGGGCTGACTGTCAAAGAACGTAAGCTCGCCCGGCACGTTGAGGTCCCCGATGAGCGGTTTATCAACGGCCTTGGCGAACCGTTCGACGATGGTCGTATAGGGCATCTGCTCGAACTGGAAGCGGAATACGGCTTCCGGTTCGCCTGCCTCGGTCGCCTCGCCGGTTCGTTCCCGCGTTCGCGGCAGGGATGTCGCGGTCGGCACCGACTGTGTCTCTGCGGGCGCAGTGGTCGCATGTGAGCGGTCATCTTCGGCCGCGGGCTGCGTTGTCGCGGCGTCGGACGCCGGCTGCGTGGTGGCTGTCTCGCTCGAAGGTCGCCTTCGCGAGCTGCGATCGCCTGCCGTATCTCTCAGATACCCGGGCCTGCGACGAATGGGCTGGGTACTTGTGCCCTCGCTGGCTTCAGGAGGCGTCTCGGTGGGCAACACAACGGGCTCGTCGTCTGCCCAGACGGTCGCACAGACCAGAAGCATGACCGCAATGACAGCGGCCGTCTTACTAAGGGCGGGTTTCGGCCGATCGCCTTGTGTTTCCATCTTGTGGTACGTCATGGTTTCACCCTCTTGAATGCTCATCGCCGGCGCTGTCTGCCGGCGCGCTGGTCGGGTCCGCTCTCAGCTCGAGCGGCAAGTCAGTCTCTTTCAGCGGGCGTTTCTGCCCGATGGTGTCTCCAAGCTCCACACCCCAGTACGTCCCTTCCTCAAACAGCACCAGACGGCTGGTGGAGTATTCCTCGCCCCACCGCATCCGCCGGTAATCGACGCCCACTATGCTCGCGTCGCCAACTTCGTCGCCTATCTCGCAGCTCAATACCTGGCCGCTGCCCGGATCGTGCAGGTGCACCTGGACTTCGCCGCCCATTGTCGGAAGACCCACCACGCGGAAACTATCCTCCGGGGGCGGAGACGGCGGCTGTGGCTGAGGTAACGGCGGTTCCGGCTGCGGCTGGGGTTGGGGCTGTGGATTATGCGCCACCACCGGCGGTTGCGGCCTCTTGATGTACGGACGGAACAGGTCCCGCATGACAATGGCGTCGAACAGCTCGCGTTGCTCGGCCGGCGGTTGTGGGACGGGCGAATCGACCGGCAACGTGGTCGGTGAACGCTTGCCCTCAACGACAGGAACGACCGTAACATACCGGAATTGGAGGTCCACGCCTCCGCCTCCACGGGCCGGTGTGATGCTCAGGTTCTCCAGGCGGTGCAGTACCGGCTCGGACCGCAGCATCAGCAGGAAGGACACCACCTGTCGCAGCGAGCCGGTTGTGCGGACAGTGGCCCCGACTTCCCGATACGCCTTTCGCCGCAAACCATCGAACAGGTCCAGTGACAGACCCGCCGAGCCAAGCCCGCTGCGGCGTAGAAGCTCCATCAGCCGCTCCCGCACCCGCTCACGAACGACCGTTTCGTCGTAGCCGAGCGTCCGCGCGGCAAACTCCGCCAGTTCTCTGCGCAGGCGCGGCTCACTGCGGATGAGGGACTCCTGGCCTGTCAGGTCCCTTCGCTTGTCGCCGATGCTCCTGCTGATGGCACGCGCCGGCGCCAGCCACAACGAGTTGACCATCAGGTACACCACAAAGCCGGCGACGTACACGCCCACCGTCAGCATGATTATCTTCTGTTGTCGGCTCATGGCGTGCCTCCCGCGGCCATGTCGTCGGAGGGCCTGGGCACCGGCCTTATGCTCGAAAGGTCCACTTCCATGTCCGCCGGTATCCGGACGTGAACGGTGGCAGTGTAGTTGTAGCCGTGCTCGTCCTGGGTAGTGGAGACGCCCGACGATTCGAACTCGTATCCGGCCTGGGTCAGACTTTGACGCAACTGGTCGATGACCTCCCCGCGGCGGGCCCGGACTTCCAGCCCCATCCGCCCGTCGGCGGCGGTGCGAACGCTGGTGACGTAAAGCTCCGTGCAGGAAGGCAACAGGCACGAAACGTGCGTCCAGTGCACCAGCCAGTCGCGCCCGGCCTTGCGCCAGGAGTCGAGCTGGTCCACCCGGTCGGAAAGCTCCTCGATATCCTCGATGTGCGGTTTGTTGTCGCGGAGCGTCCGTTCGAGTTTTCGCAGCTCGCCGCGGGCAGCCCGCAGGTCCAGCCAACCGGCGACGAAAACGCCTATCAGCAGGGCGGCCGCCGCGATCGCAACGGCAACGGTGGCAATCCGGCGTCTGTTGCGTTTCACAACCGGTCGCTTGGGAGCCAGAAAGTTCAGCGGACCCGGTTCGCCGGCGCCGGCCAATCCAATCGCCGCGACGAATTCAGACGCGTCCACACCACCGGTCAGCCCAAGGACGTCCGACGGGTCGAATCTCTCGGCCGGGACGCCCAGCCGGCGGGCCAGCGCCTCAGCCACCTGCTGCTCCAGACCGGTGCTGCCGGCGACCAGGACCGAATCGATCCTCCCGCCCCTGTCGAGCGTCTGGAAGCTCCGCAGACTGCGGGCGGCCTCGGTTACCACGGCGCGGACGCGGCTTTCCTCGTCGTCGCCACCGCCCGGAGCGGTCGAGCGGCTGAATGCCAGCCGCTTGTGCGCGCCGCCGGTGAGGACGTCGATCTCGGTTTCGTCGGCGGTCAGGTTCACCAGCGCCACGGACGCCGCCTCCTCCTCGCCCGCGGGCAGGCAACTCTGGAGGCAGCGGAGATTGGAATAGGGCCGCAACCCCAGCCCCAGCAGCTTCGAGCCGGCCGCCAACGCCACCCGACGGTAGTAGTCCACTATCGCCAGGCGAACCGCAGCCACCAGCACGTCAACGCTTTCCGGCTCATCGCCGCCGACCGGCTCGGCCGCGTAGTGCGTCTCGACGGTGAAGTCGATGACCGAGTCGGAGACCGCGAAGGGAAGCTCGCTTTCCATCTGAAACAGGACCATGCCCGGCAGTTCGGCTTCATCGGTTCCCGGCGGGAAGGTCAGCGGCTTCAGCACCGCCTGGCCGCGCGGCACGTTCATCAACAGCCCGGCGCCACCGAGGTGCAACTCCTTCAGCGTGCGCCCGATGAAGGCCCCCACGGACTCGGCGACGTTGACATCCACGTCGTCCGGTATCTCCGCGCTGTGCAGTCGGCGCACGACGGCCGCCCCGGCCGTACGGCCGGACTCGACCACGCGCAAACGGCGCATATCGAAATCGACGGCCACCACACGCGAGCCGCCCAGCATGCCGCGAAGTTTGTCTGTGATACCGGCCATCAGCTCTCCCGCCTGAGTTCCTCCACGTCCGGCACGAACGGCAGACCCAGTCGCGTGATGTCCCGAAGACGGACTACGCGGGGTCGCCTGCCGGAGGTATCTATCACCGCTTCCAGCGCGCAGAAATGTCCGTTGGGCACACCAAAGCCCAGACTGCGCACTCGGTAGCGGTTGCTTTGCGTGGTGAGATAGGGTGCTATCCTCTTGAACTGCTCGGCGTCCACCGCGCCGGTGGTGTACAGCCAGGCGATCGTCCTGCGCTGCTCGGCGCTCAGTCCACTGCGGTGGTCCACGATGCGCTGGGCGAGGTACTCGTCCACTTCCGCCAGCGTCGCCAGCACCTCCACTGAGGCCGTGTGGACGTTCACGACTCCCGACCCGTCGCCGGCCTCGCCCACCCGCAGGTGCTCCATCACGATCGGCAGCTCGTCGGCGCCCACGCCGGACTCGATCGTAGTGCCCGCCTGCAGTCCAAAGTCCTCGTGGTCCTCCCGCAGCTCGTAAGTCGCCTCAAGCAGAGACGACTGATGCGCCAACGGTCCCTCCGTGCGCATCGGGCCGTCCTCCGCTTCCTCCACGGGGTTCTCCTGGCGGACGATGAGGATGAACTGCACCGTTTCCTGGGGCAGGCCGACTTCCTCCAGCTCCTCCCTGTCGGCCTTCAGTATGTTCACGTGGTCGCCTTCCTTGACGCCCGACTCGGGCCTGACGGCAAGAAAGCCAAGCAGCCCCCGGTCGAGCACGCCGTCGCGGTTGTCCGGCGGAAAGCTGTCGTCGCCGTCGTCTTCGTTGGCGTCGAGAATGCCGTTGAGGTTTGCGTCCTCGCCGTACACTACCGCCCCGGTGAAGCCCTTGACCATCAACAGCTCCTCAACGCTGCCAAGCGGGCCGTTGGGGATGAGATAAGGCCGAGTCAACTGGTCGTAGTAGTCCTGTTCGGCGCCCTGGGGATTTGGGGCGTCGTCCTCGTCGCGGTAATCCAGCAGTGCGTCCACCAGTTCCGGAGACATGCCGGGCAGCGCCGAGAGAGTCTCGGCGTCGGCCGTGTTCACATCGATGCATGCGGCGACATCGGTCAGACCGTTGCGGATATCTTCCGGGTCGGTGGGGTCGTGAGCGTAGATGGTGAAGTACCACTTGTTGACACCGTCGTCGTAAACGAACTGGTTGTGCAGCAACTCGGGGTTGTCGTACCAGTCGTCGCCGCCGGCGAGAGTCATCGCCCTGCTGATTCCGCTATAGGCGGCCGCGTAGGCCTGTTCGCCCCGCAGGGAAGCGCCGGAGGCCGAGACTTCCGCGTGCATGCGAAACAGCAGGCTGCCGACCAGCACCGACGACAACGCCGTCAGCACCATAACCGCAATCAGAATGGCGCCTGGCCTGTTCACCATCCGCCTCCGGTGTCGAACCTGACGTCCGTGCCTTCGCGAACCGACGTCTGCGAGCCGGGCACATACACCACGCGGGTAAACGTTTCGTAAGGGTATTCCTCCGGCGTGGTATCCTGGGGCAGCGGACGTCGGCCGACCGTAACTTCCACCGCCACGGGCAGGTCGCTCCCGGACCAGGCCGTTATCCATGCCGACCCGTCCCAGTAACGCAGGCGCAGGAACCGGATGCGTCCGGTGAGAAGCTCAACGTCTATCTCTTCGCCCTCCTCCGCCGACTGCGCGGTTATGCGTCTCTGCTCGGTGCGTTCCAGACCGCAGACGCGGAGTTCGCCGGTCTCGTCCTCGCTCTCACAGACGCGGTAGCCCACCAGCCGCAGTTCCTGCTCCGCCGGCGGGGGTTGCTCGGTAAGGCTGCCGGCGACCCAGACGGCCGGTCCGGGCAGAGAGGCTGTTACCATCCGAAGTTCCATTTCGCCGCCTTCCAGCGCCATGCCGGTAGCGCGGTGTTTCTCGACGGACCTCAGTTCCGAGGTGATGAGATCCATGAACGCCCGTTCGGCCGCTATGAAGTCCACCTGCCCCAGCAGGGACTCCCGCAGCGAGGCCGACTGGTGATAGAAGCCCATCACCGCGCCCGCCAGACCGACGGTAAGCCCCAGCGCCAGGATGACCTCCAGCAGGGTCAAGCCGGCCCGGCCGCGCCGGCTCGGTATTTTCAGGTGCGCTTGCATCACCATTGCTCCCCGCCGCCGGTAGAGTCGTCGGTCGCCACCAACTCGGTGAGGCGATGCGCCCGCCCGGTGGCCGTGTCGCGCACCACCACCTCCACGCGTTTCATCGCGGGCACGTCCGGCGAGTCCGAGACATCTTCGGTGACGACCTGCCAGGTCCAGTCCTCCAGCGGCTCCTCGCAGTATTCCGGGCCGGTGTCCCGCGGCTCCAGGAACCCGGCGTGTATCTGCGAGAGTATGGTCACGGCCAGGTCGGCCGCCCGCGCGTCCTGCCTGATGCGCGAGGCGGCGTTGGCGGCGGAGTTCATCGAACCGACGAGGATCCCACCCAGCGTAAAGAATGCTGTCAGCGCGACCACCACCTCCAGCAGGACTATCCCGCCGGGGCGGCCGGCTGCGGTTCTTCCGTACGCGGGTTGTGATTGGCCGCGGTTCACGTTCCCTCCGTTGCCTGGTCTTACTCAGTTAATACCTTCGCTATGTTCCGGCTGTACGCGGGTAACCACTCCGGTCAGCCCGCTTATCCTCAGGACGATCGTGCCCGCGTCGGACTCCAGTTCTATCTCGCCGGAATCGCTCGTCCCGTCCGGATAGAACGTCAGTGGCTCGAACCGCGCGTCGGACTCGTCCCGACTCGCCCGCTCGGACCACAGCGTGCGGTAGCGGCTTTCGCCCGTCAATTCACTGCCGACCACCCACACGTTCCCTCCGGGCAGGTAGCCGCGCCAGTTGCACGGATAACTCTCAAACTCGCCGGGCCGCTCCAGTGGCTCCGGCTCCCACACGACATCCAACGTGCCGGTTTCGGCGTCGGGCCTCAGGCGGATCCGTCGCCCCGCGCCGGCGGCCTCGGCCCGCGCCAGGCGCAAGGCCGTCTCCAGTCGCCGCGCGCTTTCGTCCAGCTCCTGCGACCGTCCGAAGCCGCCGAGACTCAGCGCAGTCACGCCCGCAAGCAGGCTCAGCACCACCAGCACCAGCACCAGCTCCACCAGCGTGAAGCCGCTCGCCCGCGGGCTATTCCTCTTCGGACCAGGGGCGGATATCATCGTCGGTGCCGTCCTGCCCGTCGGGGCCGACGGACCAGATTCTGAACTGCTGACCCGCATCCTCATCTTCCACTCGTTCGTATTTCAGCTCGTTGCCCCAGGGGTCCTTGGGAATCTGCTTGTCCTCCAGATACGGACCGCTCCACTTCTCGGCCAGGGCCTCCTCCTCGGGCTTCTCGATCAGGACCGTGAACCCTTCCTCGGTGGTCGGATAGCGGTTGAGGTTGGCGTGGTAGAACTTCACCGCACTTTCGGTCTGCTTGATCAGCGCCTTGGTGGCGTCCTTGTCCAGGCCCCTGCGGATGGCGGGATAGCCCACCACGGCTATGCCGGTCAGGAATGCCAGCACACTGACTACGATGATAAGCTCTATGAGCGTGAAGCCCTTACGTCTGCGATTCCTGCGTCTGCTCATTTTTCTCTCCCGCACGTGCACTCGTTTGCCAGACCAAATCGTGTATTCCGCCGTGGGCATGCCCGCGGCCGGGCCGCTCAGCGAAACGCCTCTCCAAGTCGGATAATGGGTATCAAAAGGCCCGCCGCCACGAACGCCAGCGCGCCGGCCAGCAGCACAAGGATAATCGGCTCTATCAGCCGCACCGCCTGGTCCACCTGGCGGTCCATCCTCCGCTCGACGGTGTCTGCAATGTGCACCAGCACCCGCTCGAGCTGGTTGGATTCCTCCGCAACGGCCACCATCTCCACCACCTCCGGCGGGAACATGCCGCTTTTCCGCAGCGGCTCGGCCAGCGGGTCGCCCCGGCGGACGTTCTCGGCGGCCTCGGCCACCCGGTCGGTCAGCAGCGGCGAACCGGTGGCGGACTTGCTTATCTCCAACGCCCGGATGATGGGCACGCCGTTGGCCAGCATGGTACCAAGTATGCGGCAGAACCGCGTGATGCTTATCATGCGAATGACGCGCCCGGCGAAGGGAATCTTCACGCGCCAGCGGTCCCAGGTCCTGCGGCCTGACTCGCTGCTGAGAAGCGCCTTGGCGGCGACGACCACCAGTACAAGCACCCCGAGAAGCAGCCCCAGGTGCTCCCGCATCAGCCGGCTCAGGCCGAACAAAATCTGCGTCGGAAGCGGCAGGTCCATGTTCGCGAACAGCGGCTCGAACCGTGGAACCAGGAACAGCAATATCAGCAGCAGACCGGCCGTCCCGGCGAACATCACCACGGCCGGGTAGATCATCGCGCCAAAGACCTTTCCGCGCAGCTCGTCCTGTCGCTCCAGGAACTCCGAGAGGTTCCGCAGCACATCCTCCAGGAAACCCGCTTCCTCCCCACTGCGGATCATCGCGCAGTGCAGGGGCTTGAACGCCTGCGGGCGCGAAGCCATCGCTTCGGCAAGAGTGTTTCCCTCCGCGACGCTGTCGCGGACATGCAGCAGCGCCTCGGACAGGCGGGCGTCGCGACTGGCGCGGTGCAGGATTTCCAGCGACCGCAGCAAGGGCACGCCGGCCCCCAGCAGGTCGGCCAACTGCCCGTAAGCCACCGCCAGATGCCTGGGGCGGACCTGCTTTCGCCACCGCGAACTGCGCTCGGCGTATTCGTTGACCTCCACGGGGTAGAGGTTCCGCTCGCTCAGCGCGCTGAGGACGGCGGCCTCGCTGTCGGCGTTCAGCAGCCCGCTGACCTCCTGTCCGCCGCTGTTCTTCGCTATGTATTGGTAGGTACCCATACCCCTGCGCCAAAGTGCCCGCCACGAGGACGGCTATACCTTCGTACTTCGGATAACCTCCTCCGGCGTGGTGATGCCCGCACGAACCTTGGCCCATCCATCCTCGCGCAACATGTGCATTCCGTTCCGCCTGGCCGCCCGCACGACCTCGCCGACCGGGGCGCTGTTCATGATGAGCTGGCGTATCTCGTCGTTGACTTCCATAAGCTCGAACAGCCCGCACCTGCCGTGGTAGCCCGTGCCGCGACACTGGCGACAGCCCGCGCCGCGATAGAGCTTCTGACCCGCCGGCAACTCGAAGTCCGGCGGCAGGGATTCGCGGTCCGGCTCGTACTCCTCCTTGCAGTGCGGGCAGATGGTCCGCACCAGTCGCTGAGCCATGGCCGCCTCCAGCGTGCTGGTGACCAGGTACGGTTCAAGCTGCATGTCCAGCAGACGGGTGGCCGCCGAGCAGGCGTCGTTGGTGTGCAGCGTGCTGAAAACAAGATGTCCGGTGAGCGCGGCCTGAATGGCCGCCTCGGCCGTGTCGATGTCGCGTATCTCGCCGACCATCACCACATCCGGGTCGTGCCGGAGCATGTGACGGATGCCCCGGGCGAAGGTCATGCCCACCTTCTCCTGGACCTGGACCTGGTTGACGCCGTCGAGGTGGTACTCGACCGGGTCCTCCACGGTCAGGACCTTTATCTCCGGGCGGACTATCTCCTGAAGGGCCGCGTAGAGAGTGGTCGTCTTGCCGCTGCCGGTCGGGCCGGTGACCAGAAGAATCCCGTGGGGGCGCTTTATCAGCTCGCGGAACACGCCGAACGTCCTCTCGTCCATCCCCAAATCCGGCAGCTTGAACAGCAGATTGGACTTGTCCAGCAGACGCATGACTACGCCCTCGCCGAAGAGCATGGGGATGACGCTGACGCGTACGTCCACCTGTCGCCCGCCTACCTGGAGATTGATGCGGCCGTCCTGGGGGACGCGTTTCTCGGCGATGTTCATCTTGGCCATGATCTTGATGCGGCTGATGATGGCCGCCTGAAACCGGCGGATCTGCGGCGGCACCGACGCCCGCTGCAGCACACCGTCTATGCGGTAGCGAATGACCAGGTCGTGCTCGTACGGTTCGATGTGGATATCGCTGGCACGCTCGTCCAGCGCCTCCAGGAATATCTCATTGACCAGCTTTATGACGCTGGCCTCCTGGGCCATCTCCAGCAGGTCGTCGTTGTCCTGCTCGCCGCTGTCGATGACCTCCAGGTCGTCGGTGCTCATCATCTCGTCGATGGTGCTGCCGCCGATGCCGTAATGGGTCTTGATGACCCGGTCGATCTCTTCCTGCGGCGCCAGGGCCGGCGTTACCTCCAGCCCGGTCAGCAGACGGACCTCGTCGAAGGCGTACAGGTCGTATGGGTCGCAGGTCGCCAGCGTAAGCGCGCCGTTGTCCCGGCTCAGCGGAACCAGGTGCTTGCGAAAGACCAGTTTCGGCGGCAGGGAGCGTAGCGTCTCGACGTCAATTTCCGCTGTCGAGAGGTCCACCAGCGGGATCGCGAGCTGCTCGCCCATCTCCTCAAGCAGCGCCAGCTCACTGACGTAGCCGAGCTTCACCAGCGCCTTGTCCAGGCGCACACCGTCGCTCTTGCGGAGCTCCATGGCGTGGGCCAGGTGCTCTGGCTTTATAACTCCTTTTTCCAGAAGGGCTTCCGTGATACTCATGGCCTGTGTGCTCGCCTCCGTCAACAACGTGCCCGCGAGATGCCGCAGCGCCCTTTGCTTTGGACGCCGATATCGGCGCGCGGTTCCAGCATACCACTATCTGTTAAACGCTGCTCAAGCCCGCCCTATTGCTCGAATTTACGAAAAAATCCGGTTTTGCGAACATTGACGGCGGCACCGCCGAGAGGGTATCCCGGTGCCGGCGAACCTACAGCCCGGAGGCCAACATGAACTATAGCCCAAGTGAGAATTTCCTCATCATCGGCGAGCTGCCCCGAGAGTATCTGTCGCAAACGTGCATTACCGAGGACTTGGGCGTTGTCGCCCGGAAGCTGGACCTGGCCGGCCGGCAGGTATCCGTCGAGGAACTTGATCGGGCGTGTGAGAGCGCCGACGACGATACCGTGCACGAGATCGCCTGGAAGCTTATCGCCGGCGCCGAGTATCGCCGCAGCGACCAGCCCGCCGACGAGCACATACTCGACGCCATCCGGATGTACCTGGGTCTGCAGTCATTGGTGCGGGAGTATTCGGCGGCCGCCGTCACGGTGGTCTGTGACCAGTGGAAGCAACGTTCCGATCGCCCCGTTCCCTGTGTGCCGCTTATGCTGCTCGGCGAGCAGGGCGTCCCCGGCGGCTGTCAGGGCGACATTGACGCCCTGCTGACGATGGTCATGTATCGCCGCTGGTGCGGGCGGTGCAGCTTCATGGGCGGACTGCACGAGCACACCGGCCGGGCCGTCGTCAGCCACGACGTGCTGCCGCGAAACTTCGCCGACGCCAACGCCGCGGGCTTCGCCCCCTACACCATCGCCGACTACCACGGCGAGCTGGCCGGCCCGACGGTCCACGTGAAGCTCGCCCCGGGACTGACCGTGACGCTGGCCCACGTGACGAAGGACCTCCAGACGCTCATCCTTTCGCGCGGGACGTTGCTGGAGGTGGCCGACTCACCCATACGCTGCCGCAACGCAATGGTCATCGATACACCCTCGCTCGACGCGCTGATGTCGCTGCGGATCGACAACCAGTATCACTTCGCCGTAGCGGCCGGCGACTGCACGCAACAGATGGCCGCCGGCGCGCGGGAAGCGGGCGTCGAACCGAAGGTCGTCTGATCAAGCACCGTCCGAGCCGCTTGACTTGCGACGGCCGGTGCGGCTACGCTGACCGGCGTCACCGGGTCGGGGCTATGTGAAGCCATGTCGTCGCCCGTACCGGCAGAAGCGTTGCGAGGGAAGCCCAATGTCCGATTCTTCTTCTCAGCAAGCGTCGCCGCGCCTGACCGCCTCCGACGTGGTACGCGTGGTGCTCGGTCTGGTTCTGCTGGCGGCGGCCCTGTTGAAAACGCACGAGCTGGCGACCAGGCCGGCGAAGGACCTCAACATACTCAGCTACCGCTGGTCGCTGGCGCTGCTGGTGCAGGTGCAGATATTTTTGGGGCTTTGGTGGGTCAGCGGGCTTTACAGGCGTCTGGCATGGCTGTCGGCCGTCGTGTGCTTCGCGTTCTTCACGGGCGTTACGATTTACGAGGGTCTGGCGGGATACGCGTCGTGTGGATGCTTCGGCGTCGTGGAGGTGCACCCCTGGCACACACTGATATTCGACCTGTGCGCCCTGGCGGCGCTGCTGATATTCCGTCCCCAGCTCTCACGTGGGCATCCGGTATCGCGTGGCAGACTGCGCGCCGCGACGGTGGCCGTTCTGATGGTGGTGGGAGGACTGTCGGCCGCTGTGCTCATCGCCGGATACGAACCGGCCCGGCTGGGTGAAGGCGGCGAAATCGTACCCGGCAGCGGACGAAGCGACGACACCGGCAGGGAAGTCGTCGTGCTTGAACCGCAGGACTGGCCGGGCAAACCATTCCCGCTGCTGAAACATATCGACATCGGCGGGAAGCTGCGGTCGGGCCAGTGGGAGGTGATGCTCTACCACTACACGTGCTCGGGCTGCCGTGAGGAGATCGAACACTTCGAACAGCTTGCGCAGATGCTGGGCGGCTGGAGCGAGGCCGGCGGAGTGGCCGTAATCTCCATCCCCCCACACGCGCCGGCGGGCGAGGATATAGTGCCCCAGGACACGGCCTGTCTGAGAGGCAAGCTCAGCGATGAGTACGACTGGTTCGTGTCCACGCCGGTAACACTTACGCTGTCCGACGGCGTGGTTACGCAGGTCCGCACCGGCCGTACGGAGGAGGCGAACCCCGCCGAAGACAGCAGCGGGGCTGCCGGACCGGCTGCGGTACCGCAAGGCGACATCCCGGTGATAATGACCGAGGTCAACCCCGTCACCGGCGACTGGCGGGCCGAGCATCACTTCGGGGTTTTGCCCATAAATTCGCAGGCGTCGGTCATCCTTCGCATAGACAACACGCTGGACCACGACATTGTTCTGCACCACGTAAAGTCCGGCTGTGACTGTTCGGAGCTGCTTTCCATACCCGAGCCGCCTGCGAAGATTGCCGCGGGCGAAACGGTGGACGTGCGCATTGTGCTGACCACGCCGGATCGGCCGCGACGCGTCGCGGAGTGGGCCAGTTTGTGGACGACCGACGAGAAGCCCGCCAGAATTGTCGCCCGGATCACCGCCGACGTCGGCGCGGACGCCCCATCGCCCCCGGCCGGTAGCTGAACCGCCCGCACAGTCGGGCCCCGGCCGACGTATATCTGCCACAGATGACCATCTGCTGCGACCAACTCGCCTTCCTTCAACTCGCCCGGCCGGCGTGGCTGCTGTGGGCGTTTCTGGCAGCCGGTCCGCCTGTCGTCGCTGTGCTGCGGCGTCGGCGCGAGCGGGCGGTTTCGCCCTGGTCGGTGGCAGCGCAGTCCCTGGCGTTGGTGATGCTGGCTGTAGCCACAGCCGGTCCCACGGCCCGGCTGGGAGCAGAAGCCCAAAAGCCGTGGCTTGTCCTGCGGGATGTTTCGCTGTCGCTTCGGGGACAGGACGTACCGGCGATCGAGCCGGATGGCATACCGACGATCCTGCGGGAGTTCGGCCCGTCCCAGACCGGGTTGCCGCGAACACAGGCCGCTCCTGCACTGCGACTGGCGGCCGCCCGCGCGGATGAGCTGGCCGGCGTTGTAATCCGGACGGATGGGCGATTTCACGACGACTGGCAGTCGGCGGCCGACGCACTGGGCCGTACGAAGCTGCCCGTCTTCATCGACCCGCTACAATCGCCGCCTCGCGATGCGCGCCTGGCAGAGTTCGCCGCCGACAGACGCGGCCGCGATGTCTCACTGCGATTGACCGTCATCGCCAACGCGAACGTGCATCGCGACCTGACGGTAACCCGCACCGGAGGTGACGAACGCGTGCTGCTGAATCGCAGTCTGCGACTGCGCGCCGGCGAGCCGGCGACCGTGCGTCTGACGGACGACGCACCGGCCGGGACGTTCGCCCGGTACCGAGCGCAACTGTCGCCGGACGATGCCTATCCCGAGAACGACTCGGCCGTTGCGGCCGTACTGCCGGTACGTGGGAGGGTGGTCGTACTGGGTGCTGCGGACGCTGTTGACATGGAATACCTGCGGGCCAACTCCGACAGGACCGTGGATGTGCCGGCGTCGGGTGAGGCGCCAAGTTCGCCCGACGGCTGGGCCTCCACCGACGCTGTGGTGCTGCTGAACCCCGACACCGCCCTGCCGACGACGGCCGCTCGCGCGGCACTGGCGGAGGCCGTGCTCGCGGGTACAGGGCTTGTGGTTGTCGGAACGGTCTCCGACGAAGGCGCCCCCCTCGCCGGCGACCCGCTGGCCGACGTCACGCCGCTGACGCCGGACTGGCGCCGCCGCAACCCGCTGAAAGTAGCCGTCGCATTGGATGCCTCCGGCTCGATGTCCGCACCGGCCGTTTCGGGGGGACTGAGCATGTTCGACCGCGCCGTAGAGGCCGTCCTGACGCTCCGGCCCCACCTGACCGACAGCGATTCGCTGGCCGTGCTGACCTTCGCCGATGAGCCGAGCGTCGCCTATGACAGCGGAGAAGGCCCGGCGGACTTCGCCGCCCTGCGCGACGCGCTGGAGCCGGTTACGCCCGGCGGTCCAACGCACGTGCTGCCGGTGCTGGAGCGGGCGGTGAGCGTCCTGGCGTCGGCGGACGACGGCAGGGACCGGCTGCTGATCGTGGTCAGCGACCTGCGGACGGAGCAATTTGAGCCGGCCGCCGTCGCGCGGATGCTCGACGAGCAATCCGTCTCACCTGCCATCGTGCTGACTGCCGCCGGTGAGCAGGCGCAGACCGAGCCGACGCCGCTGGAGCAACTGGCCGACCTGACGGATGCGCCGCTGGTAACGGCCAACCGGCTGGAAGGTCTGGCGGAGATTTTTCGGCGCTTCCTGCGTGACGCTCGCGGGCCCGGGGTCCGCCGGGGCGACTTTGCCGTCGAACCTGTTGGATCGCCTCTGGGCCTGTCGCCGTTCCCGCTGGAGCGTCTGACTGCTTACGTGCCCTGCGAGGCCCGTCCGAGGGCGGATGTATTGGCCCGGGCTGAAGGCGACCCGGTACTGGCGTACCTGCGTGCGGGGCTGGGCAGGTGCGTGCAACTCGCGGTCCCACCGGCGGATGTTGCGAACTCGCGGCGTCTGTCGGTATTGCTGTCGGCCGCCCTGGAGCGGACGGCCCGGCCGGCGGCGGATGCAAGATTCAGTGGCTCGGTCCGTCATCATGATGGCCGCCTGCACCTCCGCCTCCAGGCCCGCGACGCGGACGGACCGATGAACAACCTGTCGCTGCATATTCGCCGGGCCAACTTCGATAGCAGCCAGGAACGCGCATTCACCGCTGCCATGCGTCAGACGGGACCGGGCCTGTATGAAGCGGACCTGGATGGCGGTTCTCAAACAGTGGCCGTGGAAGTCGCCGACGAAAACGGCGCGGTCCTCTGGCGAGAGGTAACAGCTGAGAGTGCGCCGCCTGAGTTCTCATCCCTCGGCGCGGACTGGCGGGCGATGCGGGAGCTGGCCGCGCGGACCAGCGGGAACCTGGTGTTGGCCGGCGGCGCCGAAAGGCACATGCGCGAGGCGACCCGACGCGCAAGGACCGAGCTTTGGCCGATCCTCGTGGCCGTTGCCGTCGCGCTGATGCTCACGGAGTGGGTGTCGCGGTCGCTGCGATTGCGGAAGGTGTGAGTAAGGTCGGAACCGCAGCGGCGGGAGCGGCCCCTTCTACAGGGGGCGCCCGGAGGTCGGCCCCCGCGCCGATCTCCGGGTGCTGCCGGCGTTACCTCTGGCTGGGACCGCCGGTCCCTTATGGCAGGGCCTGTTGCACCCGCGGGGACGGGACCCGCCACATTGCCCCCCGACCCATTGTCTCTGCGGAAGCTGCATCCGCGGCGCGCCCGACCGGTTCGCATGGCATTTTGCGCTTGTCCCCGCGCCGCTGCGTCCTAAAATGCAAGCTTCGGTGAACTGCGTCCTACTCCATCTTTGGCAGCTCACCTCACGGAGGATTGTCCTACCCCCGGCCGGTGGCGTCAAGAGTATTTTTCGCATTTGCGAAATATGTCATGTCCAAATCCCCCAGACATGAAATATGCCGGCGCATAGCATCAATCCGCACCGAACTGACCGGTACGCGAGGCAAGTCCGCCTTTGCCAGGATGTTGGGGCTTTCGCCGAGCACCTATGACTATTACGAATCCAACCGCGTCCCGCCGGCGGACGTGCTGGTACGCATAGCCGACACGGCCGGTGTGGACCTACGGTGGCTGCTGACCGGACAGGAGGCCGCCACAACGGCGGTGCCCGCCGACCATCCCGCGGTTCAGCGGGTGGCGAAACTGCTGGCCGGGCATCCCGACGCAGCGCGCCCGCTGGGAAGCTTTCTGGACATACTGACCGAAACCATCTCCACGTTCCCCGACGCCGGCGGGCTTGCGGGCGCACGAACCGCCCCGCAGCCCCGGGACGCGAAGCCCACTGAAGACCCCGCCCGTGCCCGGCGGGAGTGGATACCCGTGCTGGGGCGCAGTGCGGCCGGTGTACCTCAATTCTGGGACCTCGACGAACCGACCGAAGGACTGACCACGTTGACGGACCTGATCGACCGACATGTGGGGGCGGTAAACCGGGGCGTCCGGGCTGCGTCGGCCCAGGCAGGGCGACCCGGGCGGGACGAGAACGTACGGATCATCGCCCTCAGCAGGCCCGACGAGGGCGAGCCGGCCGAGTTTGTGGTAGCCGCAAACGTTAAGCAGGAATACCCGGACGCCTTCGCGGTGCGGATCGACGGGGAGTCGATGGCCCCGGACATCCGCCACGGCGACGTGCTGCTGCTCAGCCCGAGTCGGCCGGCGGTTGACGGACAGGCCGCCGTCGTCCAGCTTGCCGGACAGATAGGCGTTACCTGCAAGCTCTTCCGGCGTCGCGGCGAACAGGTGCACCTGGTGCCGGTGAACGAGCATTTCCAGCCCACGGCCGTCCCCGCGGCCAAGGTGCTGTGGGCGTTGCGGGCTCCGCAGCCACCCCTGCCGCGGCGGTTGTTATCGTCAGCTACGACTCCAGCACCCAGACTGGCGGCAACATGCCCCACCCCAGCATCACGAGCGGCTTGGAACTGGACGGAGACGGCAATTCCAATGACGGCATCGCCAAGGTCGATCTGGACACAACAACACCTTACAGCGGTTTTGTCGGCGACTACAACGGCCCGGCTTTCTTCTTGGGCTTCAAATCCACCCAGTACAACACTGGTGAGGGCTGGGACACACGCGATTCGAACCCATTGAGTATCCGCAACCAGATCAGCAATGTTGATGGTTTCGGTAACCCCAAGGTCGGCGACAATCACTTGGTGGTCTACTTCGAAGCCGCCTTCGCTGGCAGCTATTGGCTGGACAGTTCCAGCAGTATGTCGATCGACACTGCCCGGTTCGAAAGCCTCGGGCAGGTCCGCTGGCTCGTCCGCAACGGCAGCGACTTCTATGTCAGCCAGTCTCTGATATCCGGTGACACCACCCTGGCGGGGAGCGACTTGGTCAACGAGATGTGGGCGGCCTTCGATCCGGTCGCAGATGTGAATTTTGATGCCGCCGGCGCGAGCTTCAGCACCGCCACCGGGGATCTGACCGACCTGAACGCTTTCGGTTTGGTCACCGACAAAGATGAGCTGTCAGGCGTCCGCCACTGGCTCGAGATAAGGGGCTTCACCGTCAACGCCGTTCCCGAGCCGGCGACGCTGGCACTGCTGGCGATTGGCGGCCTGGGCGTGGCCATACGCCGACGCCGCTGAACAACAGAGAGCAATATGTAGGTAAATCAAGACGCCCCGCACAAGTCCGCGGGGCGTCTTTCTGCGCTCTGGTTGTCGGCGTGTCTATTTTTCGTCGAGCACTTTGATGCCCGGCAGGGGCTTGCCCTCGAGGAACTCCAGCGACGCCCCGCCGCCGGTTGATACGTGAGACATTCTCTCGCCCAGGCCCATCTGCTCGACGGCGGCCGCCGAGTCGCCTCCGCCGATGATGCTCACCGCGCCGGAGTCCGTCGCGGACGCAACCGCCTCGGCGACGGCCTTGGTGCCGGAGGCGTACTCGGGCCTCTCGAAGACACCCATCGGACCGTTCCAGACGACCGTCCTGGCGGTCGCGATCTCCTTGGAGAACGCCCGCGCGGTCTTCGGACCTATATCCATGCCCATCAGACCCGAGGGGATCTCCACCTCGTCCACCGGCGAGGGCTTGCCGCTGTCAAAGTCGTCGGTGGCGATATGGTCGCAGGGAAGCACGATCTTCTCGCCGGCCTTGTCCAGCAGCGGGGCCATCTCGTCCACTACCTCGTCGTCCTCGACACGGCTGGAGCCGACATCCACGCCCCGGGCCCGCAGCAGCGTATAGGCCATCGCCCCGCCGATGAGCAGCTTGTCCACTTTGTCCAGAAGGTTGGCGATGAGCTTTATCTTGTCGGAGACCTTCGCACCGCCCAGGATGGCCACGAACGGGCGGGCCGGATCGGCGACGGCCTCTCCGAGATACTTGATTTCCTTCTCTACCAGGAACCCCGCCACGGCCGGTCCGCCGCGGGCCTGGATGGCCTTGGCGGCGCCGACCATACTGGCGTGCGCGCGGTGGCAGGTGCCGAAGGCGTCGTTGACGTACACGTCGCCCAGCTTGCCCAGCGCCTCGGCGAACTGCTCGTGCGTCTGCTTCTGTTCGTCGGTGAGCTTGCCGTCGGGGTTCTTCTTGGCCTTGTCGGGCATGGTTTCGCCGGCATGGAATCGCAGGTTTTCCAGCAGCATCACCTCGCCGCCCGCCAGACCGTCGGCGAGTTTGCCGGCCTCTTCGCCCACCACGTCCTGCGGGCCGAGTTTGACCTCCTTGCCCAGATGCTCGCCGAGACGCTCCGCCACCGGCTTCATCGACAGCTCCGGCTCGAAGCCCTTGCCCTTGGGGCGGCCGAGGTGGCTCATGAGCACCACCTTCGCGCCGGCGTCCAGGGCGTGGCGAATGGTAGGCAGCGCCATCACGATCCGCCGGTCGTTGCCGACCTTTCCGTCGGTCAGCGGAACGTTGAAGTCCACACGCATCAGAACCCGCTTGCCCGATACGTCGATGTCCGCGATTGTCTTGGTCGCCATTGCAGTTTCCTTCCGGTGTCTTGGCTGGCGGCTTCTAATCGAAAGCGGGCCTGCCCCGCAAAGGACAGGCCCGCCGGTTCAGCTTTCTGTCCGTTGAGGGGCGCTTACAGCGAAGCCATCTTCTTGACCAGGTCGGCCGTTCGGCACGAGTAGCCCCACTCGTTGTCGTACCACATGGTGACCTTGATCATGTCGCCCAGGACGAGCGTGTTGTTGGCGTCAAAGATCGAGCTGTGCGGGTTGTGGATGATATCCGACGAGACGACCGGGTCCTCGCAGTACTCGATGATGCCCTTCATGGGCCCGTCGGCCGCTTTTTTGACCGCCTCATTGATCTGCTCGACGGTGGCTTCCTTCTTGAGGTTGACCGTCAGGTCGGTGATCGAACCGCACGGTACCGGCACCCGCAGCGCGAAGCCGGTGAGCTTGCCGTTCATCTCCGGCAAAACCTTGCCGACGGCCTCGGCGGCGCCGGTGGTCGTGGGGATAATGTTGACGGCCGCCGCACGGGCGCGGGTCTTGTTCTTGTGGACCATGTCCAGGATGGACTGGTCGTTGGTGTAGCCGTGGCAGGTCGTCATGAGACCCTTGACCACGCCGAAGGTCTCGTCCAGCACCTTGACCACCGGGGCCAGCGAGTTGGTGGTGCAGGAGGCGTTGGAGACGCACTTGTCGTCGGCGGTCAGCGTGTCGTCGTTGACGCCCAGCAGGACCATCTTTGCGTCGCCCTTGGTCGGCGCGGAGATGACAACCTTCTTGGCGCCGGCGTCGAGATGGCTGTCGTAGCCGGGCTTCCCGTCCTTCTTGTTGTCGCGAAAGATGCCGGTGGACTCTACGACCACCTGAACGCCCAGGTCGCCCCACGGAAGCTGTGCGGGGTCCTTCTCGCTGAGGACCTTGACCTCTTTGCCGTCAACGACCAGCGCGCCTTCCTTCGCCTCGACGGTGCCGGGGTACTTGCCCTGTGTGGAATCGTACTTCAGCAGGTAGCCCAGCATGTCCGCGTCGGAGAGGTCGTTGATCGCGACGATGTCGAACTCGCCTTTCCGCTCCATCATCGCGCGGAAAACGTGCCGCCCGATCCGCCCGAATCCGTTGATGCCTACTTTTACCGCCATGGATTATCCGCTCCTTTCCGGTTTTCAGGGATTGCGAATCATCCCGCCGCCGACGAAGCTCCCAAGCCAGGTCCGACGGACGGGTAGAGCACCAAACCCTAGACACCCAAGGTCCGCATGTCAACCGCATTTGATGATTTGCCGGATGCAAAAAACACCTTGGCAAAATCGTCCGCCGGTCCTACCTTAGGGATGGTGGGACCAGCCAGCCACAGGAGCCGACCATGACAGAACCTGCCACCGAGACAACGCACGAGAGCATCGAGGCACGCGCGGCGGCCGACCCGGCCGTACGCATGTTCATACTCGCGGGCATGCTGCTGGCATATTCGGTATGGTGTTTTCTGGATTGGAAGCCGGCGCCGACGGCCTGGGACCTCAAGCACGCCAACGAGGTCGGCTCCTTCCTGGTGACCAATGTGCTGGTCTTTCTGACCCTGCCGGTGGGGCTGATTGTGCTTGTCTGGGGACTCCTGTTCCTGCGGCGACGCCTGGTGGCCGACTCCGAAGGCATCGGCTACGCGGGAAAGGGCAAGATTCCCTGGCACACGATTAGCAGGGTGGATGCGTCGGCCCTTGCCTCAAAGGGAGTACTGGACCTCTACCACGGCGACAACGGCGACAAGAAGCTCCGCCTGGACTCCTGGAAGCTCAAGAACTTCAAGCCGCTGGTGGCCTTCGTGGAGTCGCATCTTCCGTCGCAGGTCCTGGCCGAGTCCGGACTCGGGACGACCGGCGATGCTTCCGGCGAGCAGGACGGATCGGCCGAGTGACGCCCGACCGCCCCGCCGGCGCGTTCACATCGCCGCCGCAGGCCGGCTCGCATCAAAAGTGCTTGACCATCTTCGCCCCCTGTCGCTAGACTCCGCACTGGGCAGCATCGAAGGACACACGGGCCGCTAGCTCAGCTGGCAGAGCAGCTGACTCTTAATCAGCGGGTCGGGGGTTCGAATCCCTCGCGGCCCATTCAACGAATCGGGAAACGGCATGACCGCCGTTTCCCGCTTTTTTGTGTCGTCCTCAAACCGTTGCGGCGGATGCGGACACGTACCCCCTCCCCATCGAGGGGGAGGATTGCCCTCACCCGGCTACGTAACCCCTCCCCATCGAGGGGGAGGTCGACCCGAAGGGTCGGGAGGGGGTGTGTGGCCCAGAGGCTTACCCTCACCCGATCCTGCGGACCGACCTCTCCCAGAGGGAAGAGGAGTGCCCTCACCCGGTCCCTCGGACCGATCTCTCCCAAGGGAAGAGGGGTTGAGGAGCGGTGAGCTGACCAAATCAAGACTTTTGCGGGGGCGTTTGGGGCATTTGCCGATATAATCCCGACCGAATTCATCGGTTCCGAACACGAAGGGATATGTGAAATGCGTTCTCGCCGCCGTGTTTGTGGTAGTCTGCTGTGGGTATTGCTGCTTCTGGTCGTGCTGGTCGGCGGGTGCTCCAAGAAGATGTGGATCACCCAATACCCCTCCTGGTACAGCTCGGAACTCAAGACGATAGCCGTGGTGCCCTTCCGCAACACCACCTCGGTCAAGGGCGCGGGCGAGGCCGTCTCCGAGCAGCTCGCGCGGGCCATGATGGCCAACGGCACGTACGAGGTGGTCAGTCAGTCGGACGTCGCCGCCATGAGTGAGCAGGTGGACCTGATGCTCTACGCCCGCAGCGGCGACGCGGCGGCCGCCGCCGAAAAGTTCTCCACCCTCCAGAGGGTACAGGCGATTCTCGTAGGCACGGTCACGACCTACGCCGCCACCACGCAGCGGCAGCACAAGCGCGAGCCGGTCTATGCCTACAACAGCCGGACCAAGCAGCAGTACATCGCCGGATACCGCGAGTACGACCACGTCCGCAACGAGGCCAACGTCGCGGTGACGGCCGCCCTTATCCGCGTCCCCGGCGGCGACACCATCCACGCCACAGCGGGTCCCGTAGGCGCGACGGACTACTCCGAGAGCGACTCGGATGGCTCGGCGCCTGACCGCGACCCCTACGCCTGCCTGGCCAACGCTGCCCATCAGACCGTGGCCGGTCTGGTCCGGGAGTTCGCCGTTACGCGCCGTGAAATCGAGGTAGGCCCGGACGACTTCCGCACAGCCCAGGAGCTGTACGAGAATAAGTGGGACTACGCCGACAAGTTCACGGCCGACGACGATCAGGCGTACCTGGTGCTGGCTCTGCCGGCATGCTGCGACCGCAACCGCTTCCGCCTGACCATCGTCCGCAAGGACCAGCGGGAATACCTCTATGAGCACGAGTTCGCCTGGGACGCCAAATACGGGCGGTTCGGCTACGGCTTCAGCCCCAGGGAGATAGCGGCCGCCGGCGGCGGGCCTGGAAGATACGTCGCAAAATTCTACTCCGGACCGGAGCCGGTGCTGGAGCACACCTTCACCATCGAGCCGGTGCGGTAGAGCGTCAGCGGGCGGAGCCGAGCCGGCTGAGCAATTCGCTGCTCGGCTCGACGCCCAGGGCGCGGGCGGACTCGACGTCGCGCATGGCCTTTCTGACCCGGCCGTGAGCGGCGAGCGCCTCGGCCCGGCCCAGATAGGCCGACGCCGCCAATTGCCTGTCGGCCCCGCCGGCAAGCACCCGGCTGAAGTCCCTCGCGGCGCGGCGGTACTGTCCCAGACACAGCCGCGCCCTGCCCCGCAGCTCCAGGCCATGGGTCGCCATCGCGCGGTCAGCCACGACCTTCGCGGCCGAGTCCAGCGCCTCTTCGCAGCGGCCCAAAGCTATAAGCCCGCGCCCGCGGAAGAGGTGGGCTTCGCCGTAGTCGGGGTCTATTTCCACGGCCTTGTCGAAGTCCGCCACGGCCGATTCCACATCGCCTTCGTCCAGGCGCACGCGTCCGCGCTGATAGTGCGCCAGGGCGTGGTCCGGCTCGATCTCGATCGCGCGGTCCAGGCACTCGACGGCTTCGGCGGTCCGGCCCTGCTCGCTCAGGCAGCCGGCCAGCGCCAGCCAGGCCGCCGGCGAGTCCGGCACGCGGTCGATTACCTCGCGGTAGCAGTCGGCCGCCTCGTCCGTGCGGTCCATGCGCCGCAGGACCGCGGCCATCGCCGTCCAGACCTCCGGGTGGTCAGCATCGGCCTGGAGCGACCGGTCGAAGCACTCCAGCGCCTCCTCCTGCCTGTCCGGCATCCGCGCCAGACACCAGCCCTTGTGGTACCACGCCTCGCCGTTGTCCGGCTCGACGGACAGGGCGTTGTCGAAGCACTCCACGGCCTCGGGTAGCTGCCCGCGGTCCAGCAGGTAAAGACCTCCCCGGATGTAATCGGCCGCCTCCATGGCCGATGAGTCTAACCGGTCGTCGAGAAATCACAAAGAGCACAAAGGATACAAAGCTCACGGTGAGCAACACCCGCGTGCAACCCCGGCGCGCCGGACCGCGCCCTGCGGACTGTTAGTTTACTCACTCGCTATGGAGGAACGGCGAGACGAACGGCGACTCGCCTACGCGGCGGCGGCGAAAGTGTCCGCTGGCGCCCATTTCGAGAAACTCGGCGAACCACGCCTCGTGCTCGATCTCTTCGTTGAGAATCGCCTGCACCAGCGCGTAGGTGCGGTGGTCCTTGCCCGCGGTCATGTGGCAGAGCTTGGTGTAGCCGCGGACGGCACACTGCTCGGCCTTGAGCAGGACCTTGACGATCTCCTTGGCGTCGGTCGGGTCCTTCGGCAGCTTCGCAGGCGGGCAGGCGGAGATGTCATGAAACTCCTTCATGTCGTTGGGCAGCGACCCGCCCAGTTCGTAGATCCGCGGCACCAGGGCCTCGAAGTGGTTGCGGTCCTCGATGCGGGCATCCTCGGCAATTTCCTTCAGCCCCTCGCCTTCGAAGCCGATCAGGTTTACCCGCAAGGCCGTGTAGTAATAAAAGGTTGTCAACTCCGCCGAGGCGTTCGCCACCAGCTCCTTCAGCAGCTCATCCACGTCGATTCCCGCCTGCTCCACCATCTCTCTGGATACGAGCTTCATCGTTTTTCCTTTCCCGGCTTGGTAGGTTCGGGCCGGCATTCAGCTCGACCCGGGTGCGGTATGCCTTCCTCCGCGGAAGCATTAGTGAATTGTAGGCAAGGCCGTAGGGCTTTCCGGCTGCCTACACGAAGAAGCAGCAACTCCGCGTGCGAACCCAGCGCGCCCGACAGCACCCCACGGGCTGCCCGCGCCGGCCGCGAGTCGAAACGAGCCGGAAGGTCCGCTCCGTGTCGGTCGCGGCTGCTCGCGCGCAGAAAAGCGGCCGGGGTTGTGGTTAGCCCCGGCCGCCGTTGTGCTTACCTGTTCGCCTCAGCAGACGCCGTCAGCGCCGCGAGGACTTTTTGGACCTGCTCCTACCGGAGCTTTTCTTACGGGAAGACTTTTTTGACTTCGACTTCGACTTCTTCGTGGTCTTCCGGGCAGACTTCTTCGACTTCTTCGCGCTCTTGCCGCGGCGGGAGGCGGATTTCTTGCCGCTCTTGCGCGACTTCTTGGTCTTCCTGGACTTCGAGGTCGTCTCCTCGCGCCTGATGGCCGCCTGCGCCGCCGACAGCCGGGCCACCGGCACGCGGTACGGCGAGCAGCTAACGTAGTTCAGACCCAGCCGGTGGCAGAAGTCGATGCTCGACGGGTCGCCGCCATGCTCGCCGCAGATGCCGAGCTTGAGGTCCTTGCGGACACCCCGGCCCTTCTCGACGGCGATCTGCATGAGCTGCCCCACGCCGTCCTGATCCAGCGACTGGAACGGGTCGGACTCGTAGATGCCTTCCTCAACGTACTGCTTGAGGAACTTGCCGGCGTCGTCGCGGCTGAAGCCGCAGCCCATCTGCGTCAGGTCGTTCGTGCCGAAGCTGAAGAAGTCCGCCTCGGCCGCTATCTCGTCGGCGGTTACCGCGCCGCGCGGAACCTCGATCATCGTGCCGATGGAGATCACCGGCGGCTTCTTGCCCTTCTTCTCGGCCTTTACGTCCTCGAAGACCTGCTCGATGAGGCGCTTCTGGTGGATCAGCTCTTTGACGTGCCCGACCAGCGGGATCATGATCTCGGCCTTGGCGCCGCGGACGACGTAGGCGGCCTCGATGATCGCCCGCGCCTGCATCGCGGTAATTTCCGGGTAGGCAATGCCCAGCCGGCAGCCACGATGTCCCAGCATCGGGTTGAACTCCGCCAGCGAATCGACCGCGTCACGGATCTTCTGGACCGAAACGCCCAGCGCCTCGGCCATCTCCTTCTGACCGGCCTCGTCGTGCGGCACGAACTCGTGCAGCGGCGGGTCCAGCAGACGGATGGTCGCGGGGCGACCTTTGAGCGCCTTGAAGATGCCGATGAAGTCGTCCCGCTGCAGCGGCAGCAGCTCCTTAAGCGCCTTCTCGCGGGCCTCCTGCGAATCGGCGAGGATCATCTTCCGCATGGAGACGATCCGGTCGCCCTCGAAGAACATGTGCTCCGTGCGGCACAGGCCGATACCCTCGGCCCCGAACTTCACGGCCGTCGCGGCGTCGCCCGGGGTGTCGGCGTTGGTGCGGACGGAGAGCTTGCGGTGCTTGTCTGCGAGCTTCATGATGGTCGCGAACGGACCGGTAAGCTTCGGCTCGACGGTGTCGATCTTCCCGGCGTAAACCGCGCCGGTGGAACCGTTCAGGGAAATCCAGTCGCCCTCTTTGAGGGTCTTGCCGTCGGCCTTGAGGGTCTTGTCGGCGTAGCGGATGACGATGTCGCCGGCGCCGGCGACGCAGCACTTGCCCATGCCGCGGGCCACCACGGCCGCGTGCGATGTCATGCCGCCGCGGCTGGTGAGGATACCCTTGGCCGCGTGCATTCCGCCGATGTCCTCCGGGGAGGTCTCGGTGCGGCAGAGAATGACGTCCTTGCCGGCTTCGGTCCACTGCTCGGCGTCGTCGGCGTTGAAGACGATCATGCCGGTCGCGGCGCCGGGGCTTGCCGGAAGGCCCGTGGCGAGCTTGTCGGCGTCGGCCTCGGCGTCCTCGTCGAAGCGCGGGTGCAGCAACTGGTCCACGCTCTTGGCGTCAACCCGCCAGACGGCCTCGGTCTCGCTGATGAGTCCTTCCTTCATCATGTCCACGGCGATCTTGACCGCGGCGGCCGCCGTGCGCTTGCCCGTTCGCGTCTGGAGCATGAACAGCTCACCGCGCTCGATGGTGAACTCGATGTCCTGCATGTCGCGGTAGTGCTGCTCCAGCGTCTCACGGATGTCCAGGAGCTGACGGTACACCTTGGGGTTGTCGCGCCTCAACTCGGTAATGCCCTTGGGCGTGCGGATGCCGGCTACGACGTCCTCGCCCTGGGCGTTCATCAGGTACTCGCCGTAGAACTTGTTCTCGCCAGTGGCGGGGTTGCGCGTAAACGCCACGCCCGTGCCGCAGCCGTCGCCCATGTTGCCGAAGACCATCGTCTGGACGTTCACCGCCGTGCCGATAAGCCCGCGGATGTCGTGCAGCTCGCGATATCTCTTGGCGCGGGGGTTGTTCCACGACTGGAAGACGGCGTTGATGGCGTCGGCAAGCTGCTCCTGGGGGTCCTGGGGGAACTCCAGGTCGTTGGCCTTATAGACCTTTTTGTATTCATCGACGACTTCCTGAAGCGCGTCGGCGTCGAGGTCGGTATCAAGCTCAGCATTGTGCCGATCCTTGATCTTCTGAAGCGCCTCCTCGAACTGGTCGTGCTCGATGCCCAGGACCACGTCACCGAACATCTGGATGAAACGACGGTAGGCGTCCCAGCCGAAGCGGCGGTTGTCCGTCAGATCAATCAACACCTGGAGCGTCTCGTCGTTGAGTCCCAGGTTCAGCACGGTGTCCATCATTCCGGGCATGGACACGGCCGCGCCGCTGCGGACCGACAGCAACAGGGGATTCGGGCCTCGCCCGAAGGTCTTGCCGGTGGTCTTCTCCAGGGCACTGAGGTTCTTGTCCACCTGGGTCTTCAGACCCTGGGGCCACTTCTCGTGCTCGGCGAAGTATGCGCACGCCTCGGTGCTGATGGTGAACCCCGGCGGGACAGGCAGTCCGAGGTTGGACATCTCGGCGAGGTTCGCCCCCTTGCCGCCGAGAATCTCCTTCATGTCCTTGCGACCTTCGGCCTTTCCGCCTCCGAAGAAATACACGTACTTGGTACTCTTGGCCATCAGAACGTCTCCATATGCTGGGTGATTGACTCCCGCGCCTCCAATGAGACACGGCCGCTCGTGCGTCCCGGCGATACCTGGTATGCACAGCCGTGGAACCGTCCGCCGGCGGGGTCGCCTTTTCCAAGCGCAAAGCGGACATGGAAGTTTAGAGACGCTCCGAGCCGCTGTCAACGGCTTTTGCCGCCACGCGGCGAAGGCGATTTTGACCCTCGTACGCACCTTGACGGATTCGCGAATGCGGCGTATCTTCTTTTCTGCCGCGCCTCTGCCCCGGGACGCACGGCGAGGCGGCTTCGCCGGTTGTGGTGCCGGCCGACGGTCGGCGGGCACATCGCAAAAGGGCTTCGCGCCTTTCCGCCTTCACAGTTACTCTGGAAGCAACAGGACAGACACATGGACCAGATCAAGTACCAACTCAACGAAAGCGACCTGCCGCGACAGTGGTACAACCTGGCGGCCGACCTTCCAAGCCCGCTGCAGCCGCCGCTGGGTCCGGACGGCAAACCCGTCACGCCGGACATGCTCGCCCCGGTATTCCCCATGAACCTCATCGAGCAGGAAGTCTGCACCGACCGATGGGTCGATATTCCCGAGGAGATACTTCAGATTCTCTCGCTGTGGAGGCCCAGTCCGCTATATCGCGCCCGGAACCTGGAGAAGGCCCTGGGCACGCCCGCCCACATCTACTACAAGAACGAAGGCGTCTCCCCGCCCGGCAGTCACAAGCCCAACACCGCCGTCGCACAGGCGTGGTACAATAAGCAATTCGGCATCGAGCGGCTTACCACCGAGACCGGCGCCGGACAGTGGGGCAGCGCCCTGGCGTTTGCCTGCTCGCTTATCGGGCTGGAATGCAAGGTTTTCATGGTCCGCATCAGCTTCGACCAGAAGCCCTTCCGCAAGATGATGATGCAGACCTGGGGCGCCAACTGCGTGGCAAGCCCCTCCGACGAGACCCAGGCCGGCCGTGACGTACTCAGCGAAATGCCCGACACCCCCGGCTCGCTGGGCATCGCCATCAGCGAGGCCATCGAGCAGGCCGTCACCGACAAGACCGGCAAGACCCGCTACTCCCTCGGCAGCGTGCTGAACCACGTGCTGCTGCACCAGACCATTATTGGTCTGGAGGCGAAGAAGCAGCTTGAGCTGGCCGGCGAGAAGAAAGTGGACGCCGTCATCGGTTGCTGCGGCGGCGGGTCGAACTTCGCGGGCCTGGCGTTCCCGTTCGTCTGCGACAAAATCCACGGCGCCGATATCGACATCATCCCCACCGAGCCGGAGGCCTGCCCCACCATGACGCGGGCGCCGTTCGCCTACGACCACGGCGACCGCGCGAAGATGACCCCGCTTCTGCCGATGCACTCGCTGGGTCACAACTTCGTGCCGCCGCCCATCCACGCCGGCGGACTGCGGTATCACGGAATGGCCCCGCTGGTCAGCCAGGCCATCGTCGAGGGTCTGCTCAAGCCGCGGGCCTATCACCAGCTCAAGTGCTACGAGGCGGCCGTGCAGTGGGCCAGGACAGAGGGCTTCATACCCGCGCCGGAGACCTCGCACGCCATCGCCGGCGCCATCGACGAGGCCAACAAGGCCAAAGAGGAAGGCAAGGAAAAGGTCATCGTCTTCAACTGGTCCGGGCACGGGCTGATGGACCTGACCGGCTACCAGGCCTACTTCGAGGGCAAGCTGGAAGACTACGCCCTGGAGGAGGAATACCTCCAGAAGGGCGAGGAAGTAATGGCCGATTTGCCCAAGCCGGAGATCCGCAAGAGCGGCAAGTGGTAATCTGGGCGTCATGGCCTTGCCGCAAAAGGCCGTGCCGAAACCACCCGAACCCGTAAACAGCGGCGGGCGCCTTCGCAGCAAAGGCGCCCGCTGTTTCTTGCGCCCGGTCGCCATCAGTCGGCGGGTCGAGAGCCCGCCTCCCACAGACAGAGACTTGTGCGACGAATCGCAGGTCGCGAATTGGTCGCGCATGATGCTACGAAGCAATAGGCCATGGCTTCAGCCATGGTATCAAGCCCGCGGCTGTGATTTTTGGAGGGCGTTTTAACGCCCTTTGTACGGCGGCACCGGACGCCACGGCTGAAGCCGTGGCCTGACACGGCAGGCGGCCCGTACCGACGCCCGGTCCGCCCGCGGCCGCGAGCACGACAACCCCAGCGAACCGAAGTCGTCGCGCTCGATCGGGAAGTAACCGGTTACGCTGCCGGGTGCGGCTTATGCGGGGCCTGTTCGCGGCGCCCCAGGTGCGCCAGCGCCGGCGACCGGATGGCCGTGTAGACGGCCGCCACGCCGACCAGAACGTAAACGATGTCGGCCAGCACCAGCGAGAGCTGCCCCACCGTGCTGTGCACCAGGTTGAACTCGAACAGGCCGACGAGGCCCCAGTTCAACCCGCCGACGATGACCAGAATGAGCGCGACCAGGTCCACAATGTGCAGTTTCGACATAGGTCAACTCCTGACAGGTTCAGGCAAGACGGACGATGGGGCACCCGCCCTCGAGCGTCGCGGACACCCATTCGCGACATTCTATGCAAGGTGTCGGCCCGACTGCGGTTTGCGACGGGTTTTCTGGCAGATTGTCTTGCCGGTCTGGCGGAAGCGGCGACAGAGAGTCGTCGGCGTGGTCTGCACACTCCACATACGTGCCCGACAAATCACGCTGACAGGCCATGGCTTTAGCCATGGTTTTTAGGCCGGGCCAATCTGAAAACCGCAGCCCGCTTCAGCGGGCTTGTTGCTGACGGGCAGGGAGTGTCAGCGGCTCAGTGGGGGAGCTGACGGCCTGGTCGCCGTCGTCGCTTTTGATGGCGGCGACGCGGTATCGCAGCTCCCGGCCGGCCGGTGCGAGGTAGTCCCGCCATTCCGGCTGGTTCAGCTCATGCCCCTGCACCTGCGGCGGGCGGTAGGCGATTGTCGTCCAGGGCCCGTCGCCTATGCGCCTGTCTATCCGATAGCCGATCTCCGCGTCGGTGGAGTCGGTCCAGCGGATGCGGACGGCGTCGGCATCCAGAATCCCGGCCGTTACGTCCCGCGGCGGCCGAAGCTCGCCCGGCGGGTCCTGGGTAATGGCGCCTTGCGGAGCGGCCAGTCCCCCGGCCTCGTTGGCGACTATGGCGATGTCGGCCGGTGCCATGGGCCTGGCCGGCATCCCCACGGTCCCCGGCGTGCGGTTCCACGCCAGCAGCATGCCCTGGACGCCGACGGCCCAGCCGCCGATATAGCTGGACTTTCCCTCGCCGCGGCGGTGCTCGCTGCGGGTAATCGTCCAGGAGCGGATGTGCGTGCCGTTATGGTTCTGGCAGAGTATCCCCTCGCCGTCGTTGCCGGGGTGGGAGCCGAGATTGTCGTAATAGTTGCGGTCCATCCACAGGTCGCGCCCGGCCATGTCGAACGCCCGGCTGTAATTGTCGGATATCATCCCCCCGCCGCCGGGCGAGCTTTCCACGAAGCCGTCGAGCGTCAGTCGCCAGTCGCCGATGCCGTAGGGGTCGCGGCCGCTGCGAAGTATCTCGCGTTCGTTACGGTTGCCGCGGACGACCATCCACCGCCCGGAGAGGTTGAAGCCCTTGTGACCGTGGTTGGCGACGCGGTTGTCCAGGACGGCAACGCCCGGCTCGTGATAGCCACGCGTGTAGTCGTCCCGCAGGGGCGCTTGCAGCAGCGCCAGAAGGTCCTTGTTTACGTCTATGCCCATGACGCGGCCATAGTCGAACAACACCCGGCTCGTGCGTGTGGAGCCGATGTGATAGTCGTTGCCGCGGCCCGGCTGGGTTCGGACGGTGGTCTGCTCGTAGGCGAAGCTGCGCCCGGGACCGATGGGCAGGTCGTTGTTGGCGATGAACACACGAGAGCCGTACACGGCGATGCGCGCGGCGTAGCGGGCCATGTGGAATCCGTCCGGGCCGAAGCCCCCGGGGGCCTCTTTCCTGCCGGCGGTGTCGTAGTCGTTAAGCACGGCCGAGTCCTCGAACACGCAGCCGAACACCAGCCGACCGTCGCCTGCGCCGATGAAGCGGTCCGCGCCTGAGACCGGCTCTATGCCCGGCGCGCCTTCGAAGGGCGTGCCGTCCGGGTCGCGCCCGTGATTGCTGCCGATGTCCACCGGCCCGGCCATGTACGGGTCGCCGGGGTGGGTCCCGTCGGGTTTGCGGTCGGCCCAGTCCGGCTTGACGAAAGCGCTTCGCCAGCTACCGGCCGTCGCCCAGGTGGTGTCCCCGCCCCAGTCGAAGTCCGGCCCGAAATAGACCGTCGCACCCTCCAGGTGCACCCAGCAGATCCCGACGTCGTTGACGTCCGCGAGGCGTTCGCCGTCCGACGGCTTCAGGCCGATGATATTCCAGTCCAGCGGCACCTGCCCGCCGCCGCGCTGCTGGAAGCCGAGTATGAAGCGCGTGCGCGGCTTGAGTCCTTCGCCGCCGACGGCCGAGTCGCTTCCCGCGCTCGGCCTGTCGCCGCGGATAACCACACCGCTTCGCAGCATCAGGCCTGTTCCGTCAGGTCCGTTGGCCGGGCGGTCGGAGAAGTCGTACGTGCCCGCGGGGTAGTACAGCACGCCGCCGCCGGCTGCGTGTAGCTCGTCGCGAGCGTTCTCGAAACGCTCGAACTGAGTGTCTCCGTTGTCGTAGCGGCTCATGTCGATGACCCGGTCCCACGCGATGCGGTCGGTCCAGGCGGGGTAGCCCTCAGCGCCGTCGTAGAACGCGGCCACCGGGTTGTCGGTGGGGATGTCCGCGCGGGTGGGTGTCCCGGCCGTGCAGGCGGACGCAAGAAACACAAATCCAAACCCCAGGGCCGAAAAGAGCGGTAAGGTCGAATGTATGTGTTCTTTCATCATTTCCTCCGTACAGACATCCTCGCGGCTGCGGGCAGCATGTGCAAGGTCGCGGGTCGGGAGTCCCGCCGGCGGGGTGGCGGGTTCATGATGCCGATGGCACAGACGCAGGCAGGCGCCCGGGTGGGCTTTATGCTACAATACATGCCGAGGAAAGGCCCATGAGCGACGATATAACCAGGCATGACGGACGCAAGCGGCGGTGTCCTCGGCTGGGGCACGAGGTGGAGTTCGGCTATTGCCGCCGGCCCGGCCGGGAGCTGCCGTGCAACAAGATCTTCGACTGCTGGTGGGAGCAGTTCGACGTAGAGGGCTTCATCCGCGCCCACTACAGCGAAGAGGACATAGCAAAGATTCTCGCTCCGCCGAAGCCGAAGGTGGCATCCATCGTCGAACTTATTGAGCAGGCGAAGAAGCGAAACTCCGAGTAGCGCAGGCACTTCGCTGAACACTCTTGTCGCTCCGCACTCAGAGACTCGAAACCCCCGTGCAGCGGTTAAAGCTGCGCTATCCCGTTAAGGAGGGGGGCATGCTGGGCCGATATTCCTGTTGGGGCTTCGTTGAGTAACGTATTAGAGAGTCACGGCTTGCCCGCTGAATCCGGTATATCCTTGCGTATTTCGGAGAATCCGCAGCAGCCGCCCGAGCCGGGCGACAGTTGCACGGAATTCTCGCTGCCCGTCGGGGGCGGTTTCCTGAATGTGCGTCTGTTCGCGCCCAAGGGCAAGACGGCCGTCGGCGCTGTCATGCCCGCAGCCCGTGCGCTGGCCGACGAGCAGGTGCGGCTGTTGCGCGAGCGGCTGGTAGCGGACGGCGAGCACGTTCCCTGCAAGCCCGGCTGCTCGGCGTGCTGCCGGTTTCTGGTGCCGATATCGCCGCCGGAGGCGGTTCGGCTGATCGATGAACTCGCAAAGCTGCCGCGAGCGCGGCGGAAGGCATTCCATCTGTCCTTCGCTCGCTCCGCCATGCGTATAAGGGCGGCCGGTCCACCGCCCGCGTCGCACGGTCTGGCGGCCATCTCCCGCTGGTACGCCAATCTGCACCTGGACTGCCCGCTGCTCCAGGACGACCTGTGCAGCATTTACCCGCTGAGGCCTCTGGCGTGTCGGGAATTCCTGGCCACCCATTCGGCGGAGCTGTGCGCCCGCCCGGACCCGGCCGACTGTCAAGCCGTCTCACCACCCGTGAGCATAGCCGAGGCGATCGCCAATCTCTGGGGCGAACTGGACGCCGACAATGCCGGTCCGGTCCTGCTTCCGCTGTCCCCCGCGTGGGCGCTGCGGAACGCCGCGCCGCTGAGAAAAACCTTCCCGACGGTCGAGCTGGCCGAACGACTTGCCGGCATCCTGAACAGCATGTCCACCCGCACGGCCGCCGGCGGCTGCGCGGCCGCCTGAGAACACCTGCCCACGGGCGCTCTTGCCCGTCCGCCTGCGGCGGTCTATCATCGCCGGTGATGTCGTCGGAAAGCCCTACACAGACCAATACGCCGGCCATGCGCCAGTACCGGGCGTTCAAGGAAAAGTACCCGGACTACGTGCTTTTCTTCCGCATGGGTGACTTCTACGAGCTGTTCTACGAAGACGCCAAGATCGGCTCGCGTGAACTGGGGCTGGCGCTGACGTCGCGAAGCAAAGGACCGTCGGCCGTCCCGCTGGCGGGAATCCCCTACCACGCCATGGAGAGCTACCTGGCCCGGCTGGTCAAGGCGGGCTACCGGGTGGCCATCTGCGAGCAGGTCGAAGACCCGGCCGAGGCAAAGGGCGTCGTGAAGCGCGATGTCACCCGCCTGGTTACGCCGGGCACACTGACCGACGAGGTCCTGCTGGACCAGAAGGAAGGCAACTTTCTGGCGTGCATCTTCGACCCTCGCCCGCCGCAGGCCCGCCACACTGCGGTGGGAGAAGCCCCCGATCACGACGACGACCACGCCGTTGGCCTGGCCTGGGTGGAGCTTTCCAGCGGCACTTTCCAGACCACGACCGTGCCGTCCGGTCACGCCTTCGACGAGCTGCTGCGCCTTCGCCCGGCCGAGGTGATTTTTCCCGAAGGTTCCCGCCAGGACACGAAGGATTTTCGCCGCCAGCTAGCCCAGCTCGGCGGCGCCGGGGCCACCAGCCGACCGCCCTGGTCCTTCGAGGCGGACTCCGCCAAACAGACCCTACAGGAGCACTTCCAGGCGGCCACTCTGGAGGGATTCGGCTTCGACGGATGGGATGGATCGCTCTCGGCGGCCGGAGCGATCATCGAGTACCTCCGCGAGACGCAGAAGACCGCACTGGCCCACATCCGCTCGCTGCGGAGGTTCGACCGATCCGACCACATGGCGATGGACGCCAACACGCTGCGCTGCCTGGAGGTCCACCGCACGCTGCGGACCAACCGTCGCGAGGGGAGCTTGCTGGCATGTATCGACGAAACCAGCACCGGCATGGGCGCGCGTCGGCTGGAACACTGGCTGACCTTCCCGCTGAAGCGTTACAGCCACATCGTCGCCCGGCACGACGCCGTGCAGGAGCTTTCCGAAGACCGCGACCGGCTGGAGCGCATCCGCCGGGACCTTTCCGACGTTGCGCAAATAGACCGCATAACGGCCAACATCGCCATGAACCGCGTACGCCCGAGGGAGCTTGTCGCGCTGGGACAGGCGCTGAGAATCCTGCCGGAGCTGTACGCAGCGCTGGAGGGCGTCGGGGCCGACCTGCTCGTCAAGCTTCGTCCGGCGATGAATGGCCTGGACGAACCTGCGGAGCTTATCTCGCGCGCCATCGACCCGGACTGCCCGAACGTGCTTCGCGAAGGCGGCGTCATCGCCGACGGGTTCGACGAGGAACTGGACCGGCTGCGGCGGATATCCACGGACGGGCAGAGCTGGCTGGCCGGCTACCAGCACCAGCAGATAAAGCGCACCGGCATAGACAACCTCAAGATCGGATACAACAAGGTCTTCGGCTACTACATCGAAGTCACCAACGCCAACGCCGACAAGGTACCGGCCGACTTCGTCCGCAAGCAGACGCTCAAGAATGCCGAGCGGTACATTACCGACGAGCTGAAGCGGTACGAATCGGAGGTGCTCACGGCCGCCGAGCGTGCCAGGTCGCTGGAGGCCGACCTCTTCGAGAAGGTTCGCGCGGAGCTGTCGGCCTACATAGCGGACTTTCAGGCGGCGGCCGATGCCGTGGCCTCGCTGGACGCCCTGTGCTCGCTGGCGCAGTTGGCCGTGGCGCGGGGCTGGCGCAGGCCCGAGGTTACACAGGACAACGTCCTGCGGATAGTCGCCGGTCGTCATCCCGTATTGGCCGAGCAGCTTCGCGAGCAGTTCGTACCCAACGACGTCTCCATGGGCGCCGAGAAGGACCGCCTCCTGGTAATCACCGGACCGAACATGTCCGGCAAGAGCACCTACATCCGCCAGGTGGCGCTGCTGGTGCTGCTGGCACAGGCCGGCAGCTTCATACCCGCCGACGAGGCGACCATCGGACTGACCGACCGCATCTTCACGCGCGTGGGTGCGTCGGACGAGCTGCAGCGCGGCATGAGCACCTTCATGCTCGAGATGGTCGAGACGGCCAACATACTCAACAATGCCACCGCGCGGTCGCTGGTGATACTCGACGAGGTCGGGCGCGGCACCAGCACTTACGACGGGCTGGCGCTGGCATGGGCCATCAGCGAGCACATCGCCACCCACATCCGCTGCCGGACGCTATTCGCCACCCACTATCACGAGCTGACGGAGCTGGAGAATCTTCTGCCGGCCGCCAGGAACCTCAACGTGGCGGTGCGTGAATGGGCCGATGAGGTCATCTTCCTGCACCGCATCATCGAAGGCGGCACAGACAAGAGCTACGGCGTGCATGTGGCCCGTCTGGCGGGCGTGCCGCGGGAGGTACTCGACCGTGCCAAGGCCATCCTGCCTCAACTCCAGGCCCATCTGGCCGAGGGACTCGATGTGCCTTCCCTGAGCGAATCGGCCCGCAGGGCGGCCGAGCAGATGGAACTTTTCGCCGACCCCGCCACCCGCGTCGTGCGGGAACTGAAGTCGGCCGATCTGGAGAACATGACGCCCCTGCAGGCGATGGAGCTGCTCCGCAAGCTCAAGGAACAGCTCTGATAGTCCCGCTCCCTTGACCTACGCCCTGTCTGTGACAGCGCTTATGGACCTGTTCCTCGCGCACGGCGTTTGCCGCCGACGTTACCGTATCGTACTGTTGATATTGCACAATTCCCCGCACTTCAGCGAGCTTTCGGAAATCGCACCACGTCCAATCCAACCGGCCGAAAACAGGCCGGATTGCTTGCCAAAGACGCACCACCACCGGGCCGATAGGTGAGTTGGAGAGCTTTATACACTGACGGTCCGCAGCAACGGGCAACCGGCCCGGGCGGACCCTTCGAGACACGAGGCAAAGATGGACGTTAAGGGCTACCGGCTCCCGATCGCAGTTATTCTGGCGGCCGTCGCGGCGGTCGCCCTGGGTGGGCTTTACTTTCTGCCCTGGGTAGAGCTGTGCGCGGAGCCGCAGGAAGAGATGAAACAGGGCATCTACCACTTCGCCCCCAATCTGCCCTCGGAGATGCGCCAGCGGCTGGGCGGCCAGGTGCGGTCCTAGCCGGTGGCGCGGGCCTCCGGTGTGGACCTGGCCAGGGGGCAACTGGATGCTTACCGTGACAGGTACGACGTGCCGGCCATCCAGGAGAGCTTTCCACCCAAGCGTCAGTGGGTGCTTTTCGGTGCGGTGATTCCGGGCGTGTTCCTGCTGACATGCCTGGCCGCCCTGACACGGGTGGTGTCCAGGGACCGTGCCGGTGGTTACCTGGCACTGGGCGCCCTGGTTGGCATAGCGGTTCTGGTGCTGGCGGCGACGACCGACTACTACGAGGACATCCGCGCGCGTGTGGAGCAGGAAGGCAACATACGCGTCGCGCGGCACGACACGGAGATCGCCGCGCTGACGGGGACCTTCCGCAGCATGCAGATTCTCGGCGGCTCCGACACGTTCAAAACGCATACGACGAGGTACTTCTGGGCTTCGATGGGGCTGTACGTCCTGGTGCTGGGCTGCGGACTCGTCTGCCGCCTGCCGGAGGACCCTGAGCCGGCGCCGAGGGAAATGGGATGCGAAGGGCCTCTGCTGCGGCACCGGTTGGCGTTCGAAGCTCGGCAGCCCGGCCCGATGAACGCCGGTCCGTCCCCGCCGCCGGACTTCGGTCCCAGTCTGGAAGACGACGACACACCCTCCGCATCACAGGGCTGATGAGTCCGACGCTGCGGTAGCCGCGCTTAGACCATCCATACCCTTGACGTCGCGCCCCGCGCAACACCGCAAAGCGCCCCTGTAACGGTAAGGCCCATTGCCGCCCCGAGCCGACGGACTCTTTCTACCGGATTCCCCTTGAGAAGCAGCGGGCGTTCAGCTATTATGTGAGCAAATGCTCACATAGTTTCGCGGTGGAGGTGACATGATGGCCAGACAGACGGCGGCGGCAACCGGACAAGCCGGACGCAAACGCCGACGGAGCGGACCGGCGGCGACCCCGGCGGACAAACTGCGGTCGTTGAAGGCGGAGGTGCTGGCGGCCGCCGGTCATCCGATACGTCTGGCGATTGTCGAGATGCTCGCCGACGGCGAAGTGTGCGTCTGCGAGATCGCCGAGCGGCTCGGGGCCGAGCGGTCCAACGTCTCAAGGCATCTGGGCGTGTTGACCCGCGCTGGGCTGCTGTCGGCCCGCAAGGACGGCCTGCGGGTGCTCTACCACCTGCGGACCCCCTGCATTCTGAGATTCCTTGATTGTGTAACGGACGTGGTGCGTCAACGCCTCAGCGAAGAGCAGGAGCTACTGGAGCAGCTATAAAGGTGCTTTTGTCCGACGCAGCTTCCCCCCTCCCGCGTCTTCACGGAAACAGACCATGAGCTTTCGCAACCACTGGAAAAAGCTTCTGCTGCTGGCCGTCGTGTTCCTGGCCGCCTATTGGCTGCCGGTCGGCAGCGGCCGCTTCGACGGCGCGGTGCTGGAATCGCTGCACCTGCTGCGGGAGTACGCGCGGGAGCATGTACTGCTGTGTCTGGTGCCGGCGTTTTTCATAGCCGGTGCGATAAGCGTATTCCTCTCGAAGGCGTCGGTGATGAAATACCTCGGCGCCGGTGCGAGCAAGCTGCTGGCTTACTCGGTGGCCTCTGTCAGCGGCGGCGTGCTGGCGGTGTGCTCGTGCACGGTGCTGCCTCTTTTCAGCGGCATCTACCGCATGGGCGCGGGTTTGGGACCTGCCACGACCTTCCTCTATTCCGGACCGGCGATCAACGTGTTGGCGATCATACTCACGGCGGCCGTGCTGGGCCCGGAGCTGGGCATCGCGCGGGCCGTGGGCGCCGTGGTGTTCGGCATAGTCATCGGACTGATGATGCACGTGCTGTTCATCAAGGAAGAACGCCGGCGCCAGGTGGACAATTCGCAATCGTTCGTCGCAGGCGAGTCCACGGACCGTCCGCTGTGGCAGAACGCCGTGCTGCTGGCGTCGATGGTGGGCGTGCTGGTGTTCGCCAACTGGGCGGAAGCCGACGGGGCCGGAGGTTTCTGGGCGGCCGTCGCGTCGGTCAAGTGGGTTCTGACGGGCGCATCGGTGGCCGTGCTCGCCGGCGCCGTCATCGCCTGGCTGAACCGCGGCGACCTGCGGGAGTGGGTCTCGGCGACCTGGAGCTTCGCCGTGCAGATACTGCCGCTGCTGTTCGCCGGCGTGCTGGTGGCGGGTTTGCTGCTGGGCCGGCCGGGACACGACGGTCTGATACCCTCGCAGTGGATAGCGTCGGCCGTCGGTGGCAACTCGCTCCGCGCCAACGCGGTGGCCTCGGTGGCCGGGGCGCTGATGTACTTCGCCACGCTAACCGAGGTGCCGATACTGCAGGGGCTTATCGGCTCGGGCATGGGAAAGGGACCGGCCCTGGCGCTGCTGCTGGCGGGACCGGCCGTTTCGCTGCCCAACCTGCTGGTCATCCGCTCGGTAATGGGCACGAAAAAGACGATCGTTTACGTGCTGCTGGTGGTCGTGATGGCCACCGCATCGGGAATGATATTCGGAACCTTTTTCCAGGAGGTATGAGATGGGCGACTGCTGCGGAAAACCGGATGCGTCGAATCAGGCCGACCAATGCTGCGGCGATGAGAAGATGGTCCTTTTCTACGCATGCAGCGGCGGGGCGAACGTGGGAGAGATATCCGACCGGGCCGCCCGCGAGCTGATGCTCGCCGGCGAGGGGACGATGTTCTGCCTGGCAGGGCTGGGTGGCGACATCCAGGGCATGGTCCAGACCGCGCGCGACGCCGACGTAAACCTCGTCATCGACGGCTGCGATATGGACTGCGCCAAAAGGGCCTTCGATCGTCACGGCGTCACCAACTACAAGCAGATAAAGGTGACGGACCTGGGTATCGAAAAG
>JBNGDC010000006.1:0-14966 GCA_049975485.1 Phycisphaerae bacterium | reverse complement strand
GAGACGCACGGGCTGAACCCTCTGGCGGTCAAAGCGATGGCCGAGGCGGGCGTGGATATCTCGCACCAGCGGTCCAAAGAAGTCGGGGAGCTGATGGACGTGCCGTTCGACTACGTCGTTACAGTCTGCGCCCACGCCCACGAGAGTTGTCCGGTGGTCCCCGGGGACGCCAAGGTGGTGCACGTTGCCTTCGACGACCCCCCTAAGCTGGCCGAGCACGCCGCAACCGAAGCCGAAGCGATGGTCCACTATCGACGTGTGCGCGACGAGATACGCGCATTCGTGGAGACACTTCCGAACTCGCTGACTGCCCGTTGACCTTTCCCTCCTTTCGGGGCGCCTATACTAAAAACGACCGCACCGCCCAAAGAGCGGGCAAGCTCACAGTACCCACCGAAAGGAGCAATCATGGACAGCAAACTCACTCGTCGCGACTTGATGAAGCTTGCCGGCGCGACGGCCGTCGTAGCCGCCACCGGCAGAGTCACAGGTGCCCGTCACGCCTCACTGCCGGCCGGTAACGCCCCGGAACTCCCCGGCGCCTTCGCCGACGGCAAATACACGCTGCCGGACCTGCCCTACGCATACGACGCGCTGTCACCACTGCACGATGAGCGGATGCTGCGGATCCACCACACACGCCATCACGCCGGATACGTCCGCGGGCTGAACACAACGCTGGAGAACCTGCACAACGCCCGGACGGCCGGCGACTTCTCGCGTGTCAAGGCGTTGTCACGGGCACTGGCCTTCCACGGCAGCGGGCACATGCTGCATTGCCTGTACTGGAACTCGATGACCCCCGACGGCGCCGAGCCGGGCGACGAGCTGGCCGAAGCGATGCAGAAGTGTTTCGGATCGGTGGAGGCGGCCCGGAAGCACTTTGCGGCCGCGGCCGAGAGCGTAGAGGCCAGCGGATGGGCGATACTGGCGTGGGAACCGGTCGCCGACCGGCTGCTGGTCCTCCAGGCCGAGAAGCATCAGAACCTGACCGTCTGGGGAGTTATTCCCCTGCTGGTGTGCGACGTCTGGGAGCACGCCTACTACCTGCAGTACGCCAACGAGCGCTCGCGCTGGGTCGAGGCGTTCATGGAGATAGCCAATTGGCGATTCGCATCGGAGCGTTACACGGCCGTACGGGACAGGTGGACCGCCTGAGTCGGCGCCAGGTCCGGCCACGGTTTACCAGTCTCCGGCCGCGTCGGTGTCCTCGGCAACCGAGGGTTTGGGGTGCTCCACGAACAGCCGTATGGCCCTGTCCGCGGCTCGTTCGGCAAGCATCCTCGCCATACGGGAGGCCTGGTCGCGGGTTTCCAGTTCCACCTGCGGCAGGTGCACCGGGTCAAGCGGCCAGCCGGCCGGCCGATCCTGGGGCCAGAGGCGCTTTTGCTCTTTCACGTCCACCACGCGGACGGACGCCTCCAGCAGCCCGTTCCACGTTGAGCTGTTGGCGTACTCGTAAAGCTCGAAACGGTTGATCTGCACGTACACCACGATATCCGCGCCGAGCTGCCGGCCGACTTCGCTTATCGCCAGTTCCTGAAAGTTCGGAGTGGCCGATACGAGCCGGACCATATCCCCGTAGTCGATCGTACGGGAGGCGATCTTGTGCTCCTCGAGACGGCCGCCGAGCTGCTCGGTCAGCTCTCTCTTGACGCCTTCGTACTCCACCGGAGCGGCCACGTCGTCCACGAACACCAGATAAGTCTTGTCCCTGGGTGGCTCGTAAACAGCCGGCTCCATCTCCGGTGGCGAAAACGCCGCTATCGGCCAGGCGATGAGCGCGCAGCCCCCGCACCAGATCAGAACGACCGCCGACAGGACCGGAGCAATAGCCCTCCGCAGCTTCACGACGACACCTCCGAGGCGGGAACTTTGTGGTCGTAGAACTTCCGTACGATCTTCTCAGCCAGTTGGCGCTGGACCATGTAACGGATGTTGGCCATCCCGTCGCTGGAGGGTCCGGCGTCTTCCGGGGGGTAAGTGACGCGCAGGTCGTCGTAGCGACGCACGCGACAGCGCCGCTCCGGGAGCGAGGTCTTGTACAGCGACGCCTCCGCAACGGCCCGGCCTCGGAAGGCGTTCGAACCGACCGGCTCGGTCGATCGGAAATCAACCACTGATACCAGCAGGATGTAATCGGCCTCCAGCTTCTCGCCAAGCTCTGTCTTGTCCATGGAGTCCCAGTAGATGTTCTGGTCCTGGTACCGGACCACTTTCAGCGGGTCCACCACGGTAACGTCCTTGACCTTGTCCCTCAGCTCTCCGGCGACCACCGAGGTAAGCTCAAGTCGCAGTGACGGATACTCGAACTGCACTGCCTGGTCGGCGAATACCACAACCGCAACGCTGTGCCCGGGCAGGTTCTCGTAATCCGCGGGTACCTCCACCTGTTTCTCCGGCGGCGCCAGAAGATATCCCAGATAGCCAAGGGCGCGGCAGCCCCCGGCCTGAAGGACGGTCGCCAGCATCAGTACGAGTATGGATTTTCTAAGCATGGTGCCTCCGGCTCCTCGCCGTCCGGCGTATCAGTGCAACGGGTATTTTCCGCTCGCCATGCCGGCCAGCAGCTTCCAGACCCAGCCCAACAGCATTCCGGCGTACGCGCCGACGGCCCACCAGGGCCCCGGCCGCAAGCGGCGGACGAAACCACGTCCGTAAACCAGCTCGAGCATCCCCGTAAAGGTCAATATCAGCAGTCCCGCAACGAGAAGCAACCCGAACGGATGGGCGTTGAAGGCATATATGAAACGTCCGTGGACGGCGGCCGAGACCGACGTGGTCAGTCCGCAACTCGGACACGGGTAGCCCGTTCGCGCCAGGAAAGAGCACGCCGGCAACCCCAGCTCCTCGTGCGTGCCGTGCCCGCCTGCGCGGGGTGTCAACAGAGCCGCTGTCATCAGCACGGCCGAGCATGCCGTCACCAACGCCGCCCCCCGCAGCCGCACCGCAAGTGAGGAATAGTCGCGCCCCGCCAGACCGACGGTCGCATCGTTTTGGGTCCATTCGGTGTGCATCAGCATTCCCTGCGGAAAGCCCATATGATAGCGTTCGAGGGGCATGTGACGCAATTCGTTTGCGGCCGTCGATGCGACTCCTCACTTCCCGGGGTGTCAATCCTCGATAAGGTTTCTCAACGTAACTTCCGCTTCACCGAGAGATATCGCGATTTCCGCATAGGGATGCGGGGGCTTGTGCAGCGCGGGGCAGGTGAAATACGCCACCGGGCCCAGACGCGTCAGCGGCAGCCCGGCGTGGTAATGGCCGCTGACTGAAAGCGTCACCCCCACGGCCGAGTAGTCCGCCACAACCTGCTCATGCTCGCTGAGTGCGTATGGGAAGTCGTTTTCGACGGGCGGATAGATGGGATTATGCTGTAGCACCACGAGCGGCCCTTGCCCGCCGGACGCCCACTCCACAAACCGGCGCTGTTGCCGCCACCGACGATGCCCGGTGTCGTCGGCCCACCATTCATCGACGAAGACGAACAGCCGGCAGCCCGTCATCTCGATTGGCCCGGCCATGGCGCCGAATGCGGCCAGCAGACGAGCCGCGTCCACGTCGTGGTTACCGGGGACCACCAGCAGCGGAACGTCGCCGGCGGCCGATAGCGCGGCGTCGGCCAGCGCCCGCAGGTTTTCGGGCGTTCGCGGGTCGTTGCCGTCCTCCACCAGGTCCCCCATTAACGCGATGGCATGCGGGGCAAAGCTTTCCCGGCCCGCGGAGATGGCGGCATGGACCAGTTCCGCGCCGCGCGTGGGCTTGCGCTCGGGCTGGTCCTGGCCGTGAGGGTCGTAATGCACGTCGCCGATTGTCAGCAGCCGGAATATCCCGCTCATCACCACGCTCCGTACCAATACCGGTGCGGGTTGCCACCCGGCCGACGGAAACTATAATCGCTTCGGACGATGGATATCGACCCGTACTCGCCGGGTCGGCAAAAAAGGCGGACGAAAGATGACACAACTCAACTACAGGGAAATACTCCAGGCGGTCATTTCGCGCGGTCATCTCAGCCGTGAGCAGACCCACGCCGCGTTTGACGAGATCATGGAGGGTCTGTGGTCCGAAGCCCAGATTGCCGGTCTGCTGACGGCTCTGGCGGCCAAGGGAGAAACACCGGACGAGATAGCCGGCGCCGCACAGGCGATGCGCGAACACGCCGTCAGAATCGACACCGGCGGGCTTGACGTAATCGACACCTGCGGCACGGGCGGGACAGGTCTGAATACCTTCAACGTATCGACGGCCGCCGCCATGGTCGTCGCCGGAGCGGGCGTGAAGGTCGCCAAGCACGGCAACCGCACGTCCACACGCACCAGCGGCTCGGCCGACGTGCTCTCGGCCCTGGGCGTGAACATAGACGCGCCTCCGGAAACGGCCGCCCGCTGCCTGCGCGAGGCCAACGTATGCTTCTGCTTTGCTGTACGATGCCACCCGGCCATGCGTTACGCCGCTCCGGTACGCAAGTCACTGGCGGTAAGGACCATCTTCAACGTCCTTGGTCCCCTGACCAACCCCGCCGGCGCGCGAAGGCAGCTTATGGGCGTTTTCTCGGCGGAGCTTACGGAGACCATCGCGCGAGTGCTCGGACTGCTTGGGGCCGAGCGGGCCATGGTCATCCATGCCGAGGATGGGCTGGATGAAATCTCCATCACATCGCCCACACGCGTATCCGAATGGTCCGACGGCAAGGTGCACACACTCACCATCAGTCCGGAGGACTTCCAACTGAAGCGCGGCAAGCTGGAGGACCTGGCGGTGTCCTCGCCGGAAGAATCGGCCGAGACCATACGCAATGTCCTTGCCGGCCGGGAGGGCCCGGCGCGGGATATGGTCCTGCTGAACTCCTCGGCCGCCCTGGCCGTGGCGGGTCTTGCCAAGGACATCGCCGAGGCGATGCCGACGGCAAGGGAATCCCTCGACAGCGGCGCGGCCGCCGACGCGCTGCGGAAACTTGTTACGCTGAGCAACGAATGACCGCCGTTGTGGCGGTATTGCGGGCCGGACAGGCATAGAATACTGCGACAAGGATTCTCGGAAGAATCCCTTCACTCTCGCCGAGCAACCGGACGCAATCAGTATGTCATTGCACCATGAAGGACACCGGGCGCATGGAAGCCGGCCTGGCTCCACCCAAGTTCGAATTTACCGTGTAGGTATTCCGATGCGCCTCGATGCGCGCGCGGTGGTGTGCGGCCTCGCCGGCAACGGCGAAACAGAAGTAGTGACGGCAGAACCGGCCGAGCTGCGACGTCGGCTCTGTGACGGTCGCCTGGATGCGGCCCTGCTTATGCCGATGGACCTTCAGACGGCCTCTGTGCCGCTTACCGTACTGCCGGCGGGGTGCATCGCCGTCAAAGGGCGATCACTGGCGGCACGACTGTATGCTCACGGACCGCCCGAGGAGCTGAGCCATGTCAGCGGAGCAGCCGTTGCACCCACGTCGGCCGCCCTGGTCCGGCTTCTCTGGGCATGCGAGTATAACCGGACGATTGTCTCACCCCCCTGGGAGACCGAGCACGTCGGTCGGCCCCAGGAGGGTGACGGGATGGTCATGGAAGGCGACGACGTGATGACGCATCCGCCGCTGGGCTTCGACCACCAGTTCGATATCGGTCGCATGTGGCACGACGCCACGGGGCTTCCCTTCGTATGGGCCGTCTGGGCCACCCGCCCCGAAGCCCCGGAAGACTGCGAACGGCTCTATCGCCTGCTCCTGGCGGCCGGGCGACGGGGAAGCCGGCACCTTCGCGAGACGGTCCGCCGGTTCGCCGGCAAGCATGGCTGGCCCGAGGACCTCGCCGAAAGGTACCTGCTGAACGAGGCGCAGTTCGAGTTCACCGACGCATGTCGCGACGGGCTGGAGGAGTTTTTCTTCCTCGCGGCCGGCTACGATGCAATCGAGCATTACCGCCCCGTCGCCTACTACGAACCCTAGTGGGCAACTGCGAATCGCGAGTCTCGAATCGCGAATTCTTGCACCTCCGGCCGGAACCGCCCAGAATGCTTCGCAGTCCAACCCACGGCGAAAGGAGCCGGTACGATGGCGAGTATGCAAGGCGTGCTTCTGCCCGGCGGGCGGAAGGTCCGGATGAAGGAATTCCCGATCCCCAAGCCCGGCCACGGGCAGGTGCTGCTCAAGATGAAGGCCTCGAGCATATGCGGCAGCGACATAAGGGCCATCTATCGCGAGCACCTTGGCGAAGGCCCGGAGGCATACCAGGGCGTCATCGCCGGACACGAGCCGGCCGGGCAGGTTGTGGAAGTCGGTCCCGGCTGCAAGGAGCTGGCGGAGGGCGACCGCGTGGCCGTTTACCATATCTCCGGCTGCGGTGTATGCGACGAATGCCGGCACGGCTACATGATCGCCTGCCGCAGCGAGCATCGGGCGGCCTATGGCTGGCAGCGGGACGGTGGGCACGCAGACTACATGCTCGCGGAGGAAAACACCTGCGTTAAGCTTCCCCCTTCGCTGAGCTACGTTGACGGCGCACTGTGCGCCTGCGGGTTCGGTACCACGTATGAGGCGCTTACGCGCATCGGCCTGTCCGGCCGCGACCGACTGCTGATAACCGGACTGGGTCCGGTGGGTCTCGCCGCGGCCATGCTCGCCCGCGCCATGGGGGCCGCGAAGATAATAGGAACCGACATCGCTCCCGAGCGCATGGAGCTGGCCGGGCAACTGGGACTAACGGACGTAACCTTCAACGCCGACGACGGCGTTGAACCGGTTCTCGAGGCCACCGACGGCGCCGGCTGCGAGGCGAGTATCGACTGCTCCGGCTCGGCCGCGGGCAGACACCTCGCCCTGGCCGGCACGCGCGACTGGGGGCGGTGTGTGTTCGTGGGAGAAGGCGGCAACGTCGAGTTCGACGTCTCCCAGTTGCTTATCCACAAACAGATTACACTGTATGGCTCGTGGGTAACGTCGCTGCGCCATCTGCAGGATCTCGTGGAGCGTCTCGACCGCTGGGGCATTCGGCCGGAGAAGACCGTGACGCACCGCTTCGGTCTGGATGAAGCGGCCGAGGCCTACCGCACCGCCGACGAAGGCCGCAGTGGCAAGGTCTGCATCGTCATGGACGATTGAGCGCGCGGGAACACGCAACTTCCGGTTAGTCCTTGGACTCTCCGCTCGCCTGGCTCCCGGTTACCGGTTACCGATTGCCGGTCACTTCCTGTTGAATAACTGCTTGGCCGCGTTTTCGCCGCCGTTTATCAGGTGCAGCAGGGGCTGCGGGCGGTCGGTTTCCGGCACGTAGCTCGGCCGATTCGCCCACGGCGTCACCGAAAGCACGTTGGTCATGTCCATCCAGTGCTGCAGCCGCGACGGACGAAGCTGCCAGGTCATGTGGAAGTGGTTGGCCGGTGCGTACTGCTTGTATTCCGCCGGCGTGGCGTACTTCGGCACGACCCAGGTATGCGGCCAGGTCGGGTCGGTGGTGTTGGCGGCTGCCTGGGCGAGCACTTCGGGAAGCTCGGCGGTCTCGGCCTCGTCCCAGATCATCGAGAACATGTTGCTTGCGGCGCTGTATGCCAGCCGTGCGGCCAGGCCTTCGATGCCGCCCGGCGTAACGAACGTCACGCTGTTGCCGCCGCCGGGGAAGTAACCTTCCGACGCCAGCGGCATGGAGACGCGCTCCATGCACTTGCTCATGGACTCACCGGGCTTGCCGGCCCAGTTGAAGCTGGCCGAGCCGGAATTGTTGCCGTCCACGAAGCCGCGGGCATACCACGGCTCGTCGCCGGATACCTTCACGCCCTTCTGCTCGGCGAGCCGCTGGATCTCCCACGCTTCCCAGACCTTTCGGAAGTCCATGAACAGCGGCGGATTCCCGCCGGAAAGCCAGGTCATCACCAGCATCGTCAGCAGGCCCTGCACGTCGGCCTCGGTTGCGTAGGGTTGCGGACTTTTCTGCCCGTTGTGGTCGAAGGTGGAGTTGAACAAACTCTCCATGGCGTCGGCGACCGGCAACGGCAGTCCACGCTTGTCGGAACCCCATTCGAGCTGGCTCATGAACCCGCCGCCGACGGCGTTCAGCTCGGCCATCACGTCGCGAACTATCAGGTACATGGCCAGCGACTGGTTGAACCGCTCGCTGTCGGCGTCGTCTTTCAGCTCCAGACGTTTGCCGACGTGCCGGTCCACCCACTTGCGGAGGGCGGTGTGCTCTTTCTTGTCGTACGCGCCCTTGTTGAGCATGTCGGCCAGCAACTTCATGTCCAGCCGCGTGATCTCCAGCCCGAATGTCCGCCGCGTGGGTATAACGTGCGCCAGTGCGGTTTCCATGCCCATTGAGTCATGCCCGAAGATCACAACCCGCCGGCCTTTCAGGCCCGTATAGGTCAGTGCCGCGTAGCACCAGTCCACCAGAGCGTCGGCCGTTGCGTCGGTCATCACGGGGTTCTGACCGGTGTCGGGCCAGGTCCCCACGTTAAGGGCCACCAGCTTGCCGCTCTGCGCCAACGCCCCGTTGACGGCGTGGGCATAGACCACGCCCGGCTTGGGACCGCTGTTGCCGCAGGTGATGTTCACAGGCGTCTCGTCCGGAAGCTGGCTGAGCAAGCTTATCAGCGTAAGCTGCGGGAACGCCCAGGTGTCGGGCGCGACGATGACGGCGTCCACGCCGCTGTCGCGGAACTGCCTGGCGACGATGTCGGCCTGCGGCTCGCCGTCGATGAGCACCGGCGACCAGACCACCTCCACCGGCGTGCCGTCGGGCATCTTGACCTCATCGGCCACTATGTTGGCCACCATCTCGACGATGTTGACGCAGCGCTGCCGCGATTCGTCGTCGATGCGGGGGTCGCTGGCCGCACATACGCCGAAAGTTACGGTCCTGGGTTTCGCCTGTCGAGTCGCCGGAAGCCGCTTCGCCTGCGTTGTTTTCTTGGCCATGGATGTGACTCCTGTTCGTCAAGCCGCGGCCGGGGCGGACCGCGATACCTTTGAGTTCGATAGCTGGAATAATACCGGTAGTATGACCGGCCCTCAAGACCCCGGCAATTTCGACCGTCACGTCCGCAGCGTCTATAATGACGCGACAAGATATTGATGAGACGCGGTTCGCAAGCCCGAAAGGAGAAACAGCATGGCTTTTACGCTTCAAATTGGCGAGAAGGCGCCGGACTTCAACCTGCCCGGCGTTGACGGCAAGGACTACTCGCTCGACGACTTCAACAACGCGCCTCTGCTGGTGGTGTTCTTCACCTGCAACCATTGCCCGTATGTTCTCGGTTCCGAAGACCGCATCCAGGAGCTTCACGACGCCTATCACCCCAAGGGCGTGGACTGGATAGGCATAAACTCCAACGAGACTGAGAACCACCCCACCGACGACTTCGAGCATATGAAACAGCGGGCCAGGGAAGAAGGCATCAAGTATCCCTACTTGCGCGACGAATCGCAGGAAGTCGCCCGCGCGTACGGCGCTCTTCGGACGCCGCACTTTTTCGTCTTCGACTCCGACCGCAAGCTACGCTACACCGGCCGACTGGACGACAACCCCCGCGACGCCTCCAAGGCGACAACGCACGAGCTGAAAGACGCACTCGAAGCCCTGCTGGAAGGCAAGGAGCCGCCGGTGGCCGTGACCAACCCCATCGGCTGCAACGTCAAATGGGCCGGCAAGGAAGAGCACTGGATGCCGCCGGAGGCGTGCGACCTGGTCTGATACGCCCCGCGCGGGCGAGCTTGACACCGCGCCGAGGCGTCTGTAGCTTTCCGCTTCATGGATATTGAACAGTTAAAAAACGAGTTCCGGCAGCGTTACGGACGCGACGCCGAGGGTGCCGTCCGCGCACCCGGACGGGTCAACCTGATCGGCGAGCACACCGACTACAACGACGGGTTCGTGCTGCCGATAGCCGTCGAGCGCGAGACGGTGGCCCTGTATGCCCGGCGGGACGACGAGACCGGCAACTTCGCCTCCATGCAGGCGGACGAGCCGGCGAGCTTTACCGTAACGGCCGGTCCGGCCATCCGCCCCGGAAAGCCCGCCTGGGCGAACTACTGCAAGGGCGTGACGGCCATGCTGTTTGCCGAAAGCGTACCGCTGGTAGGCGTGGATGTGCTGCTGGACTCCAACGTACCCATAGGCGGCGGGCTGTCATCGTCGGCCTCGCTGGAGGTAGCGACGGCCTATGCCCTGATGGCCGCCGGCGACCAGCTCGGGAGCGTTCCGGATATGCGGCTGGCGCAGCTCTGCCAGCAGGCCGAGCACAAGTATGCCAACAGTCCGTGCGGACTGATGGACCAGGCGATAGCCATACTGGGCCGCAAGGGCCGGGCGCTGCTGCTGGACTGCCGATACCGCACAACGCGGCAGATACACTTCGACAATCCCGACGTCGTGCTGCTGGTGGTCGATACGCACGTCAAGCACGGAATAGCCGACGGCGGCTACGCCCAGCGACGGCAGGAGTGCGTCACGGCCTGCGAGGAGATGCACGTCAAGTCGCTCCGCGACGCGGACCTGCAGACCATCGCCACTACCGAGGGCGATGGGCGGCTGAGCTATCCGGAGGTCCACCGCGCCAGGCACGTGGTGACGGAGATACAACGCACCCTCGATGGGGCCAACGCGCTGGAGACGGGCGACTACGAGAGCTTCGGCAAGCTCATGTACAAGTCGCACGAGTCGCTACGTGACCGCTTCGAGGTAAGCTGCGCGGAGCTGGACGCCGTGGTGGAATCCGCGTCGAAGTGCGATGGCGTGTTCGGAGCACGAATGACCGGCGGCGGCTTCGGCGGATGCGCCATCGTACTCGCCCGGGCGGAAAAGGCCGACGACATAGAGAAACAGATCGCCTCCGACTTCGAGCAGAAGTTCGGCCATGCCCCTTCGGTCTTTGCCACCCGCGCCACCGACGGCGCGAGCGTGCTGTGGTAACATCGGCCGGCGGCAGGAAAGCTCCGCGGCATCGACCACGCTGACATGCCTGGGACCATTACCCTTTCGGTCATACTGATTATCGCAACCACTGCGGCCGGCTACACCGCGCGGCGGCTGGGGGTTCTTCGCGAGGGAACGTCGCGGCCGATCATGACAATGGTGGTGGTGTTCGGGTACTCGTCCATCGCGCTGCTGACCATCTGGCAACTGTCGCTTGAGTGGCAGGACATCTGGCTGCCGGTGCTCGGCGCGGTACATGTGGCGGTGCTGGCCGGCGTAGCCCTGCTGCTGGGACGGCGACTGTTTGAGGAGCGCCGGCGGCGTGGGCTGCTGGCGGTGGCGGCCGCGGTGGGCAACGTCGGACCGACGCTGGGCGGACTGGTGGTGTACCTGCTCTACGGGATCGAGGGACTGGGGCTAGCGGGCATCTACGGGCTGATGTTCACGCCCGTCACCGTGCTGCTGCTGTACCCCATAGCCAAGGCCCACCAGAGCGAAGGCGAGCCGCTGCGCGCGATAGTAGTGCGCAGCTTGCTGGACTGGCGGAGCGTGGCCCTGCCCATCGCACTGGCGGGGGTGGTGCTGTCGGCCATCGGCGCGCCGTACCCCCGGCTACTGGAGCAAATTCACCTCGTGGATATCCTGGTGTTCGCGATAGCAGCGACGGCGTATTTCGCCATCGGACTGCGGCTGTACGTCGGATACGTTCGGACCATCAAGGCCATGATCGCGACGCTGTCGGCGGTGCGTTTCGTCGCTGGTCTGAGCGTGGGGCTGGGGCTTTACGCCCTGACCCGCCTGACCCCCTGGCCGCTGGAATGCCTTCCGATGAAAGTCTTTATCATCGAGGCGTTCGTCCCGACGGCCGTCACCACCGTGGCGGTGGCGGACATGTTCGGCCTTCGGCCCCGCTTGGGGAGCGTGCTGTTCGTCGCCAACACCGTCATTTACCTGGTTGTCATACTGCCTTTCGTATGGTGGGTGTTCGGCGAGTGCCCATAGGTAATCGTCGGCCGCCCGCACTCTAAACCGGTGCACAAAACCCCGCCGTATTCGTATAATACATGTGTACCGAGAGGAGGTATTTCCGAGCCATATGGCCGAACCGAAACGCACGCAACTGGGGGTACAGCGCGAGAGAACGTTGCTGGTGGGGGTTTTGTTCCCGAATTCCAGGGTGGACCCGGCCGATCCGCTGGGAGAGCTGCGTTCGCTGGCGGACACCGCCGGGGCGAATGTGGTGGGCGAGATGCTCGCCAAGCGCGACAAGCCCCATCCGGGCCTGTATGTCGGTACGGGCAAGGCCGAGGAGATCGCCGCACGCTGTGAAGAGCTGGAAGTCGATACGGTCATCTTCGACAACGACCTTAGCCCCGCCCAGATCCGCGACCTCGAGGAGATCGTCGAGCGCAAGGTTCTCGACCGCAGCGAGCTTATCCTGGACATCTTCGCCGCCCACGCCCAGACGGCCGAGAGCCGCCTGCAGGTGGAGCTGGCTCAGCTTGAGTACACCTTTCCCCGCCTGCGGCACATGTGGACCCACCTGGAGCGGGTCGCCGGCGGAGCGACATCGGCGGCCGCCGCCGTAGGCGGTATCGGGACGCGCGGTCCAGGCGAGAAGCAGATAGAGATCGACCGTCGGCTGGTGAAGAAGCGCGTCGCGCACCTGCGCCGGAAGATCTCCGAGATAGACAACCGCAAGCTCCGGACCGTCCGCGACCGCGACGACCACTACTGCGTCTGCCTGGTGGGCTACACCAACGCCGGCAAGAGCACAGTTATGAACCTGCTGACCTCCGCCGGCGCCAAGGTGGCCGACCAGCTCTTCGCGACGCTGGAAACCAGGACACGCCGCTGGGAACTGGACAACGGCGTTCGCGTGCTGCTCAGCGACACCGTCGGATTCGTGCGCGATATTCCGCACCATCTCGTGGCCAGCTTCCGCGCCACGCTGGAGGAAGCGATATGGGCGGACCTGCTCATCCACGTGGCCGACGCCTCGCATGAGATGGTCGAAGACCAGATAAATTCGGTCGATTCGGTCCTCGACGAGCTGGGCTGCGAGAAGGACAACCGTCTGCTGGTGCTGAACAAGTCCGATCTGATAAGCGACCCGGCCGTCCGCACGCTCCTGTCGCAGAGGTACCCCGACGCGCTGTTCCTCTCGGCCAAAACGGGCACGGGCGCCGTCAAGCTCGCCAACAGCGTGGCCGAGTACAGCGCCGGCAGCGCCGTGCGTGTACGGCTGCAGGCCGACTGCCGAAACGGCAAGCTCATGCAGTACATCGCCCAGCATGCCGACGTCCGCGACCAGCAGTACGCCGATTCCACCGCTCATATCGATGCGGTAATCCCCACCCATCATCTGCGGCGGCTGAACGCATTCGGCGACGACGTACGGATCGTCTCCCAGGGCACCTGAGGCATATAAGGTGCACGACGGGAGAACCTTTGACAAATCGCATCAGCCGTAGTTTCATGGAGCGCGCCGAAAAGGCACGAGCACCACGGCGACAAGGAGGTCGTCGGCGATGGACACATCTCAGACCGACAGCTCTGAAGGACACCAACAAGCGCGTCCGCAGGACTCTCCGAGACCCCGCTCGGACTCCACACCGACGGCCAGACAGGCCGGCGACGCTTTCGCACGCGACCTCGCCCAAGCGGTCTCCAAGAGGGTATCGCCCAACTGCACTGCAACTCTGACGGGCCTCTCGGCCGAAACTCTCGCGGACTTCCACGCCTCCATGCAGGCCGGCGGCGCGGTAATGCTGCTTAAGGCCCACAGGTCCGGACCGTCGGCGGAGCCGACAGAGATGCTGCTTGAGATATCGCCCGCGCCGGCCTTTGCGCTGATAGACGCGCTGCTGGGCGGCGAAGGCGGTCAGTATGTGCCCAGGCGCCCGGCCAATGAAACCGAGCTTCGGTTGCTCTCGCGGGTGGCGAATGAACCAGCCCGGCGTTTTCTGCAATCGGTGCTGCCCGGCGGAAGCGCCCCGGCGGTCGTCGAGGCCGAACCCGCTCCCGCCGAGCCGCAGAAGCCGGCGGAAAGCGTGCTGGTCGTTCGTATCGCACTGACCGTGGGTCAATCGGCAGGCACCTTACGGCTGGCTGTCCCACGCGCGCTGTTCCCCCAGGTCGGAGAAGGCCAACGTGGTGAGAACCTCGTACAGATAACCGTGGACGCCACCGACGCCAATCTCCGTAGTGAAGACCTGCGGGATCTGGCGCCGGGCGATATACTCGTGACCGATTTGCCCGCCGACGGCGAGGTGGCGGTACGCGTGGCGGGAATCGCCAAGTTCGCCGGACGGCTGGCCGCCGGTAACGGCCGCCGGGCGGTACACATCACAAACCGCGACGGCGAAACAACCGACCAATAAAGCCATCCGCGGGGCTTTTGACCCGCCGGATGTTTCGGTAAAGAATCCGGTAAGCGTCTCTGAGCCAAGGGAGAACGGCCATGAACGTGCTTTGGGTATTGGCGGCGGCAGTGGTGGTCCTCGGCGGTGCGGGGCGGGTGTACTCCAGCTTCATAGCGAAGCGGATAGGCGAGGACCCCACCCGTACGACCCCGGCGGTGGCAAAGAACGACGGTGCCGACTATGTCCCCACACCCACGCCGGTGGTCTTCGCCCACCACTTCGCCTCCATAGCGGGAGCCGGTCCCATCCTGGGACCCGCACTGGCGATTATCTACGGCTGGGGCCCGGCGCTGTTATGGGTCCTTATCGGAGGCGTGTTCATCGGGGCCGTGCACGACTACCTCGCCACACATATCGCCACGCGCGAGGGCGGACAGTCCATCGCCACCATCGCGCGTCGGGTGATCGGGCCCGGCGCGTTTGTAGCACTGACAATATTCCTGGTCCTGGTGCTGGCTCTGGTGTGCGCGTCGTTTCTTAATGCATCGGCAACGGCGCTTACAAGTATGCTGCCCTTTGACCGCCTGGAGCTTCCCAGAGACCAGGAGTTGTTCCGCGTGGTCACCGACAAAGGGCAGGAAAAGGTGGTCATCGGCGGCATCGCTTCGATGAGCGTGATAATCATCACGGCGGTTGCCCCCCT
>JBNGDC010000005.1:0-109424 GCA_049975485.1 Phycisphaerae bacterium | reverse complement strand
CTAAGATATGCTCGCACATACCGCACGTCGCCCATCACCACATATTGTCGCACTGTAGACTCGCCGAGTATCTGGGACAACTCGGCCAGTCTTTTGGAGCTAACATTGGACCAGGTTCCATCATTTAATTCCCACTCCTGGATGACATAGCGGCGAACAGAGAATGCCGGAATATCATCACGCTCTATCTCATGCACATCGTTAGCATTATCGAGCTCCCACGGTTTTGCCGGCTCGGCGGTTCCGTCACATCCGCACACTACCAGTAGCCCACCACACAGTGCCGGGACAACGAGGCATATCATCAGGATGTGTGAGTACCGTACGATATTGACCATATGCGACTCTCCCTTCGAGCACAATGCACAGCCGTATGCTACCATTCTCTGGAACTGTTGTCGTAACTGCCTCAGTGCGATGATGAGGCAAGCAACGTGGTAAAACACCCGATAGGTCGTTATCAGCCGGTCGCATCGCACAGTCACCCGCCAACGCCGGGTATCTTCCGACATGTCCAAAGGCCGCACCGACCGCAGCGTTCGATACCCTAACACTCGCGTAAGCAACCCCGGCGCGTGCTGCTCTGCGTAGTCCCGACGGGACGACTCGTGCTTCGCAGCGATACTTCGCAGAGTAGCAAGCATGAGTCGGAGCCATCCTACCTGCTACCTGCTGCCCCGGTCTGAACGTGCCTCAAAGTTGCGGCCATCTTAGAGCGGCCGTTGGGCGCCTGTCCACCCTTGTTTCATCGCTTCGGCCCGCCGCCTCATCAACAGGCGCATGGGCATCATAGGTGGTTGTTTCCGCCCCGGCCATGCCGGCGGCAGCCAGGGCAACCGCAGCCGGCAAGCCGCGTCAATCCTGGCGACACACGCGATGGTCCTCTGGACAAAGCGGCAGGCCCGGCGTTCGCGCGGCTGTCTGTACGGAAGCCGCTCATCGCGATGCCTTTTATCGGGATTGCCCGCCGGCGCCGGCATCGCTACCGCTGCCGGTCGAGGCGGGAGCGGCCGCACCACCGGCCCGAGGTTCGATGTTGTCCACGGCATAGGCGGCCGCGGCGCGAACGTCCGGGTCGGGGTCGTCCAGCAACTCGCGGATATCGTCCAGGGCCTGCCCGGCCTCCAGAGCAACCAGCGACATGACAGCGAAGGCCCGCACCCTGGGGTAGTCGTCGTTGAGAACACCTACGAGCGGCTCGACCGCCTCCTTCGAACCCATCTCGCCGAGTTGCTCGGCGGCCATCGACCGCACAACGGCGGCGTTGTCGTCGAGAAGGTTGATCATCGTAGGCACGTGTTCGGGGTTCCGCAGTTGCCCCGCCGACCAGATCGCGGCGCTTCGCACGGCCTCGTGGGGGTCTTGCATGGCCTTTCCGACGGCTTCGGAGGCGTCGGGGCCGCCGATTGCGCCCAACGCCCAGACCGCGCCCTGCCGCTTCCGCGGGCTTTCGTCGTTAATTGCTTCCAGAAGCAGCGGAACGGCCTCCATGTCGAAACCGTCGGCTATAACGCCGGCCAGTGTGGATCGCTTTGCGGCGCTTCTGACCTCGAAACCGTCTATCAGCCAGGACAAATCGCTGCGCCCGACGGCGACAAGCGCTTCGTGAATGTCATCACGCACCAGTGCGATGTCGTGGTTTATCCAGTGCATCAGCGGTTCGACGACCTCGGGCGCGGGATGGTCTGTGAAAAATCCGAGCATGTTCCGGATGCCGGCGCTGTTGTGGGGTTGAAGCTCGACGAATATCCTGCCTATCTCCCGGTAGGCGCGGTCGCGGTCGCAGCCGAGCAGTCCCTCGTAGAAGTTGCTCCGGATGCCGACGTAGTACATATCGTCGGGCAGCGGCTCGACGAAGCGGAGCAGTTCGTCAAAGGCCTCTTCGGCGCCGATTTGCCCCAACGCCCTGGCCGCCAGGGAGGCGGCGGAGTGGTCGGGCCGGCTCCTGACAAACGCCAGCAGCGGCTCGGCATAGGATTCGTCGCCTATCCTGCCGAGTATCGCGGCGATCCGACCGCGGAGGCGGTCCCAGCCCCGGCCGCGGCCTTCGCCCTCCTGAAGCAGTGGGACGAGCTGGTCGCCCAGGGGCTTGTCGGCCACGCCGGCAAGCGCCCTCAGGGCCTCTGTGGCGCGGTCCAGTTCCGGGCTTCGGTCCGTGCCGCGGTGGCGCACGGCCTCGATATCTTGCCAGAACTGCCGCTCGACGACTTCCTTGCCCCGTCGGTCGCCCATCGCGCACAAGAGCACGGACGCGCGGAAGCGGAGGGCGGAATCGTCGCTGTCGGAGGCCTCTTCGCAGATGGCCGACAGCTCCGAAGGGTCCCGGAAGCCGGTTCGTTCGATTACGCGGCGACGGGCGTCTTCGTCCTCGTTTCCGACCAGTTCCGGACCGATGGTCTCGTAGAGCAACGTAAAGGCGGAATTCCGCTCATGCGGCGTGCCTTCGCCGCAGAGGCGCAGCAGCTCGTGGCGGCAATCGTCATCGCCGAATCGCCGGCGGAGGTGCTCGCGCACCGCATCGCGGTTGCGGATGCGTCGGTCCAGTGCGGTAATCAGCGGACGAATCACGTCGGGCGAATCGTAGCGCATTAGCACGCGCACGGCCTCGTTCTGCGCCCAGCGAACGCTGACCTGGACCGTATTGCCGCCGGCATCGGTTCGCTGAACGGCCGGCGAGCTTCTCTCGATGATATCGGTCAGGGCGGGGATGGCCGATGGTCCGAGGCGGTCCAGCAGCGCCGCCACCCCGCGTCGGACGGTCTCGTCCGGATCCAGCAACATGGCGACTATGCGGTCTGTCTCGGCCGGCTCGGGCAGCGCGGAGAGGTTCTCCGCGGCGGACAGGCGTAAGATGGGGTCCGGTGCGTCCAGCAGGCCGCGCATCGCCTCGCGGGCGCGGTCGCTGGCTAGCCCGCCGAGCGCCGTAGCCGCGGCGCGTTTGGTGTGGCCGTGTTCGGCGTCCAGTCCCGCCAGCAGCGCATCCAGCGCCGGATCGCCTATCTGCGCCAGGGCGTACGCGGCGGCGAAGGCCAGCTCCTCGTCGTCGCTGCGCATGGCATCGTCCAGAGCCGGAACAGCCGCAGGGTCGGCGATGCTCCCCATAGCAGCGGCGCAGAGGCGTCGCAGTTCACCGTCGGCGTCCCGGCGGCCCAGCACACGGGCCAGTGCGCCTACGGCGCGGGCGTCACCGATGCGTCCCAGCGCCTCGGCCGCCGTCTTGCGAACGTCGAGGCGAATATCATCCAGCAACCCGGTCAGCGGCTCGACGGCGCTGGTTTCCCGCAAAGCGCCGAGCCGACGCGCGGCGGCGATGCGCGTCTCCGGCTGCGAGCTGGAGAGGTCCCGCAGAAGAGCCGACGTCTCGTTATCTTCAGAATCTTCCCCCGAACAGCCGACGGCAAGCATCAGCACGCAACAGGCCCATGCGGCCAGGTATCGGAAGCTGCCGAGAGCGTGACGTACGGCCCGGCCCTCGCCGGCGCGGCTGCCTGCTGTCCTACTCATGCCCATCGGCGACCTCACCGGTATAGACGCACAGAGAGAAACCGGTTCGCCCCCAGGCGTTTTCGAGCTTGAACAGGACCGTGTTGACCCCCTGCTGGAAACTGACCTTGGCGTAGGCGCGGTCCGGGACCCACGGGTGAGGTGTGACGCCGCTGTCATAGACCTCCTCGCCGTTGATCCAGCACTTGCCCCAGTCGTCGCTGCCGAAGATGACCCACCGTTCCTGTTCATCCTCGCAATAGATTTCCGTGTAGGCGTACCAGATGGCCCATTCGGCGGGCTGGTGCGGGATGAAGCACACGCGGCGGTCGGTCGCCAGGTATTCCCATCGCACGGGCTTGTCTTCCATGCCCACGTAGGTCGCGTCCAGGTCGATGCCCACGAAGCCCAGGTGCGGGTCGATGCTGGCTTCCGGCGGGAATTTTTTGGTTATGCCCTCGCGGTCCGGGCTTGGGAAAGGACCGATTACGTACCAGGCGTTGATGAACATCCATTCCTGTTTCCAGCCCTCCCGCAACAGCTTTCGGCCTGGCAGCGGTATGCTATCCGACAGGTCGATGCCCAGGTCAACAGGCAGACCAAGCTCTCTCTTGGTGACCGGTCCCTCGCCCCGGCCCCACTCGTGCTCGAACGCCTGGGGGTCGCTGCCGGTCTGCCCCTGGAACAGTTGCGGCGGCCGCTCCATCACGGCCGTGGTCTGGTACATTCGACCTTCGGCCCGGCCGAAGTCCCACTCGGAACCGTAGCCCAGCAGCTCCGGCTCGAGAATGGCGGCCATATCCAGCATGCGACGACCGTTGCCTACCATGCTCCTGATCTGAACCCTTATCGTCTCCAGCTCCTGCTTGAGCCGTTTCATGTCTTCGCCGGCGGTACTGGTGATGGGCCTGCTGAACAACTCGTAATCCGGGTCCGGGTGAGTCGGCGCGACAACGTCCGTGGCGTTGTAGGCGTCCCGCAGTGTCATCTGCTGTATGCGGGCCAGCTCGCACGTTCGGAACACCCGGTAAACGTCGTGCATCCGTTTGTCCAGCAGGCGGGCGGTTTCGTAGAGTTCGAGGATCCCCTTGCCATCGATGTCCGATGTGGCGGCTTCGGCTTCCGCCGGCGAGGGTTCGGCCACTTCCAGGTTCGTCAGCGGCTCCGGCGGCCGATCGTTCCTGTGCCGGAACTCCTGAGAGTACCGCCTGTATCGGCTGTCCATGACCAGGTTCAATTGGTCGAGCTGCTCGCGCAGCTTCTCGATGTCGTCGCGGGCGAGCTTGGCCTGGGTCTCTTTCAGACGCCTGGCGAACCTCTCGGCCTCGGAGCCCTCGGCGACCACTTCGCGCGGCGGGCTGGGCGCCCTGCCCCAGACGAACCAGCCGAACCAGCCGAAGTAGAAGCCGGTGCAGAGAAAGATCGACAGCCCAAGGAACAGACCGGCCAGCATGTATATCCGACGACGACGCCTGTGAAGCTCTCGTTTGGTCAGCATGGTCGTTCCGTGGTGCCAGTTACCGTCCCGATGCCCGGACCGTGCGGGCTAGTCCAGCGTTCTCCAGCCGATGTCGGTCAGACCGTTGAACTGAAGATGGTCCATGATACGGGACACCTCGTATATGGACGCGTCGCGGTCGATGTCCATCCGCACCTTGCGGTTGGGGTTCTCCAACGCCATTCGCCGCAGCCGCTGGTGCAGAAGCGTCTGGGTGACCTCTTCGCCGTTCATCACGATTATCGGCCGGCCGTCCGGCGGGCGGGGGGCGGTCAGCTCGATGATGATCGTGTCGTACTGGGCGGTGGCTTCCTCTGCCGAGGCCGCCTCGGGCAGGACGATGCCCAGGTCCTTGTGGGGCTTCTGGAGCATGGACGTGACCAGGAAGAAGATCAGCAGTATGAAGACGCAGTCGATCAGCGGCGCCATGTTGATGCCGGCTTCTTCCTCAGTGTCAGTAGCGTGTAGCCGCATGGTCAGTTCCGCTGCCGGTTCCGGCTCTTGTAGTGGCGCCTGATGATGTCCGAGACGGATTCCTCAAGCTCGTTGGCGATCAGGTTCAGGCGAAACTTGAACAGGTGGTAGGTAAACAACGTGACGATGGCGACGATAAGGCCGTAGAGTGTCGTGATAAGCGCCTTTTCGATGCCGCCGGCGAGCATGACCGGGTTGCCCATCTCACCGGCCAGCGCCACGTCACGGAAGGATTCGCGAATACCGGTAACGGTGCCCAGCAGGCCCATCAGCGGCGCCAGTCCGGCGATGGCCGCCAGCGGAAGGCACATCATCCGGTGCACCTCGATATCGCGTGAGGCAAGCTCGTTGACGGTGGCCTCGACTTCCTCCGGCTGCTCGTTGCGACCATCTGTGGACAGATAGTCGAGCACCTTCCCCAGTGTGCTCTTGCGGTGTTTGTGGGCGAGCTTGCGGACCTGTGACTGGTCGCCGCCTTCCAGGGCCTTGTTCGCCGAGGCCAGCAGGCGAGTCGGCAAAATGCGTCCGCGTCGCATCCGGACCAGCCGCTCCAGCACGAACGCCACGCCTATAATCAGGGCCAGGTCGATGAAGTACATCGTCAACCCGCCGTCCTCGTGAAGACCCCAGAGGTTTTCGGCGGCCGCTGTCACCCGGCGGACCACATTCGCAGACTCCGCGTCCGCTCCTTCGGCCGCATCCGCCGGGACGTCCTGCGCCGCGACATACCCGCTGCCGACAGCCAATAGAGTTATAACCAGTGCCGCCCGGTACGCCAGTTGCCTCATGTCCATCGTCCTTTGTTCAGCGTGTCCGCCGGTGTTGCGATCAGGTTCTTAACCTGTAACAACCACTCCGGGATGTGGTTCTGCTAGCCCACATTATTCGCAAAGTCTCACTTTCGCTCATAATGTGCCGTCAGCAAAGCGCCTGCTTTGCTGATGGCTTCGACTCGGCGCTTTGCGCCTCGCTCAGGACCAGCCCTCAGCGTTGGGCCGAAGGCCCGCAGTCGAAGCCCTAAGGGCGGCTTGTTTACGAAGGTGCCGTTTCTTCGTGAATAAGCCGGGCTAGCGATCCTCGATGATTATCTTCTCTCCGTCGAAACGAATCCGCCGCCGGCCGACCAGCACGACAGCATCCAGCCCCTCCCCGCTTTCGACTACGACCTCCGGCGCTTCGCCTTCCTGCATGGTCATCACGACGAAGTAGCTTTGTCCGGGCTCGGCCTTTGCGACGACGGGGACGCTTACGGTTTCAATGTCGCCCGGGTCTGCGTCTTCGTCGGTGGCGGGCACGTCTATGGTGCCGTCGTTGCGGACATCCACGCCTTCGGGCGCAACGAACACGGCCCGCAGAGAGGCGTCGCCCCGCGTGATGGTGAAGGTATCGCCGGAGGCGACTCCGGCCGTGTTCCACAGCCAGGCGCGCTGCGGACCACCTTCGATCTTATCCACAATCACGAACATTGCCGGCGCGCCGCTCTTGCCGCTGAAATCGGCCGCCACGGCACGCAGACCGCTGACCTGGCCCGGCTGAGGCGGATCGGGAGGCCAGATGCCCATGGCGTCGTGCCCGGTCTTGCCCGAATAGACCAGGTTCATGTCGATCGTCACGCTTCCGGAGCCGTCTTCGGCGGCCTCCCAGTGCGTAACGCGACCACTCCTGCGGCGCATCCCGATATCAGGCGGAATGACCACCACGTTCTGAAGCCATCTGTAAGGCGTGCCCTTGCCCGGCGTATCGGCCGTCCAATCGTGGCCCAACCCATGCAGGCGGATGCCACCGGCGTCCGGCTGACCGTGACCCTTGCTCATCAACTCGTTGGCATAGACCTGGAGCACTATGTCCTCAGTGTCCCGCCACTGGTTGCGGAAGACGTAAAGCCCCTTATCGGTCGCCTGCCAGGTCCGTGGGAACGCCTCGTGCGGGTGAACCGGCTCGATGCTGCTCTTGCCGGTCTCGGCGTCGAGCGGGTAGTTAACGAAGGTGTAGATCACGTTCTGAAGCGACTGGTCCTCGAACAGGTTCGCGTAGGATTCCGGGTCGTCGGCGTCCACGCCGGCCATCTCGTTCCACAGCCAGAGCAACGCCGGCTTGTACTCTTCCGGCGTGAAGTTGAAGCCCGCACAGAGGAACGGATACACGTTTCCGTTGCTGTTTCCTCCGTTGAAGCTCTGCCAGACGAGCCGACTGCCTCGCCTGTCCTCGACCAGGACGCTGTGTGCGAGGTGGCGAACGACCGAAAGCTCAACGTCCCGGTAAGGCGTCAGAGTCTGACCGAACATGTTGTAGGTCGCGGCCGCGTATCGGATGGGCGTAATGGCCGTGTGATGGTACGCCTCGCCCTCGGACTGATAGCCCCCGGTGCCCATCAGCAGGCGGTGACTGCGGATCATGTGGCAGAACGTCATGTTCGCCGTGTGCAGCTTCGCGCCGTCCATGCCGGTGGCTTTGTGCTCCTCCAGGCCAAGCTCGTACAGAAGCTGCTCGGTCCTGGCCCTGTCGGCCGCGGTGGAAACCAATGCGTCGATCTCACTGCGACTGTCCGTCTCGAATTCGAACCTTGCGCCGACCGGCACCATCGTCTGGTCGTCGCCGGTGAAGGCGACAAGCAGCGGGTACCTGCCGGGCCTGAGATGCACATAGGCGTTGTCGGGTATGGCGGTGTCGCCTATCCGGCAGCTTGTGTAGCCCTGCCTGGGCAACTGAACGCTGTAGTAGCCCGCCCGGGTCACGTCCAGAACGGTGTACATCAGCATGCCGACGCCGGTAAACGCGTCCTTCTCTCGGGAGATATACAGCCAGGGATACAGCCCTTCGGGGCGGGCGACTTCCGCCGGCGCCGGCTTGAAGGAGTACTGCCGCCCGGCTATGGTCAGTGTTCTGCCGGCGACTACCGGCTCGTCTTCGACGTCGCCGAGTGAGTGTATCATCTCTTCGGTCGAGACGGGCACGAAGATAGGCCCGGACCACAACCACCTGGACCGCGTCGCACCACCCAGGGCCGTCGTGGGCGAACCTTCCGGCGGCGGACCCTCCAGCGGCTCCGGCTCCAGCAATTCCGTACCCCCCGGCGGAGACGGAGGCGGCCCCTGGTCCATCCAGTACGCCAACGCCATCATCGAGCCGCCGCCGACAATCGGCGAAAAGTAATTGCTGCACGGATGGGTGTTCGCGCAGACGCTGAACTTGCTCATATTGGTGGAGGCGGCGTAGCTGCCGCTGAGCAGGTAGCGGTCCACCCTGGCCCGGAAATCCTCCGGCCAGGCGTCGTAGCACAGATCGTAAGCCAGCGCGATGTTGCTGAACCGTCCGCCCCAGACCTGCCCCAAGCTCATGAACCCGAAGTCCCTGTCGGCCATCTCCTGCTCGACTATCGGTATGGCCCGGGCGGCGTAGGAGGCGTCGCCGGTCAGTTGATACAGCAGCCCCAGTGCCACGTGAACGGAACTGGCCGTCTCGTGGCGGCGGATGTATTCAGCCGAAGCCAGTCGCTCAAAAGCCGCAAGCCCGAACGGCGTGTTCAGCCGCGCCCGCAGATCCGGCAGGTCGTACCTGCGGAAGAGCATTCTCGGTCGTTCGCCCGGCTGAACCGGACGGAACCCCGCCGGCAGCGGCGGACGTTCCGGCTTTTCGGTGCATGTGGCGACGCCCTCGATTTCCACGTCCCTGTAGCGCCCGGTATAGGTCCCGCGGTAGGAGCCGTCCTCCTGTCGCCGCATCGAGACCGTGTATTCGCCGTAGCCGCCCAGCATCCATGGGTCCCGCAGGACCGCCAGGCGAAGCTCCATCTCGATCGATTCGTCGGTGATCTCGGCCTTTTCCACCCGGCCGAAGGCGGTGCTGTTGTAGTACACCCCCGGATGCGCGGTAACGCGGTCCCAGCCGTCTTCCAGCCGCGTCAGGTCCAGCTTGACGCTGCACCGGCTCGTGGGTACGTACTCCCGGCTTTCCTCCGGCCGCGGGGCCTGCTCCCGCTGCTTGACGAACGGCAGATTCCCGCCGCGACGCGCATAGGCGGTCGGCGGGTTGCCGCTGTAAACGCCGTCGTGCAGGACCAGGGCGAACTCCTGAAGCTGCGGCGCCGGTTGACGTGTCCCCGGCCCGCGGGTTTCCTCGGCGTATTTTGCGAAGAAGACGGCCGGGTCGCGCTGCTCGGCCAGTCGGGCGGCCTCGACGGCGGCGTCTCCGCCGATCCGCTCAAGCGTGCCGGACCATATCCGGGCCTCCTCGCCGGCAGGAAAGACGCTGCACGACTCCAGATACGCCTTTATCGCAGGAACAGCCGACGGACCGATATCGGCAAAGATTTCGGCGGCGGCCTCTTTGGCGGCCAGACCGACCTCCGGCCGCAGGACGGCTCCGGCGAGAGGGTCTATTGAGGATTCACCAAGGGCGAACAGCGCCTTCACCGCCGAGTCCCGGTGGCCGGGGAACCGCGGCCCGTCCTCGTCGTCGGCAGCAACGGTCAGTTGCAGCACCTCAATCAGTGCCGGCGCCGACTCGGCCGACCCCGTCGCCGCGAGCGTATCCAGTATGGCGCCCAGAACGTCCTTGCCCCGGTCGCCGCGAACGACACGGAGCAACTCCTCGCTCCGCAGCGCCTGGGCCGCGGCGGGGAGGTCGTCTTCCTCGAGCCGGGCGGCAAGCTCCCCGGCCTTGGTGCGAACACTCTCGGCCGAATCACCCAACGCGCAAAAAATGCCCACAACCCGCTTGTCGTCGTCGATACCCGCCAGCGACTCAAGCACCACAAGGCGGACGGAGGGGTCGTTCTCTGTAAACAGCGCCGACAGCAGCGCGTCGCGCGCGGCCGCGTGTTCGTGGTTTCCCAAGGCCTCTGCCGCCAGGCGCCGGATTGTGGCGTCATCGTCCCCGGTAAGCGCCTTGGTCAGTCCAGGGACGGTTACGCTGTCGGCTTCGGCGTCGGCGAGCACCTCCGCCGCCGCCAGTCGCACGTCGGCGTTGGTGTCTTCCAGAGCGTCGGCGACCGCCTTCAGCGCCGGCTGCGTGCCGAGCTTGCCCAAGGCCATGATTGCCGCCTTGCGGACGCCCGGCCGGCTGTCCCGACTGCCGATTGTCAGCGCGTGCTCGCCGGCAGGATCGCCGATATCCCCCAGCGCAGTCAGGCAGGCCGAGCGAACCTCCGGGTCGTTGCTCTGGTGACTCAGCGACGCCAGCATATCCACCGCGTTGAGGTCGGGGTTGTCCTGAAGAGCCGTCAGTGCTGCTTCCCGACGTTGGGGGTCTTTCAGCGCCCCGGCCAGGTCCTTCAGAGAATCGACGGAGCGTGACCGCCCTTCCGGCGGCCCGGTTTCCTCGTGCCCGTCGGCCATCCGGAAGACCTGCACGCCGATGATCGCCAACCCGGCGACGGCGATAAGCCCGAAAGTCCAACTGACCCACCGTTTGTCTTTGCTGACGTTCATGTCGAGTGCCCGGAAATGGCTTGGGTATCACTGCCTCGGCCGGTGCCGTCCGACCCGCAACACCATGTAGAACACGTCCGGCGGTCAATGGTGGCACGATATTCCCGTACATGGCCGGTGTGCATAGCGCCGGCAGTTTCGCCGAATAGTGCGAACCCTGCGCGTCGGTCGCGGGTTGAAACGACGTTGGAAGACGTTGCGGCCGTTTCCGGAGGCACGCGCGATGAAGCTGCGGGCAACGCGGAAAGAAGAGACTGTCGGCGTCAACATGGCGCCCCTGATTGACTGCGTCTTCATACTGCTGATTTTCTTCCTGGTCACCTCCATGCTCCAGAAACCCCACCACGAGCTGCTGCTGGACGTGCCCGAGGCCGGTGCGGCCGATACGGTTACCGAGCAGCACGAGCCGCTGGTGATCGAGCTGAGGGCGAACCATCCCGACCCGGACGCCTCCGACGTAGATCCGTCGAGAACCGATCCCTACATCGTCATCGACGGCGAGCCGATGACCCGGGACCTGCTGGAGCGCCGTCTGCGCCAGGTGGCGCAGGAAAGCCCGAACCGTCGCATCAGAATCGACGCCGAGCCGCAGTTCAGGATGCGGCACGTCGTGCCGGTAGCGGACCTCTGCCGCCTCCACGGGCTTATCCGCATAGACGTCCGGCCCATGTAGTCGGGGACTGGAGGACCTTCCCGCCTCACCTTGTCTTTCCTGTCGCGGACGTTGTATTGGGCCGACAGCATCAGCCGGAGTGAGTAAACCGGCAGAGGCACAATGCAGGCGATCTCCTGCTCCACTGTCCCGTCGTCAAGCGGCTGAAGCCGGCTGACAAGGCCCACTGAAGCCAGCTGGAGCATATTAGAGGGACGCCTTCGGAACCATGGCTAAAGCCATGGCCTAATTCTCACCCCGGTATCTTCGGAACGGTGGCTGCAGCCACGGGCTGATTTCTCTGCGGTGCCATGCTCCTGCGTCAGCAGGAGCATGCAGGACGGACTACCGGTAGTGTGACGCGCATTCATCAAGCATGCCGCTGGAACAGCGCCAGCGGCATGGCACCGAGACGACGGCATGGTACGGCCCGCCGTGCCAAGGACCGGGCAGCAGTTTAGCGTCCCGCGGAATATTCGAACCAGTCGAAGTCGGCATGTGCGCCGAGCGTCTTCCAGAGGTCCTGGCAGCAAAGGGCGATGAAGGCGCCGGTGAAGCCCCAGCCGCGGACGTATTCGTCGCTAAGCTGCGTGGCGTCCAATTCCGGACCTTCCGGCAGCCAGCCCAGGTCACCGTCACACTTTTCGCCCGCTGCGAAGCGCAACTTTCCGTCAGCGATGCTCAGCCCCAGCAGAAACGTTCTCCGTCGCCCGACCGTTATCGGCTCCATCGGCTCGGTATATTTGCCGTTGTCGTTCGCGCCGAGTCGCAGCACGCGGCCGAGCTTTTCGTCGTGCGTTACGTGCAGATAGAACCAGTTCTCGACGTTGTAGAAGGCCACCAGCCCGGCCATCTGTCCGAAATGCTCCGGCTCGAATTCCATCAGGCAGCTCGCCGTGCACTCGAAGTGTTGCACCCGCCTCGCCAGCAAGCTCTGATGGTGCCGGCTGGTGAGACTCTCCCGCCCGAAAAGCCGCAGATAGCCCGGCCTGGCCGTCGTGGAGCACCAGTGCTCCTCCGCCGGTACGCGCAGCGTATGCCACAGCGGCGACAGCACCGGTGAGTCGAAGTCGTCCCGCTCCGGCTCACTTGGCTGCAGAACCTCGGGCAACTGCGGCGCCGGTACCTCCACCTGTGGAGCGTTGCCGCCGGCCTCCAGTCGCAGCCAGCCGTCGTCCGTCCAGCGCACCTTCTGCAGTGCGGTTTCGCGTCCCAGCATGCAGCGGCGGTGCTCGCCCTGCGGCCTGGCGCAGAGATGCGCCAGATACCACTGGCCCGAAGGCGTCTCCACCAGGGAAGCATGCCCCGCCTTCTGAAGCTCCAGGTCCGGGCGGCCCCTGGAAGTCAGCATGGGGTTCTGGGGGTCCACTTCGTACGGGCCTTCGACGCTGCGCGAGCGGGCGATGGTAACCGCGTGGTTGTAGCCGGTGCCGCCCTCAGCCGTCATCAGGTAGTACCAGCCGTCGCGTTTGTACAGGTGCGGGCCTTCCGTACAGCCCAGTTCCGTGCCTCGGAAGATGCACCGCGGCTCGCCCAAAAGGGCCTTCTTTTCGTGCGAGTATTCCTGCAGCAGGATGCCCCAGAAGCGGTTCGCGCCAGGGCGATGGTCCCAGACCATGTTGAGAAGCCACTTCCTGCCGTCGTCGTCGTGGAACAAACTCGGGTCGAAGCCGCTGGAGTTCAGATACACCGGGTCGGACCATTCGCCTTCGACGTCCTCGGCCGTCACCAGGTAGTTGGGCGTGTCCTTGTAGGCGCCGTTGAGGGTCTTGACGTCGGTGTAAATAAGCCAGAACAGCCCGTCGGCGTAGCTGAGGCACGGCGCCCAGACGCCGCCGGAGCAGGGATTGCCGACCATGTCCAACTGTTCGGGCCGCCGCAGCGGCCGGCGGCACAGACGCCAGTTCACCAGGTCGCGCGAGTGGTGTATCTGCACGCCGGGGAACCACTCGAACGTGCTGTTGGCGATGTAGAAGTCCTCGCCCGCGCGGCAGATGCTGGGGTCCGGATGAAAGCCGGTAAGAATCGGATTGCGTATGACGGTCATTCTCTGCGCTCCTTTCAGTCCATCATTGCGGCAAAGGCCAGGGATTCAAGCACGTGGAAGCAATCATGCTCCGCCGGGCCATGGGGATCGCTCTCTGCACCGCGCTTCGTGCAGCCGGAGACTCGGCGGAAACGAAATCCGCGCGGGACGACGGGCATGTGTGTAACATGACCTGGGAACGCCGCATACCGCTTAAGGGAGCGAAGGATGGGCGACAAAATACAGGTAAACCGTGCCCCTGTGCTGACGCTGTGGGCGGCGGTGGTGGCGGAGCGGCTCGGTTTCGGCCGCAACGAGGCGCTGAGTCTCGGCAAGACCGTCGCCGGGCTCAACGCCCAGAGCAAGGGCCGACGGCTGGGTATCTTCCAGCCCAGCCAGGAGAGCGTCGAAGAGAAGCGTAAAAAACGCGGCGAGGAGTTCTACATAGAACTCCTGGGCCGGGCCGTCCCCGCCAGAAGCACCGAGGACGGCGTCCGGGCAGTGACCAAGTCCGGGCAGGTCAGCCCTGAAAGTGTCGAGCGTTACCTGGAGAAGAAATTCGGGGATTCGCTGGACGACGTGCGCTCGGCGATGGAGGAACTCGCGGGCAGCTTCGACCCCGACGAGCTGGCCGGGCAGGCATATGACCTCTACAGCAGCTTCCGCCCGGAAATACCCTCCGGAAAGAAGGGCTGGGGCGCCAAAGGCGAGTTGGACACCGACGGGATTCGAGAGCTTGCGCGGGACTGAATGCCCTCATGGTATCCTTGCCGGCGCTGGGACTAGCATCTTACACAAGCCGGGCAACTGTAAGCCGGAAGCTGTCAGTACGTCACCAATTCGGGGGGCGTCCGTGGATCAACCCTTCAGGCGGATCAAGAGTGGGCTGGTGGAAGTAGTCTGTGTGTACGGCGCCTTCGCGCCAAGGGCGGTTGCGCCACTGGTCGCCGCGGAAGGGGTCGCATATGGCGTACATCTCGTCCAGCATCGCGTCGTGCAGGCGGTCGCGGTGCTCGGCCAGCGCCGGGTCGTCGATGCGGTTGGTCATCTCGTAGGGGTCTTCCCGCAGGTCGTAAAGCTCATCGGTGTCCCACAGGTTGACCACCAGCTTATAGCGGCTGTCCATCGTGCAGCGGATGGGCACAAGCCCGTACTGACCGTGATGATATAGGCCGAACCGGTTGAACTGGACCGTAACCGTCTCGCGGACCTCGGCCGACGGGTCGGCCAGCAGTGCCCCTATATCGCGGCCGTGCGCGTAGGCCGGTGTCGATTCGCCCATCCAGCCGAGGATTGTCGGCAGCAGGTCCAGGTGGCTGACCAGCGCGCCGGACTCCTGCCCCGGCTCTATCCCAGGCCCGGCAATCAGCAAGGGTATGTTGGTCGTCTCCTCGTACATCATCGCCCCCTTGGAGCGAAGGCCGTGGCTGCCCATCATGTCGCCATGGTCGGCCGTGTAGATGATGTACGTGTCGTCGCCGTGAAGCTCGCGGACAGCATCGATCACCCGGCCGATTTCGTAGTCCACGTAGGCATTGCAATTCCAGTGCGGCAGTCGCTCGCGAGCGTGGGTTCGCCAGTCGGGACAGGGAAACTGCACGGCCTGCTCCCTATGTCCCGCGGGTTTGCCCTCCAGCGAGGCGTTGTAGTTGGGGCGCTCGGGCAGAGCGTCCGGGTTCACGGCGTCGGCGAACTCCGGCGGCACGACGAAAGGCCCGTGCGGCTCGTCGAAGGAAACCGCCAGCACGAACGGGTCGTCGTTGACCTGTCGCAGGAAATCGATGGCCCGGTCGGCGACGCGATGCCCCCAGATGTCCTCGATGGTGCAGCCGACCTCGCGCAGTTTGGCGGCGTCCTGACGGTTCTGGATGAACTGCTTGAGCCGGTTCATGCCGCCGATGTCGTCGAGATAGCGTTTGCCGTCGTACCACCAGTCCGGCTCGAAGCCGCCGTCGGGGTTGCCGGCGCCGTGGTAGCCGGCCCCGTCGAGATGCCACTTGCCGGTGTATCCCGCCCGGCAGCCCAGCGCACGGACTACCTCTCCCATGAGCGGCACGTGCCGCTGGGGCGACATTTCGTTGGCCCAGGCGCCGTGGTTGGAGGGCATCATCCCGGAGAAGATCGACCCGCGTGCGGGCGTGCACAGCGGACAGGCGGTGTAGGCCCGTTCAAAGCGTACGCCCGCCGCCGCCAGCCGGTCGAGATTTGGGGTGCGAAAGGCCGGTTCGCCGTACGCGCCGACCATGCGCTTGGACTGGGTGTCGGTCATGATGAGCACGACATTGGGCCGATCCATGTGAGTTACTCCTGGGGTAATACGGGGCAGACCGAGACTATAAGCGGCCTCAAAACTGAAGTGCCTGGCTTCGAGCGGGTTTCTCGCTCTCGGGCCAACGTCCCAGTTTTGAAGCCACTTCCAGCAGTACCGGCGGGGCAGTGCAACGCGCGAGGCAGGACCGAAAGAGAGGACAAGCGGCATTTCGCTACGGCCGAAAGACCGCCGCCACGCCCTCCCCTGCAGGCGGGGAGGGCGTGGCGCGGTTTCGAAGCCAATTTACAGATCCAGCGGGCTGACGTAATCGCCCTTCGCCTCGCGGAGCTTCTCCAGGCGCTGCCGCTGGGCGGCGAGCTGCTCCAAGACCGCCTTTGGCGCGTCGGGGATATCCTCGCGGTATTTCTTCTCGATGCGGTCCATCTTCGCGAGGTTCTCGGGGATGCGGATGGTAAACTGCCGGACGTAATCGTCCTTGCTGTAGTCCTTATTGCGGACTGTCCGGAAAAGCTCAACCAGGTCCTCGTATTTCGGCAGCATGCCCGTCGGGGCCTCGATGGCATCGACGTCTCCGTGGACGCGAAGCTCCATCCACTTGACCCAGACGGCCTTGTCCATCTTGGCGTTGAGGAAATCGCCGTCTTCACCACGAAGGAAGTAATTGGTGCCGAAGACCAGCGGGGCATCCTTGACGGCCTTGGCGAATTCGAGATTGTTGCGGATATACTTGCCCAGCGGTATCGACAGGAAGTCGAGGATACTCATGAGGTTAAAGGTCCGCACACCTTCGGCTCCCAGTGTGGCGGCCGTCGTCTCGCTCTCCAGCGAGGCGCCCATGGTGATGATGCCGTGGTCCCAATCGAAGCTTTGCTGGACCGGTACGGAAGTATCACTGTCCCGACCGCCGTAAATGACTCCGCCGAGCACGACTCCTTCCGGCAGATGCAGGTTCTCGTCGCAGTTCTCCAGTCTCTCTATGCCCACGGTGTAACGGGCATTCTTGTGCGACGGAGGTATCTCCTTGCCGTCCTTGTCCAACTTGCCCTCGTGCCACTGCCCGGAATGGTTGCGTCCCTCCCTGGGAATATCGCTGCCCATACCCAGCCAATAGGGCTTGCCGTCCTTGACAAGGATATTGGAGAAAATCACCTCGCCCGGAGTGGTGAGTACCTTGTAAATCTCCGGATCGTCCTCCGGATTCACATCCTGGATGATCCCGAAAATACCCGATTCCACGTTGACGGCCTTTGCTTCGCCGTCGATGGCTCTTATGTACGCCAGGTCGTCACCGACGATCGTCTCGCCGGGGAGCATGGCGGTGGCAGTCTTGCCGCAGGCGCTGGGAAATGCCCCGGCGAAGTAGGTTTTCCGACCCTCAGGTCCGTGCACGCCCATCAGGAACATGTGCTCGGCCAGCCAGCCCTCGCGGTCTGCCTTGCGTATTGCCAGCCGCAAAGCCAGTTTCTTGAGCCCGATGGTGTTACCGCCATACTGCGTATTCGAGCTGTAAACCATATCCTCAGCAATATCTATGTAAACACGCCGCTTGTCGATATCTACCGAGGTGTTATCCTCGCTGAGCCGCCCGGCGGAATGCAGGAACCGGAAAAACTTGTCGCTGTTTCCGAGACGACGAAACTGCTCGTACCCGGTGCGGTACAGCAGGTCCTCGCTATGGGCGACATAGGCCGAATCGGTAATCTGTGCGCAGGCGATTGCAAACGGCGAGTTGGTCGGACCAAGGCAGAAGAAGCGCAGATACGCCTGCTTGCCGGCCATCGCGCCGTCGAGATACCCGCGTACCTCAGCCAATCCGCTTTCCCGGTCGGTCTGGTTGAGCGTGCCGCCCAGATCCATGTCCGGGGTCACCAGATACTTGGTGGCCGCCTTGTCGCGGGCCTGGTCGTAGTATCCGTCGAAGTGGACGGTGTGACCTTCCGTGTTCAGCGATATTTCTTCGCCGATCTCGACCGCCTGCTTACGAATCCAGGCGATGTCTTCCTCGTCGTCCGAGCAGACTTTCAGGGACTCCGGCTTGCAGAGCCGGACGGCGTCAGTCACGTAGGCGTGCAGCTTGTCGTTATTGATGGCCGATAACTTCTCGAAATCCTCGGCGCTCATGAGCGGTTTCAGAATCTGCGCATAGTCGTCTTTCATCGTTCGCTGTCCTCCGGGCGTCGCACCTTCGAAAACAGAGATAACCCAAACTCGTCGCACAGCCGGACCGTGCGACAGACCCCGACTGGCCGGGGGCTTATACGGGAACACTGCCGTTTTGTCAAGAAACTAACTTGGCCGACCGCCGTTTGGGATTGTCCGTGACTGCGCCTATTATTTGGTTTGTAAAGAGGTCTCCAGGCACCATGTCACAACGTCCAGAACCAAGAGAGGCAGGGCCTGTCCGTCAGTTCCGTCTGGCGATGCTTGTCATGCTTGCCGTGGTGACGGGCTGTGCCCGGGAGGAATCGCAGGACAGCACTACACCGGAAGGAGCCGCATCGATGGGTATGAAGCTTACCAGCAGTGCCTTCGACAAAGGCCAGACCATTCCCAGGCGTCACAGCGGCGACGGAGAGGACCTGTCACCGCCGCTGAGTTTCTCCGGGGTGCCCGAGCAGGCCAGGGAGCTTGCGGTAATCGCCGACGACCCGGACGCCCCACCCCACACGTGGGTGCACTGGGTGATTTACAGGATACCCCCAACCGCCGACGGGCTTAAAGAGGGCATAGAGCCGGTCCCCCAGCCGTCATCGCCGGCGGGTGCTGTTCAGGGAAAGAACGACTTCGGAAACACAGGTTACGGAGGTCCGATGCCTCCGAGAGGTCACGGCCCACACCACTACCACTTCAAGCTCTACGCGCTGGATACCGAACTGGACCTGCAGGCCGGTGCGACCAAGCAGGAACTGCTCAAGGCAATGGAGGGGCATATTATCGCCCAGGCGGAGCTGGTGGGCACCTACGAGCGATGAAGGGCTTGAACCGCGGTTCAGGCGTTGGTCCGCAGCCCGTCGCGGAGGGTGATGCGCCGACGGTTGTAGCGAGCCCGCTCTACGAGCAACCAGACCAGCGCGGTGGCCCACAGCACAATCGCCAGCGGTATAACCACAGGCAATGAAATGCGACTGAGCTGCGCCCAGGGCGTCTGGTCAACCGCGCCTTCAGGAGGCCCGACCGCATCGGCATAGGGTATGTGCACCGCCCAGGCCACCCACAGCCCGCCCAGCGCCGCCAGCAGCGACTGACACGCGGCCGAGACCCACGACCACGAGATGCCGATGCGTTGGCGAGACGCCAGAACAATCAGGACAAGCGTAACCGCGAGCCAGGCCAGGCCCACCACGTCGATGGCGAACCCCGCATCCACGAACAGCGTCTTGACTGCCTGGGGGCTGCCGCCCAGGCCGGTCTGCGTACCGGCAAAGGCGCGAACCATGTCGCCCACCAGCGTGCGGGTTACGCCGGCAACCAGCGCCCATATGAGATACGCCACGCCGGCAAACGAGATTGCCAGCCCCACATCCAGACGGGTTGTGCGTTTCAGACGTCCGAGCATGGGTGCTATTACATCACCCGTGGCGGTTGTGGTCAAAGCAAACTCGCCGCCGGACGGGTTGAGTTCGTCCGAAGATTGGAGGAAAATGCCGGACCAACCGCGAACAGGAGCCGGAAATCCATGGAACCGCTGAGGGTCGAGGACCTGTCGGCCGGGCAGAAGGTGGGGCAGATGCTCTTCGCCCGCCGCCCCCGTAACGACGAGGACAAGCGGGAACTGCTGGAGATGATACGCGACCGCCGCCTGGGCGGCCTGCACCTCAGCCCGTACGAGGATGCGGATGAATATCTCTCGGCGGCCGACTATCCGCTGTTGCTGGCGGACAACATGGAGAGCGGCTACGAAGCTCCCCAGGCCACACCGCTGCCCTGCCAGCAGGCGATAGGGGCGATCGGCGAGCCGGCAGCGGCGGCCGATTGGGCGCGCATAACCGCGAAGGAGGCGAAAGCCGCAGGCCGCAACACCGTCTTCGGACCGATACTCGACGTGGCGGCGAATCCGCTTTCATCCTGCGTAGGACCGCGGGCGTTCGGGGCCGACCCGGAGATGGTCGCCCGGCTGGCGGTAGCGGCCGTTCGCGAATACCAGCGGCAAGGCATGGTCGTAACGGCCAAGCACTTCCCCGGGTTCGGGCAGTCGCCTGTGGATTCGCATATCGGCATGGTGCACATCAAGGGCGACAGACAGGATCTGCTGAAGCGCGACCTGCTGCCCTATGCGCGGTGTATCCGGGAGGCGGAGCTGTCGGGCGTTATGGTCGGACACATCATCGCCGATGACGTGGACGCCGAAATGCCCGCGACGCTCTCGCCGAAGGTGATAGCCCTGCTGAGGGAAATGGGCTTTGACGGTCTTGTCGTAACCGACTCTTTGGCGATGATCGGCCTGACCAGCCGGTTCGGCCTGCGTCGCAGCCACGAGCTGGCGATGGCGGCCGGCAACGATATGATCATCACCAGCTACCGCCTCTCGCCGGCGGATGCGTACGACATGATGCTCGGCGCGTACCGCAAGGGCTGCATAAGCGACGAGCAGTTGGACGCCGCGGCCGCTCGCGTCCTGGCCGCTCAGCGACGGACGCTTACTTCGGCCGAGAAGGGCGGCGGCGACTCCGACAAGCAGAAAGCCGCGGAGCTTTCGCGGCGGTCGATATCGGCCATAGCGGCCCCGGGCGTATCACCCGCCATAGACCCCCACGGCGAGCACCTGTTCCTCGTTCAGGTGGGCAACACGTTCACCGATCCGCAGACCGGAAATACCCACAGCGAGGGCGAAGACCCCTCGCAGGTTCTGGAGTGTATCTCCCGGCTGTTCCCGCGTTCGCGCGTGCTGAAGATCAACGACTTCCCCAGCCGCAACCAGATGGAGCGTGCCTGCGTGGAAACGGCCGCCGCCGACAGTGTGGTCGCCGTCTGCCGCTCGCGAACAGACCACTACATGGGCAGCTCCGACCTGACCCGGCGCATGCTTGCGCTGCTGGATGGAATCGGCAATCGGCTCTCAGCCGTCGTTCTGCTGGGCAACGCCTACGCCGCGCGTGAGCTTCCTCCCGCGCCGCGGCTGATACTGGGCTACGAAGGCGGCGATGCGCCAAGCGCGGCATTGGAGGCATTGGCCGGGGAGTTCAACCCGACCGGCACGCCGCCGGTAGATGTCGGGTTCAGTCCAGCTCGCTGATGCGGTGCTCGGCCGTCTCCAGCCACTGCGGCCGGACCGTCACGCCCCAGCCGGGACCTTCCGGCACGGCCACCTCACCGTCGCGTACCTCCAGATTCGGCTCGTAGAGGCCCTCAACCCAGTCGGACGGCTCGACACAGAACTCCATGTAATCGCCGGCGTTGGGTATGCTTGCCAACAGGTGCAGCGTGAAGACGCTGACCATCGACAGGTTGGCTGAGTGCGGCACGCAGGGCAGGTTTTTTTCTCCGGCCAGCCGGGCCACCCACAATGCCCTGCTCAGACCGCCTACGTAGCAGACGTCGGGCTGGACGATATCCACCGCGGGCATGTCCACTATGCGTTTCCAGACGGCCGACATGTTGTCCTGCTCGCCGCCGGCGACGGGGACGTTCAGCTCCCGGGCGACCTCGGCCGTCCAGTCCAGCTCCCAGTACGGACACGGCTCCTCGAAGTGGCGGAAACCGTGTTCCTCAAGCAGCCGTCCGACCTCTATCGCCTTCTGCGGCGTGTAGCAACTGTTCGCGTCGGCAAGCAGGCGAATGTCGTCACCAAGCTCGCGACGGACCGTCTCAACGAGTTCTTCGGTCCGGCCGGGCCATTGGTCGTCGTCGTGCCCGCAGACTTTTCCTAACCTTATCTTGAAGGCACCGAAGCCCTTATCGTCGCGCAGGCGTTTGAGCCGGTCGGCCTCATCGGCGGGGGTAATGTCCCGCCTCATGCTCGACCCGTAGGCCGGTATCTTCCTGCCCGGCTCAGCTCCTAGAAGCTCGCAGACGCCCATACCCGCCTGCCTGCCGAGCAGGTCCCACAGCGCGGTGTCCAGGCCGCAAACTGCCCGGCATACGTATGTCCCGGGGAACTTGTACGTCATCTCCATGACGCGATTCACCAGCGAAGGGACGTCCTCCACCTCCGCCCCCAGGGCCGCCGGGGCTACCTGGCGATGCAGAACCTCGGCCGATATGTCGGCGTTAAACGGCGATAGCTGCCCAAAGCCCTCGGTTCCGTCGTCGCTGCGGAGGCGAACCACACCCAGGCGGCGACGGGTGAAGCTTTCGATACTGACGATTTTCATGGGGCGTCTCCCGGTCCCCGAAACAACGGCAAATGCTCGTCCAGGGACGTCTCATGCAGGATACACCCGCGGTCCGGCGGGGTCAAAACCTGCCGGAAACAGACCGGCGTGCGCGGAAGTGGCGGAACACAACTGATAATCCAAACAGGATGCAACAGCAGAAGAGTCTGTCAGACGGTAATCGCCTTCCAGCCCTCGTTGAGGTCGGTAAGCAACGAGACGACCTCGCGGATGCGCTGCGGGTCGCGCTGCATGTTGGCTTCGGTGAGGTGGCGTATCATGAACAGGTACAGCCCGCGAAGGTTCTCGGCTATCTCGCCGCCGGCGTCCATGTCCAGACAGACGTTAAGCTCATGGATAATGTCGATGGCCTTGTTGATGTGTTCGCCTTTTTTGTCGAACTCACCGGCCTGCAGCTCATCCAGCGCGAGATTCAGGAACTTGATCGCACCCTCGTAGAGCATAACGATCAGCCGTCCACGCGACTCGGTGCCTATCTGGTTGGATCTGTACGCTGTAATTCCGTCCACGGCAGTTCTTCCTTGGTGCTATGCCTTCGCCCCGTTCTGTTGCTCAACCATCTGGAACAAGCTCTGAAACGCAGACTGCATCGAGTCTATCCTGGCCAGCATCGCCTCAAGGCGGGCGTATTTCTGCTGTAAGTGCTTCTTCCTGGTCTCCAGGCGTGTCTCCTGGAAATCTATCTGCGAGTTCAGCCGCTTGATGTTGTCCTTGATGTTCTGCTTCTGAAGAGCGACGGACCCTTCCCTGGAATCCAGGATTTCATCAAGACGGTCGGCCAGAATGGTCCCAAAGCCCTGTTGCAATCGGATTCCGGCCTCATGCGTTCCGGCGGAGCCGGGAAAGACAGCCATCAGAGCCATGCCCTGTTCGGGACTGTTGAGCTGCCCGGTAAGTGTGTTTCCGGACACCGACATCGTTCGCCACTCGGTCTCGCCTTCCAGGCGGATGCGAGCTTCGGTGATATTGCCGCCGGCGTCCCAGTCGATCTCCAACTCGTAAGCGCCCGGCTGTGTATTCTCCATGGCGCTGTCGAACTGGATGTACTCGCTGCTGACGACGCCTCGGTTCTGGGCGCCGATAAGGTTCAACAGCGTGTCGTAGTCCTGCGACAGCGCATCCTCGAATGTGGACGTGTCAAGCGAGAGCTTGCCTTCCTTGTCGAACTCGAAGCCCAGATGCACCGCCAGTGACATTCCGTCGGCCTCGCTGTCGAAGCCAGGCACTCGCGACACCAGCGTGCTGCGAATACGCTGAAGCAGACTGTTGATGCTGATGCTGCCCTGGAGAATCCCGCCCTCGCCGGTCTCCTCATCATAGCCCGTGTACTTGTCCACCGTGTCGCATAGCGAGTTGTACAGCCCCGGAAGGGATCCGAGAGTCTGTTTGATCTTGTCGTCGGTGCGTGTCAGCGACAGCCGCGACTCGCCCACGCCCTGCAGCTCAAGCGTCACACCCGATATGACGTCGCCGATGGTGTTCCCGCTGCGCTCGATCCAGCCGGTGGGAGGGTATCCGTCCACCCGCAATTGAGAGTTCTGCGCGGTCTGGGTCTCCGTGAAGGTGGACCCGCGAAAATCCACCGTTCCGTTGGTTCCGTCCAGCGTGGTGGCAGCGTCGTTCAAGGTGATGGTGTAATCGCCCCCGCTGTCGCGGCCGCTGAGCACCAGGTGAAAGCCCTGCTCGCCTTCGCCGCCGACTTCCAGGATGCTCGCATTGACCCCGGGATTGCCCGAGTCTTTGTTGATGAGGTTGGCCAGGCCTTCCAGCGTGGTCTCTTCATTGGTGTAAACGGTCCGGGTAACGCCGTTGTAGGTGTAGCTGAAGGCGCCTTCCCCGACGAGCGTATCGGCCGACGCTACGCCGGAGTGCACCTCCCGCTCGGAAGAGGCGAGACGATTGACGATGATCTCGTGCGTGCCCTGCACGGCTCCGGCGGCGGCTGAGGCGGTCAGAATGGCTTCGTCCGAGCTTTTGGCCCTGAAGCCCCGGAGCGTATCGATGTTCCGCAGATCAGAAGCAAGATTCCTGAGCTTGCGGAGCTGAGCTTCGATCTCCTCAACGGCGCCGGTCTTCTTTTCCCAGGCGGACTTGCGGTCCTCGAGCTGCTGCAGCGGCCTGCTCTCGGCCCGTAACGTGGCTTCTACTAACACGTTGGTGTCGATGCTGCTGTAAACGCCCGGCATGGAAAACGTTGCCATGGTTGCCTCCGTCGTCGCCGCTGTCGGAGGGTCCTTATGCAGCGGCCCTCATCAATCATTATCGAAGCCGCCGGCAGGAACTTGACCCGATTATGGGCTTAGCGAGCTTCGTGATACAAAAAAAGACCCGCTACGTTTCCGTCGCGGGTCTCTGTGCAGCTATCTGCATTTTCTCGGATTTCCCCGAAGGCGGGCCCCGCCTGTACTATCGGGGCTCACGTTCAATTTTTAGGCGGCGGGGCCGCCTCCGGAGAAAGTCCGTCCGTTTACGGTTAGCCAAGCAACTGCAGCGCCATCTGCGGCATGGCGTTTGCCTGTGCCAACATGCTGACGCCGGCCTGTGCGAGCACCTGGTTCCGCGTCATTGAAGCCATCTCGGTGGCGACGTCCACGTCGGAGATTCGCGACTCTGCCGCGAGCATGTTCTCCGCCTGGATATCGAGCACGCGTGCGGCCTGCTCCATGCGGTTCATCAGGTAACCGAACTCGGCCCGGATGGCGTCCTTGGCGTCGATGGCGTCGTCCAGCGCGCCCAGTGCTGTCTGGGCGTTAGTGACCGAGTCGATGCTGATGGCCGTTCCGGTACCTGCCTCAGTGGACCACTCGGCCGCTGCCAACAGGTCCGTGGCGAGCGTAGCGGTGTGGCTGATCGTCAGCGTCTCGGTACCGCCGTACTCGGCCGAGACCTTGATGGTGCTCAGACCGGTTTCGTCGTTGGTGACGATCTCGGCGGCGTTGTAGTCGTCCGAAGCGCGGCTGGCGGAGTTGATGGCATCGACCAGGTCGCTCATGGAGTACGTCTGGGTGGTCAGAGCCACCGTCAGCGTTCCCTGATTGGTGAAATTGAAGTTCAGGTTGCCGCCAGCGGTAACGTTGATCCAGCTGGCAGCCGACGCATCTTCCACCGCCGACATGATGGCACCGTACGCCTTGGTGCCGCCAACGCCCAGACCGGCCGCGGTGGTGTCCTTGGCCGTAACCTGAATGACATTGGTGTTATCGCCGACGTGGATGTCGTAGTTCGTACCGGTGGAATCGTTCAGCAGGAAGATTCCGTTGAACTCGGCACTGTCGGCGATACGGTCGATTTCCTCGACCAGCTCCTGGAATTCAGCGTCCATCAACGCCCGCTGGTCGTCGTTGTAGGTACCGGTTGCGGACTGCTCGGCAAGCTCCTTCATACGAACGAGGATCTCGTCGATGCTGGCCATGGCACCTTCAGCCGTCTGAAGCATGGACACGCCGTCATTCGCGTTTCGCGACGCCTGACGGAACACAGCTACGTCTGCTCGAAGCAACTCGCGAACGGCCAAACCCGCCGCGTCGTCCTTCGCGCTGTTGATGCGCAGGCCGGACGCAAGCCTTTCAACCGATGTGGACAGGGAGTCATACGACCTGCCCAAATGCCTTGCGGCATTCTCGGCCATAAGGTTGTTCTTGATTGCTAGCATCTGCCTTCTCCCTCATGTTGATAGAAAAACCGTACCAGCAGACCCACGCAGCCTGCACCATACAGGACCCACTTGCTTGTGTTCTGAGCTGACACTGACAGACCGAACGGCCGCGCATCTGGCCCGGCCGGATTTTCGGCCTCGTCACAAGGCATTATCGGAGCGAAGGTGGCGAACTTGAGCACTCTGCACAAAAAAAAATCCCCGCGGATTCCAAGGGCGGTAAGACTTTGCCGGTTTTTGCCGGACCAACTGGCGGGATCAGGACCCGCCGTAGCCCCTGCGCATACCGCGAGCCATCACTGGAAACTTACGATTGGGGGCTTCCCCGGGCGAGGGCATGAAGCGTTCTGAGACGCGCCGCCGGGTAAGCTAGAAATCCCTGGAGAGAATTGCCTCGGCCGCTCGTCTCAGGGCGTCGGGGCTTTGCAGTTGACCGGAGGCGAGCATTTCCTTCGCCTCGGCGACGGCCTGGGCGTTGACCTCTTCGGTCTTGCGGGCGGACTCTATGTAGGGGCGAACCTCCGCAAGAATGCCCGAACTGTCAACGGCCTTGCCGGCGGAGGTATCGCGCTCGATTCCCGCAGGCCGAGATAATGCGCTGCGATCGTCGGGTCTATGGGCCTGATGACCTTGTATGCCGTCTATACGCACCGGACTGTCTCCCATCGTCTGCACACCCGCATTTTCGCGACACGCGGCGTGTGCTTGAATCCATTTTGCTACAAATCTTCCAGTTTCTCACCCATTTCTTCGAGCACCCGGCGACGTTTCTCGCGCCGCACCCGCTCGTCCAGCGCTTCGGCCGACTCGGAGTTCGGCAGTGTCCGACCGATCTCGAAGGCAACGAATCGCCCGAACGCCCGCGGACTCATCAGCGCCAGACGCCACTCGGCCGGCTCCAGGCCGTCGGCGGATTCGGCGTAGTAGAAATCCCGTATACGCCGCTCGACACTCTTGTCGCCCGTATCCCAGACGTGATCCACACCCCAGACCACCTGCCCGCGGTTCAAGTCCAGCAATCGCAGGTAAATGCCCGTTTCCATGTGCGGATACGGCGAGTAGCGGTCCACCCAGCCGAACAATACGGCCTCGCAGTTGAGCAGACGGCGCATCTCCATAACCTCTTGATAGGTAAGGGCGCTGCGCTTGTCCACCGGCAGTATGCGGCAGACCGGCTCGCTCCGCCGGAGCACATCGACATGGAAAAGCTTCCTGTCGCGAACAGACCGGCTGATGGCATCGGTCATGGTCTGGGCAAATTCCTCATCGCCGCCGCGGTCGCCCAGTTCCACAAATACCACCCGCCCGAGTCTGGAGACGCTTTCGGGCGAGTGCAGATAGTGCCCGATCGCCGCCGGTTCGGTCGCCTCGGGCCCGCAGCCCGCAGTCATGGCCGAGAGAGCCGCTGCCAGTATAAACGCAATTTCTTTGCTAAGAGGCGCTTGCACTGCCGGCTCCTTCTTCGCCCGCGTCCGCCTCGGCCGCTTCGCCCGCCGGCGGCGGGACATGTCCGCCGAGGAGTTCGATGATCTCCTGGAGACGCTCAAGCTGGGCTTCCTGTGCACGGAGCATCTCGTCGCGATAGCCCAGGACGTTTGTCTTCCAGTGGTTCAGCTCCTCCCGCATCTCGATGAGCATCTGGTTGGCCTCACGCAGTTCCTGCTTGGCGCGGTCCAGCTCCGTCTGAAGCCGGGCCACCTGAGCCAGAAGCTCCTGCTTCTCCTCTCTGGCGCTGTGCAGCTCCTGCTGGGCGGAGACCAGTTTCTCGGCCGTCTCGGAATACTTCCGCGACCACCGCAGAGCGTCCTCAACGGCCGACGGCGAAGCGGAGCTTTCATCGTCGCGAGCCACCGAGGAATCGGCCAGGTATTCCACGTTGCCCCGGGCCGGCTGGGATGCGTTCGGCGGCGGGGTGCGGTCCCGGTAGGACATCTGCTCGTCGCAACCGACCGCTGCAAGAACCAGTGCAGCCGTTATTAACACCATTGTATTTCTCATCATCCCTGCTCCTGAACTGTTGGCTGTCCGTTTCCTTGTTGACCTTCGGCGCCGGCGGAGGCGGCGACCGGTGCGTCCCACCGGCAGTGCAGCTCGATGCGCTGTCCGCAGCCGCATATGACTTCTATGACCGCACCGTCGGCGGTCTTGCGGGTAATCCTGGCCCTGGCCGACGGCGTCGCCACCCCGCCCGCGCCGGGCACCGGCAACGCCCGGGGACCGCCGGTGCGAAACTCGCCCTTCTTCAGTATCAGAGGCGATGAATGGCTCATTTCGCCTCCCCATGCCGGCACCTAGCCGACCATAGGCCTTGTCCTGAAATCAGCTTATGCATAAATGTCCACCTTGGGCGGCTCGCGGTCGTCCCGTCCGGCGTCATCATCCTGCCCGTCTTTGTCGTCGGAGCGGTCCTGCTTCTGCCCGCCCTGGTCGTCCGGCTCAACAATCTCGAACGGCTCCTCAAGCTCTTCCGGCGTCTCGGCCGGTTCCTGCTCGGCATCTTCCCGGCGACGCCGCTTTTGCCGACGGCGCTGGATGCGTTTCGGGCCCCGGTCACGGACGCCGCTGTCGTGCTGGGCGACCGACGGCAAACCGCGTATCTCGCCCGCACCCCGCAATGAATAGTCGGACCCGGCCATCACGATGCCTCCCTGAGCTTCATAGCCAGTTTGAACAGTGCCCCGGCGTGCAACTGACTGACCCGCGACTCGGTAACCTCGAGCACCTCGGCCGCTTCCTTCATGGTCAAATCGCGCTCGTAGTACAGGAGAATCACGATGCGGTCGCGCTCGGGCAACTCACGGATGGCCTTGACCAGTCGCTCGAGGGTTTCCTTACGCTCGGCCTTGTCGGCGGGGGATGGTTCGTCGTCCGTGGGTGCCAGTCGCTCCATAAGCGCCGGCTCCTCGTCGCTTAGCCCGTGGATCGACAGAAAGTGCTGCTTCCGCATGTCTTCGAACATGCTGTAAAGCTCATCGAGCGAGACCTTCAATTTCTCGGCCAGCTCTTCGTCCGCGGGGGGCCTGCCCAGCTCGGCGACGCACTGCTCGTAGGCCTCCTTGGCCTGCCTCACGCGGGCGTGGATGCCGGCCGGTGCAAAGGTCCGCCCCCGCAGTTCGTCGATCACCGCCCCGCGGATGCGGATATAGGCGTAGGTCTTGAACGAGGTTTCCTGCGAGGGGTCGTATGCCCGGGCCGCCTTTACCAGCCCCAGCGTCCCGGCGGATATCAGGTCGTCGATGTCCCTGCGGTGCGACAGCCGGGCCGTAACCTTGGACACCACGTGCCGGACCAGCGGGAGATACTGTAGTATCCACTGCTGCTCGCGGGCCTGTCGCGACTGCTGGGCGTACACTTGTGTCGCACGTGCCCTCAGCGCGTCGTCGGGTCCGGTCTGGGTTTTACTCTCTGCTGTTGTCACTGGCGCCCTTTTGCTGTTGCAGGTTCATGCTGCGGACCGCGGCGTCGGCCACCACACGTACGACCACCTGGCCACAGAAGCGGGTCAACACGTACATCACCGCGGCGCCGGCCAGTGCTCGCAGACTGCACACGTGCGCCGGCACGCCGCTGACCGTGCCCACGAAGGCCACCACGAAAAAGCCGATGACCGCCATGATGACCGATGCCTGTCTCACGTCTCTCCGTCATCTGTAACGGCAGCGCCTCAGTTGCTCGCCTTCAGCGAAGCCGCGCTTGCCGTCGCCTCTGTCTCAAGCGTTACCGTTCCCACGGTCTGAACGTTGCTGCCGGTCTCAATCTCGTCGTACGCCAGTACCGGAAGCTGGGGTATCTGGCGGCTGAGCATGGCCGCCAGGTGCGGCCGAATGCGTGAATCACACAGCAGAACAACCTTGTCGTGTCCGGCGGCCATCGCCTCTTTCCACACATCGGCGATACGCTGGATAAGCGCCAACGCACGGTTGGGGTCCACCGACAGTCCGTCGGCGTCCTGGGAGGCCTTGCTGCGAAGGTCGTACTCCAGTGATGTGTCGAGCGTAATCGCCTCCAGGCAGCCCTGCGCGTTGCGGTGCTGCTCGGTAATGGCACGCGCGATGGCCTTGCGAACCCGCTCGGTAAGCGCGACGGGATCCTTTGTCTGGGCGGCGTGGTCGCCGAGCGTCTCGAGTATCTGCTTGAGGTCGCGGATGGGGATGCCGTCGGCCAACAGACGCTGCAACACGCGGTGCAGCAGGCCCAGCGGAACCAGGTCGCCGACGACCGTATCCACCAGGGCGGGCTGCTTCGCCCGCAGGCGGTCCACCAGTTGCTGCACGTCGTCGCGACTGAGCAGCTCGTGGGCGTGCCGGCGCAGCGTCTCGGACAGGTGGGTAACCATCACCGTCTCGGGGTCCACGACGGTATAGCCGGCCATCTCGGCCTCGTCCTTCTTGTCCCTGGAGATCCACAAAGCCGGCAGGTTGAAGACAGGCTCTTCGGCGGCCTGTCCGTCCACGCGCTTCTGCACGGTTCCGGGGTCCATCGCCAGCAACTTGTCCGGCTCCAGCCGACCCTCCGCGACCACGTGGTTGTACAGGCGTATCTGATAGACGTTCGGGTCCAGCGAAACGTTGTCACGCAGCCGCACCAGCGGCAGGACGATGCCGTACTGCTCGGCGAATTTACGCCGCAGCGGCTTGATGCGCTGCGATAAGCTGCCCTTCCGCCGCGGGTCCACGGTCTGTATCAGCCGCGGTCCCACCTGGACGGACAGTGTGTCCACGTCCAGCAGTTCTTCGACCGGCTGCTCCTCGGATTCTTCCTTCTGCTCGCTCTTGCGGGCGGCCTGGCGGGACTGCTGCTCCAGTCGGGCAAGCGCCCGCGACAGCAACCCCGTCCCCAGCGCCAGGACGACGAAGGGAACCTTGGGGAAATTCGGCACGAACACCATGGCCGCAAATAGGAACGCCGCCACACCCAACGGGCGGCTCCGCGCGAGGAACTGCCGCACCAGCTCCTGGCTCAAGCTCTGGTGGCTGGAGGATTTGCTGATGAGGAAGCCCGCCGAGGTCGCAATGACGATGGCGGGTATCTGCGTTACCAGACCGTCGCCGACGGCGAGTATGGAGTACGTCGAGACGGACTCGGCCGGTGTCATGCCGCGGGTGATGCCGATGAGGAAGCCGCCGATAAGGTTGACGGCCGTTATCACCAGACCGGCGATGGCGTCGCCGCGGATGAACTTGCTGGCACCGTCCATGGAGCCGTAGAACTCGCTTTCGGCGACGATCTTCTCGCGTCGATACTTGGCGTCCCTCTCGCCGATAAGCCCGGCGTTGAGGTCGGCGTCGATGGCCATCTGCTTGCCCGGCATGGCGTCGAGGTTGAAGCGGGCGGCCACCTCGCTGATGCGCTCGGCGCCCTTGGTGATGACCACGAACTGGATGATCACCAGGATCAGGAACACCACCAGTCCGATGACCATGTTGCCGCCGACCACAAAGTGCCCGAACGTGGCGATGATCCTGCCGGCGTCGCCCTGCAGCAGTATCAGGCGCGTTGATGCCACGTTCAGCGACAGGCGGAACAGCGTCACGAACAGCAGAAGCGAAGGAAACGCCGAGAACTGGATGGGTTCCTCGGTACTCAGCACCACCACCATCGTGGCGACCGCGACCGCGATGCTGATGGACAGCATCATGTCCAGCATGAACGTGGGCAGCGGTATCAACAGCGTGGCCAGCACCATGCCCAGCCCGATGGCGAACATGATGTCGTTGTGGGCCAGCATGCGCGTCAGCCGGCTGTTCGACCGGTCCAGCAGGTACGTTCCGAGTTGTTGGGTCTCTTCACTCATCTTGCGTTACTGGGCGCCTTGCGGCGGAGGCGATAGATGGTCGCCAGCACTTCGGCAACCGCCAGGTAGAGCGTCTCGGGCACGAACTCGCCCACCTCGCAGCCGGCGTAGAGTGTCCTCGCCAGTTCCGGCCGTCGTACGATGGGCACGTCGTGGGCGCGGGCTATTTCGCGGATCCTGCCGGCCAGCAGGTCCGCGCCCTTGGCGACCACCTGCGGGGCTTCCATCTCGTCGGAGTCGTATTTCAGCGCCACGGCCACGTGTTCGGGGTTGGTCACCACCACGTCCGCATCGGGGACCGACTGGAGCATGCGCTTCCGCGCCATGCTCATCTGCACCTGGCGGATGCGGCCGCGGTATTCCGGGGACACCTCGTACTGCTTGCGCTCCTCTTTTATCTCCCGGCGGGTCATTCGCAGTTGACGCTTGTAGTTCCACTTCTGGTAGAGCCAGTCGATGCCCGCAATCAGCAACAGTCCCGCCACGATGCGGATGACCAGGGAGAACACCAGACGCGAAATCGCCACCAACAGCCCCTCGGCCGTCGTCCATTCCAGTGCGACTATCTCGTCGAGCTTGCCGCGTACGAAGCTGTACACCAGCACCAGTACCAGTGTCAGCTTGAGCACCGAGACGACGAGGTTCATGACCGATTTGAGTGAGAAGAGCTGCTTGAAGCCGCGGACAGGGTTGATCTGGTTCAGGTTCAGGCGGATGCCCTTGGGCGAAAAGGCCCATCCGCCGACCAGCACGCTGCTCAATGCCGATACCGCCATCCCCACCACGAGGAAGGGAACCAGCATGAGCATGGTGGCCCGGCTCTTGTCGCGGAAGACCTGCATGAAGGCGTCCGAAGTGTTGGGTCCGACCCTGTCGAATGTCAGCGAGTCGGTAATCAGCGTGTGGAAGTACTCATAGAGCATCGGAGCCAACGCCGCCATCAGCAGCAGCAACACCAGCAGCAGAAGCGCCGAGGGCACCTCCTTGCTCTGGGGAACCTGTCCCTGCTCGCGTGCGCGCCGCAACCTTTCCGGTGTTGGTTCCTCGGTCCGGTCGGCTGAAGATTGATCCTGTTCGGCCATTTAACTTAAGTCAGTGTCAGGACATCAGAAAGCGCTTCATCCAATCGGCAATCTCACCTGTAAACGCGTGCAGCGTGGGCATAACGGCCGCCGCTATGAACAGCCCCATGCCCACGCGCAGCGGGAAGCTCGCCAGCAGAATGTTCATCTCCGGCAGCACACGCGCCAATATCGCCAGCACGACCGACAGCAGCAGAAACGCCGCCAGCACCGGAGCGGCCAGCTTCAGCGCGAACTGGAGCATGGCGGAGCCGGCCGAGACCATGCCACTGGCCATCGCGGCGGGGTCCGGCGCCGAGCCGAGCGGAAACGCATCGAAAGTGCCGTCCAGAAACCGCAGGAAAAGGTGATGCCCGCCCGCCACCAGAAACAGCAGACTGTATGTTATGTGGAAGAACGTTCCCATCGCCTGTCCATGCTGTCCGGTGACCGGGTCGAAGACCCCCGCGTCGGCGGTGCCCATCTGCTGCTCGACGATCCGCCCGCCCTGCTCCACCGCCGAGTAAACCAGCCGCAGCACCAGACCGAACACCAGTCCCCAGGTGGCTTCCTGGACTATCATCAGCACGGCCGCCATCCACGGCACAGGACCCGCCGCAATGCCCACCGGACGAACCGCCAGGAAGAATATCGTAACCGACAGCGCGATGGACGCGCGGACCATCCGCGGCAGCGCCTGCCAGGAGAAGATCGGCAGCACCGCAAAGAACGCGCTGATCCTCGCCAGCATCATCAGCGTCGGCAGCAGCAGTATGATGAACGTCTCCATGATCAGTGTCCCATGGCGGCCATGTGGCTGAATATCTGCGTGGTGAATCCCACGGCCACCTTCATCATCCATCCGCCGAAAATCAGCAGGCACAGACCCACGGTCGCCAGTTTCAGGACCAGTCCCATGGTCATGTCGCGGATGGACGTGACTGCCTGCAGCATGGCCACCAGAAAGCCGACCACCAGCGTGATAATCAGCACGGGCGCGGCTATCAGCAGCGCCGTCTGCAGCGCCTCCTTACCGATATAGAGCACAAATTGGCTGTCCATGGCGTAGTCAGTTAAAGCTCGAAACCAGTGTCCGGGCGACCAGTTGCCAGCCGTCCACCAACACGAACAGGATTATCTTGAACGGCAGGGAAATGATCACCGGCGGCAGCATCATCATGCCCGCGCTGAGCAGGATGCCCGCCGTTACCAGGTCTATCATCAGAAACGGGATGAATATCAGGCAGCCCATCTCGAAGGCCGTGCGGAACTCGCTGATGGCGAACGAGGGCACCACCACGTGCATGGGAAGGTCTTCGACGCTCTGCGGCTCGCCCAGGTCGGCGATCTCGGTAAACAGCGCCAGGTCCGAGTTGCGTGTCTGGCGGAGCATAAACTCCTTCAGGGCGTCGAAGCTCTCGGAAATCGCCTCCGGGAAGGTTATCTCATCGTTGACGTATGGCTGGACGGCCCGTTCGTTGATGACGCCAAAGGTCGGGGCCATCGTGAACAACGTCAGAAACAGCGCCAGTCCGATGATCGCCACCGTCGGCGGTATGTTCTGGGTTGTCAGGGCCCGGCGGATGAACGCCAGCACGATGACGATTCGGGTGAAGGAGGTAACCATCACCAGCAAGCTCGGCAAAACCGCCAGGGCGGCGAAGATTACGGCGATTTTCACCGGCGCGGACCAATCCGGACCTTCCGGCGGCGGGCTGGACATCTTGTTGATGGCGTCGAGTACGTCGTCCACCGCACCATTGGACGGAGCATCGTCGGCGCCGTCGGCCTGCTGCGCCGCGGCCGGAAGCGACGGCACAAGCACCGCCAGCAACACCGCAGTTGTCAGTAAGCTACGACGCATTGCCGCTGCGCTCCTGACGGCCTGGTGACGGTTCACCCTCCACCGCGTCGGTAACATCCGCCAGCAGAGAGACCTCCTCACGCGAGCTGCTTATCAGCAGTCGTCTGCGCCCCACCTGAAGCAGATGGACGGCCTTTCGCGGACCGACGTACGTCGTCTCCAGCAGACGAACCCTTCGGCCGGACGTTTGACCGATGCGGGGAACGACCTTGCGAAAGACCACCCACGCCGCAACGGCCAGCACGGCCAGCACCATCAGCGAGGCCATCATCTTCCATAGCATCTCGCCGGTGTCGGCGAATCCCGTGCCGTTGCCACCGTCCTGGTCAAAGGGGTCTTTGCGGGAATTCTTCGGGGAAGGTGTTTCGGCCGCGGCACCCGAGGGCTGCGAGGCCGCCGGCTGTGAGGCCGTCGGGCGTGTACTGGCGGACGGTCCGGTGGCAGCGCGCGTGGTCGGTTCGTCGGCGGAAACCGCAGACAGAGCCACCAGCCCAACCAATGCCGCCAACAGCAGTCTGACACGTCTCGTAATGGCCATCTCTCCCTGCACTCCGGGCGCACAGTCCACGTACGCTCCAGAGGCAGTGCATACGACGTGCCAAACTTAATAGCCGATGTAAAAACAACTTATAGACAGGGATGCGCCGTGTGGAGGGTGAAAAATCTTACACCGCGCCGAGAAAATTGACGCCGGACGGCTCGAACGGCGCAGACTCCGGGCGCATTGGTCCAGACCATGCCGGCTGTCAGTCCTGCTCGTCCTGGGCTTCCTGATGGGCCGGAATTATCCGCTCGATGCGGACGGCGAGGTTCTCATCGACCACCACCAGACGGGCCTCGGCAAAGCGGATGCCCCGCAGGTACAGGTCCACCGGCTCGCCGACCCGACGGTCGAGCTTCAATACCGACCCCGGCCCCAGCTCGAGCAGCTCGCGAACCTGCATCTCCACCTCGCCGAGATTAACGGTTATCGGCATGGTGGTGTCCAGCAGGATGTCTATCTGTCCTGGCGGGGCGTCGGTCTTTCCTTCGCCGGCCTCCTGCAGTTGCGCTTCGGAGACCTCCGCACTGCCGGCCTGCTCCTGCTGCTCGTCGGTGGTCTGAGCGTCCTGTTTTTCCTCGGTGGCTGTTGCGTCGGCCATGGCTTAAGAGTCCTTTCCGTGCCGGATATCGGTTTCTAACCGACGGAACCGCATCCTGTCAGTTCTGTTTCGCTGTCGCCCCCGCCCGGACTATGTCTCTGCCAGGCGGGCGTTGATCTTCAGTCCGCAATGCCCGTGCGAGGCCACCGGGTGTCCCTGCAGAACGGGTTTGCCCTCGGCCCGAACGGTCAGAGGCGTGTCTATCCGCGTCGGCAGCACCATCACGTCGCCTTCTGAAAGCTCGGCTACCATCCGCATGGGAACCTGAACCGTACCCAGCCGGACCGTCAGCCGCACAGGCGCCCGGCCGACGTGCTCGCGCAGATCCGCGGCCACCTGCTCGGCCGGAGTTTGGTCGAACGTCTGGGGGCTGACCACCTGTCCAACGACCGTGGTGTCCAGCAGCAGGGTAATGCCGAAGTGGCCGTCGTCCTGGGCCTGCAGGTCCACCCGGCAAAGCTCCGTGATTGACTCCGGGACGGGCCTTTCGTCTTCCAGCACCTTGCCCTCGGCCTCCAGTGTCGCGCCGCCCCATTCCCGCAGCGCGTCGGACACCGAGTCCATGACGCCGCCCAGCAGATAGCCCAGCAGGTCCGTCTCCAGGGAAGACAGTTCCCGCTCCGTCGCCGACTGCTCGCTGCTGCTTCCGAGCATTTTGGTCACCAGCGCGACGGCATCCGGGCGGGTAACGAGCAGAAGCCCGCACGGTCCGGCTCCCGCGCGGCTGAAGGGATACACGTACTCGGCCCCTTCGGGCCGCTGATTGCGGAAGGTATGCCGGTAAAGCTGTTCCACCTCGCCGACAGCGACCTCGGTTTCGCACTGAAGCTGCTCACTGAGCCGCCGCGATACGTTGCGGGCCGCACGATGCATCAGCTCGCCCAGTCGCACCATCTCGCGGGAGGTAAAGGCGTGGGGGCGTAACCAGTCGTAATCGGCGGCCTCGATGTCGCTGTAAATCGGCTCCTTGCCGCTGCCGGCGGCCTGGCGGAGTTGCTCCACGACCAGATGCGAGTTTTCCCGGCGGGCTGTCATTGTACGAAAAATTCCTTGAACAGCACATTGGCGATGCGCGGCTTGCTGTCCGGCCAGAGGCGACGATTGAACGCGTCCTCTATATCGCGACGGATCCGGTTGAGATTCTTCGGTCCGCGGAGGTCGTCGAGTGTGCAGCCGGCAAGGTACGTGGTTAACCAGTCGCGCAGCTCAGGCGCGTGTTGCTCTATAGTGGCGACCGCCTCGTTGTAGTAGTCGCGGGGGATGGCAAAGGTAACGGTCGCGCGGACGTATCGGGCCATACGGGGCTCGTCGAAGTTGACGGTTATGGTCTCAAAGTCCCGATAGCCGTAATCCTCATCCATGTCGTCGGGTTCGGTCTCCTCGATACTCCCGCCCGGTTCGTTCTCGGCCGCCGGAGCAGTTGAGATGAATTGCCCCACACCGTAGCCGGCGGCGGACGCCACCGCCACGATCAGAACGCAAAGCCCCAGCCATATGGGCATCTTCCTGCCGCCACCGTCGCCCTGCGGCAACGGCGCGGAGTCCTGGTTTTCAATATCTTCGGCCATTGCTACTTCGCTTCCGTAATCATCACCACGAGCTGCGTCCCACCCGCGGAGACGCCGGCCCGGCGGCACAACCCGGAGCCGTCCACGGCTCCCCAGGAGTGCAGCTCCCAGAGTCCGCCGGCCGTTTCGGCCGCCAGCGCCTGACCCAGTACGTTCGCGGCAGACAGCGCGCGACGCGCCGAAACCACCGCCCGCTCACCGGATGCGGTCACCTCAGGCGCCAAACCCACCACGTATATGTTAATTCGACGTCCCGCAAGATTCCTTTTGAGGGTATCGGCGTAATCGAGCAACGACTCGCGTTGGGCTTCGTCCGCTTCGCTCTCGCCGGCCGCAAAACGCACGTCCAGGGCGTCGTAGCGCAAAGGTCTTTCCGACAGGTCGTTTGCCTCCGTCTTGACCTGGTTGCGGAGCTGGACAAACAGCTCGCGGATCCGCTCGGCCTCGGCGTCGATGACCCTGTCCCTGCGCGCCTCCTCGCGCCTCTCCATGGGGTGTCTGACACGCTTGTATTGCCGGCTCGGCATCGGCGGTTCGTGGCCGTACACCCAGTCAGGTATGCCGAATCCGGACACTGCCCGCAGGAAGGACCCGCAGCCAATCTGGAACAGCATGTCGCTTTTTTCCACGGCCATGCTCTGTAGCATCACAAAGAACGACAGCAGCAGGGTGACCATATCCGTCCATGACACAATCCAACTGGGGGTATCGTTGGAATTATCGTCGTCCGGACGGCTTTGTCTCTCTCTGCCGGCCATCAGCGTTCCTCGTGCTTCAACAGCGATATTTCGATACAGCCAGACTGCTTCGCCGGCGAGCTGTCGGCCGAGACGAACAGAAGGTCCCGCCTGACTCTCTGCCGTGCGAAGAAATCAACAACAGCGTTGCATCTTTCAAGACCGGCCTCGTCGCTGCGAGTCCGCCCGTCGGAACCAATCTCGCGGACCACCACGCGCGAGGGGACGAGCTTCATCATCTCCGCTATCAGCGACAGCTTGCCTCGCCCGCCGGGCGTAAGGCCGCTGCCCTGCGCCCAGAAGATCTCGCTCGACGGCAGGTAAAACACCTTATGGTCGCTGAAAGCCCCGGGGTCGGTCAGATCCCTCGACTTCTGGGGATTCTCCAGCACCTCCAGGAACTCATCCGTCGGTGTTTCGCTTCCCTCGGGGGTCCGGTCCACCTCCTGCGGCGGCGGTGGAACCATGGAACTGACCAGCGTATCGTCCGGCGGGAACAGCGAGTTGTAGTCCATCAGCTTCAGCCCGCCCATGAACTGGGCCAGACGGTTCTCGTCGAATGCCGAGAACGTCAGCAGCATGACAAAAAAGCACAACAGCAGCGTCATGCAGTCGCTGAACGTAACCATCCACCCGCAGCCGGGGGCTGAGTCGTCGTTGGTCTTTTTCCTGCGACGGGGAATCATCTCATACGCTCGGTTTCAGCTCTTCGCGGTTCTTGGCGGACACGAATGCGTGCATACGCTCACGAATAGCCGTGGGGCTTTCGCCACGAACCAGCCCAAGCACGCCTTCCAGCATCATTTCGCGGAGCTGCGACTCGCGCTTTGACCGGATACCCAGTTTGCCGGCCAGCGGAAGGAACAGCAGGTTCGCCAAAAGGGCACCGTAGAAGGTCGTTATAAGCGCGGTCGCCATTCCCACGCCGATCTTGGACGGGTCATCCAGATCCTTGAGCATCTGGATGAGTCCGATAAGCGTTCCAATCATCCCGAACGCCGGGGCGCTGGAACCCATGAACTCCATCACGCGCTTACCACCGCTGTGTCGCTCCTGGAGATACTGAATCTCCATGGAGAGCTGTTCCTCTATCTGCTGCTCCTCCTGGCCGTCGATGACCATACGGAGGCCCTTGACCAGGAACTCGTCCGACGCCGAGGGAAGCTGCTGTTCCAGCGCCAGCGCGCCGTCGCGGCGGTTGATCGCCGAGAAATTCACCATCTGCTGAATGAGCTCATCCTCAGTCGGCAGCTTGTAGAAGAGCGTCTTCTTGACCACCGAGCCGATACGCAGAACCTGCCCCAGTGAGAAGTGGATCAGCGTAGCCGACATCATCCCCCCGCCGACGATGAGTATCGAGGGGATATTGAAGAATATACCCGCGCCACCGCCGGCAAAGACGGCCACGCCCACGCATGCGAAGCCCGCCAGTACTCCGATAATAGTGGCGATATCCACGGCTCTATCCCTCTTCCTCGACTCGCTTCATCCGTTCGAGCAGACGCGCCGCCAGCTCCCGGTCCTCGATTGCGCCGAGCATCTTCGCGGACATGCGGTCGGAAAGGTAATATAGGATTTTCACGACGTCGGATTCCTGACCGTTCCGGCACATGCTCACCAGAATCTCGCTGCCGGCGTTCTCGTCCATACGCTCGTATTTGGCGGCAATGCCCTGAAGGTTCGCCTGCTCGCTGCGGGTGATGATCTCCCGTGTCGCCTGGAGCTGTCTGGTGGCCTCCTTGAGCGTCGCCAGAGGCGCATTCAGTTCCAGTCGCAGGTTCTCCAGCTCTTCGGCCTGCTTGCTGAGGAGGTTCTCAGCCAGTTCGATCTGGCGCTGGCGCTGGTCCAACTCGCGTCGGCGACGGTCCAGTTCCCGCCTCTTCTCGCGAAGGTCCTGAACGAGCTGGTGCAATTCTGCCTCGCTGGGCTGCAGCTGCATGGACGCCTTCTCGGCATACTGCGCAAGGAGGTCGCCCGAGGGCTCCCGGGTCTGCCCGGCCGGTTCGCCTTCGCCGGACTCCGCAGGTTCGGAGGAACCGCGAGACCACGAGAACATCAGCGATGCCCCGAACGCCGCCAGAGCCAAGGTGACCATTACCATTATCCGCAGCTTCTTGCTCATTATTGTCCGCTCCCTTCGGCCGCCGGCTCAGCGCCGGCAGAGGCCATTCGGGCGAAGGAAATCTGTGCGCTCTCGTCGAACTGCTTCTGTTCCATTTTCAGTTGCTCGCGCATATGTTGGCGATAGGCCTCCTCGCGCATCCGCTCCAGCGTCTGACGGCTGGACCGAAGCCGCAGGAAGGTCTGGGTCCGTTCCGAACGGCGTGACTCCAGTTCGCGAGCGTCCCGGTCGAGGCGGGCAATTTCGCGCTCGACCGCCTCGGCACATCGCATGAACACCTCCTGGCGCGCCATGCGCTCCGCCGGTGGACGGCCTCCCAGGTCGGCCAGGACACTCCGCAAATCGGCCCGACGGCGGATAATCTCCTGACGAAGCCGCACGATCCGCCGACTGAGGGCGAACAACTCCGCCCGCAGCGCCTTTTCGCGCTGAACCGTTACGTCCAGCACGCGCTGAAGTCGCCAGTGAAAACGCTTCATCGGCGCACCTCACCGGCCGGGGAGCCCTGCGCGGCGCCGGCCTTGGCGGCCTGACCGTCGGTCGGCAACAGGAATTCCCACGAGGCCGTTATGTCCTTGAGGCGACGTACCGTCTCGACAAAGTCCGACCGCTCGCCCACGTCCTGAACCAGAAACTCGTTCACCCGGTCTATCAGCGAGACCGCCTTGTCTATCCGCTGATTGCTGCCCGGCGACAGCGCTCCGATGTTGATGAGGTCCTCGGCCCCGAGGTACGTGGCGTAGATGGCGCGGAACCGCTGGGCCGCAAGGCGGTGCTCCTCGTCCACAACCGTGCTCATCAACCGGCTGACGCTCTGGAGTATGTCGATGGCCGGATAGTGACCCATCTCGGCAAGCTTGCGGCTGAGCACCACGTGACCGTCCAGCAACGACCGCACGCTGTCGGCCACCGGGTCGGCCAGATCGTCGCCCTCGACCAGGATGGTCAACATTCCCGTGATGCTGCCGGTCTGACCGCAGCCCAGACGCTCGGTCAGCTTCGGCAGCAAGCTGAAGACGCTCGGACAGTATCCCTTGGTGGTGGGCGGCTCGCCGGCGGCCAGGCCGATCTCCCGCTGCGCCTGGGCGAAGCGCGTAATCGAATCCATCATGAACATCACGTTCAGGCCCTTGTCGCGAAAATATTCCGCGACGGTGATGGCCGTAAATGCCACCTTTACCCGCTGGATGGGAGAAGCGTCGGAGGTGGCGACGGCCACCACGCTTCGGCTCAGACCGTCCGGACCAAGCGACTCTTCCAGGAACTGCCTGACCTCCCGGCCTCGCTCGCCGACCAGCGCCAGCACGTTTACGTCCGCGTCGCTGGTGCGGGCAAGCTCGCCGAGAAGCGTGCTCTTTCCGACGCCGCTGCCGGAGAATATGCCCATCCGCTGCCCGCGCCCGCAGGTGATGATACCGTCGATGGCGCGTATCCCGGTCGCCAGCGGTTCCGTGATGCGCTTCCGCGCCAGCGGCGGCGGGGAGGTGTTCTCGATGGAGCGGTATTCGGCGCCGGACAGCGGGCCTTTGCCGTCGATGGGCCTGCCCAGACCGTCGATGACACGGCCCAGGATGGAATCGTCCAGGCGTATCGTCCGCGGCGAGCTGCGCACCAGCACCGGGTCGTTGGGGGCTATGCCCTCCACGCCTTCCAGCGGCACGAGTATCCGGTGCGTGTCCTGAAAGCCCACTACCTCGGCCGGTATCCTCCTGCCGTCGGAAAGCCGGATGTCGCACAGTTGACCGATACCCACGGGCGGACCCTTGGATTCCACGGTCAGACCGGCCACGCGCACCACCGACCCGCGACAGGCCGCGGCACCAACCGTCCGGAGCTTGCTGCGGTATTTGCTCAGGTCCACGACCACGGTTATTCCGGTTCCTTAAGGTTCTCGCCAACGTCCTTGAGCCGCTGCTGAGGGTCGGACTCCACGACTCCCTCTTCCGTTTCCACCACGCACCCAGCCGGTGGAACACCAGCATCGGCCACGAAGCGGATGTCGGCGTCGGAATCGTCCTGTCCGCCGGCCAGTTCGCAGCGGGGCAGGTCCTCGGGATTCAGACGCACCACCACGCTTTTGCGGGTGGGCGCCTGGGAAAGTGCTTCCTTGACTATGGGGTCGATCTCATAGCCCTGGGACTTGATTTCCTGGGCCAGGATTTTACCCGCTATCTCCACGGCCAGCTCGACAAGCTGCTGCTCTGCGTCGGCGACCACCTGCTGCTGAATCTCGTTCAATTGCCGGGCGGCTTCCCGCAGCGCCTTCTGCGACGAAGCCACAGCCGCCCGTTCCTTCTGAAGCTCGCGGTTCATCTGCTCGCGGAGCTGCTCCAGTGCCCGCTCGTTGGCCGCCTGCGAAGGTGATTCGTCGCCGCCGGCGCCTGCGATACCCACGTCGGCCGGCGGTGCGGGCAGCTTGATTTCCACGACCTGGCTCACCGCTTATGCCTCTTCCAGCGTCAATTCGCCCTTGGCGTTCATGTCCCGCAGGACCTCCAGAATGGTCTCGCGGGCTTCCAGAATCTTCTCGGGCTTCGGGGACGACAGCAGCGAAAGCTCCTCGTCCACCAGCGCCGCGACACGCTCGGAAATGTTTGAGCGGATTTTCTTGGCAATCCTCGGCTGGGCCTCGTACAGCGCCATCGCCAGGGTCTGCGGTTCCTGCGTACGCAGCGCTTCCTGCAGCGACCTGTCGGCCACGCGCGGTATGTCCTCCCAGATGAGCATGAGGTTCCGCACCAGCTTGCATGTCTCCGGGTCGGTCTGGTTCAGTCCCTCCAGCAGCGCCTCGCACAGCTCGCTGCTCAGTCCCTGAAGTATCACGGCTACGCTGCGAAGACGTCGCTTCCGCTGGGCGTCGGATTCCTTCTGCTGCGCGCCGCCGGACTCCTGCCACTTCAACGCCTCCAGGCGGCTGCACACCTGCCTGGCGATGCGGAGGCGGATGTCGGGATTGGCGCTTCGCCCGCTGGTCATTTCCATTACCGCCTTGGGGCGGACTTCCTCGTCAAGCAGGGGCAGCAACTTCGCGGCCTTGCCCGGAGGAAGCTCCGAAAGCACCATAGCCGCGACCATGGGCGGCTCGCCCGCCAGGGCGGAAGCGATGTGCTCCACGTCGGCCGAACGGATCGGGGAGAACGGCTCCCTCGCCCGGACCAGCTCACTTGCTTCACGGCGGACCTCTTCGGCGCGGTCCTTACCGACGGCGGAGTCCAGCAACGCGTCCAGAAAGAGCTGCCCGGACAGATTCCGGTCTTTCTGGGCGACCAGTTCGGAGAACTCCCGCACCGGGCGTTCGCCGTCGCCGCCGCCGGGGCGACCGCTGCTGCTGATCCACGCCAGCTCGGCGACGATTTCCTTCATGGTCTGCTCGTCGGCGGACTTCAACAGCTCACCGGCCGTGCCCGGGTCCAGGTCCACCAGTAGCTGCGCCGCCTTGCGTGCTCCGCTGCTGGGCACCGCTTAACCTCCTTCCTCGGTCTTGACCCAACTGAGGAACAGTCGCTTGACTTCTTCAGGGTTGTCCTGCAGCGCTCGTGTTATGCGCCTTCGGAGCTGCTCGGAGTCGTCTTCACCATCCGAGGGTAGATAATTCTGTTCGCTGTTGGCCGCCTCCAGCGCTGCCGTCCGGGCCTTGCTCTTTCCGGTGAACATCCTCAACGCCACCAGCGCCCCTATGACCAGGATGCCCAGCGAGGAGCGCCTGGCAATCTCCAGAATAAGCGGCAAGATGCCCCCGTCCGGCTCCGGTGGCGCCATCTCCGCCTGCTGGTGCGAGTGGAAGGGCATGTTGACTACCTTCACGGGAGCGTCGGCCTCCAGGCCCAGCGCGTTGCGGATGATTTCCTCGGCGTCTTCGACCGTCATGGACGGAGCGGCCGATGCCGCGGCGGCGCCTTCCTCGCCCGCGCCCTCGGCTTGAGGACCCGAGAGGTCAACGAACGCCGCCACCGACAGGGACTCTATATCGCCGGGCAGCTCCTGCTGCTGACGAAGAGTCCTTCCGACCCTGAACTCGGTAATGATGTTCTCTTCCTTGCTGTTTCCGGCGTTTCCGCCACCGCCACCGTCGGGGGAGCTGCTCTGGGTGCTCTCTATGGTCTCTTTGGTGATGACCTTTCCGTCGGGATCGTAAGTTTCGACGGTCTCGCTCAAGCTGCGCGTGTTGATGGTGGCGCTTACCCTGACGGATGCGCGATTGGGACCGAGCACGGCCGTTAGCATCTCCTCGGCCTTGTTGGATAGGTACTGCTCCACCTGGGTGCGGTAGTCCAGCAGCGTGTCGGCGCTGCGGGCCAGTTCGCTTTCATTCTCCGAGGTGAGCAGATTCCCTCCCGCATCCACCACCACCACCTTGGAAGGAGTCAGTCCTTCGACGCTGCCGGCGACCAGGTGCACGATGGCGGCCACGTTCCCACTGCTCAGACGCCGCCCGGGGTGCAGTCTCACCGCCACCGTCGCCGAGGGCTGTCGCTTTTCACCGGCGAACACCGGCGCTTCCGGCTGGACCACGTGCACTCGCGCCGATGACACTCCGTCGATAAGCTCTATGGTCTTGGCCAGCTCGCCCTCGATCGCCCGCGTGTAGTTCACCCTCTGCGAGAAGGGGCTGGCGCCGATCTTCTCCTCGTCCAGGATCTGATAGCCGGCGTGAGAGCCCTGCGGCAATCCCGCCGAGGCCATCTTCAGCCGAAGGTCGTAAACGTGCTCTTTTGGTACGTAGATGCTGGTACCGCCGCTTCTCAGCTCATGCTCGACGCCCTCGTCGGAGATGTTCTCGACTATCTCGGCGGCCTCGTCCGGTGAAAGGTCGCTGTAGAGCAGCGTCATCTCCGGCTGCCTGGCCCAGCCGACCAGAAGGGCCATCGCACCGATGCACGCCAGCAGCACACCCAGCAGGATCACCCGCTGGATAAGCCCCATGCCTTTCCATACCTGTTGGAGGTTTTGAAGCATCGGCGTCATGATTGGCTGTCAACTCCGACGGCGGTCATATCTGCATGTTCATGGTCTGCTTGTAGGCCTCGATGACCTTGTTCCTCACGCCCATAAGCAGCTTGAAGCTCATGTCCGCCTGAGCGGCCGATTCGACCACCGGCAGCACGTCGTTGGTCTTTCCGGAAATGAGGTCCTGTATCGCCTGGGCGCTGGCTCGCTGGTCGGAGTCCACGTTCTCGACATAGGTCTTCAACAGGTTGCTGAAGCCCTGCTGTTCGCCGGCGCCGCCTGCGGCCCGGCCGGGACCTGTCGCGGCCTGCGGCCAGGTGGGACCTGCTCCGGATACTGGATTTATACCGGCCATCGTTTTGCTCCTTACCTCAGCAGCTCCAGTGTCGCGTCCACCAGTTCCTGGTACCTCTTGAGAACGGCGGCGTTGGCTTCGTAGGCCCGGCTGGCGCTGACCATATTGACCATCTCAACGGGCAGCTCCACGTTGGGCATCAACACGAAGCCCTCCTCGTCGGCGTCGGGGTGACCGGGCTGATACACCTGCTGGAAGTCCGTAAGCCGGTCCTCGAACACCCCGCGGATATCCACGCCGGAGAGTTGCTTGTCCGCGGCCGAGAGCACCACCTCCCGCCTCCGGTACGGCTCGCCGCCGGGTCCGCGGGTGGTGTGTGCATTGGCGATGTTGTTGGCGATTACGTCCAGCCGACGCCGCTGCGCCTCCAGTCCGGATGTCGCTATTCTCACCGGTGAAACGCCGCCTGTGCTCATCTCTCACCTCCGGCTCACTGAGCCGCCAGCTCCATCTTGCGGTACTGCCTCGCCAGCAGCCGCATGTAGGTCTTGTACCTTGCGGTATTCTCGATAAGCTCACCGACCTCTGCTTCCATGCTCACGTCATTGCCGTTGCTGCCCACGGGGCTGTCCATGGGGCGGTACAGCTCCGGTCGGACTTCCGAGATGTTGATGCGGCCGTCGGAGTCCAGCGCCTTGGCCAAAAGCTCTTCGAACTTCACATCCTGTCGGCGATAGCCGGCCGTCTCGCTGTTGGCGATGTTGTTGGCGATGGCGTTCTGCCGCATGCTGACAGCCCGCAGCGCCGCCTGAAGAGTCTCGATGGTCTGGATGTTTCTGGTCATTTGCCGCCTCCGGTGGGAACGGCGTATCCGTCCTGCCTGTATCGCCTGAGTTTTTCCCTCAACGTGCGGTCGGTTATGCCCAGCAGGCGGGCGGCCTTGGTCTGGTTGCGTTTGGTCCGCCGCAAGGCCTCAAAGATCGCCTGCCTTTCCAGCTCCTGCAGACGCAGGCTCTCTGCGTCCAGGTTCGGAGAGTCGCAGCGCCTCATCTCCGCCGCCAGCCAGGGCGCGCCGTCCAGCGAGAGCGTCTCACCCTCGCCCAGCACCAGCGCCGTTCGCACCACGTTGCGGAGCTGGCGAACATTGCCGGGCCAACTGTATTGCTCGAACAGCTTCAGCATCTGCTCGTCCAGCTCGCGTATGCAGCGCCGGACTTCGTGGGCGTAAAGATTCACAAAATGCCACGTCAGAACGGGAATATCCTCCGGGCGCTGCCTCAGGGGAGGCACCACAAGGTGTACGCCGCTGAGACGGTAGAACAGATCGTGCCGGAACCGCCCGGCGCGCGTCTCGGCGGACAGCTCGCGGTTGGAGGTGCTGATAACCCGTACGTTCACGCAGACCGGCTCGGTCCCTCCGACGCGCTCGAAGTCCTGTTGCTCCAGGACCCGTAGAAGCTCCGCCTGCAGCCGGGGAGTGGTCTCGGAAATCTCATCCAGAAGCAGCGTCCCGCCGTGCGCCCGTTCGAAACGACCCTTGCGCTGGGAGTATGCTCCCGTGAACGCGCCCCGCTCGTGACCGAACAGCTCGCTCTCCAGCAGCGACTCGGTAACGGCCGCACAGTTTACGCGTATATACGGCCCGCGGCGCCGCTGGCTTTGACGATGCACGAAGTACGACACCAGTTCCTTGCCCGTGCCGCTTTCGCCGGTGATGAGCACGGGTATTGAAGTCGGCGCGACCTTGCGCGCCAGCTCCAGCGTCCGCCGCAGCGCGTCGCTGCGACCGGCTATCTGCAGGAGCCGGCGGTTACCATCCTCGGCAGCCGCAGCGTTGCTGACGGCATGACTGGGAAGCAGCGAGTCCAGCATGTCCTCAATGGCTTCGCTGGTCGCCGGCTCGATGAGATAGTCGTCGCAGCCGTTGCGCAAGGCGCGAACGGCAAGGTGCGTGTCGTCGCGTTTGCCCAGCATCACCACCGGCAATTCGGGGAAGCTCTCCTTGACGCCGGAAAGCAGGTCGAATGCCTTCTCGCCGACGGCCTCGGGAGCGACCAGCACCAGGTCCCACCTGCCCTGAGCCACCTTATCCGCAGCCACCGACGCGTCGGCCTCCACCGCGCCGCGCAGACCCCGTGCCGCCAGTCGCTCCAGCACCAGCCGCGTCGTTTCGCACTGCCGGTGCACAACCAGAACGTTCTGATGGACTCGCTCGGACATATCTGTCTTGTCTCTGCCGGGCATATGGTGACGCTTAATCAGTGTCTCTGCGGGTGTTTCCACGGGCCTGCCGCAGCACGGCCCGCGGCTCGTTTACCTGCTGCCAGTGGATGATCTTCTCCTGCACCCTGGCCGCCTCAACCCACCTGCTGTTGGGGTACTGCTCAATAAGTTGCAGATAGAGCTGCCGGGCGGTTTCGGGGTCACTGTACTTCCTGCAGTTGGCCATCTGGAACACCAGCCAAGAGGCCCGCTGTTCGGAGGTCTCATGCTCAAGGACCGCCTCGTACAGCGCGTAGGCAGCTTCGTAGTGCTCGTCGGCAAAGAGCGTGTCCGCCAGTTGCGTCGCCCTGGCCGGGTCTCTGGGAGCCGAGGCCTGCAACTGCGCAAGCACCTCCTCTGCTACTTGCTCTCTGCGGCCGTCGCCGGGCCGCTCTTCGGCAGTGGGACGGGTCGTCGGCTCCCGGGAGGAAGCCACGGGCTCCTGTGTCTGCCGGCTCCGATTGAGCGCGTCCTCTGGGTCCAGACGTAGAAGCTGAATTTCGCCGACCATTTCTGACAGCCGCGAACCGTCAACTTGCGGCGGGGCCTCTATGCTCTCGCGCCAGAGCTGCTGCGCGGTGCCGCTGACAGTCTCGATAAGCTCATGCAACTCGGTGTCCAGCGGCTCCCGCTCGGCGGGCTGCCCGTCCGGCGCGGCCGGCCCGGACGCCGCGGTCAGCAACACAATCGCCGACGATGTGATCAATGCACGCAGGTTCATGGCATGGTCTCCTCGCCGTCGTCCGGCACGTCGGTGGAGAACTCATCGTCGTCCATCGAGAATGCCTCCGCCGCGGCGCCGTAGTCCCGCTGGCACGCGCGAGCCATGCCCAGAAGCTCCTGCGCCTGACGGCGGATGTGTTCGCCGGCGGAGCTGTTCACCAAGGTCTCTGCGACCTCGGCGGCCTGGCGATAACGCTCGTCCTGAAGGCACAGATTTGCGAGATACAGTGCGGCTTCGTAGCTTTCCGCACAGGGGGTCATCTCGCCAAGTGCCCCGACCAGCACATCACGGGCCTCGTCGCCCTTTTCTTCGTCCACCAGGCATTTGGCGGTCTCAACAGCCAGCATGGCCCGCTGGTGGGCGTCGGAGACCTCCGGCATGTGACGCGAAAGCATCCGTCGGGCACGCAACGGCAACCCCATCTCGCGAAGCGCCCTTGCCTGCAGCCTCAGGCGGTCATAGTTCTGCTGCTCGTCGAGCAAAGTGGGATCCAGTTCGTTCAGCAGCCCCAGGGCGCCGACGAAGTTCTGCCTCTGCAGCTCGACATCCGCCAGGTCCAACGACGCGCGGGCGCGCAGCTCCGACGGACCACCGGCCCCCAAAGCCAGGCGGTAGGCCGCCGCCGCCCTGTCGAGATTGCCCAACGCCGATTCGCAGCGTCCCCAGGTGTGGAACGCCTCGGCCGGCGCCTCTCCGGACTGGTCGTCAAGTTGCTGGAAGTATCGCTCGTACCAATTGCGGGACTCGCTGTAGTTGCCCTTCTCGAAGAAACTCCTTGCCACCCCCCGGCACGCCTCCAGTCGCGAGGCCTTGGACAACTCCAGGTAGTAGAGTTTCCGGAAGGTGCGGATCGCCTCGTCCCACAGCCCGGTTTTCAGCGCGCTGCGCCCGAGATAGAGGTACACGTCCGCAACGGCCGGGTAGTCCGGATACAGATCCAGCAGGTCCAGCAGATCGTTGCGGGCGCCGGTGTAGTCGCGTAGAGATATCTGTATCTGGGCCTTCCGCAACAAAGCTCGCGGCGCCAGCTCGTGACGTGGAAAGCGACCGGCCGTAAGCCGGTACTCGCGCATGCTGTCGGCGGTTTCTCCGGCACACTCGTAGAGCCGCCCGAGCGCGAAGTGCCCCACCGGCAGACGATGGTCGTCCGATGCCCGCAGGAAGAACCGCCGCCACACGGAGACGGCCTCGGCCTTGAGAAGCTCCCGCTTGTCCGACAGGGAGCTGATGGCGTCGGCGTCGTATATTTCCACCTCGTCGCGATTGAAACGCGCCACCAGACCGGCCATTCCGCAGGCCACCTCGAACAGGCGGTGCTCGCCGACCTCCCGGAACGCCAGCGATATGCCTCTCTGACGGACGGGAGGGGCGGCCGACGCCCAGTGAACGTCCATTTCGCAGGCCGATGCAAACCTGTAGAGGACTTCTTCCAGCGTCGCCTGCCAGCAGCTTACCGACCAGAACCGCGCCGCATCCGTTCGCCGGGCGGGAGAGACCTCCGGGCCAAGGACCGACTCGGCCATCCGTTCGGCGCCATCGTGCAGCAGGCGACGCAAGGCGGAGTCGTCCAGGCCGGTGAAGGGATCCGAGGCATTGTATCCGGACCAGGGAATCGGCTCGTCGGGGTTGAAGAACCGCATGGCGCTTTCCGTCAGCGCCCGCGCGATAAGGTAGTCGCAGTCACGCTCCAGCGGCATATCCCGCTCAAGCGCGCCCAAAGCCGCGATGGCCGTGTAAGCCCGCCGCCGGGCGGCCGGGTATCGTTCCGTTCTGAGCTCCAGCTCGGCCAGCAAATAGTTTGAGACGGCCCGCACTATCGGCGAACCGCTGCTGCTGACGCGCTCGAGCAGCTCGCGGCCCTCGTCGCTGCGACCGAGCCGGATGAGGCAATCGCCGCTGCGCAGACGCAGATAGTCCACCACGAACGCATCCACCGGACGACCCTGCGCCGCATCCAGCAAGTGGCCGTAGTAGCCCAGGGCCTCGGAAAAATCCTGGTTCCTGAACGCCCGCTCGGCCTTCTGCCAGGCCTGCGGTTCCACCCGGGGCGGCTCAATGGGAGATTCGTCGCCGTCACGTTCCGGTCTGCTGACCACGGCCGACTCGTCGGAAGTGTAGGCGGAGGCCTCGTGCGGTGTCTTCGGGCCTCCGGTAACCACAAAGACGATAACCGCCAGCAGGAAGCAGACGACAAGTGTGTTGAAACCCAGCAACAGAGGAACCAGCGGGACGCGCTTGTGCCACGGGGTTTCGTGTTCCTCAAGAAAAGCCGAGGTATCGAAACCGACGGAGGCATCCGGCGGTTGAGCGGCGGTTTCCGACGGCTGATTCGACGGTGGCGCCGTCTGCTCTGCGGCAGGCGCCGGTGGTGCCTGCTCCCCGGCCGGCGGCTCAGCCGTCCGACCGGAAGCTGCGTCGGACTCGTCCTGCTGTCCGTGTTGGGAGTCCTGCGCAGCTTCGGCCGTGGCGTCGTCGGCTTCGGCAGCAGGAGCCGCGTCGTCCTGCGGCGCATCGTCTGCGCCACCGGACGGCGTCTGGTCGGCCTGCTCCGGGGCAGCCGGGTCGCCGGCCTGTGGTTCGTCCGCCTGGACGGGGTCGGCCTGGTCGCCGGGCTGCTCGACCGGCTCGTCGCCCTGGGGCTGATCCGTGTTTGGATTCTCCGTCTCTGCCATCGATCCGTCGATTCGCATTGCCTGCCCCGGCAGTCCGTCCGAGGCGTTACGAAGGGCCTGGCTGCGGTCACCGCGCACGGCCCGCGCCGCAATTCTGGTTGCAAGTGATGTGCCACACTGAAATCCCGCGCCGGCCCCAGCGCCTAAGACCCTGTGTAATAATGTCTAACGAAAGAGCACCCCCAAGGCGGCAACTCCGGCCCGCTGTCGGGATGTCAGGAGTTTATGCGCGCGACGTTTGCTTTTCACACACTGGCTAAAATAGGGACAGTCACCTATTTTTGCTGTGGAAAATAGGTGACTGTCCCTATTTTAGTTGCGTCTTTTGGGGCGACCAACCGGTAGTCGTCGCAGGCGACGTCCAATAGCTGTTTCAAGCTTGGCAATGAAATCATCGCTGCCCAGCGGTCGCCCCGCTATAGTCGCACCACGGAGTTGCTCAACTCTCCCCGCCTCCCCGGGTCTGCCCAGCGCTTCTCGCCAGTCGCCGGCGCGGGGCAACCATTCGCGCCACTGTGCGATATCCAGCAGCCCACTCCGATCGCTACCACCCACATGGGCGCCTGCACTCGACCACGCATATTCCCAGGCAACCCGCACAACTCCCGCGCGTACCGGGTTGCGCTCGACATACGTCACGGCTGTCCAGAAGTGCTGCTCATCCAACGGACACGAATAGAATCGATTCTGCCACAAGTGGCCGCTTCGGGCATGCCACCTATTGACATGCTGGGCGTAGCGCCAGTTCGTCCGTCCGACGGCTTTGGCCAAGGATTCCCCTGTCGCAGGTGTAGCCACCAGATGAATGTGATTGGTCATCAGGCAGTACGCCTGGACGCCCAAACCGAAGCGTTCACACTGCTCGCGGAGAATTTCGAGATATGCGCGGCGGTCGTCGTCGGTGAAGAACACGTCCTGCCGATTATTGCCCCGCTGAGTAACATGATGCGGACAGCCCGGAATGACAACTCTTGCTACTCTAGGCATGAGCAACCATTTATGGTCCCATTACACCCAGTGTCAAGCCCGTAATTAAATAGGGACAGTCACCTATTTTACACAGCAAAAATAGGTGACTGTCCCTATTTGACGCCTTGGAGCTTTCGAGTCTCGCCGGAACGATTCGAGGAGGAGGCCGAAGCGCTCGTACTTCCGCTGTCCGGGGGTTTGATGTCGTAGCGCTTGAGCTTGGCGTGCAGCGTCGCGCGGGTGATGCCCAGCAGGGCGGCCGCCCGCGTCCGCTGCCAGCCCGTCTCGCGAAGCGCCCGCAGGATGAACTCCCGTTCTGCCGTTTCCAGCGAGAAGTCGTCGGGGTTGTTGGCCTTGGCTTCGGCGGCCGGGCTGGATGTTTTCGACTCCCCACCCACGTGCAAGCTCGCCGGCGTAAGCTTGTCGGATGTCTCCAGCAGCAAACCGCGCTCGATGACGTTGCGCAATTCGCGGACGTTACCCGGCCAATGGTGGGCACGCAGCTTCTCGATTGCGCCGGGCGTCAGTTCGCGGATGCTGTGCTCACCGGCGATTGTCGAAGTCCGCAGGAAGTACTCTGCCAGCAACTCAACGTCGTCGCGCCGGCTGGGCTCGCGGAGCGGCGGCAGCGTGATGGGGAACACCGCCAGTCGATAGTACAGGTCGCGACGGAAGCGGCCTTTGTCCACCTCCTGCGGCAAGTCGCGGTTGCTGGAGGCGATCACGGTGCCCTCAAACTTTATGTCCTTTGTGCCGCCTACTTTGCGGAAGCTGTGCTCCTGGAGTACGCGCAGCAGCTTCGCCTGAAGCGCCACAGGCATCTCCGATATCTCGTCCAGCAGGATCACGCCCTCGCCGGCCAGCTCGAACAGTCCGGTCTTATCCTTATCCGCCCCGGTGAAGGCCCCGCGGACATGTCCGAACAGCTCGCTCTCCAGCAGGTTGGCGGTAAGCGCGGCACAGTTGACGGCCACGAACGGCTCATCCTCGCCGCAGCGCCAGGCGTGTACGGCACGGGCGGCCAGCTCCTTACCGGTACCGGTCTCTCCCATTATCAGGACCGGATTGCATCGGCTGTGGGCCACACGCCGTATGGTCTGCAGGGCGTTCGTTATCCCCTCGCTGCGTCCGACGATCGCCAGTTCCGGCGGAGCTTCCGGACAAAGGTAGTGGTCCTCGCCGCTGGCGGATTGGAGGAACTCCTCGTCCAGGCCTTCCAGTAGCGCTTCGAGCCGGCCGTCGTCCAGCGGTCCGGGGACGTAATCATATGCGCCGGCCCGGACGAAACTCACCGCCGAGTCAACGCCCGGACGGTCGGAGACCACCACCACCGCCGTCTGGGGCGACTCCGAGGCGACTTCCTTTATCGCTCTCAGCGCCCGCCGCTTGCCCAGACCCTCATGGACCAGTACGAGCTGCGCATCAAGTGCGCAGGCCTTGCGGACCGCGTCGTCCACGTCGTCGGCGACGGCCACCTGCGCCGCTGCCTGCCTGAGGCGGCTGCAGAGACCGTCCATGTCCGACGCGACCTGCCCCAGCACCACAACGCTCTGCATAGACCGCTCGAGCCGGACTTCCATGTCATTCCTCACGACCAAATACAGAGACACAATGAGGTGACCCGCGCGGCATGCCGCCCGCGCGCGCTCGAGGCCCCCCGCCGGTCGGCGGGAACGTAAGCCCCGATACGCATACCTATTCGGCCAAAGTATCCGGGAAGGATTAGCCCAAGATGGGAACTTCCGCCCCCTGGAGGCGTCTCGACGGTTCCGCGGACCCCCGGAAACCGCTTCAACGGCAGGCGACGACGGCCCGTCCCGGCGGGGAGTGACCGCCGACACCGGCCGCTGCTGTACACTGTGTTGTGAAAGTCGCCGGCGGTGGATTCCATTCCAGTCGGCCCTGAACAGATAATGGCTTATCGGCCTCCTTGCCGGTAACGCCCGCCCGCATACCGCACAAAATGCGTGTGTTCCTTTGCCGTCAAGCGGGCTGTTGGTGCAGGAAGATACAGGTCGGCCGCAAACATCGCAAGTGACTAAAACAACTTTTCTTGTGCGCAGGCGGGCGGCGCAGCCCCACAGGCAGCCGGCCTGAAATCCGCAGGTCTGAGGGTACACGGGGGCGGAGTTTTGTTCCCCATGCACGGAAGTTTCTTCCTGGTCCGCTCCGTAGTTCCGGTCTGGCACGCGACGGCCCCATGCCGGATCCTCGCCGTTCAAGTGCGGTCTGAATAAGGTCTTACGATATTTATGTTGTCGTATTGCCGTTTCCGGCACGCTTCTTGCACAGATGCCTGCCCGCGAAAGGACCGCCCCATGGGCACTACAGCCATACAGATTGCAGACCTGTTGATACCGCAGGCCCCAAGGCCGCGCATGATGGACAAGCCCGACCCCGCCCAAAGCGACGGGCTGCTTACGGGTCTGGCACAGACGCAGGCGCAGAGCCAGGAGAGCCAGACGACGGCCGAGCAGCGCGCCTCTACTGATATGTCTGATACCCGTGGCCGTGAGACCAGCCGGAAAGGCGCTGTAGTCAGTGAGCGGCGGCGTATCGGGCAGTCCAAAGACGACGAAGGCAAATCGAACGAAGGCAAGAACGCGGTCCGACCGTCCTTCGCTGCGATTCTGGAGATGCTTGCCGCCGGCGGCGCGGTCGAACTGCCCGAAGGTGCGTCAATCCAGGCCGTCGCAGGGCAGACCGAAGCCCCGGCCGAGGGGCAGGTTGTGGAGGTGGTCATCCCCCAGCCCGCGGGCAACGGCTCCGACGAGGGAGAAGCCGCCCAAGGTAATGGCGGCAAGCTGATGCTGATAGTGCCCGCCGGTGCCGTCGCCGACGGTAAGGCCAAGCCAACAGATGCAGCCGGCGTCCAGATGCAGGCCGGTGTGAAGGTACCCCAGCAGGCCGCACAAGCCGACGCTGCCGTCCGCGTCGCCGGGAAGGTATCAGCGGATGCCGTAGCCGCGGGCAAAGCCGATGGCGCCACAGAAAGCAAGGCCGCGACCGGCGGTACACAGGTCGAGCGGGCCCCCGGTCAACTCAACCGGCAGCAGTTGACCGGCGAGTCCGGCGCCGGCGGCGAATCCGCCCGGCAGCGCGTCTCTGTTGTGGGCGAGTCCGGCGAGCAGGTACGGCAGTCCGAGCAAACCTCCGCGGCCGTGGAGCCGAGACCCGCCGGCAGTGAACCGGCGCGCGTAGTCCGGGCGGCCGAGGCAGTGCAGGACTCCCAAACCGCGGATAATACGAACCAGCAGTTGCGGAACGCCGCGCAGACGGCAACCAGAAACACCGGCGAGCTGCGGCAGGCGGTCGGCGACCAGACCGGCCAGACCTCCCAGAATGGGGCCGAGAACGGCCGGCAAGGCGCCGCCGCGGCCGAGAAATTCCAAACCGCACTTCGGGAAGCCGCAGGTCCGGAGGCGCAGATAAGGGTCTCAGGCAGGGGTCGGGAAGGCGATCAGACCGGGCAGCCCCAGCCGGTTACCCAGGTCGCGTCGGAAGCCCAGCCGGTTTCCGGACAGAGCCAGGCAACGCAGGCCGGAACCATCCCCGCCGGGCCACGCACACCCGCCTCACAGGTAGCGGACACCGTGGCCGAGACCGTCAACGCCGGTCAGGCCCGCGCGGGTCGGCAGTTGACCATCCGACTGAACCCTCCGGAGCTGGGCAGCGTGAGGATCACGTTCGAGTCGGACGGCCAGCAGCTTCGCGGAACGCTGGAGGTCAGCAATCCCCGCACACTGGGAGAGCTTCAAAGAGAACTGCCGGCACTTATGAGCCGGTTGAGTGATTCCGGCGTGCAGCTTCGCCGGATGGACCTGAACCTCGCGGACAACGGCGGCGGGTCGGCAAACTCGCAACTGTCGGACTTCGGCAATTCGCAGGCGCAGACCGGTGAGCGGGGTTATTCCGGCACGGCCGGGCCTGCCGAGCCGGAAGCCGAGCCGGCGGCGGAGACGACAGTATCCGTCGATACCCCGCAGAGCGCGCAAATCAGCGACGACGTCATCAACGTGTGGATATAGGAGTTTGTGATGAGCGCGATTTCGTCCATGGGCGGCTCCTCCAGCGACATTCGCACCGACTATCTGAAACTGCTCATCACGCAGTTGCAGAACCAGAATCCGCTGGAGCCGATGGACAACAACCAGATGGCTACGCAGCTCACGCAGCTCTCACAACTTGAGCAGGTGGAGAACATAAGCGGCATGTTCCAGAAGGTGCTGGGGAGCATGCAGCTTTCGCAGGCCTCGTCGCTGATCGGGCAGTCGGTCTCCTTCGTGCCCTCGGGCAGCAAGTCGGCCGTAACCGAATGGGTGCAGAAGGTTACCGTCGATGACGGGCAGGTAATGGTCCACGCCGGCGGGCACACCGTTGCGCTGGAAGACATCCGCAGCGTCGGCAACGGTTTCGGCGGCGTTACCGACACCGAGGCCGCCGGACTCCTGGGGCGCGACATCACCTTCGCACCTCCCGGCGAGACGGCGACTCGCGGGGGAACGGTCTCCGCGGTCACCAGGCAGGACGGACAGGTCTTTCTTCAGGTGGACCAGTACCTCATACGCCCCGGCGACGTGCGGTCGGTTACCGGCGATGCACAGACCTCACGCCAGAAACAGGCGGCCGAGCTTCTCGGCGAGCACGTCTCGTTCAACCCGCCGGGGCAGATCGGAACACGCACCGGTGTCGTGGACACCGTCTATATCGATGGAAACGTGGTCTACCTGCGCAGCGGCGATCACGACTTCACGTTAGGCGACATAGTCAACACAGGTAATTGACGCGTAAACCCAGGTCCCTTTTGCAGAGGATGGAATTATGGGCTCACTACTTACAGGTGTCAGCGGGCTGAAGTCCCACCAGCAGATGCTCGACGTGGCCGGCAACAACCTCGCCAACGTCAATACGCTGGCCTACAAGACCGGGCGGGTGACCTTCGCCGACCTGCTCAGCCAGACGCTCAAGACGGCCATGGGACCGAGCGACGCCCTGGGCGGCAGCAACCCGCAGGAGATCGGCAGCGGCGTGGAGATCGGCAGCATCGACCGCAACATGACTCAGGGGCACATGGAAAACACTGGTCAGGCGCTGGACCTGGCGATCGAGGGCGACGGCTACTTCGTCGTCAATGACGGCGAGCGCAACCTCTACACCCGGGCGGGCGCGTTCGCGGTGGACTCCGAGAACTACCTCGTGGACCCGTCCACGGGCTACCGCGTGCAGAGAATCGGCTCCACCGGGGTGACGGAGGGCTTCCAAAGCTCCACCAGCGACGCCATCCGGGTCCCCTACGACACGTCCCTGCCCGCCAACGCCACGGAGAATATCTCCTACACCGGCAATCTCAGCGCCGACGAGAGCGATCCCACGACGAACCAGCTTTCTTCGACTATCTCCTTCACCACGGGCGACGGAAGCGAGGCGTCCGCCTCCACACTGATAGCCAACCTGGACCAGGCCGACTCTATTACCACCGGGGACACCATCACCATTACCGGCACCCAGCGGGACGGAACGGCCGTGAACGCTTCGCTGGTCATAGACTCCGCCGCCACTACCATGCAGGACCTGCTGGATGCGTTGAATGCCGAATTTGGCGACAGCACCGCCGAACTGGTGAACGGCAAGATACAGTTGACCGACGACGAGGCGGGCTACAGCCAGACCGACCTGAACCTGTCCTACAGCGGCGCCGGCACGCTGGAGCTGCCGGCCTACTTCCAGCTCGACGAGGTGGGCGGAGAGGCCGTCAAGAAATCATCCGTCGAGATATACGACACGTTGGGTGTCAGCCACGTGCTTTCGGTGGCCTTCGCGCGGACCGACACCGCCAACACCTGGGACATGGTGGTAACCAGCGTCACCGGCGATGTAGAGGCGCTTGACGACCGCCGGGTCGAGGGCATCGAGTTCTCGCCCGACAACGGCGCTTTCGCGGGACTGACCGGCGGGGACTCATCCAGTATCCAGATGACCTTCGGGCACGACCCCACGAACGTTCGGACCATCTCGTTGGACCTCGGGAGTGTGGGCGAGCACGACGGTCTGACGCAGTTCGGCGGCGACTCCACCGTGTTCCCCAGCAGCCAGGACGGCTACGAGGCCGGCTGGCTCAGCGATCTGTCGGTCACCCGCGAGGGCATTCTTACCGGTGTGTTCACCAACGGCGTCCGCCGCGACATCGCCGCCCTGAGACTGGCGACCTTCCAGAACCCCGCGGCCCTTCAGAGCGTCGGAGGCAACTATTACGAGCCGTCCGCGAACTCCGGAGAACCCATCCCGACGACGGCACAGTCGGCCGGCGCCGGCTCGGTCCGCGGCGGTTCGCTGGAAAAATCCAACGTGGACGTCGCGACGGAGTTCGTAAACCTCATCCAGGCACAGAACGGCTTCCAGGCCAACGCGCGAACCATCACCGTCACCAATGAGATGCTGCGTGAGCTTACCTCGCTGATCCGCTAAGGAGCTTTGATACCGATGTTCGCATATGACCTCTCGGCGATAGGCGGCGTCCTGCGGGCCCAGCTAAGCCCGAGCGATCGGCTCAACGCACTGCGGGACATGTCCACACCCGCCGGCAGCTGGTGGGCCTGGGGGCTGGCGCTGGCGGCCGGGGGGCTGGTGCTGCTGACGGTAGTGTCGCTGCTCTACTACCGCGCCGAGCGCAAAAAACGCGCCTGGCGGGCCTTCCAGGGGCTCTGCGGGCAGACCGGGTTGAGCGACAGGGAGCGACAGGTATTGAAGCTTCTGTGTGCGGTGGCCCGCGTGAAGAAACCCGAGGTTATCTTCACCAGCGAGCCGACCTTCGACTACGCCATCAACGCAATCCAGACCGACAAGCGTTTCATGTCCCGGCCTCAGGCCGAGCGCAACGAGCTGCTGGCCACATGCGAACGGATCCGCGAGAAGCTGGGCTTCTGCCAGTCGATGGACTCGGCCGTGGAGTCCGAGGGCGTCAGCCGGAAGATAATCCCCGGCGCGAAGCTTTCGATTATCCATCGCGGCAAGGCCAGCGGCTTTGACGCCGTGGTGGACCACGCGGACCCCTCGGACCTGCTGGTAAGCCCCACCGTACCGGTGGAGTGCAAGCCCGGGGAGTCCTGGCTGGTTCGTTACTCGCGCGAGGGCAAGGTCTGGGAATTCGACGCGACCGTCTCGGAGCATAGCAACGGCAAGATTCGCCTCAGTCACATGGAGCGGGCACGATATATCAACCGGCGCCGCTTCCGTCGCGTGCCGACGGACAAGGCGGCGCTGGCGTCCGCCTACCCGTTCGCGACGACGGGTCAGCTCACGGCCCCGCAGTTCGTCCCCTGCCGCATGACCGAGATCGCCGGATGCGGGCTGCGTCTGCGCGGGCCTGTCTCCGCGAGGGTCGGGGAGCGCGTGCTCGTGGTAATGCAGATGGAACAGGACAAGACCATCCAGGGCTTCGGAAGGGTCCGCCGCATCCTCTCGCCGGGCAACGACGGCGAGGCCGACATCGCGCTGGAGCTGGTGGGCCTGAGCGAGCCGGAGGTGGACGAACTGGTCCGCTACACCAACGAGGCCGAACGCCGACAGAAGTCGGACAAGCAGGAACAACAGCCGGAGCCGGCCGAAGCACCCGTCGGCGCGACCGCATAGGACTGCGACCATGAAGGATTCCATTGCCGCTACGGCATCGAGCTTGAGGGCGCTGAGCGAGCAGTACCAGGCGATTGCGCACAATCTCGCCAATGCCAACACGGCCGGCTACAAGCGTCAGGTGACGGCCTTCTCGGCCGCTCTTCAGCGTCAGCTTGCCGGCGGCGCGCCGGCCGGCGGCGCCGACCTTGTCCGTCCGGTAACCGGAATCGACTTCTCCCAGGCGGCGCTGAACGTTACGGGGCGCTCACTGGACCTGGCTTTGGCGGGGGACGGTTTTTTCGTCCTCGAAACCGCTGAGGGACCGCGCTACACCCGCAACGGCAGCTTCGTAACAGACGACCAGGGACGCCTGACCGACATGTCCGGCAGGACCGTCGCCGGCGACGGCGGACCGCTGACCATACCCCCGAACGTCGGCGTAACCGACATACACGTCTCCAACGACGGCAACATATCGGCCGGCGGACAGAACATAGGTCGGCTGCAAATTGTGCGCTTCGAGGATACGTCGGTGCTGGAGCCGGTCGGCTCGAACGCCTTCCGGGCGCCTGAGGGAGCCGCTGCGTCCCCGGCCGCCGACACCGTAGTCCACCAGGGAGCGACGGAGTCCTCCAACGTCAATACAGTCGAAGCCCTCGTTGGGCTTATCACGGTAACCAGAATGTACGAGGCCAACCTCAGGTCCATAGCCGCCCAGAACGAGCGGGCGAAGCGGCTGATGCAGGTGGCCATGTCGTAGCAAAAAACGCAGATAACGGGAGACCGCAATGTTACGTGCATTTTCAACATCCGCCACGGGCATGACCGCCCAGCAGATGATCGTCGATACGCTGGCGAACAACCTCGCCAACATCAACACCGTCGGCTTCAAGCGCAGCCAAGTGGACTTCCAGGACCTGATGTATCTGAGGATCAAAGAAGCCGGCAGGGAAGTCTCCGCCGGCGTCAATGCCCCCAGCGGCCTGGAAATAGGCAGCGGCGTCAGGCCGGCCTCGACGCTGAAGCTCTTCACCCAGGGCGAGATGCAGAACACCGGGCGGTCCCTGGATATCGCCATCGAGGGTGACGGCTTCCTTCAGGTCACCACGCCCGGCGGTGAAATCCGCTACACGCGCGACGGTTCGTTGAGAGTGGACGCCAACGGAAACCTAGTAACCAGCGGCGGCAACCTGCTGGAGCCGGCCATCAGCATTCCGACCGACGCCCGCTCCATCAGCATCGGCCGCGACGGAACCGTGACGGTCTTTTCCGGAAACAACGACAATACCCCAAGTGTGGTCGGCAATATCCAGGTCGCCCGCTTTGCCAACCCGTCCGGGCTGAGCAGTGAGGGCGGCAACCTGCTGTCGGAGACCGCCGCCAGCGGCTCGCCCAACGTGGTTACGCCGGGTACTTCCGGCGCCGGTTCCATTCAGCAGGGCTTCCTGGAGAGGTCCAACGTTCAGATGGTTACCGAACTGGTGGAGCTTATCCAGGCACAGCGGGCCTATGAGATCAACGCCCGCGCCATCCGCGCCGGCGATGAAATGCTCCGCTCCACCAACCAGATGCTTACCTAGGAGAGCGCCAGTGAGCAGGATCGTGTTAATCCTCGCAGTGATACTCGCGGTGGCGTCGGCCGCTTGCGGCGGCGATGAGCTTCGGGTTCACCTGCCGCGCGAAGTGTCCGTACGGGGCGACAGTCTGACACTGGGCCGCCTGGCGATATGCCGCAGCGACGACGAGAGCATCGCACGACGCGCCGAGCAGGTGACCATGGGGCGGGCGCCCTTCTCGGGCGAGTCGCTGGTAATCAAGCGTTCCACGGTGCTTTCGCGATTGGCATCCAGCGGTTTCGACGCCGACGGGATAGCCGTAACCGGAGCCGACAGCGTAACCGTCAGCCGTAGCGAGCATGTCGTCGCCTCCGAGGAACTGCTATCCAGGGCCGACGAGTTGCTGGAACAGAAGCGTCCCGGACCCGAAGGTTGCGTCTATCGTCTGGTCGGCACTCCCGACGATATGCCCGTACCGGCCGGCGACGAGGACATCTCGCTTGAGGCCGCTCTGGCCGACAGCGACCAGAGCAACCGCGTGCGGGTTGTCGTATCGGCCGTCAGCGGCGGGCAAACGGTCGGTCGGACGGAATTGGCGTACCGGGTGATGTACCCCCATCGCGAAGCGGTCGCCGCGGAAGACCTGCCCGCCGGGACAGTGCTGACCGAGCAGAACACGACCGTTCGAACCAGCACCTCGCATCGCCCGCAAAACGCGAACTGGCAGCCGCCCATCGGGCAGATCACCATCCGGTCGGTATCGGCCGGGACTGTGCTGAGGGACAGCTTTCTGCGGGGAGCCCAACCCGCGTTCGTGGTGGAGCGTAACCAGACCGTCGTGATGAAGATCGACGGAGAGGGCTTCACGCTCCGGTGGCTGGCAAGAACGCTGGAGGAAGGCGCCCCCGGCGACATCATTCGTGTCCGCAACGTGGACTCCAACCGGGTGGTTTCGGCCCGGGTGGCGTACGACGGAACGGTACAACCGGTTTACGAAGGGATTGAACGATGAGTCTGAAGTTCAAATCGCTTGTCATCCTGCTGCTGGCGGGCCTCATGGCCCACACTGCGTCGGCCGACTCGCTCTGGGCCAGAGGAAATCAGCGGACCCGCGCCATAACGACCGACGACAAGGCGCGTGAGATCGGCGACGTGATAACCGTTGTCATCAACGAGCGGAGCACCATCGCCAACGAGACGTCGCGTGAGATGGAAAAAAGCGACACGCGCAGCGGGAACATGAGCGGCTCGTTGAAGCTGGGCGACATAGGCGGCTCCCTGAGGGACGAGACGTTCGACTTCCCCGAGGCCGAGTTCGAGTCGTCTTCCAGCAACGCGTTCAAGGGAGACGCCGAATACGACAGCGACCGCAGGGTCACCGACCAGATAACCGTCGTGGTCCAGGATGTGCTGCCCAACGGCAACATGGTGGTGCTCGGGCAGCGCCGACGCGAGGTCGCCGGTGATACGCAGATTGTGCAGATAAGCGGCATAGTCCGCCCCAGCGACGTTGATTTCGATAACAAGGTTTCCAGCGACAGGGTGGCCGACTTCCGCGTGGTCTATAAGGGCACCGGTCAGGAGAACAACTACACCAAGCCCGGCTGGCTGGGACGAGCAATGAACTTCTTGAACCCGTTCTGAGCGCACCTCCGCGGGACCGAATGAAATGAGATACATCGAGCGAACATTCGTTGTGTTGGCAGTGATTCTGGCGACGGCGGCCGTGACGCAGGCCGAGCGCATCAAGGACATCTGCGACATCCAGGGCGTAAGGTCCAACCCGCTGTGGGGCTACGGCTTGGTAGTCGGGCTTAACGGCACCGGCGACGACGCCGAGACCAGCCGACGCGCGCTGACGAACATACTGCGGCGCAGCGGACTGCGCCTGGACCCCGACGACGTGTCCAGCAAGAACATCGCCAGCGTGATAGTCACCACCGAGCTGCCGGCCTTCGGCCGTCGCGGCGCGGAACTGGACGTGACGGTATCGGCCATCGGGTCGGCAAGCTCATTGCAGGGCGGAACGCTGCTGATGACCCCCCTGGTGGGCGCCGACGGGCAGGTTTACGCCGTCGCGCAGGGTCCCATCTCCATCGGCGGGTTCAGCGCCGAGGGCGACCAGGCCTCCATCAGGAAGAACCACCCCACCGTGGGGCGCATTCCCTCCGGTGCGACCATCGAACGTGAGGAGCTGGCGACCTTCGTGGAGAACCAGCACATAACGCTGCAGCTTCGCAACCCCGACTTCTCCACCGCCGACCGGATTGCCTCGGTCATCAACGAGCATCATTCCGACATCGCATACGCCCCCGACGCCGGGACCATCAGGATAGGACTTCCGGAGGGTCTGACCCGCCGCGACCTTTCGCGCTTCGTGGATTCCATCACTTCACTGGAGGTGGAGGTGGACACGCCGGCGAGGGTGGTCATCAACGAGCGCACCGGCACCATCATAGTCGGACAGAACGTGGGCCTCTCGACGGTGGCGATCAGCCATGGGAACCTCTCCATCATCACCCGCGAGAGGGATTACGTCTCGCAGCCGGAGCCATTCTCGGAAACCGGAGAGACGACGACCGTAAGACGAACGGATATCGACGCGGTAGAGGAAGCGGGCCCCCTGCAGGTAATACCGCGGCAGGTATCCGTTTCCGAACTGGCGCGGGCGTTGAATGCGATGGGCGCGACCCCGCGGGACCTGATAGCGATCTTCGAGGCGCTCCGCGAGGCCGGCGCCCTCCAGGCGAAGCTTGAGATAATGTAGGAGTGCCGCACAGGTGAGCGACATGAGTTTTCCCATACAGCCGATGCTTCCGACGCCGGTGGAGGCGGACCTGCTGCGGGCGCCGAAAACGACGGATTCGCCCGTCCGGGCGGCCAAGGACTTCGAATCGGTTCTGCTGCACAAACTGCTGGAGACGATGGACAGGACCGTGCTGCGTTCGGAGCTTTTCGACAGTCCCGCCTCGGACCAGATTCGCGGCATGTTCCGCCACTATCTGGCGCAGGAGCTTGCCCAGGCGGGCGGGCTGGGTCTGTGGAAGCAGTTGCACGGCCAGTTGCAGGACTCCGCCGGAAGCGCCGCACCGAAGCCCCCGGCGTCGATGGAGCAGGAAATATGATCACAGAGACGCCACAGATTAAAGAGCAACTGGCGGAACTGACGGCCGTGCTGGACGAGGAGATCGCCCTTCTGACCACGCGGATGGAGCAGATGGAGCTGCTCAGCTCGGCGATCGTCCGCCGCGACGACGACGCCATGGAGCCGCTGCTGGAGCAGATGGAGCAGACCCAGGACCGGCAGCACCGCACCGATGCGCGCCTGGCGCAGGTCCGCGAGTCACTGGCCTCGCTGGCGGGAATCCCGGCTCGGGAACTTCGGCTGTGGCGGCTGGCGCGGGAGCTGCCGGACCCGAGCGGCGGGAAAATCGTCCGGCGGCGCCGTCGCCTCGTGGAACTGTCCGACGAGCTGCGTCGCCGACATCTGCGAACTGTGCTCTTGCTGGCCGAGTCTGCCCGCTTCAACCGTCTGTTGCTGGAAACGATGTTTCCGGCCTGTGAACCCGTGACCACTTACGGCACCGGCGGCGCCGACCAGTGGCGTCCGGAAACCGGTATAGTCGATACGGAGGGGTAGGCGATGTCGAACTTCTCCATCGGGTTGACGGGTCTGGAGGTAGCCCAGCAGGCGCTGGACCTGATCGGCACGAACATATCCAACGCCGGCACCGAGGGCTATCACCGCCAACGGCCGGTCATCGCCCCCCTGGAGCTGGGGAGCATGGGGTCGGTCTCCTACGGCGGCGCCCGCATCGTGGACGTTACGCGCTGTTATAACCGCCTGTTGGAGAGCGAGCTTCTAAGCCAGCAACCGCTGATGGGCCAGGTGAACAAGGAATTGTTCACGCTCCAGAACATCGAAAGCTCTCTGGGCGAGCTGGACGCCGACAATCTGACCGCCGGTCTTCACAAGTTCTTCAACGGCTTGCGGGAGCTGGCGAGCAAGCCGGACAGTCAGGCGCTGCAGGAGCAGGCAATATGGGCCGCCGACAGCGTCACCCAGCAACTCCGCAACCTCGCGGACTTCATGACCCGCATACACCAGCATATTCAGCAGGAGGCCAGCGAACTGGCCGGACGGATCAACAACCTCTCGACTGAGATAGCCGAACTCAATGCCGACATCGAAAGCGCCGGCGCCAGAGGGCAAAGCGGAAACATCCTCAAGGACCATCGCGACCAGCGAATCAACGAACTGGCCGAGCTGATCGACGTCGAAACCGAGCAACAGCAGGACGGGCGCGGCGGAGTGAACGTGCTGGCCTGGGGCATGCCCATGGTAGTGGGCAGCAACGTCTCGGCCGTGCAGGTCGATACATTGGACGATGGACGCCTGGGCATCTCGCTGGAAGGGTCGTCGTTCTACCAGGACGACGTCACCGGCGGGACCATCGGCGGCCTGTTGGCGCTGAAGAACGAGATACTGCCCGCTTTGCAGGACCGCATCGACACGCTCGCCCGCGAGATCATCGCCAGTGTGAACGACTACCACGTCCAGGGCATCGGCCCCAACGGGTCCTTCACGGAGCTGAGCGGCTGGGCGGTGGGCGAGAGCACGGCGGTCTCCGACTGGGAAAGCGAAGTCACCGATGGGACCATCCAGGTGCGGATGACAAACACATCCACCGGCGAGGTCACCCGACACGCCGTGGACGTGGATGTAACAGGCGGCGAAACGCTCTCGGATGTGGCGACCAAACTGGATGCCATCACCGGACTTAACGCCTGGGTCGCCGATTCGGCGCTGCATCTGGCCGCCGACAGCGGGTACGAATTCGACTTCCTGCCGGTCGTCCTGCCCGAACCAACCGCCTCGTCACTGACCGGGACGGCCTCGCCGGACATCTCGGGCGTGTTCACCGGAGACGAAAACGAAACGCTGACCTGCACCATCGCCGGCAGCCAGCCGGCCGGCACCATGGTGGACATCGGCGGCGAAGAGCAGTTGACGCTGGAGGTCCGCAACGGCTCCGGCGACCTCATAAAGACCTTCAACATAGGTCTGGACTACGCCCCCGGAACCACGCTGGACCTGGGCAACGGGATTAAACTCTCGATGAGCGCCGGAACGGTGGGCATAGGAGAGGATTTCGAGATCGACGCCTGGGCGGACACCGACACCTCCGGGTTCCTCGCCGGCGCGGGGATAAACACCTTCTTCAGCGGCACCAGCGCGTCGAACATCACCGTTGAGAGCCGCATCATGGACGAACCGGGCGATTTTGCCAGCGGTCTCAGCGACGCCTACGCCGATAACATGAATGTCTCACGAATGGCCGAGATCGGCGATACCCCCAGTGACAACCTGGACGGCGATTCGCCCACGCAGTACTTCCAGACCTTCGTAACAAGCGTCGGCGAGGCCGTCAACGTCCGAAAGGGACGACTGGAGAGTCTGGAGAACATCACCTCGCAACTGCTGAGCCAGCGCGATGAAATCAGCGGCGTGGACGTGAATGAACAAGCCGCTCAACTGCTGGTTTTCGAGCGGATGTTCCAGGCGTGCGCCAAGGTCATCGGCACGCAGAACCAGTCGCTGAGTTACCTGATGAACATTCTGTAGAACGGGACGGAAACCATGGCCGGATGGAGTGGAATATTCAATAACACGATCAGCGCCCTGGGCAAGCAGGCCGAGCAGGCCAGCCGGCTCCAGGAACAGATAGCCACCGGTCTGCGTGTGATACGCGGTTCCGACGACCCCGGCGACGCGTTTCACATCATGAACCTTCGCGGGACCAGCGCCCTTCTCGACACCTACCAGCGCAACATAAACCACCTGCAGTTGGACATGAACCAGATATCCGGCGTCTTTGAGGAGGCAAGCAGCTCATTGACGCGGACCAAGCAGCTCATGACGCAGGCCCTGAGCGGCTCCTACAGCCAGGAGAACCGCAAGGCGATCGCCGTCGAAATCGACGGGATGATCGAGCAACTCGTATCCCTGGCCAACAGCAAAAGCATCGGCCGGTACCTTTTCAGCGGCGGAAAGAGCGACACGCAGCCGTTCCTGGTCGAACGCGAGGCCGGGAAGATAACCTCCATTACCTATCAGGGAGGAACCGAGGAAATCGACGTGCCGGTCTCGGGCGGCATGACGATGACCGGCATGATGGTCGGCAGCGAGGTGTTCGGAACCAGCGGACCCGGAACACCGAACTTCCTGGGCGATACGGGCGTATCGGCCGGCGAAGGCACTTCTTCGCTGCGCAACGACGCCTGGCTGACGGTCTCGCATACCACCACCACCTACGACGACGGCGGCGCCTTAAGCGGAATAGCCGAAGGAATCAGCTCCGCTACCCGCGACACGATAATCGGCGACCATACGCTGACGGTCAACAACGCCGAGAACACCATCAAACTCGACGACGGACCGGAAGCTACGATGGCCGGTCAGGACAACCTGAAGCTTGAGAACGAGCACGGCGATGTCGCCTATGTGGACGTCACCGGCTATAACGGGGTCTTCGACGGGACCATAGACCTGCATGCCGACGGGGAGCTGTCGCTGGACGACGGAACCACCACCACGGCCATCAGCTTCGATACCAACCAGGCGATTACCGACCCCGATACCGGAGACGTTCTTTACCTCAACACCTCCAATATCGAACGGACCGGCGTCGAACCGGTACACATGGAGAACGCACACGACCTGTTCGACCTGCTGATCCACATTCGCGATACGCTGAACAACGATCGCGACCTCTCGCGGGACGAGCAGACTACTGTGCTCAAGGAATCGTTCGACGCCCTGGAAGGTATCATCGACGAAACCACCCGCCACATGACGTCACTGGGCAGTCGGCTTCAGTCGCTGGACTCGCTGCGGACGAACCTCGAAACCGTGCAGATGAACTCCGAGGCCGAGGCCGCAAAACTCGGGGACGCCGACATGATCAAGATTGCGGCGGACCTGTCCCGCGCCCAGACCTTCTACCAGATGGCGCTGGCGTCGTCGTCGAAGATCCTGAGTCTGACTCTGCTGGACTTTATCTGATCCTCCCGGCGACAAGCATTTGAGCGCACGGTGCGCACAAACTTTGTACGACACCCGCCGCCGGGGCCGCTCCGCCGGACCCCGCAAGACTTCCGACCGCAGTCCGCCATTGCAAGATTTTAAAATGCAATACCTTACACGCGTTGCATCCTAAGGCATTTTCCCCCTTTTGATAAAAGGTGCAGGCACGTCAATTGCATCCTGCACACTCGACGGTCGGTCTCCGCGCCGGGGGCCGGCGGTCAAGCTTGTCGCGGCCCCGTGCCGACAACGAAACCAGGCGACAAGAGCGACAGAACAGCGATGAGTTCCGGCAACCTTGTAAGCGTGATACTCGCAGGCGACGGGGACAACCTGACCAGGGCCCTGCGCTCGGCACTGCGCCAGACCCATACGTACTTTGAGGTGCTGCTGGCCGGCGACGCCTCCGCATCGGCCGACGCCGAGGCCGCCGATGACGACCGCGTATCGCTCGTCCCCGTCCGCGAGGGCGCCTCAGACGCCGAGGCACGCAATGCGGCACTGGCATGCGCCCGCGGCCGTTTCATTGCCTACCTCACGCCCCACTGCGCCTGGTACCCCTACCATCTGGAGTGCCTGTTGGAAGCGATGGCCGATGCTCCGGACCGTCGGGCCGCCGTCAGTCGCCTGTACCGCGTCCGCCGCAGAGACGGGCTGACACTGGAAAAACGCCTCCCTCCCGCCTGGGCGCCCGTAAGAGATTGCCTCTTCAGAACCCCCTGCGTGGAGCTGCCCGCTCTGTGCCACCACCGCGACCTGCTGGACCAGTCCGGAACATTCGACGCGGAATTGCCAAGCCCCGCCTCTCAATGGGACTTCGCCCGACGACTGGCATTCTACACCGACTTTGTCTCGCTCGAAGACGTCACCGGCGAACTGACCGAATCGACCGACAACGAAGCCGACCGGACGGCCGATCGGTTTGCCGACGTAGTCCGCGCCAAGCAACCGCCCAGGCCGTGGTCGGGACTGGAGGACGTCTCGGCTGTCCTCGCACCTGCACAACCGGACTCGCCCGCCGACGGTCTGGCTCTGGCCCGCCGCCTGGAAAGGGAGGGAAACTGGCGACAGGCCGTACGGCTTTATGAGCAATTGATGACTACGGCGGAGGAAACGAACGATCTGAAGCACCTGGCCGCCAACGCCCTGTATCGCCTCGGCGAGGACGATCGGGCGCTTGAGCTTTGCCGGGAGGTCAACGAGTGTCGTCCGACGGTGGATTCACTGCTGCTGGAGGCCCGGCTTCACCGTCGCGGCGACAACGACGACGGCGCCCTGGAAGTGCTGCAGCACGCGGAGCAGATATTGTCATGGAAGGGATAGAAGTGCCGCGGAAGTGCCTGAACCCCCGCCCGGTGGCCGCACAAGGCAACCAGCACTATGAAGTGCTCCGGGAGATGGGCGACTGCTACGCCGCTCTGGGCCGCAGCGACAAAGCCGCCGACTGCTACCGCAGGGCGGCCGAACTGGCGCCGGGGCTGGCCGGACCTCACGTGGGGCTGGGCGTGCTGGCGATACAGTCCGGTCGCCTGGACGACGCCGTGAAGGCACTGCGGACGGCCTGCGAGCTGGACCCCACCTGCGCCGAGGGTTACGGCGGACTGGCGATGATCCACCAGCAGCGCGGCGATTACCACTCCGCCTTCGACATGTACCTCAAGTGCCTCGAACTGGATACCGACAATCTGGTAGCCCTGCTGGGCCTGTTCCAGACATCCTGCCAGATGGGCACTTTCGGAAAGATTACCCGGTATCTCGAAACCTACCTCGACCGGCACCCCGGCGACACATCGGTGCTGTTCTGCCTCGCGACGCTTTACGCCCGCGACGGACAGCACGACAAGGCCCGCGACGCCGTCCTCCGCGTACTGGCGCTGGAGCCGGGGAAATCCGAGGCCGCCGATATGCTGCGCGAGCTGGATACGCGCCGGTCAACAGAGGCGGTGAACACATGAGCGACGAAAGCGCTTCCCCGCAACAGCCGCATCACAGCGTACTCGAGGAGCTTGAGCAGACACTCAGCGAGCAACTGGACCTCGCGCAGCAGGAAGACTACGACGGTATGGACGCACTGCGGCCCAGACTGTCCGACCTGCTCGACAAAGCGAACGCGCTTCCCGCGTCCCTGCCGGAGTCCTGTCGCGCGCGCATACAGCGCATCCGGCAAATGCACCAGCAATTGCTGCTTACGCTGAATGATTCCAGACGGGCAATGACGGATAAGCTCGGGCACATGCGGCAGGGCGCCAATACGCTGCGCGCCTACCACAACGGGAGCGGTTAAGAACGCCTTACCGCCCAGCCGACGCGCCTCTAGAAATACTGGAGGAAGTGTTTGCGACTGGTCTTGTCGAGCCGATTGATGTCGGGCAGCTCGTAGGTATTGCCGTCCACGTCCTTAAGCAGCGCCCGGCCGCCGGAGAGCACGCGAACGTCGTCGCGCCGCCGGACCTGGAAAGACACCTCGCCGCGGTCGGTCTCGGCCGTTATCGTCAGCACGCCGAACTCGTCCCTAAGCTCCTTGATGGTCAGTATCTTAGGGTTGAATATCTTGTCCCGCAGTTCGCCTTCGATTATGTGCCGGCTGTCGGCGTCCAGCTCTTCCAGCGACGTGAGCATCGCGACTTCCCGCCCCTTTGAGTCGCGAACGGAGATATATCCGTCCGGAAGCGACCATGGAAAGCACCTCGCGACGGCCGCATCCTCCACCGGCTGGTCGCGACCCTCAAGGTACACCACCAGCCGCCCCGCCTCGTCAAGCTCCACCCGCTCAACAGTGGCGGTTTCGGGTTCGTCGGCGTTCATCCGCTGCCCGGCCGATTCCGTCGTACTGTCCTCGTGTGCCGTTGTCATGTCGGAGTGTGCAGCTCAGTCGGCTTCCGCCACTGCCTTTGCGATACGGTCGCCGACCTCCTTGGTGCCCATGCCCATGCGCCCGGCCGCCTGGCTCTCCATCGTGGGCGTCACTGACATTATCGCCTGCTCCACCCGCTCGCCGGCGTCCACCAGCTTGGCGTCGGACTTGTTGTTGCCGGTCTCGCGCAGCAGCATCGCCAGAGAAGCGATGGCCGCCACAGGGTTGATCTTGTCCTGCCCGGTGTACTTGGGCGCCGAGCCGCCGATCGGCTCGAACATGCTCACGCCGTCGGGGTTGATATTTCCGCCGGCCGCGACGCCCATGCCGCCCTGAATCATCGCTCCCAGGTCGGTGATGATGTCGCCGAACATGTTGCACACGACGATCGTGTCGTAGTACTCGGGGTTCTTCACAAACCACATGCAGCAGGCGTCAACGTGGTTGTAGTCCTTCTCGATGTCGCCGTATTCCTCGCCCACCTCGTGAAAGGCGCGGTACCACAGCGAGTGGGCGTAGGTCAGCACATTGGTCTTGGCGACCAGCGTAAGACGCTTCCTGTCGTTCCGGCGGCGGCACAGTTCGAACGCGTACCGGCAGGCCCGCTCCACGCCGTGGCGCGTGTTGCACATTATCTGCGTCGCCACCTCGTTGGGCGTTCCGCGGTACTGCACGCCGCCCATCCCGGTGTAAAGGCCCTCGGTGTTCTCCCGCACGACCACGAAATCGATCTCGTCTGGCCCCTTGTTCTTCAGCGGCGTCCAGACGCCCGGATACAGCTTTACCGGGCGGAGATTGACGTACTGGTCCAGCTCGAACCGCAGTCGCAGCAGCAGGCCCTTCTCCAGTATGCCCGGCGCTATGTCGGGATGACCCACCGCGCCGAGATAGATGGCGTCGAAGGTCTTAAGCTCGGCAATCTCCGAATCATGTATGATCGGAATGCTCTGGGTATTCGGATCGCCGCCGGCCTGAAGGTAGCGGTCGCCGCTGACGTTGAATTCCTTGGTCTCGACATCCAGACCGACCTTTTCAGCGACCGCCTGAAGGACCTTCAATCCCTCGGCCACCACTTCCGGACCAGTCCCGTCTCCGCCGATAACGGCTATTTTCATCGTGGATCCCTCTCCTGCGTGTACTTACGGAGCAGCCCGACCGGCGAAAGCCGTCGGAGCGAAAGACAGGTATCTTATCCTGCCGATGGCTTCGGGACAAGGTGCTTGCGGGGCGTATCGACGATCATCCTTGTCGCGGACGGCGGCAAATGTAAGATGTGGGGTTATCACAACACCGGAAACCGACATGACGCCCAGCGCGAAGCGCATAGCAATCCTTGGCTCCACGGGCAGCATAGGCCGGCAGGCGCTGGAGGTAATCGCCTCCCAGCCGGGGCTTTCGGCCTGCGCCCTTGCGGCGGGGTCCAATCACAAGCTTCTTGCCGAACAGGCCCGGCGGTTCGAGCCGGAGATAGTCGCGCTGTCGGATGAGCGTGCGGCCCGGCAGTTCAGCTCCCTCGTCGATGGCATTGACGTCCTCACCGGAAGCGATGCGATGTGCGAGCTTGTCCGCCGCAGCCGCTGCGACGTGCTGCTCAGCGGGGTGGTCGGTTCTACGGGTCTGGCGCCGACGCTGGAGGGCATCCGCGCCGGCGCTACGCTGGCGATAGCCAACAAGGAAACGCTTGTAATGGCAGGCGCCATCGTAATGCCGGCCGCCCGCGACGCCGGCGTCAGCGTCCTGCCGGTGGACAGCGAGCACTCAGCCATCTTCCAGTGCCTCTCCGCCGGGCGGGCAGAGGAGATCCGCCGGGTGATAATCACCTCTTCCGGCGGGGCGCTCCGCGATTTCTCCGACGCCGAAGCAGCCGCCGCCGGTGTCGATGACGCGCTGAACCACCCCACCTGGCGGATGGGACCGAAGGTGACCATCGACTCGGCCACGCTGATGAACAAAGCGCTGGAGATGATCGAGGCGCACTGGCTGTTCGACCTGCCGGCCGAGCGGATAGAGGTGGTCATCCACCCCGAATCGATAGTCCACGCCGTGGTGGAGTTCAGCGACGGCTCGTGCGTCGCCCAGATGGCCAGACCCGACATGACCGGCCCCATCGCGTACGCACTGGGCTACCCGGACCGCCTTCGAAGGGACGTAGAGCCGCTGGACCTGGCGTCGATCGGGTCGCTGACGTTCCGGCCGCCGAGCCAACGGGCACAGAAGGCCATCGAGCTTGGATACGAGGTCATTCGCCGCGGCGGGACATCCGGCGCTGTGCTAAACGGCGCCAACGAGGCCGCCGTCGAGGCGTTCCTCAACGGCCGGATTCGCTTCGGAGATATCGTGCCGCTGGTCGAAGAAACATTGAACCAACAGGCCGATACAACGGAACCAACACTACAGACACTCAGCGAGGCCGACATCCGCGCCCGCCGCTACGTGGCCGGACGCGTAAACGACCTCGGAGGCGATAAGGACATCGCAAGCGAATATTCCCGCCCCGGCGGGGACAAGCGAGGAACCTGATGACAATTCAGCTTGCCGGCATCATCGCGGACTGGATCTGGCCGATATTGCAGTTCGCCATCGGGCTGGGCCTGGTGATTTTCGTTCACGAGCTTGGGCATTTCCTGGTGGCCAAGGGCGTAGGTATCAAGGTGGAGCGGTTCGCGCTGGGTTTCGGTCCGCGGCTCTTCGGGATCAAGCAAGGCGAGACGGACTATTGCGTCAACGCTCTGCCTCTCGGGGGGTACGTGAAGATGCTCGGGCAGGAGGACTTCGCCCCGCTGGATGAGAACCAGCAGCAGGATCCCCACTCGTTCGCGGCCAAGAGCGTGGGCGCCCGCCTGGCGGTCATCTCCGCCGGCGTGGTGATGAACGTGATACTGGCGAGTCTTCTGTTCGTGCTCATCGGTCTGGTGGGCAAGGAGTTCATGGCCCCTGTGATCGGAGACACGGTAGCGGGCTATCCCGCCGCAACGGCACAAATCAACTGGCAGGACGAGACGCCCCCCGGCGGCAACGAGCCGGGACTGAAGCCCGGCGACCGCATCACAGCAATAAACGGCAAGGAGATACCCCGCTTCGACTACATCTTCGTAGAGGGCGCCTTCGCCGACGCAGACGACAACTTCGAGTTCACAATAGAACGAAAGGTCGATGGTCGAACCTTCACCGGCGCAACGGAGCTGGGCGTGGAACGCCTGCCGGACGGCACACGCAAGGGGTTCGGCATAGCGCCGGCGGCCGACACCGTCTTCGCCGAACTTCAGGGGTATAAGGTCAACGACCCCTTCCGCGGCGGCGACAGAATCGTCGCCGTTGCGGGCCGCCGGGTGGCACATCATTGGGAGATAGAGGACATCGCCAGACAGCTCGACGGCTCGCCGGTGACGGTTACCGTAGATCGGGCCGACGAGGGCGCGGAAAAGCCGATCCTCGTGGATATAGAGGTCCGCCCGTCGCCGCGGCTGAAACAGGCGGTGCTGTTCCTGGACGACGGCCGGGCCGTATCCGGCGCACGGCTGGAAACGATTGAGAAGGACAAGCGCAACATATTCCGGCTGATTCAGGCCGACGGAACAACGGAAGATTTCGACCCAGACCAGGTCTCCGGCGGCTCACACAAGGAGGTTCTGGACGTCGCCGGTATGATCCCCCGCCTGAAGGTACTGGCCGTCGAGGACGGTTCTCCCGCGGCCGAGGCGGGGCTGCAACCCGGCGACATCATCCTCAGCTACGCCGACCGCATGTCGCCGACGCTGAGCGACTTCCACCGCATCAGCGACGAGAAGGTCGATACGCTGACCAACATTGTGGTCCTCCGGGACGGTCAGACTGTAGGCCCGCTGGAGATAGAGCCGGCGGACCGTAACGGCCGGGCGATGGTGGGAATCTCGCCGGGCATCGACGCGGAGCATACCGTGGTGGCGGACGTGCGCAACGACTCACCGGCCGATGCCGCCGGCATCCAGCCGGGCGACGAGGTCGCCGCCCTAAACGGCAGGGAAGTCGCCAACTGGGCCGAGCTTCTCAACGCGCTGTCGGCAACGGACGGACAGACCGCCACACTCAGCGTTCGCAGAGGCGCGGAAGACGTTGAAGTGGAACTGGCTCTCACCGGCAGTGAGTTTGATCCGGATCACTACCGCATGGACCTTTTTCCCGGGCCCAGGCCTTTCCGCCCGCTGATGGTTTTCCTGCGGAAAGAAAATCCATTCGCGGCCCTGGCGTGGGGTGCGAATGAAACCTGGTTCCATATCCGCAGCACGATCGCGACGCTGGGCGGGCTTATCAGCGGGGGAATCTCCGCGGAGATGGTTCGTGGACCTGTGGGAATCGGCCAGATCGCCATTTACGCCGGCAGGGAGAGCGCCAGAGAACTCATTTACTTCATGGCGCTGATCTCGGCGGCTGTGGCGGTGATAAACTTCCTCCCCCTGCCGGTGCTGGACGGCGGGCACGCGGTCTTCCTTATAATTGAGAAAATTCGCGGCAAGCCCGTTCCCGTAAAGGTCGCCAACGTGGTCCAGATGATCGGGTTGGCGCTTATACTGCTGGTGTTTGTGGCAGTCACGTGGCAGGACCTGTCGCGGATAATTCGCGATCTGTGGTAGAAAGCAGACGGAATCCGGCGGTAACTCGAAAGGGCGGCGCCATGCAAAAGTACATCTGTGACGTTTGCGGCTATATCTACGACCCCGAAAAGGGCGACCCCGACGGGGGCATAGAACCGGGAACGTCTTTCGAAGACCTTCCCGAGGATTGGGTCTGCCCGGAGTGCGGCGTGGGCAAGGAAGATTTTTCGCCCATCTAAGCCCATGTCGCCGGGGCTATGATGTTGTAATGCCTCCCGCATCGAACATCGAATCGGATGTTGAACTGGCGCTGGCAGCGGAGCTACAGGCCGCACTGCTGCCTCGCCAATGCCCGGGCGACTGCCCTCACCAGGTGGCCGCTGCGCGGAACCGCATGAGCGGCGCCGTGGGAGGGGATTTTTACACCTTCCTGCGCCTCCACCGCGACCAGATAGCGCTGCTCATAGGTGACGTGGTCGGCCACGGCGTGCACGCTGCGCTGGTGATGTCGCAGATTATGGGATACCTGCACTCCCGGCCGGAGCAATGCGCCCGCCCCAGCCAACTGGTCCGCTCTCTGAACGAGATGCTGCTGGACCTGGGGCGGAAGACGGATTCAGTCATCCCTTGCTCGCTTCTCTATGGCGTCATCGACGGACCGACCGGCACGAGCTTCTTCGTGAACATGGGGCATCCCCCGCCGTTTCTGTGCAGCCGGAGGGAATGTCGGACAATGCCGTTGATCGCGCAGAACATGTTGCTGGGCGTGGAGTCGTTCGAGCCGGAGGAAACCTGCCACACATTCACGCCCGGAGAGCGACTGGTGCTTTACACCGACGGACTGACCGACGCCATGAACTCCGACGGCGAACGGTTTGAGGCATTTCGGCTGCAGGAGGCCATCCGGCGCCATATCGACGATGACGCTGACGCCTGCGCCGACGGCGTTTTCCAGGAGGTGACGAACTTCCGGGGCGACGCGCCGCAGACGGACGACGAGACCATCGTGGTTATCGACCGTGTCTGAGGTGCGGAGCAACAGCGGCGACGGCGGAGTCTACCTGGCCGTCTTCCGTCTTCGTCGCCCCCGTCGGATACTCGTCGGTCGGCTGGGGACATTCCACTTTCCGGCGGGTTTCTACTTCTACGTCGGCAGCGCAAAACGCGGGCTGGAGGCCCGGCTGGCTCGACACGCCCGGCAGGACAAACCGCTGCGATGGCACATCGACTATCTTTCGACGCTGGCGGATATGCTCGGGGCCGTGGTCTCCGAAGGAACAGACCGCGCCGAATGCGAACTGGCCTGCGAGGTGGCGAAGCTGTACCCCCGCTTCATCGCCGGTTTCGGAAGCTCCGACTGCCGCTGCGGCGGGCACCTTTTCCACTGCCCAACGCTCGCACCACCGGAACACCGGTATGAAGCACCCAAAGCAGTCGCAGGCAAGCCACGATAGAAAACCGGCCGCAGGAGGGAAATCATCCGTCCCACGGCCGGGTTAACGGTTCACAGCTTTACCGAGTAACCTGTTACACGACGCCCTGTGCGAGCATGGCCTCGGCAACCTTCACGAAGCCGGCGATGTTGGCGCCCGCAACGAGGTTGTTGGACTGCCCGAACTCGTCGGCGGCGGCCGTGCACTGGTCGTAGATGGCGTTCATGATCGTGCGCAGCTTCTCGTCCACTTCCTCGAACGACCAGTTCAGCCGCATGGAGTTCTGCGTCATCTCCAGGGCGCTGGTGGCCACGCCGCCGGCATTGGCCGCCTTGGCCGGTCCCAGCACCACGCCGTTGTCCAGCAGTATGTCCACCGCCTCCGGCGTGGTGGGCATGTTCGCACCCTCGCCGACGAACTTGCAGCCGTTCTTGATCAGCGTATTGGCGGCTTCGGCGTCGATCTCGTTCTGGGTCGCCGACGGGAGAGCCACGTCGCACGGGACCGTCCAGATGCCTTCCCAGCCCTCGGTGTACTTGGCGGACTTGTGCTCATCGGCGTATTCCCTGATACGGCCACGCTCGACTTCCTTGATGCGCTTGACCGTATCGAGCTTGATGCCTTCCTCGTCCACCACGTACCCGCTGCTGTCGGACAGCGCGATTACCTTCGCGCCCAACTCCTGGGCCTTCTGCGTGGCATAGATGGCTACGTTGCCCGAGCCGGAGACGACCACCTTCTTGCCTTCCCAGCTCTCGCCGGCGGTCTCGAGCATGCGCGTGACAAAATACACCAGTCCATAGCCGGTCGCCTCGGTGCGGACCAGCGAGCCACCCCAACCGATGCCCTTGCCGGTCAACACGCCGGTGAAGGTGTTGGTCAGCTTCTTGTACTGCCCGAACATGTAGCCGATCTCCCGGCCGCCCACGCCGATGTCGCCGGCGGGGACGTCGGTGTCCGGGCCTATGTGGCGGTACAGCTCGCTCATGAAGCTCTGGCAGAAGCGCATGACCTCTTCGTCGCTCTTGCCCTTGGGGTCGAAGTCGCTTCCGCCCTTGCCGCCGCCGATGGGGGTGGTGGTCAGGGCGTTCTTGAATATCTGTTCGAACCCCAGGAACTTGATGATTCCCAGATACACCGACGGGTGGAACCGCAGACCGCCCTTGTAGGGGCCTATGGCGCTGTTGAATTCCACGCGGAAGCCGCGGTTGACCTGCACCTGCCCCTTGTCGTCCACCCAGGGCACGCGGAACATTATCTGCCGCTCCGGCTCCACCATCCGCTCGAGGACGCGGGCCTTGGCGTATTCGGGCCTCTTATCTACGACGGACGAAACCGACTCGGCCACCTCGCGGACCGCCTGGTGAAACTCCGTCTCGCCGGGGTTGCGTGCGGTGACGGCTTCCATAATCTGGTCAACGAACTGCTGCGACATTTTCTGTCTCCTTCACTGGTACTGCCCTGCCGCTCCGGTCGCCGGCGCGGCCTGTGCTGCGTCACACGAGAGCGTTAAGATAGTTTCAGCACGCACGACTCGCTTATAAGAATTGCGAATAATGCGACGGAAACGTCTTATGCCCCCTGCCCGAGCGCAAAAAACTACGGCGCCCGGACGTCCCTGCCCGGGCGCCCGTCCGTGAAGACGTCGCACCTCGCCGGCGCCGTCCGGCGGGTCAGGTAAATTGCTCGCTGAGCCGCTGAAGAAGCTCCCCTGCGGGCATCGACTTGCTGCCGTCGGGCGTCCGCCAGGCAAGCTCGCCGCCTTCGGCGAGCAGCTTCTCCATCTTCTGAACCGCCAGCACGACCGATGAATGGTTCTTGCCCATGTGCCGACCGATTTCCGGGTAGCTCATCTGGGTGTGCCGCCGGGAGAGGTACATTGCCACCATGCGGGCGGCCGATACCGTCTTGGTCCGCCGCGAGGAATGGATATCCGCCGGCGAAACGCCGAAAAAGCTGGACACCACCGCCTCGATGTCGTCCACGGTGCGCGTGCTGCCGGTCCTTGCGAGGTGGTCGGCCAGCGCCTCAGACGCCGTCTGTGCGGTTATGGGTCCGCCGGAAACCGATGCCAGCGCGCCGAGCTTTATCAGCGTGCCCTCCAGCTCCCTGACCGACCCGCGCACGTGCATGGCGATGTACTCCAGCACGTCGGTGGGCACGTGCAGCTTCATCCTGCGGGCGTTGCGGCGAAGAATCTCCATCCGCGTCGCAAGCTCCGGCGGCTCCATGCGGACGACCATCCCCGCCAGGAACCGGCTGACAAGCTGTTCGTTCAGGTCGCCCACCAGCTTGGGATGCGCGTCCGAGGCCATCACCACCCGCCGACCCGACGACTCGATGGCGTTGAACGTGTGCAGAAACTCGTCCTGCGTGGCCTTCTTGGCCGACAGGAAGTGCACGTCGTCTATCGCCAGCAGGTCCAGGCGGCGGTAGCGGGCGCGGAATTCGTCGATCTTCTTCCGCCTCAGCGCGGTGATGTACTCGTTGGTGAATTCCTCCGCGGTCACGTATCGCCACGCCAGGGGCCCACCGCCCCTGCGCAGCTTTGAGAAGGCGTTGCACACGCCCTGGAGCAGGTGCGTCTTGCCGATGCCGCAAGGCCCATGAACGAACAGCGGATTGAACGCCGGCCTGGATGCCCCGGCCATCATGACGGCGGCCGAGTAAGCCAGCTTGTTGCACTCGCCGACGACGAACGTGTCGAACTTGTGCCTGAGCGTCCTGGCCTCGCGATGTCCCGGCGCCGGGCGGGTTCGTCCCTCGGCCGTTCGCGAAACTATGTCCGCCTGCATGTCGAGCTGGCGTTTCCGCACGCGCCCGTTCAGGTCCGGGTCAACCGTAACCAGCACCGAGCCGTCGCAGTCAAGCTCTTCGGCGACGGCGGCGATGTCGTCGTGGTAATGGGTTTCGATCCAGTTGGCCACAAACGAATTGGGGACCGAAAGCTTCACTCGCCCATCCTCGACGTTGACGCGTGCGGCGTGTTTGAACCAGGCATTGAACTTCCTGGGCCCGACACGGGCCTGCAATGCCGCAAGAACCCTTTGTTCCGTGTCTTCGCCGGCGCAGACCGATTCCGCAACGGTACCCATATAAGTCGATCCCTCTTGCTGAAAAAATCCTAGTGAACTGCCTTACGTCCATTGTCCCCTCGAAGCTGCCCGGTGCGCCCCATCGTAACACAATCAATAAGTGCACACAGCCCGGCACCGACAGCATCGAAGTTCGTGGAGAAATCTAACCCTAGCTGCGGATATGGTCAACAGCAAAGGGCGTCGATTCTTATCCACAGCCGCCAAGGGTCTTGCGCAATCGCACCTTGCCGACGAAAAAAATCTTTCATCCACAGGTTCTTCACAATCCGCCCGGAAACCGCGCCGAAGAGTCCTCAGCCAAGCGCTCATCGAGCCGTCTTTATGTACGAAATACGCCGCTGCGTACGTCTGAAACCCGCCCGTTCGTACGCTCGCACGGCGGGCGTATTGGCCGCGTCAACAGCCAGTGTCAGCGTAGCGCGGCCTCTGCGGCGAGCCGCTGCGCAGGCGTGTCGGACGAGCGCCTCTCCCAGTCCGGCGCCGCGGTGCGCCGGCACGACGCCAAGGTACACCACCTCCGATACCGAAGGTGACGTCGCATCGTTCACCAACACACAGCCGGCCGGTTCGCCGTGGTGGTCCACAATCCACCATGTCTCGGGAGTGAAGATGCCGCCGGCCTTGTGACCGGCGATAACGTCCTCTATGTCGCGCAGGCCCGAGATGGCCGGACAGTCGAGCGAGTTCTCATACGTCGCCGCGATCACACGCGCCAGCTCCTGCTCGTCGAACCTTCCGTAAGACCGCCACGCAAGCTCGCCCCTCGTGGTTTCGGACACATCCGCCGTGGCGACGCGCATGTAAACAAGCTCGGCCAGTTGCCTGAAGCCGGCGTTGGTCAGGGCGTCGGCGTCGTCTTCGTCCTCCGGCAGCTCCAGCGACTGAACCAGCGACATTCCCCGCTGAATCGCATCGTCGGCGGCGACGGCGCAGACGGCCGAAAGCGCGTCGACCTTTACACCCGCCGAATCCGCCGGACTGTGCACCAGCATGCCCGTCCGGCCGGGGTTCTCACACACCGCCGCCGCGGCGACGATACCGCGACGCCCCTTCGCTCGCCACAGTCGCACAGAGTCGGCCCCCTGCGCATCCAGATAGCGGCGCAATGTCGCGGCGCGGGCTTCGGCAATGGCACCGCGGGCGCGTCCCGCCGCCATTACACGCACCGTTTCTTCCAGCTCCGACTCGCCGGGCTGCTGTATGTCCCATTTGGCTCTCACGGCTGCGACATACTACACGGCCTCAACGGCGAAACAAGCTCGGTGATTCGCTGTTGACTTGCCCGCACCCAGGGCTTAGTTTGCTGTGGTTGCCCGGCCAAGGGGTCGGGTTGTGTCCTGCCGGACAGGAGTATTTTCCATGAAGTGGAACCTTGCAGGCATCTTTGCCGCCGTCGCCGTCGTGCTGGTAACAGGCCCCGCGGCGTTTACCGCGCCGGAACCGGCCGAAGTCCCGACGAGCTGGCAGCTTGACTTTGAATATGAGCGTCCCCGCGCCGTGAAAGTGCAACTGCCGGGTGAAGAGAAGCCCCGTCTATACTGGGTGATGATCTACACCGTCACCAACAACACCGGGGAGGACCGCATCTTTGTGCCGGACTTTGTGCTCTATACCGATACCGGGCAGATGATCCGCGCCGGCACCGACGTGCCCTCGAGGGTTTTCCAGCAGGTCAAGCGCATCTATAACGAGCCGCTCCTGAAGAATCTTTCCGACATCACCGGCAAGCTGCTGCAGGGCGCAGACAACGCCCGAACCGGAGCCGCGATCTGGCCGGACTACGACGAAGAGGCCGGCAGCTTCGATATCTTCGTGGACGGCCTGAGCGGCGAATCAGTGGAGATCGAGCTTCCCTCGCCGGTTACCGTCACCGAAACGAACCCTCTCACCGGCAAGCTTGAGGAGGTCCGCAAGACCGAGGTAGTCCTCAGCAAGACTTTCCGGGTCAGGTACCACGTGCCGGGCACGTCCGCCGGCCGACAGGACGCGCCGGTGCGAAAGGTGGAAACCGACTGGGTCATGCGTTAGGCGATTGACAAGGCGGGCGGGTTGGCATAACCTATACGGCTCGAATTTACCGGCCTGGAGGCCCTTGAGGACACATAGACGCGGAGATAAGCGATGGCTCATAAGAAGGGACAAGGCGCAAGCCGTAATAACCGGGACAGCCGTGGACAGCGGCGAGGCATCAAGGTCTTCGGCGGGCAGGCAATCCCCGCCGGCGGGATCATCGTTCGCCAGTGCGGCACCCGCTTCAAACCGGGACACCACGTAGGACGAGGCAAGGACGACACCCTTTTCGCCATGCGTGAGGGAAAGGTCTCATTCCGCGGACGCTTCGTGGACGTCGAGCCGGCCTGACGATCGCGCCGCCTCGCAACAGAACTTCAGGGATGGTTCCGGTCAGGAGCCATCCTTTTTTCTTGCCTCATCGAGCCGGACATGCCCGAAAGATTTACGGAAAAAGCGGTATTCGTTGACGAGATAGAGCTGTCGGTCACCGCAGGCGACGGCGGCGACGGGGCCGTGTCGTTCCGGCGCGAGAGGTTCGTCCCTCGCGGCGGGCCCGACGGCGGCGACGGCGGCGACGGCGGCAGCGTGTTCGTGGTGGCCGACTCCTCATACACCACGCTGCAGCACCTCACCGGACACCGCCAGTGGCATGCCAAACACGGCGGACGCGGCACGGGCAAGAAATGCCATGGCCGCAAGGGCCAAGACGTGTACATCCGCGTGCCGCCGGGAACGATAATCTACGACGCCGACCATGGAATAGTGCTCAAGGACCTCTCGACCGACGGCGAGAGCGTCTGCGTGGCGCCCGGCGGGCGGGGCGGAAGGGGCAACGTGCACTTCCGCAGCTCCACCAACCAGGCGCCCCGGCAGGCCGAGCAAGGCGAACCAGGACGCAGCCGCCGCCTGCGACTGGAGCTGAAGCTCATCGCCGACGCCGGACTGGTGGGAAAGCCCAACGCCGGCAAGAGCACGCTGCTGAGCCGCATATCCGCGGCCCGGCCCAAGGTGGCGGCGTACCCCTTTACGACGCGCTACCCTGTGCTGGGCATAGTTGAGATGGCGCAGTTCCGGCGGTTCGTGATGGCCGACATACCGGGACTAATCGAGGGCGCCCACGAAGGCGCCGGGCTGGGCGATGAGTTCCTGCGCCACATCGAGCGGACGCGCGTGCTCGTGCACGTTATCGACATTGCAGGCCCGGGCTGCGACGGCGTGGAGAGCTACCACGAAATCCGACACGAATTGTCGGAATACTCCCCGACACTGGCGGACAAGCCCGAGATAGTGGCGGCCAACAAAATGGACCTCACCGGCGCCGAGGAGCAACTGCACCGCATGCAACGAGAGCTTCCGGTGGAGGTGGTCGGGATAAGCGCCGTCACCGGTGAAGGTCTGGAGCAGTTGACCGAGCAAATCTGGCAGATGCTCGAGAAACAACAGGAGCAAACATGACTCAGCAGCCGCAAGACGAAACCAGCCGGCGGATCCCGAACGTGCTCGCCTGTGACGTGGGCAACTCGGCCGTTCGCATGGCGGTCGTCGCGGGCGAGGAAGTAAGCGACCTGCGGACTTTCCGTGTGGGCGAACTGGACGGACTTGGAGGCGAGCTGAGGCGGCTGTGGTCGCAGATGCCCCAGCCGAAGTGCATCGTCGCCGCCAGTGTGAACCCCGCGGCCCTGAAGGCGGTGGAGGCGGCCGCTGTCGAGGCCCTGGAGCAGAAGGTCCTAGTCGTGGGGCGGGATATTCCCCTGCCAATGGATACCGACCTGGATTCGCCGGAGTCGGTGGGGACCGACCGGGTGTGTGCGGCCGTCGCCGCGTTCGACCGGCTGGGCAAGGCGTGCGTGGTTGCGGACTTCGGAACGGCCGTCACCATCGACTGCGTAAGCGACCAGGGCGTGTTCCTGGGCGGCGCGATATTGCCGGGGCTTAAGATGCAGGCCGACGCGATGCACGAGCGGACGGCCGCCCTGCCCCACATCCAGCCGGCCGAACCGCAGAACGTTTTCGGAAAGGATACCACCGACGCGATGCTCAACGGGATGCTGGCGGCCGTCCGCGGGGCGCTGCGGTACCTGGTGGAGTCCTACGCAACGTCGCTGGGGCATTGGCCTGTGGTCGTCTGCACCGGCGGGGACGCCGAACTGGCGACCGGTGGCATGCTGGACGGCGGGCTGGTTCAGGCGATCGTGCCGGACCTGACGCTGCGGGGCGTGGCGATGGCCTATTACCGCACCCTGCTTTCGCAGCAATAGGCGTCCCGGCGAAAACAGAACGATGACTGTCGGGCACCACACCATGGCGACCGTGCGCACACCGCCGGGACGGGGCGGCATAGCCGTCGTTGCCCTCGCCGGACGGGAAGCCGAGCGGGTCGCGTCGGAAGTATTCCGCCCGCTTCGTTCGCATCGGTCGGGCGAGGGGGAGCTGCAATTCGGTCACGTTATCGCCGACGGCCGCGAGCTGGACGAGGCCATGCTTTACCGCTCCGCCGAATGCGTCGAGCTGCAGGTCCACGGGGGCCCGCAGGTGCTGCGGTCGCTTTTGGAGGTGCTCGCTGCGTGCGGCGCGGAGGTGGTCTCGCCGCGGCAGGCGGAGCCGGCCGACCTTCCCACCGCCCATCCGAAGTGGAATAACCCGGCCATAGGCCGCGAATTGCTGGGCGTGTTGCCGCAGGCCCGCAGTCGGCTGGTGGCGTCGGCCGTCGCTGCCCAGTGGTCCGGCGGGGTAAGCGAGCTGGCCGGTCGCCCGTCGCCTCCGGCTTCGGAGCTTCTTGCAGCGGCCGACGGACTGACCGCCATGCAACGTCTGCTGGACCCGGCCGAGGTGGTCCTGGCGGGTCCGCCCAACGCGGGCAAGAGCACGCTTGCCAACGCGCTTGTCGGCCGAGCCGTAAGCATCGTGCACGAAACACCGGGCACCACACGCGACTGGGTCCGCAGCGAGGCGATTCTTGACGGCGTCCCGGTCTGGTTGACCGATACCGCGGGCATATGGGCCGCCACGACCGCGGAGGACGCCGAGGCCGTCAGCCGTGCCCGCGCACGCGTCGGCCGCGCCGACGTGGTCCTGCTGGTCAGACCCGCCCCCACCGGAGAAATCCCCGACTGGTGCCCGAAGGACCGCACGCTGCGGGTGGCTTCAAAGTCGGACGCACACCCTCCTGGGCATCAGGCCGATGTCCCGGTGTCGGCCGAGACAGGCGAAGGACTGGACCAACTTCGGGCGGCAGTGCTCAAGATGCTGGGGCTGGACGGCTTCGACCCCGCCCGCCCGCGTGCGTTCACGCCACGTCAGGCGCGACTCCTCACGCAGGCCGCCGAGGTGAAAGACGATGAAACGCGGAGACGGTCACTTCAGGAGCTGCTTTCCGGGCCATTGGACCGGCAGCCAAGCCGGCCGCGATGACAGCCACGCTCAGTCGAATTCCGTGATAAGCTCCAGCGAGGTCCTGCCCAGCACGATGGTCTTAGGCCCGTATTCGTCGAAGGCGATCTCGGCGCGTGTCTGGGGCCAGGGCTGTTGCCCGATCTGCAGGACCTGCCCCTCGCCGAACCTGGGGTGCCTGACGCGGCAACCTGCGCGCAGGTACTCGTACTCCGGCGGGAGTTGCCGTTCCTGTTGCTCATATATCGCCTCGATGGTGGCACGTTCGTCCGCAGGCGCGTAGAACCCCCCGCCCCCGAACCGCCGGCGAGACGCCACGCTCGCCGGCACACCGGAGGTATGGTCCTGGCTCTCGACACCGTCACCGTCCAGCTCCTTAAGAAACGGCGACTGCCTCTGCGACTGCCCCCTGCCGCGGCGGACGCGCCGGCGGACGTGCGTCAGCGTCAGCTCGTCCATCGCGCGGGTCATTCCCACAAACAGCAGCCGCCGCTCCTCCTCCATGTCGCTGTCCTCGCCCGGGGCGTGCTCGCGCTTGAACGGCAGCAGGCCGTCCTCACAGCCGATGACGAATACCTTCGGGAACTCCAGCCCCTTCGCCGCGTGCAGCGTCATCAAGGTCACGGCCCCGTCGCCGCCCTGGAAGTGGTCCACGTCGCTGACCAGCGAGACCTGATAGAGATAGTCCGCCAGCGACCCGCCGACGCGTCGGTCGAACTCGGCCGCGGTCGAGATAAGCTCATGCACGTTGGACAGCGCCTGGCGGGTGTCCTCGTCGTCCTTCGAGAGGTCATCTTCCAGGCCGCTCTCGCGGACCACGTCCTCGATGATCTCGCGCACAGGCCTGTCCAGGCGGTCGGACAGCGAAGAGATTATCCTCGCGAAGGCGGTGGTGCGCTTGGCGCCGGCCGCACCGAGCGCTTCCGCATCGGCCCGGGCGCACGCTTCCAGCACCGGGCAGCCGTGGGCCTCGGCGAAAGACCGCAGGCGCTCTATCGTGGTGCCTCCTATGCCCCTGGCGGGCGTGTTGATTATCCGCAGGCAGCTCAGGTCGTCGGCGGGGTTGACCAGCAGCTTCAGGTACGCCAGGACGTCCTTGACTTCCTTGCGGTTGTAGAACTCGGTGCCGCGGGCGATGCGGTAGGCGATACCGCGTTTCAGCAGCGTCTCCTCGACCTGCCGCGACAGGGCGTTCACGCGATAGAAAACGGCCACATCGTCCAGCTTGCCGCCCGCGTCGCGATGGGCGGCGATGCGGTCGGCTATAAGCTGCGACTCGCTGGCGCCGTCGTCGCAGGCGAGCACTTTTACCGTCGCTCCGCCGGCCCGCCGCGTCCACAGCGACTTTGCCTTGCGCATGCGGTTATGGGATACCAATCGCGAGGCGGCCGACAGTATCGGCGCCGTGGAGCGGTAGTTCTCCTCGAGGCGAACGACGACTGCGTTGGGGTAGTCGCTCTCGAACTCCATTATGTTGCCCACGTCCGCCCCTCGCCAGGCGTAGATGCTCTGGTCGGGGTCTCCCGTGACGCAGATGTTCTCGTGATCCAGCGCGATGCCATGGGCGATGAGGTACTGGGCGTGGTTGGTGTCCTGGTATTCGTCGATGAGAACGTATCTGTAGCGTTCGCCCAGTGCCCGGCGGATTTCCGGCCGGTCCCGCAACAGCATGGCCATCCGCAGCAGCAAATCGTCGAAGTCCAGCGCGTTGTTGCCGACCAGCAGCCGCTCATACTCGCCGTATATCTGGGCCAGCCGGCGGTCGTACGGGTTCCCGGCCTCTTCCGCCAGCGCCTCGGGGCTCTTGAGCTGGTTCTTGACCTTGGATATGACGCCGTGGGCCTTGGCCGGCGTAAAAGTGCCCGACGGCATCTGCAACCGCTCCAGCGCCTGCTTCAGCAGGCGAAGCTGGTCCGCGCGGTCGTAAATCGAGAAGTTTCCGCTCAGCCCCGCCTCGGCGGCGAATTCTCTCAGCAGCCGAGCGCAGAGCGAGTGGAACGTGCACACGGTGGCGCCGGAAGGGGTGTTCAGGTCGCGGACCCGCTGTGCCATCTCTTCGGCGGCGCGGTTGGTGAACGTAATCGCCAGTACATGCCACGGAGCCACGCCGCTGTGGATCAGCCAGGCCACCCGGCGGGTGATTACGCGGGTCTTTCCCGACCCGGCGCCGGCCAGCACCAGCAGAGGTCCGTCCACGTGCGTAACGGCACGACGCTGGGGTTCGTTGAGGTCCGCGAGCAGGTCCAACTTCTTGCCTCCATCGGTCACGACTCGGACCAATATACCCGCCATCGGCAGCGCGGGCAAAGCCGAAGCACGCCGTCGGCAAAGCGAACCGCTATCACTTTTTCGCGCAACAATTAAAGCCGCCCCCCCATAAGCCGATGAACCCTGCGGACGACCCTTCGACAACGACGAGAGAACCATGCAGAAGTATGCCAATAAAGAAGTCCTGACGACCGGAGAGGTGGCGAGCATCTGCCACGTCGCGCCCCGGACGGTCAGCAAGTGGTTTGATACCGGCAAGCTTCGCGGCTACCGCATCCCCGGCAGTCGGGACCGCCGGATACCCCGCCAGCAGCTCGAGGCCTTCATGCGGGCGCACGGCATCCCGCTGGACGCGTTGACCGGCGAGTCCTATCGCGTGCTCATCGTGGACGTTGACCCCGTGGGGGATGTGGTCGAGAAACTCCGCGACGAACAGGGATTCGAGGTAACCACCGCCAAGAACGGCTTCGAGGCCGGCGTAATCGCCCAGCGCATACAGCCAAACCTCATATTGCTGGATGTGCCCGGCGGGAGAATCGAGGAAGCGATCGCCATCTGCCGCAACATCAAGGACACCGAAATGCTTCGCTCAGCAACGGTAATGGCGGCCGTGGACGATGCCGAAAACAGCGCCGGGCTGCTGAGGAACGAGGGTTTCGACGAGGTCGTGCCACGTCCTTACACGGCCGACGCTCTGCTGTCGGTAGCCGCCGGCAGCCGCTGAAGCGGATGAAAAACACGACAGGGTCCCCGAGGGACCTGAACGAATCCCGGGCCGCCCGTGGAGGGCGCCGGACCGCCTTCAGGGGTTGGTTCCGCGCCGGGCGGCCCGACTTAAACACGACCGCCGACCTTCGTGCAGCGGACAGAGGGTAGTCGCAGGGACGGCGGGGGATAGCAGAAATGGGGCGGGGCCGGGCGGCGCGAGCCGAGTGGAACGTGTCGCCCGGCCACCGACATTCACCACGCCGGCAGCTCTCTGCGACGGCGCCGGCAACACCTCCGGAACACGGTTTTGCTCTACCCATTCCCAACGCCAAGTTTACTCATATCAACACCTTAAGCGCTGCCGCCATAGACCCATTGGCGCCTGACGGAGATGGGGTACAATGGTTCGTGGAGGCAGCAGGCCTACGGAGCACGGCTGCCTCCGGAAAACACTTCGCGGAGGGACCCGCCGAAGAGATCCGCACGGAGGCAGTTTGCCTTCAGTGACGGGCCCGATTAGGCCCGTCCGGAGAACGACCGGCGGTGAATCGGCCCCTGCTCAATCGGCCCGATACGACCAGCGACGACGGCGGTGCGCTGTCGCCCCGCCGTGCGGGTACGTCGGCGCTGGCGAACGCCCGACGCCGCCTGCCCAAGCTCGGTGTTCCTGTCTCCAGGCCCCGGACGTATGTGCGATGTCGCCGTGTTCATCGCGACGGCGTGGTGATGGCGGCCCTTCGCCGCTACCACGAGAACGAAGGCGCATACATCCCCGCCGAACCGGCGGCCACAGTCACCTTCCAGGCGTAAGCCCCCTCTCTTCGGCTTCGGCGCCAGAAAGCTTCACGGAATCGTTCGTCTGGACTTGGCAGGGGCTTAGCGGCTACCATCTCCACTTGTCGCAAGGGCGTGTGGACCTGCGCGCCGGAAGCGGTTAGCATCCGCTTCGGACCGTTTGCCGCGACGGCTACCAACGGAGCATCGCGTGATTCGCATACTACATGGATTCCTCAGCCGCGAGCTGGTGAAGTCAACCTTTCTGGCGCTGATTCCCTTTACGCTGGTGATGACGGTCTTCGCCATCGTCGAGCCGTTGCGCAAGCAGGGGCTCGCCCCGGCGCAGGTGGCCGCCCTGTTCGGCTATACGCTGCCGGTGATGCTGACGCTGACGCTGCCGGTGGCGGCGTTATTCGCAGCGACGATCGTTTACGGCCGATTCAGCCAGGACAACGAGCTGATGGCCTGCCGGGCCAGCGGAATCGCCACCGTGACGCTGCTGGAGCCGGCCCTGGTGCTCGGCGCGGTGGTTACTATCATCTCGCTGGTGCTGGGGAATTTCGTAACCCCGCAGATGGTGGAGATGGGCGAGCGGGCAGCCAAAGCCAACGCACGCGGCATCGTTTACAGCAAGCTCTCCGGCGAGGAGAACACACGCTTCCAGGACACCATCATCCGAGCCGACGAGGTCCACGAAGAGCAGGACATGCTTCGTGGAACCGTTGTGGCGCAGGTGGACCGCCCCGGCGATGTACGGATCTATCTCGCGTCGGCCGCCTATCTGAGTTTCTACCAGCAGTCCGACGAGTCGTATGTCTCGGCGTACATGGTCAACCCGCAGGTGGTCCGAACCGGTAACTACATGGTGGGGCAGGAAGCTTCCCAGCAGTTCGACTCCTGGCCGCTGCCGGACCTCGTCAGTGAACACCCCTCCTGGTACGACTGGCCCAAGCTGATACACATCTATCGCAATCCCCAGGAGCACCCGGAGATCCGTGAGGACATGGAGGACATCCAGGAGCGCATCCGCCATGCCGTCATGGCGCGTTCGGTGGCGGAGGCCATCGACAAAAGCGGCGAGTATGCCCGGCTCTCCGACGGGCAGGACCACTACGTGATCCGCGCCCACAAGGCCGAGTGGGACGGCGGCGATACGGTGCGCCTGCTCGGCCACAGCGAAGACAATCAGGGCGTGGAGGTCCGTGTGGTCCGCGACGGTGAGGTCAGGCAGACCATCACGGCTTCGGAAGGCACAGTGTCGGCATCGACCTCACAATTCGCCGAAAGCTCACGCGTGAGCATAGATTTGCGCGGCGACGTGCGGGTTCGCGCGACGGCCGACGACGGCCAAACCGTCGCCCACCACCGCGAGAGCTGGGGCGTGGGTGGTCTGGAACTGCCTGCAGACGTAGCAACCGAAGCGGAAGCCCACAATATCGAGCATCTTTACAGTCTGGCGGACCAGTACCTTGTGGAGGAATCGGCTGTTCTGGACGTCAAGCGGCTCAAGGAACGAGCGCCCCGGCTGCTGAACCGCATACTGGCGGAGATGCACGGCCGTGTCGCCTACGGCGTGAGTTGCTTCCTGCTGGTGGCGATGGGTGCGGCGCTGGGACTGATTTTCCGCGGAGGTGAAGTCATCAGCGCGTTCGCCCTGGGCGTGCTTCCAACGGCTCTGGTGATTGTGCTGGTCATCATGGGCAAGGAGATGATGACCAGCCCGGATATATCCGTCAGCGCGGGACTGGCGACCATGTGGAGCGGGATAGTGGCGCTGGTGGCCGGCGATGCGGGCCTGTACTTCTACCTGACGCGCAGGTGATTGCGGCGTGATAAAGACCCTCGACAGATACGTGGTGAGGCACTTTCTGGTATCGGCGGGCCTGTGGTTCGTCGTGCTGATGTCGCTGCGCACCGTCACCGACCTGTTCGTGAACATAGACCGCTTCGCCAAGGTGGATACTTTCTCCACAATGCTCTCGAACATCGGGCTTTACTACGGGGTACAGTCTTTCGCGTACTTCACCGAGCTGGGTGGAATAATCGTGGTGGCGGCGGCCGCGTTCACCCTCGCGAAGATGAACAAGACCAACGAGCTGACCGCGATGCTCGCCAGCGGCGTAAGCTTGCACCGGGTGGTCTGGCCGATCGTCCTGCTGTCGATGGGGCTGAGCGTGCTGGTGATACTCGACCAGGAAATCGCACTGCCCCGTCTGGCGGACCGTCTTGTGTTGGACCGCGACGAGATGCACCAGCAGGAGCAATTCAACATCCGCCTGATGGCCGACGGCCGGGGCAGTGTGTGGTACGCACACTCCTTCGACCCCGAAACGCACGTAATGACCAGACCGGTAGTCCTGGTGCGCAACGACAACTACGAGCTTTTGGCGTCCGCGTTCGGCGTCCGCGGCGTACCATCCGGGACGGAAGGAGAATCCGTCCCGCAGGGATGGGTGATGACACGGGCGCGACTGGTCCGGGCCGGTCCGGCGGCGACCTCGTGGCACCACACTCCGGGAACAGAGCAGATATGGACCAACCGCGGTCCGGAGAGCATCCTCGGCGAGGCCGCCGAGCGTATCGGCAACTCGCAGGCGTGGGTGGAGAATGTCCTGCGCAGCGACCCCCGCTACGGACTGACCATCGAGGCCGACCGGCTGCTGCCGGAACCGTCGGAAAGCGGCGACGGTCCTCTGGGCGGGACTCTGCTTAACCCCAGGTTCACCTACCGCGCCGAGGGCGGCGATGTCGTGCTGGGTGTATTCCTGGCCGACAAAGCCACCTGGCATATCAGCGAAGGCGGACAGGGATACTGGCAACTTGAGAACGGACGACTGCTGGTAACGAGCAACCTTACAGCCCAGGACTTCATCCTGCGTCGCTCCAGCCGCTGGCTGGAGTATATGTCCATCTCGCAGTTGAACGACCTGCTGAAACTGCAACACGTACCAAACCGCAAGGCCGCCCGCCTGGCCCGGCATATCCGCGTGACCGAGCCGATAAACAACCTGATCATGCTGCTTTTGGGTCTGCCGTTCATCCTCTCGCGGGAGCGAAACATCAAGGCATCGATCGGACTATGTCTGCTGCTGGTGATGAGCTTCTACGCGTTCGTGCACATGTGCCGGAACATCGTCGGACTGCCGCCGGAGTGGTCGGCCTGGCTGCCGGTCCTGCTGTTCGCGCCGGTGGCGGTGGTGATGTTCGACTCGGTCAAGACCTGACCCCGACAACCCCGGTCCACCCGCGCAGCAACACCTCAATTCGCCTGCGCGGCATCGCCGGGACCGCCATATCAGAAATTCCGCCCAAAAAGCCGGGGCCGATCAAAGTCCCCCCGCCTTCGGTCCGATTATAGAACTGTCACGCAGGTGACGCCCTGTTGAGGGGGCCTGCAGAACAAAATCGCAGCGGACAGGAGGAGGGGGCCGCCGGCCGGCCCGAAAGGGCAATTGGCCGACGGCCTCTTTCTTTTTGCGCCGAATCAGGCAGTGAAGGACTATTCCTCGTTGCGGTCCCGGGTGGGCTCGGTATCCTGATCATCCGGAACGGAGGACCTGACCTTCCGGCCGTAGATAAAGACGCTCGCCAGAGTTGCGAGACTTATTCCGGCAATGCCCGCACCGGCCCAAGCATGTGCCGCAGTCGATGCTGTCGCAACGCAATACGCTGCGGCAATAAGGCCGACTATCGCGATGATGAATGCAAATATCTGGCCAAGCCGGAATGCCGGTATCTCAGCCCTTTGCGCCTCAAGCTGGGCGTCTATGACCTTCTGTTCGATGGTGTGTCGATGCTGGGTTTCCCGCTCAAACTGCTGCAGGACCCTCTCGGCTGTTCCGGGATGAATCTCCTCATACCTTTGAAGAACGTCCGGGGTGGAAGCGGCCCTCGAAACTCCGACTGCATGGCCAGCAACTCGCGCCTGCCTTGCTCGTCCCCGTCAGTTTTACTCCCACCCGCCAGACTGGACGCCTTCCTCGGCTTCTTGTTTCGCTTACTTCGGCTGGACATACTCGCCGCCCCTTATGATCTTGCGGAAAGCGCAGCCGAAGTCCTGGGAAACTTTCTGCCAATCGCTTCCCAGCGCCTGGGCCTCGGTACGACCCAGATCGAGTCCCGCCCCCACACGCGTTACGCAACCGCTCGAGACGGCGCCTATGTCCAAGGCGGATCCCATCCCCTTAAGAAACTGTCGCGTCTTGTTGGTCATTTACATTCTCTTAGGTTGTCATTGAACGTCAGTCATAGCAGATGGCTGGATTCTATACATCATACCCTCGACGCATTTTCTCTTTCAACCATCGGAAAACCAACGTCGTCGGCTTTCTGAAAAGCACAGCCGCGTTACGACCTTACCGGCTCGAGGTCCGCGATGGGGATTTCCATCTCAAAGACGCCGCTTTGAACCACGGCGTGGTCCTTGTCGGCATCGAGACGCACCAGAGTCGCCTTCTTGTTGAAGGGAACGACGAACACCTGCTCGCCGGGCTGTGCGGACAGCACCTGCTCACGCGATTTCCGGGCGGCGTCGCTGTCGGGCTTGCGGTGCCGGATCGGCCGGTCCTTGCGCTTCTCGGTCTCAGAACGGGACTTGCCCTGTTCCTTACCCTTGCGTTTGCGTCTCCGTTTGCCGCCGGCGGTGGATTGCTGTTGCTGTCGCCTGGCGAACGGCCCGGTCTGAGGGAACAGGTCCTGGATGGGCAGCTCCATCTCACCGTTGCCGGTTCGCACCGTCGCCCTCAGCCCGGGCAGATCAACCTTCGTCACAGTGCCTTTTCCTGGTTTGCGGGCTATAGGTACTTCCTGTCCCACCCGCAGACGGGCTATCGCACCCAGCCAGGCGTCGAACTGCCTGGCCCGGGCCTTCTGGTGCTGCAAGCTGCGGTGGTACTCCTGGCGGGTGCGGTCGGCCTCGGCACGCGACTCCTCGCTCTGACGTGCCTGCTCCATTATCTGACCCCGCAGCTCGTCCAGCTCTTGACGCACGCCCGCCTGCCCGAAGTCCGGCATCAGTTCCGTCAGCGGAACCTCCACGTGCACGCCGTCGGCACTTACCAGCGCCACCTGACGGTGCAGCTCCATACGAATCAGCGTGGCTTCCTTGCCCAACTGCGGAACGTGCACACGGTCCCCGGGTTTCAGCTCCGACAGCCGGGCCAGCCACGTCCGGAACTGCTCCCGCAGACGGTGCAGGTCGTCAAGCTTGGACTGGTATCCCTGCTGCTCGGCCTCGGCGGCTAACTGCGCCTCGCGGGCGGTGCGTCGCGCCTCCTCGGCCGATTTACGCACCAGGTTGGTCGCCTGTATGGCGCGGCGGAACTGCTCGGCCTGTCCGCTGAGCTGGCGACGGGCGTTGGAGATTATCCTTTTGGGCAGCCCCAAATGCTCGGCCACCGTAATGGCGTGACTCTCGCCGGGTGTGCCTATGTGCAGGCGGTAGGTGGGCTTAAGTGTCTCGGTGTCGAATTCCACCGAGGCGTTGTCCACCCGGTCCTGACTGAAGGCATACGCCTTGAGCACGCTGAGGTGCGTGGTAACCATGGCCGGGCAGCCGATGCGGCGCAGCTCGTCAAGGACGGCCTGGCCGATCGCACCGCCCTCGTCGGGGTCGGTCCCGGCGCCCAGCTCGTCAAGCAGAACCAGCGTATTGGGTTTGGCGTGCTGCAGTATGTACCTGATGCGCTTTATATGCGCGCCGAAGGTGCTCAGGGACTGCTGGAGCGACTGTTCGTCGCCCACGTCCAGGAAGACATCGTGGAAGATGGGCAGCTCCGCACCGCGCCGCGCCGGTATGTGCATCCCGGACTGGGCCATCAGCGCCAGCAGCGCGACGGTCTTCAAGGTAACGGTCTTGCCGCCGGTGTTGGAGCCGGTAACCACCAGAAGGTCGAAGTCCTGTCCCAGCCGCACATCGATGGGAACCACCGGATGCCGCTTTTCGGGGGGCAGGCCCTGTTTCTCCTGCTGGTGTGCCTGTTCGACAAGCAGCGGATGACGGGCGCCGCTCAACTGCACCCTGCCCCGCTCGTGCATCTGAGGGCGCGTCATCTCGAACTGGTAGGAGTATTGCGCCTTGGCGGCCAGCAGGTCCACCCGCCCGCACGCGCGGAGGGTCTCGCGGATATCGTCGGCACGGGTGCTGACCTTGACCGCAAGCGCGTTCAGCAGGCGCGTCACCTCCCGTCGCTCATCCTCGCGGAGGTCGGTGAGGTTGTTGTTCAACTCCACGCAGGTCTCCGGCTCCACGAACACCGTAGCGCCGCTGTGACTGGCGCGGTGCACCACGCCCTTGAGCCGCCCGCGGTTCTCGGCACGCACCGGCAGTACGTACCGGTCGCCGTGCAGCGTGACGGTGGTGTCCTGGAGCAGACGGGCCGTCTCTTTGTCCCGGAGGAAGCCGTAAATGGCGTCGTGTATGTCCTTCTCAAGGGATCGCATACGGCCGCGCAGAGCCGAGAGCTTCTCGGAGGCCTCATCGTACACTTCGCCCTCGGGAGAGATGATCTTTTCGATGGCGGCAAGCTCGTCTTCGAAGCTATGGAATTCTCCGGCAAGCGAGCGGACCTCGTCCAATCCCTCGCCCAGGGACAGCAGGTAGTCGCGCACGTTGCCGGTGGCCCGCAGTGTGGAAGCGATGGCCGAGAAGTCCTCCGCGGTGGCGCCGCCGCCGGGTACGGCCCGCTCCAGCTCGCCGGAGATGTCCGCTACGCCGCCGGTCGGAGGCAGGCCCACGTCACGGACCGCCGCGACCATCTGAGTGGTCTGTTCCAGCCAGTGACGAACTGTCTCTGGGTTGCGGGAGGGATTCATCCGCAAAGCCAGTCGCCTGCCCAGCGAACACCGGCAGAACCCCGAGCAGATGCGCCGAACCTCGTGGAATTCGACCTTCTTAAGGGTAAAAGAGTCCACTAATTACCTCTGGGAGTTGACTGAAACGCACCGCGGTTCAGACCGCGCATTCGCGCGTTATTATAACGCCCGTCCCGCATTTACAGGGCAAAAGTTTGAGTCAAGCTGTCGTGATGCCGTCGGGCATGGCACGTGGCAAGGCGTGACCGCCACGGACATCATCCCATCGCGAAGGGCAACTCCGGCGTGTAGGCGCCGCCGGTCCGCTCGGCCGTGAAGACATCGAAGCCGAGATAGTTGCCGAATGCCTCCCACAGCACGTTGCCGACGAGGTCACGGTTCATGGCCACATGATGCGGGAAGTGCCTCAGCAGCACGTGCTTATAAAGGTCGCTCAGACCCGGCACGCGCACCCACCCGTAGGAGCCGAACGTTTTGGCCTTGGTCTGCTCCACTGTGCCCTCGGCCAGTGCGGCCTTGAAAAATCCGTCGTTGTCCTGGGTCACGCGGCAGAGCGTCACCGGCCCGTCCTGCATGACGAACTCGACTACGCCCATCGCATTCTCGCAGCCGGTCGTGCCGGCGATTATCTCCTGACAACCCATCTTCGGTTTGCCCTTGGCCCAGGAGGTCGGGAACACGCCACAATGCCAGCAGTTGACCAGCTCGGGGTCTTCGTTGTGCAGGTTGTTCCAGTCTGCCAGCGCGCTGGGTCCACCGGAGGCAAGCTGCAGCGCGTGCATGGACAGAGCGCCCATCACGTCGGCCTCGCAGGCACACGGAAGCCCGCGGTCGTCGAAGCGACTCATCGTGGTGCACGAGCAGCAACCGAGGTTCTCCTGAATGCTCGTCCAGCACTGGATGGCCATGGCGTCGATATCGTTTTCCTTCGCGAAGCTCCACAGCACGCACTCGAGCTTGGCGATCCGCTCCAGCACGTCGTCATCGACGGCGGAGGTGTCTATCGATTGCTTTATCTCGCCCATGACGCGCTTGACGGCCGCGTTGGTCTTCATCCGCTGCACCCGGCCGATGACCTCCGAAAGGTCCAGCGTATAGACCGTCGGACCAAGCTCCTGGAGAGACTTCTCGTTGAACCGGCAGGTCCAGAAGTCGTTCGGACGCGCGCCTATCTGCGCGTAGCGGGCCTTGCGTATGCCCTTGACCACACGACAGACGGCCGCGAAACGCTCCACCGTGCCACGGAAGCTCTCGTCGGATGGCTCACTGATCGGCACTTCCGGAACGGAATACGCCATGCCCGTCTGCCGCAGCGCCTCGCCGATGCTCAGAAGCCCGCAAAAGCTGTCGCGCCGTTGAGTGTCCGGGCGAAGGACCTCCTTCTCCTGACAGCCATGGATGAGGATGGGAACGGGCAAGTCCGCCTCGGCTATGGTGGTCGCAACGCCCTGTTCGTCGCCGAAGTTGACGGCCGATACCACTATGCCGTCCACGTCCTGCTCGCGGAACATCCGACCGACCTTTATCGCCTCCTCGCGGGTCTCGACACAACCGACCTTGGTGTCCTTCTTGGCCGGCACGACGACAGAGACGCCGGCGTCGCGCAGCGTGTCGATGACGGCCTGGCGGCTCTCGGCGGCCAACTCGTCGGAGAAAAAGCCACGATTGGCGGGGATGAATCCGAGCTTCACTTTCTTTTCCTTGGCCATTTTCCAAGCTCCTCGGTAGTAGGGGCACGATGCCTGTCGAAGTTTAGCCCATGCAACGCCGTCTGCAAAGCAGGCACTGTCAAAGCGAGCGACGCCTCAACCGCTCACCCGGACGACAATGACGCGGCGGGTGGAGTCGGTTACTTTCACGCGGTCGTCTATCCGCAGTGGGGCAAGATAGACGATTCCCAACTCATCGCAGACGCAGACCACCTTCCGACGCTCACGAGCCGGCAGCTTGGCGTTGGTTAAAAAATCGCTCACGCTCTGCCGCCCGGGCGCGCCCAGCGGGACGAAGGAATCGCCCTCGCGGCGGTCTCTGGCGCGAAGATGCCCGTTGATTGCGTCGGCGTTTAGCAGTTCCACGCCCGGCTCGGGCCGGCGCCGGTGCGACTCGAACCGCTCCTGGTCCAGCGGACCCGTCTCGCACACAACCTTCCTGCCGTCGGGAAGCACGGTCTCGCCGGGACAGGCGAGTTCGACGGACCACGGGCCGTCGGCCGTCGCCGCGTCGCCCCCGACCGTAACGACAATTTCGTCCCGCTGCCTGCGGACCGATACGCCGCCGCCGAGCGTTACCGCACCGGCGGCTCCGGCTTCCGCAAGCGCCGCCAATTCGCCCAGTCGCTCGGCGCCGACGGACCTCATCGGCGCGGCGAGTCGCTCCAGAACTGTCCGCATCGCCGATGTTCGCACCACGCGATGCGCGCCCGCGAGCACGTCGGCCGACAGCACCACGCGCTGCGGCGTCTGGTCCCTTATCGCCCGGTCCAGAAGCTTTCCGGCACACGCGGCGGTGTAATCCTCCGCCTCGGCCGCCGACTCGGCCAACCGCAGCAGCGCCTCGTCGGCTCGCGGGTTCAGCCGCCGCCGCAACAGCGGCAGAAGCTCGTGGCGGATGAAGTTCCGCGCGAAGCCGGTATCTGTGTTGGTTTCGTCGTGGCGGCTGGGCAGCTCGTTTGTCTGTATGTACCGCTGAATCTGCTCGCGCCTGGCCCACAGCAACGGCCGGATGAGCCGGACGCCGCCGCCCAGATCGCGGGCGACGGGTATGCCCGCCAGACCTCGCAGGTGCGTTCCGCGCGCGATGCGATGCAGAATCGTCTCGACGTTGTCGTCGGCATGGTGTCCCACCGCCACCACGGCCGCACCGACGTTTTCGGCCGCCCGCACGAGGAACTCGTATCGCAGCATCCGCGCGGTCTGCTCTATGCCGAACCCGCTCTGACGCGCCCTTTCGGCGGTGTCCACGCGGTCCATCAGACACGGCAGGTCCCACCGGCGGGCAAGGTCGGCCACGAAGTCGGCCTCCTCGTCCGCCTCTTCTCGCAGTCCGTGATGGAGATGCGCGACCGTGAGCCGATATGCGCGACGACTGTCTCGCGAAAGCTCCCTCAGCACCGAAAGCAGCGCCACGCTGTCCGGTCCGCCCGAAACGCCCACCACAACGGCCGCGTAGGGCGCCACAGGAGCATGGGCGTCCATAAATCCCGCCGTGGCGGATACCAGAGAGTCTTTTGTCGAATCGGACATAGGTCAGTCCTGCTCGGTTGCCGAAGAGACAGGTGAGGTTATACTATCACCGCGCTTACGGAAGGGAAACGCATCGCATGAGGCCCAGACCTCCGCGCCGACATATCCTCGCAATGCTGATCTTCGCAGGTGTCGCCGTCACAGCCGGCTACTTCGCGATGCTGGACGACCAGCTCAGCGATTCACAGGTGCACGTGGCGACGGCCGCTCTGAAGCGTCACCAGCCCGAGTTGTACCCGACAGACCCGGTCTTCGGGCCTTCCGGACTCTGGAAGCTGCACACGCCCGCACTTCAGGGCATCCTGGAATTGACGCTGATCCCCACCGGCTACTCGGACCTGACCCTGCCTTTCCGCCTGCTTACGCCGGTAGCCGTGATGATCTATCTTGGCGGGATGTACGCCCTGCTGTACCGGCAGTGCAAGAGCTGGTCCATATCGGCTTTTGTGGCCATCCTGAGCTGCGCGGTGGTCAACGCACTGGGCGGCTCGTCCTGGGGGATGGGCTCGCTGGCGTCGATCACGCCCGCCGGGCTGGTAAGAATATTCATCCCGCTGGTGGTGCTGTCCTATCTCCGCTATCGCCGGCAGTGGCGGGCGGCGCTGGTGTTCGCCTTTATCGGTCTGTGCGGGAACATTGATCTGATAGCGGCCATTAATCTCACGCTGGTTCTGCTGGTGGTTCATCTTGCCGACGGCGGCTTTCGTCCAAGGCGGTGGCTGTCCGCCGCCGGTTGCGGACTGGCGGCATTGGCGGCGGCATCGCCCTACGCCGGATACTACCTGGTGCTCAAGCGCGACATGACGCCGCCGGAAGCCCAACCCGCCACGGCCGAGGCGGTTCACCGGGCGCTGGAGCTGGCCCGGCCCGACGTGCTCTATCCGCAACTGTTGGTTCCATTGCTCTATTGGTTGCTGCTGGCCGGCGTGCTGGCGGTACCAACCGTGATTGTGCTGGTCCGGGCCGAGCGCTACCGCACACGCAACGCTCGCCTGTGGGTGTGGTTTATAGCGGCCGCTTTGACCGTCGCGCTGGGACTGCACGGCCTGAGCCAGCTTGTCGGCTCGGTCCGTGGACGAGTGCCGCCGGTGATAGACTTCGTACAGGCGTCGTCGCTGGTTATGCTGCCGCTTTACGTTCTTCTGGCGCAGGGGCTGACAAATCTTTTCCGTCTGTTCGCCACCCAGCGCTGGCTGCTGCGGTGGGCTTGCGTGGCATTGCTGATTCTCTGGCTTGGACCGGCCGAGAACCTGCGCGTGCCCCGTCACGCACTGGCCGAGACGGCCACCGGCATGCTGGACGAGGACGATAAGCCACGCTACGTCCGCCGACACCAGCAGCGGCGCCAGAGCGACCGGGAGCTTATGGCGATAGCCCGGTGGGCGCGGGAAAACACCCCCGCTTCAGCGGTTTTCATAACCGACCTGCTAGAATTCCGCATGAGAAGCCGGCGCGCCATAAGCGTCAGCCGTGGCGACCTGCATTACGTTTTCTATCTGACGCCGCATCGACTGTCCGACTGGACCGACCGTGTCCTGCGTCAGCGGCGGGAGGTTCACAGCCCGCCGACGGGACAGGCCGACCCCGCGGCCGTGCGGGACTACGCGGCGGACCTGGCCGAGGACAAGCTCCTGGAAAAAGCCGAGCAATGGTACGTGATCATGGACGCCAACGTTTCGCCCCTGGAACCCGGACAGCTCGAGCCGGTGGCCTCCGAGGAGTGGGGCAAAAGCTATCGCTTGTATCGACTGCCATAGCAGCCGGTGGTCAAAACACAAGTAAAGGAGAACGCCGTGAAAAGGAACATCGCGCTGATGCTGCTGGTCACAGCCGTCGCAGCCGCTGCCGGCTGCAGCCGGGCTATCAAGGAAGGCGTAGGTGTCGCCCGCGGGGCGAAGGGCTTCTATGCCCCCATAGACCCTGTCGCGCCGACGGATGAGGAGCGTCCGCTGGGTGAGTACAGCAGATTCGAAATCGGGGAATTCCGCGACGATTTCGCCGGCAAGACGCCTCGGGAGCTTTTCCGACTGCTGCCGGCGGAGTTCGAAAAGCAACTGGTCGAGAGGGAACTGCCGAATGAATCCGGTGGAAAGACACTTATCGCCCGCGGGCGAGTGCTGCATTACGAGGACTCCAGTTTGCTGGCGAACGCCATCAGCCCGCTGGAGCAGGTCATCGCGCGGGTGGAGCTGGTGGACGCCGACAGCGGAAGGGTCATAGGCACAGCCAACTGCGTCGGGCGGACGCAGGAAAGCTTGAACTCCGGCGTACAGAAAAAGGCCGAGGGACTCGCCAAGGCCATCGCCGAGTGGATCGCCGACCGTTACCCCCTGCCACCTGAAGAATAGCAGCAGGTCTGTACGGGCTACTGCTTGCGTCGCTTGCTTCTGGTGCCGTTGCGCTTGCCTGATCGCTTTCGGACGGGTTCGTCCCGCTCGAGCGTCGCCCTGCGGCGGAGTATATGGTGGTAGTGCTGGGCGAAGCGGTGGGCCTCGTCGCGGACGCTTTGAAGCAACCGCAGGGCCGGGTCGTGCCGCGACAGCCGCAGCGGCTCATCCCTGCCGTGGACGTGCAGTATCTCCTCGCGCTTCGCCAACGACGCCAATACCGGCGGCGACTGTCCCATCGGCTCGAATACCGACCAGGCGGCCGACAGTTGTCCCGGACCGCCGTCGATGAGGACGATGTCCGGGAACACCTCCTCGCCCTCGGCCGCGTTGCGGTAGCGACGCGACACCACCTCGTAAACGGAGGCGTAGTCGTCGTTGCGGTCGTGGCTTTTGATCCTGTATCGGCGGTAGGCGCTTTTGAGCGGTTTTCCGTCTATGAAGCACACCAGCGAGCCGCAGCTCTCGCCGCCGGCGAGATGGGCGACGTCGATACCCTCTATTATCCTGGGCTGCTGCCCCAGCTTCAGCACCTCCGCCAGCCGCTGCAAACCCTCGCCCGGATCCACGAAGAACGCCTCCGGCTGGACATGCTCGTCCACCAGCCCGCGTTTCTGCAGCGCGTCGAGGGCCTTCAGCTCGTCGCGCAGCTCGGCCGCCCTTTCATACTGAAGCTCCCCGGCGGCGTCCTGCATCTGCCTGGTCAGCTCCCGGCGGAGCTGTGTGCCCTTGCTCTCGAGGAACTGGCGGAAGCGGCGGATCTGCCTGGCGTAGTCCTCCTTGCTTACGCGGGCGGCACACGGCGCGGTGCACTGTTTGATGCTGTGCAGTATGCACGGGCGGAAGTGGCGCCGCTGGTCGTCGTCTTCAGAGATATCCAGGTTGCACGTGCGGAATTTGAAGACCCGCTGAAGCAGCGGCAGCGCCGCCCGCAAATCCGCCACCGAAACGAAAGGCCCGTAAAGCCGGGCGTTCTTCGACTGTGGCTGTCGCGTGATGCTTACCCGGGGAAAATCCTCGCGAGTGGTCACCTGCAGATACGGGTAAGTCTTCTCGTCGCGGAGCTGGGCGTTATAGGGCGGCTGGATGTCCTTTATCAGCCGGTTCTCGCGCAGCAGCGCATCGACCTCCGACTCGCACTCGATGTAATCGACGTCCACGGCCTCGCCGATCATCCGCTCTATCCACGGACCGCGACTGGCCGCGAGGTTCGCCCCCGGCTGGACGTAGCTGCTGACGCGCGAGCGAAGGTTGGCGGCCTTGCCGACATACAGCACCCGCCCGCCGGCGTCCTTGAACAGGTACACGCCCGGCGTGGTCGGCAACTCGGCCGCTATCTCCCGAAGTGTGCGGGGAGTGTCTATCGGGTTCGGATCGCCCATATGGTCCATTTTACAGCAGGATGAGGACCGACCAAGAGCAGCACCGAATAAACCCGCAGCACGATGAAAGAAGTGACCGGCAGCACCTGCGGAAACCGATGCCATGCTGACGGGCATAAACGCCGATTACTTGGCCTGGAACTTTAACAAGCAGAACGTAACGAGTAATCGATAGTCAGTAATCGGTAACCGGGGGTGTCCGCTAATCCTGATGCACACCAACACCTCGACAGATGCAAGGGGCGTACAGTTTGTCAGCCCCGAAGGTTGTAAGCGCCCTCTCACCAGGACCGACGTTCAGTCGGGGGCATTACCCGCGAGCAGCTCGGCCACGGGCCGCATGATGTCCGACTTGAGCATGATGCGCCTGGCGAGAACGGTCATCGGCACGGCCAGGAACATCCCGACCACACCCCACAGCATGCCCCAGAAAATCAGGGCCATCATCACGGCAATGGGGTGCAGTCCCAGGCGCCCGCCCACCACCCGCGGCTCCACGAAGTTGCCGATGGAGAAGGTCACCGCACCCGGCAGGAGGATCGCCAGAATCGCACGCAGCAGCGAGACCTCGGGAGTCAGCAAGGCCACCGGCAGCGGCAGAAGCACCGCCAGTGTGGACCCGATGCTCGGTATGAAGTTCAGCAGAAAGGCCAGCATCCCGAACACACCCGCCAACGGGATGCCCAGCACCCACAGAATAAGCCCCACGAGTATCCCGGTGCTCGCCGAGAGCAGCAGTTGGGCCAGTGTGTAGCGCTTCACGTCGGCCTCGACGCCTGCCCAGTCGCTTCCGGGCTTGGCCTTACGGCCGCTGCCGCCGAAGACCAGAAAGCAGAAAAATACCAGCACCAACACCCCCTTGGACAGTATATCCGTAACGGCCGCCGATGTAGTCGTCAGAAGCCCGCGAGCGGCCTGGTAGCCGGATGCCCCAAGTTCCTCGACCGCTTGCTCACGGGTGATGCCCAGTTTGTCCAGCGGCAACCAGGCCAGCACACTGTTGAACAATTCTTCGGCACGGTCCGCATAGGTGTCGGCGTTCTCCGCCATCTCCGCCACCGACAGTCCCATAACCACACCGGCCGCCAGGATAAGCACCAACCCCAGCAGCATCGCTATCAGGATGGCCGGCGTGCGCCCGATGCGCAGCTTCCGCATCAGCAACTCGACGATCGGCGAGACCGCAATCGCCAGCAACAGCGCCAGCACGAAGGGAATAAGCACGGGCTTCAGCCACCGCAAGGCGAACCCGACGGCCACCGCCGCCACAATCACCAGACAGACAGTCTGCACGCGCTTGTCGCTGTCCGCCTCGCTCATGCGCCCCTTTCCTTTCTTTGCGTCCGGTCGAGAGCCGCTACGGCTGTGTTTACTTCAGCAGCTTTTTCAGCTCGCGGTCGGCGGCCTTGCGGAGTGCGCCGCCCCGGCCGGTGGAGCGCTCGCGCTCGAGCTTGCGTATCAGCCGGTCTATTTCGTCGGCGTCCAGCGGCAGGTCCACGAACTTGCCTCCGAAACCGCTCACGTACGCAGCGTTGGAAAGCTCCAGCTCGCCCAGTGCGTCCTCGCCGGTGGCATAAAGCCCCTTGCCGGTCTGAACCTGCTTCACGAAGCCGCGGACTATCTCCAGGTGTCCGACCTTGCCCTTCCGCGCCGGATAGCTGACATTGGACCAGGTCGCCTTCTGCTTGCCGCCGGAGGCGTCCCTGACGGCGTCGGCCGACGTGCCCGCGTGGATATGGTCGTGCACGCTGATTCTCAGCTTACCCATACGGAGCTTGTCGTTCTCTATGATCAGCGTGCCCTTCTCGCCGCAGAAAACTATCTGCTCGCCGCCCGGCTCGTGGGCCGTCGATGCGTAGATGTAGCCATTCTTGCCGTCGCCGTAATCCAGCAGGATGTTGGCGGTGTCCTCGACCTCGATATCGTGGTCGCGCGTGGCCAGCGTCGCGACGACGCGTTTGGGCATTCCGCCGATCCACTGGAACAGGTCGAGGTGGTGCGGCATCTGGTTTATCAGCACGCCGCCGCCCTCGCCGTCCCAGGTTCCGCGCCACTCGCCGTTGTTGTAGTACGCCTGCGTGCGGAACCAGTTGGGGCAGGTCATCCGCGTGTGGAAGATCTCCCCTATCCGCCCGGACTGCACGAGCTGACGGGCCTTTATCATGATGCCGCGGGTGCGGTGCTGGAAAACAGTCCCCAGCACCTTGTGGCGTTTCCTGCATTCCTTGACCATCGCCCTGGCGACACCGATGCGGCTCTCCAGCGGCTTCTCGCAGAGAACGTGCAGCCCCGCGCGGGCGGCCATGATGACCTGCGGGCCGTGAACGTAGTGCGGCGTGGCGATGATGACCGCGTCGCACAGGCCCGAATCGTACAGCTCGCGGGCGTCGGCAAAATGCGGAACGTGATATTTGTCGCCGGCGGCCTCGGCCTTGTCGGCCTCTATGTCGGCCACGGCCGACAGCTCGAAATCGCGGGCCTTCGCGCCGGTGATGTTCCCGGCGTGGCCGTTGCCCATGCCTCCCATTCCGACGATACCGATACGCAGCTTGCTCATGGATGCTCTCCTGTCAATGCGAGAAAATTTCGGCCTCGCCCGGCGAGTCTAGAGCCGCGCCGTGCACATTGCAAGCGGCCCGGCCGGTGGCTATAGTTTCTTTCATGCAACGCGTGAGGGTGAAGATCGAGGGGCTGCGCGACCCGGCGGAAGCGCTGAAAATCGCCCAGATGGGCGCCGACGCCGTCGGCGTGGTCTTCGCGGAAAGCCCGCGGTGGGTCTCCCCGGAGCAGGCCCGGGCAATCGTGGATGCGCTGCCGCTGTGGGTGGCTTCGGTGGGTGTTTTCGTCAACGCCGAAGTCGAAGCCATCAACCGCGTGGTGGCCCGCACGGGCGTCGGCTACGTGCAGCTCCACGGCGATGAACCGCCGGAGATGGTCGCGCGGATAGACGCACCGGTAATCAAGGCGTTCCACGTGCGCGACGAAAGCTGGCTGGACGACGTGCGGCGCTGGGTTGACGGTGTCGGCACGAACGGGCACCTGGCGGCCATCCTGCTGGACGCCTACAGCCCGCGCGCCCGCGGCGGAACGGGCGAGGCCTTCAACTGGGAGATGGTCGCCGACGCCCGCGCCGCCGGCGCGATGGCCGGTCTGGACCCCATCATCCTCGCCGGCGGACTGGCGCCCGACAATGTCGGCGGAGCCATCGACCTTGTCCAGCCCTGGGCGGTGGACGTCGCCAGCGGCGTTGAGAAAGCACCGGCCGTAAAGGACCTCAAAAAGGTCGAGAAGTTCATCCGCGCAACCCGCGAGGGCGCCGAGCTTAAGACGGAGTTCTGGCGGTAGCCGAAAGCCCGGACCGCCAGCAAGCCGTGCGCCAATCCGGCCGCATTTCTAACTTTTTCAGGCCTCAAATTCCTCTTTGCGAATATAGCATCCGGCGTTATAATCTTTACGCGGACAGGCGAGCGGACAGGGAACACCGCTGAGCTTATCATTTCCGGCCCATTCAGGCCCCTCCCCGCGAGCCGCAAGAATAAGGAGGCGCAAGACATGTCTAAGAGTATGGCAGTATGTGTATGCCTATGCGCGGTGATGGCCACGGCCGGACTTGCGCTGGGCGAGGACCTCTGGGACCCGCCGTGGGACCTGTCGCTGCCGAACCAGACCGAGCAGGGATGGGAATGCATGGGGCAGCCCCTGGACATACCGGTAGAAGCGACTTGGGGCGAGAATCCCTACGGATGGGCGACGGCGACATTCGATAACTTCGAATACGAAGAAGTCGATGGTCCATTCGGCGAACCAATCCTCACCTGGCACGCCGGCGCAGATGGCGTAAACGGCGGATCAATTTCGATCACCATCAAGAACAACCCCGACCCCAATATGTACAAAGAGCTTTTCTGGCAGGTGACGTCCGACGGCTCCCCCACGCCCACCGGCGACCCGCCGGGCGTCTCAACAGTCCCCGCCGGCGGCACTGTTACCTATCCGCCTGCGCCTTACGAGTACCACAAGTGGCCAACCGGAAGCTGGTACACCTACAATGGATTGGTGCGTATAGAACCGAACCCGGAAGAAGAAACCATCACCTTTGATTTCGCCTACTGCACCAACGTATCCGAAATCGTGATAAACACCGTCTGCGTGCCTGAACCGGCGACGCTGAGTGTTCTGGCGATGGCGGGAATGGGAATGCTGCTGAGACGCAGGAGAAGGTAAGCACGAAACAGCCGTACGAATCACCAGGGGCCAGACGCCCCTGAGTCGATAGATGCGTGGGCGGGCCCGCCGGCGGGTCCGCCCGTTTTTTATGCGCTGCCGGCGAGACGCCTTGTTTCCGCCTCGACGGCGTCGGCGATCTCGTCCGCCTCGACAGTCCGCACACGCTGGCCCCGGCTGTAGAGGACCGCCCTGTCTTTGCCGGCGCAAATGGCGACGTCGGCGTGGTCCGCCTCGCCGGGACCGTTGACCACGCAGCCCATCACCGCCACCGTCAACGACGCGTCGATGTCCGCCAGCCGACTCCGCACCTCGTCGAGGATCGGCAGAAGGTCCGTCTGCAGCCGTCCGCAGGTCGGGCAGGCAATCAGCTCCACGCCCCGCCGCCGGCGCAGGCGCAGCGACCACAGCAGCTCCAGCGCAACGGCCACCTCCTGCACCGGGTCGCCGGCAATGGAAATGCGGATGGTCTCGCCGATGCCCTCCACCAGCAACGCCCCCAGCATGGCCGACGACCGCACCACGGCCGTCTCCGGCAAACCGGCGTGCGTAACGCCCAGATGCAGCGGATAGTCCCACCGCTCGGCCAGACGGCGGTTGGCCAGCACGCACAGGTAGGGGTCGGGGCTTTTGGCCGAGAGCACCAGTTGCGTGAAGTGCTCCTCCTCGAACACGGTCAGATAGTCCGCGAGCTTCTCGACCATCAGTTCGTCCATCGGGCGATTCAACTCCTCCGTCCGGCGCGACTCGTCGCGTCGGGAGACCACCGAACCGGCGTTGACGCCCACGCGTATGGCGACCTTCGCGTCGGCCGCGGCGCGGATGACCCGCCGGACCTGCTCGCGGTCGTCGATGTTGCCGGGGTTTAGCCGGATCTTTGCAACGCCGGCGTCTATCGCCTCCAGCGCCCGGTCAAAGTGGAAGTGCACGTCGGCGATGATCGGCACCGGCGAGCGGCGGACTATCTCCGCGAGAGCGGCCGAGTCTTCGCGAGTGGGCACGGCCACGCGGACAAGCTCGGCGCCGGCGTCGGCGAGTCGGCGTACCTGCCCGGCGGTCGCGTCGGCGTCGGCCGTCGGCGTGTTGGTCATGCTCTGGACGCTTACCGGTGCCTCGCCGCCGATGGTCACATCGCCGACACGAACGGCCCGGCTGTCACGATGGGGTATCTTCGGCGGTTCCATGACGACTATTCTACCGCCTGCCCGCCCGCGGGCAAACGCCGACTGCCCGGGCCCCGAAGGTGCCCTTGACACTCGACCCGACGGCAGGGATATGCTATATAGACACCAAGCGGACGTCGGCCTTGCTGCCGACCCGCGTGCGTCCCCGTAGCTCAATGGATAGAGCGCTTGCCTCCGGAGCAAGAGGTTCGAGGTTCGAGTCCTCGCGGGGATATTTGTAAGTTGAGTATTTGCAAGGGCTAACGGGGCTGATTTTCTCCTTTTCTTCGCCGCCCATCGCGTTTATAACCATCTTTATAACCATTTGCCTTCAGGAGGCAGCCCATGGCGAAGCGTTTTCGCGCCCAAAAACTGCCCGGAACGATCTACCGTAACGGCCGTCGCTGGTGGTGGAAAGTCCGTCTACCCGGAGAAAATCGCATCCGCGCCCGGCCTCTCCGGCCGCCCGGCGCCGCCTACGCGACGGACGATCGCAACGTCGCCCACGAGATCGCCCGCGACATGTACGCCCGTGCCTTGGCCGAGCAGGAGCCACCTGCCGACGGCGAGAGAAACGAGCCAATGACCGTCGGACAGCTGGCAGCTGCGTACCGTGCGCACGCCCGCAGCTACTACCGCCACGCCGACGGCTCGCCCACCAGCGAGTACACCGGTATCACGCTCGCGCTGCGACCGCTGGCGGCGCGCTGGGCCTCGGCGCCTGCAGAGACCTTCACGCCCAAGGACCTCAAGGCCTATCGCGACGGGCTGATCGACAGCGGCCTGGCCCGAACGACCATCAACAAGCAGGTCAACCGCATCCGCCGCATGTTCCGCTGGGCGACGGCCGAGGGGCACGTGCCCCCAAG